>NZ_JBFPKN010000001.1:0-857796 GCF_040948805.1 Paraburkholderia sp. BR13439 | reverse complement strand
TGGGAAAGGCACTGCGCACCCTGCGCTCGCGGGTGGGTCGGGTCATGCGCGACGTCGAACGGCAACTCGACACGGTGGTTGATAACAGGCGAGCTGAGCTGCAGGAACTGATTGCCCGCACGAAGCGAATCCTGACGCAGAAGACGAAGGACAAAAATAAGCTGTATGCGCTGCACGCACCGGAAGTTGAATGTCTGGCGAAGGGCAAAGTTCGTACGCCGTACGAATTCGGCGTCAAGGTGTCGATCACGACGACGCATCGGGAGGGACTGGTGGTAGGTGCCCGCTCGATGCCGGGCAATCCGTACGACGGCCACACGCTGGAGGAAGCGCTGGAGCAGGCGGCGATCCTCAGTGACGTCAAACCGGAAATCGCGATCGTCG
This sequence comes from Paraburkholderia sp. BR13439, assembly GCF_040948805.1. Classification (NCBI taxonomy): domain Bacteria; kingdom Pseudomonadati; phylum Pseudomonadota; class Betaproteobacteria; order Burkholderiales; family Burkholderiaceae; genus Paraburkholderia; species Paraburkholderia sp. BR13439. Next base: position 857,412 of record NZ_JBFPKN010000001.1, on the reverse strand, counting down.
ACCGTGGTTACCGGGGCGCTGAGCCGGACGGCGTGAAGGTCTACCACCCCGGTCTGCGGCGTGGTATCACGCGAACGTTGCGCGCGATGATCCGGCGGCGCAGTGCGATCGAACCGGCCATCGGTCATATGAAGGCCGATGGCAAACTCGACAGGAACTGGCTGAAGGGAGCGCTGGGCGATGCGATCAACGCCGTGCTTTGCGGCGCTGGCCACAACCTGCGCATGATCCTCAGAAAACTGCGGCGTTTTTGCGTCCTTGTGCTTGTGTCGTGGCTAAACCTCTGCGCCGCTTTCGCGTCGACACCGTGAGCGGTGCCGCCGAAAGCGAATTATTCAGACCGGACTACTTATCTGGAGTTCGCGCAAAGCCAGCGGCGTCCGCTAGCCGACCTGTTCGACGGCTTCGTCGACACGGTGGGGGACGGTGTAGTGCGCGGCTGGGCCGTCAACTTGAGCAGACCGGAGCGGCAAGTGCCGCTCGAAGTGCGGATCGGCGCGCAGATCGTCGCAACCGGCCTCAGCGGCGAGCCGCGGCCCGATGTGGCAAGCGCCGGCTATCCGAGTTCGAACAGCGGATTTTCGATTGCGCTGCCAGACGGCATCCCAGAAGGCTTTTGCGTTACGATCGCGGATTCCACGGAACGCCTGCACAACGCTGGCACGTGGCGACAAGGCTGGCACTGCGAGTGAGCCAAAGGAGTCAGGAGAACTTATACATGAAAGAGCCGCCCATCTTCGTGCAACGCTTCACCGGCAAGATCGCGGCGCAGGACCGCATGCGCATATTCGATCAGACGCCCGCCACGATCTGGCTGACCGGCCTGTCCGGCGCCGGTAAATCTACACTGGCGTTCGCGCTCGAAGAGCGGCTAATCGCGCTCGGTCACGCCTGCTATGTGCTCGACGGCGATAACATCCGCCACGGTCTGGCGAGCGACCTGGGCTTCGAGCGCGACGACCGGCGCGAAAACATCCGCCGCGTCGCGCACGTCGCCCAGTTGATGAACGATGCGGGTTTGATCGTGATTACCGCGCTGATTTCACCGCTACGTGAAGACCGCGCAATGGCGCGCGAGATCATCGGAGCCGACAAGTTCGTCGAAACCTACGTGTCCGCCTCGCTCGCCACCTGCGCAAGCCGCGATCCCAAAGGTCTTTACGCGAAAGCGAGGTCTGGCGAGATCAGCTCGTTCACCGGCGTATCAGCGCCCTATGAAGCACCGATCGATCCTGACCTGCATGTCGAAACCGGAACGCTGAGCCCCGCGCAAAGCGTCGCGCAGATTTTCCACTACCTGCGCGAAAAGTGTCTCGGAAGATCGGCTCAGCGTGCGGCTCACGTCGCGGGCGCCTGATCCGGACAAAGGGCGTCCGGAAGCGCTTGCTGGCCGCCACATCAACGCCGGCTCCAAACGAAAAACCCGCCTGAGCGGGTTTTTTCGTTTGGGGAAACGCCTCGCGGCGCACTCCCCCACATGGACTTCCAACCGGGCCTCGTCCGTGATCCAGACGCGCGGCAGGCCAACCACGCGGCCGGACCACGAGGCCCGAGCGGAATTACATGTCCATGCCCATGCCGCCCATGCCGCCGGGCATGCCGCCAGGCATCGGAGCTTCTTCCTTCGGCAGTTCGCAGACAGCTGCGTCGGTCGTCAGCAGCAGGCCAGCAACCGAAGCTGCGTTTTGCAGCGCCGTGCGCGTCACCTTCGTCGGGTCCACGACACCTGCGTCAACCAGGTCGACGTACTCGCCGGTCGCTGCGTTGTAGCCGTAGTTGCCCTTGCCAGCAGCAACCGCCGCCACGACGACGCTCGCTTCTTCGCCACCGTTGGTGACGATCTGGCGCAGCGGCTCTTCCATTGCACGCAGAACGATCTTGATACCTGCGTCCTGATCGGCGTTTGCGCCCTTCAGGCCAGCGATCGCCGTACGCGCACGGATCAGCGCGACGCCGCCACCAGCGACGATGCCTTCTTCCACAGCTGCGCGCGTTGCGTGCAGTGCGTCTTCGACACGTGCCTTCTTTTCCTTCATTTCGACTTCGGTCGCAGCACCGACCTTGATCACTGCAACGCCGCCTGCCAGCTTGGCAACGCGTTCTTGCAGCTTTTCACGGTCATAGTCCGAGGTCGCTTCTTCGATCTGCTTGCGCACTTGCTTGACGCGAGCTTCGATGTTCGCTGCTTCGCCAGCGCCGTCGATGATCGTGGTGTTTTCCTTGCCCACTTCGATACGCTTCGCCTGGCCCAGTTCAGCCAGCGTTGCCTTCTCGAGCGTCAGGCCGGTTTCTTCTGCGATGACCTGGCCGCCGGTCAGGATCGCGATGTCTTCCAGCATCGCCTTACGACGATCGCCGAAGCCCGGTGCCTTCACAGCAACGGTCTTCAGGATGCCGCGGATGTTGTTGACGACCAGCGTTGCGAGCGCTTCGCCTTCGACGTCTTCAGCGATGATCAGCAGCGGACGGCCAGCCTTCGCGACTTGTTCCAGAACCGGCAGCAGATCACGGATGTTCGACACCTTCTTGTCGTGCAGCAGCACGAACGGGTTGTCGAGCACGGCAACTTGCTTGTCCGGGTTGTTGATGAAGTACGGCGACAGGTAGCCGCGGTCGAATTGCATACCTTCGACGACGTCCAGCTCGTCTTGCAGCGACTTGCCGTCTTCGACGGTGATCACGCCTTCCTTGCCGACCTTGTCCATTGCTTCAGCGATGCGCTCGCCGATCGACGAATCGCTGTTCGCCGAGATCGCGCCAACCTGGGCGATTTCCTTGTTGGTCGTGCACGGCTTGCTGATCTTGCGCAGTTCTTCGATTGCGGCTGCAACAGCCTTGTCGATGCCGCGCTTCAGGTCCATCGGGTTCATGCCCGATGCGACGTACTTCATGCCTTCGCGGACGATCGATTGCGCGAGAACCGTAGCGGTCGTCGTGCCGTCGCCTGCGTTGTCGCTGGTCTTGGAAGCGACTTCCTTGACCATTTGCGCGCCCATGTTCTGGAGCTTGTCTTTCAGTTCGATCTCTTTTGCGACCGACACACCGTCCTTGGTGACCGTCGGGCCGCCGAAGCTGCGCTCGAGGACCACGTTGCGGCCCTTCGGACCCAGCGTGACCTTCACGGCGTTGGCGAGAATGTTCACGCCTTCGACCATCTTGGCACGGGCGGAATCACCGAATACGACGTCTTTAGCTGCCATCTTCTAACTCCTTGAATACTTTGGATATAACCGGGGAAGTAGCGACTTTGCGCTTACTTCTGCACCACGGCCATGATGTCTTCTTCGCGCATCACGAGCAGTTCGTTGCCGTCGACCTTGACGGTCTGGCCTGCGTACTTGCCGAACAGGACGCGGTCGCCGACCTTCACGTCGAGGGCGATCGCTGCGCCCTTGTCGTCGCGCTTGCCCGGGCCGACTGCGAGGATTTCACCTTGATCCGGCTTTTCCGCTGCGGCTTCGGGGATCACGATGCCCGACGCGGTCTTGGTTTCCTGATCCAGACGCTTGACGATCACGCGATCATGCAAAGGACGAAGGTTCATACATACTCCTCTCTGATTGAGACTGAAGAACGCTGAGAAAACCCGGCTGGACGAGCCAACCGGAGATGTTGTTAGCACTCTCGTGCAGCGAGTGCTAATTATATGGACGGGTAGTGACAAATTCAAGAAGTAGGGAGCAGCGGCGCTGCGGGCGAGGTTTTGCACGACCGGCGCGGTACCGGCGCGCCGGCGCGATCATGCGTCTGAGCTGCGAACCCGAGCAAAAACAAATACTTGCGGCGAGATTTGCGGCTTGTCGCCGCACGGCGAAGGGGCGCTATCGCAGACAAACAGCAGCCGCGCACCGTACTCGATACCGTCGGATCTGCCATTTCCAGGGAAAACCCCCGTCCGATCGAGCATGGTTCGACTCACTTCTGCGCAGGCGGGCGCAACGCGTTACCTGCCATCCACTTGAGCCGTTCGCAATCGACCTTGATACGCGCCGCGAATTCCTTCGGGTCTCGCTCGCGTAGTGCGTTCATCTGGCTATTGGTGTCGTCGGCGCGATGCCAGCCCGCGTCCCAGTGCTGATCGAAATCGGTCGCTCCGGTCAGCACCTTTCGGAGCCGCTCCTTATAGGCGCCGATTCGCTCGGGCGACACGCCGCAAAACGCCTGCGCGAACCTCGCCCGCTCGCCCGCCGTCTCCGCGCTCATGTTGGCGTCGCTCGCGTCGCTCGCGAGCGGCGCGGCGAGCGACAGCATCGACAAACAAAGCGCAGCGCAAAGCGGTCGATAGCGATACGATGGATTCTTCATCTTCGACTCCTGACGATCCTTCGTGGCGACCAGGGATTGTCCCGATCTTCAACGCCGCCTCGCCGATTGTGTCCTGATTGCACTGCACGATGGCGTTTTCGCGCGCTATTCGATGCATCGCGCGGCCAAGCCGCGGTGCTACGCTCGTTAAAGCGGCATTGGCGACCTGCCCTTCCGGGGAGCCGTGGCACGAGCACCGCAACGCCACGGCCTATCGGCAGGCCGCGACAGAAGCACGAGCGCCAGGCATCGACAACAAGCTCGAACACGACACGAAATCAAACACAAAAAGGCGAGACATCGCTGCGGGAGTGACTGCGATGGCATTTAAAACATATACCGTACTGACGCTATTGGTGACGAGCACTGCCGCGTTCGCGTGGCGGCCAGTCACCTATCCGATCCGAAGTCAGAGCCCTTACGAGCGCAGCATCGATAACGCGATGTGCTACGCCGAGGCGAACCGCGTGACCGGGGTCAACATGGCCCACGAGTCGCAGATTCCGCCGCGTCATCCGCCGGCGGCCAAAGGTGCGTCGACCGGCGTACCGTCGAAACCCCCGCTTCCCCCCAGTTCCTTCTCGGCCACGCCGCTGCCGTGGAGCGCGAGCGCGCCCGAAGCCGCGAGCGCGCCGCTCGCCGGCGCGCAAGCGCCTGGCGGCGCAGCGTCGCCAAAGCCCGTGAACGAAGCCGCGAACGGCGCAAGTGCGCCAGGAGCACCGGCCACCGCGGCGGCGAATGCACCGCCGAGCACATCGTCGGCGACACCGGGCGCGAGCGCCGCAGCCGGCGCGTCGGATGGAGCGGGCGCTTCGATGCAGGCCAACGCGGCGTCGAACGTGAAACTGCCGCCGCTGCCCGCGCCCGAGCCTCCGATGACCCGCTATTGGGCCGCCTACGGCGCGTGCATGCAGGCGCGCGGTTACGTCGTCCAGTAGTTCGGCCGACGCCGCCTGCGAGCGTCGTCGCATTTATTCTTTTTTGATGGCGCCGACCTTCGGCGCCAGTGGAGCGACACGGCCATGCCGCGCGACTCGACTTCCGACCAGCCATTTTTCCATCACTGCGCATACTGCGGCGTGCCGCTGCCGGGCCGCTTTTCGCCGTGTCCCGCATGCCATGCGCTGCCGATCGATTCGTTCGATACGGACGACAAGCCCGGCGAGCGCACCGCGCGATCCCGGGCGCTGAGTACATCGCGCGCGCAACTCGACCCGCTGCCAGCGGCCGCGAGCTTGCCCGCGGACCGTGCGTCGCGGCGCTCCGCGCAAATGAAGATGAGCCCCTACGAATTGCTCGACGAGGCCACGTTCGAGCCGGGCGGACGTCGACGGCGGCACCCGCTTGCGCTAACCGCGGCCGCGCTCGCGACGCTCGGCGCCGTGTATATCGGCTTCGTTCTTCTCGACGACGATGCGAGCGTCGACACGCCAGTGACGGTCTTCGGCACAGTGCACCCGGACAAGCCTGGGCAAGTCCCTGCGCAGAGCGTTGTGCGGAATGCGGCGCCGTCGGTTGCCGCGGCGCCGACGCCCGCGTCGATCGTCGCGCAAGCGCCGCGTCCCCTGATCGTCGCGCGGCAGCAACCGGCGAATGTGAGCGCGCCTGTCGCGTCATCGGCGCCGCAGGTCGTGGCGACCGCGCCGAACGTCGCGCCGTCCTCGTCGCCCGTCGTTGCGACCGCGCCCACCTTGGCGCGGTCGTCACCGCCAGTCGTGGCCACCACCTCGACCGTCGCACCATCCTCATCGCCCGTCGTGACGACCGCGCCAACCGTAGCGCGCTCGGCGCCGCCTGTCGTGGCGACCACGCCGACCGTAGCTCGCGCAGCACCGCCCGTCGTCGCGTCCGCGCTAACCGTAACGCGCTCGGCACCGCCGGCCGTGGCGACCACGCCGACCGTAGCTCGCGCAGCACCGCCCGTCGTCGCGTCCGCGCCTACCGTGACGCGCTCGTCACCGCCCGTCGTCGCGTCCGCGCCAACCGTAGCGCGCACGGCGCCGCCCGTCGTGGCGACCGCGCCGACCGTGACGCGCTCGTCACCGCCCGTCGTCGCGTCCGCGCCAACCGTAGCGCATTCGTCACCGCCAGTCGTGGCGACCGCACCCGTCCCGGCCCGACCGTCAACGTCAGTCGTTGCGACCACGCCGACCGTCGTGCCATCGTCTCCACTCGTCGTCACGACCGCACCCACCGCAGCGCCAACCACGAAATCGGGCGCGGGCGTCGCCGCGCCCACGCCGCGCGGTACGGCGGTCGCGTCGATCAACACCAACCACAACAGCAACACCGACACGTTGCCCGCCCCGCTCACGCTGGCCGACAAGCAGCGCGCCGACGCTGAGCGCAATCTGAAAGCCGCGCACGGCTATCTGCAACGGGGCAATCTGGCGGCGACCAAAGCGCGCCTCGCCGCGGCCATCACCGCACAGCCCGACAATCGCGACGCGCGCCGCATGCGCGCCCAAGTCGGCACGCTCGAGCAGCAACGGGACGCGTTGCTGAGTCTCGCGCGCGGCTGTAGCAACGTCGGACGTTGGGAGTGCGCGTCGCACAACGCCAACGAAGCGTTGCGGATCGATTCGAGCAGCAAGGACGCGCAGCGCCTCGTCTCGCTCGCGTCGCACGAATCGGCGTGGCAGACCATCCCGCCGTCGGCGTGGCAGACCGTGGAGCCGCCGGCGGAAGAGTCGCACGCATTGCGCGATCTGCTGCGCCACCACTGAGCTAAGGATTGCGAGGGATCTCGCGAGATGGCGGCACGAGCATGCCGCCAATCATGCCGGCCCGCGCGGCGCCTCCCAAAAGACGCGCCGCGCGGGCAGCCGTGTCAACCGACGATGCTGTCGTAGCCGTAATAGCCGCCCTGATACCCCGAGCCGAGGAACGCGGCTTCCTGCGGCACGTCGGTGAGGAGCACGCCGCGCAGGCCGACACCACCGTTACGCAGGCGTTTGGCGGTTTCGATGATCTCGTGCAGCGGCTGACGCCCATGCCGCACGACCAGCAGCGACGTCGCCGCGTATTTGCCGATCAGCGTCGAATCGGTCACGGCGAGCACCGGCGGCGTATCGATGATCACGACGTCGTATTGCGGCTTCAGCACCTCGAGCATCGCTTCGAAGCGTCGGCTCATCAGCAGTTCGGCCGGGTGCGAGGGGAGCGTGCCTTTCGCGAGCACGTCGAGGCCCGGCAGCACGTCGCGCTGGATCATCGCGTTGAGATCGCCACCGCACAGCACGTCGGACAGTCCCGGCCGATGACTGACGCCGAAATGGGAATGCACGTCGCCGCGCCGCATGTCACCGTCGATGATCAGCACGCGCTTGTTTGCCGACGCCACCAGCGTCGCCAGATTCACCGACAGAAACGACTTGCCCGCATCGGGCCGCGACCCGGTGATCATCACGACGTTGTTGGCCGCATGATCGAGCGACAACTGCAGCGACGTGCGCAGATTGCGCACGCCCTCCACCGCGAGATCCTCGGGCGCCTGCTGCGCGAGCACATGCTGCCCGCGCTGGCGCAATGACACCTTTTCCTGCAGACGCAATTGCGTCTGGCTGCGCGGCACCACCGCGAATACCGGCACGCCGAGCATCCCCTCGAGTTCGTCCGGGCGCTCCACGCCGCCGCGCATCGCGCGCTTCAGGAACACCAGCAGCAAGCCGAGCACGAGGCCGCCGCCGAGCGACATCAAAATCACCAGGATGCGCTTCGGCCGCACCGGATCGTCGGGCGTTTCGGCGAAATCCACCACGCGCACGCCGCCCACCTGCCCAGCCTGCGCCACTCGCAGCCGCTGCACGCTGTTGAGCAGGTTCGTGTAGAGATCGGTGTTGACGTGCACGTCGCGCTGCAGACGCAACGCGGTCTGCTCGGTGTCGGGCATCGTCGAGACGCTGCGGTTCATCGTGCTCTGCGCGCCCTGCAATGCGGCGATCTGCGCATCGAGCGCGGCGACCGTCGGATGGTTCGGCGTGAACTTCTGCAATAGCTCCGCGCGCTGCTGCTGCAGATCGAGCAGCTTCGTCTTGTTGTCGACGATCTGCTGCAGCAGCAGCTTGCTTTCTTCGCCGAGATCGACGGTGCCATGGGTATTGCGGAACTTGCCGTAGCGTTCTTCCGCATCGTCGAGCGCCTTGCGCGCGGCGGGCAGTTGCTGCTCGAGATACGCGAGCGTGTGATCGGACTCGCTCGAACGGCTCGCCAGATCCTGGCGCACGAACTGGCGCGCCACGTTGTTGACGATCGCCGCGGTCAGCGCCGGGTCGGCGCCTTCGAGGCTCACGCGGATCACGCCGGAGTCCTCGGCCGTCTCCTGCACGACCATCGTCTTCGCCAGACGCTCCACCGTGCCGAGCGTCGAAGCGCGCGTCAGTTCGAAACGCGAGCCCGGCGCACCGACCAGTGTGTCGACGTGCAGCGTGATCGGCCCGACCGCGGTATCGGTCTGCACGGTCTCGCCGACGCGCCCTGACAGAATCGCGCTGCCGTGAGGATCGCGCAGCATGAAGGTGTTGCCGGCGCCCGCAACCAGCGTGAAGGTCTCGCCATACAGGTCCTTCGACACGTCGAAGCGCGACACCGCGATGCTCTCGTTGCCCCACGCGAACCCGCGCAGGTTGATGAACGACGGCAGCCGGAACCACCAGTGCCCGTTCACGAGTCCCGCGATCCTGCTGCCGATCACCGGCAGGTAACGCGGCTTCGCCGTGATGTCGAGGTGCAGCGCGCGGACCGCTTCCTCGGTGACGAGACGCGACTTCAAAAGCTCGATCTGCGCCGCGGTCGACGGCTTCGAATCGTACGCGCCGGGAAGCGGCGATGCCGCATCCCGGCCGTTCGCATTGACGTTCGCCGCGTTCGCCGTCCTGTCCTGAACGTGAAACAGCACGTCCGAACGATAGACCGGCGGCGTGAGGAACGCGTACGCGCTACCGAGCGCGAGCGCGATCAGCGTCACGATGAGGATCGTGCGCCAACCGCGCACGATCGTGCGCACGTAGTCCGACAGATGCAACTGCCCCGGTTCATACACGCCGGCGTAGCGATTTTCGTAATTGATTGCCATGTTTTCACCCAACAAGGCCTGCCGGTTCAGATATCGCGTCACGCCTGCGTTACTTCGACACGACGACTCCTGTCACCGCCGCGTTGATCGCCGGCAACAGCAGGTTCAGCACGCGGTTGAAGCGAACGAGACCGCCCTGGCCGACGTACACGATGTCCTTCGGCTGCAGCTCGAACTGGTTCGCGAGCAGCATCGCCACCGGCGAGGTCGCATCGAGGTGATAGATCTGCGGCGACTCGCTGGTCGAATTGCGGATCACGAACAGTTGCTGCCCCGAGGCCGTGTTCGAGTCGAAGCTGCCGCCGTCCGAGATCGCCTGCGACAGCGTCAGCGAGCCGTTGCGCAGCGGCAGCACCGTGGCCGGCTTGTTGACTTCGCCCATCACGTAGACGCCGCTGTCTTCGCGCGCGTTCACGCGCACGGTATCGCCCGGCTGCAGATAGATTTCCGACGGATTGCGGCCGCGTTTGACGAGGTCGTCGATGTTCAGCCTATAGGTCGTGCCGTTGCGGATCAGATCGACGCGGCTGCGATCCGCGGTCGTGGTGAAGCCGCCGCCCAGGCCGATCGCGTTCGTCAGCGACATCGGGACGTCGTTGATCGATTGCGTGCCCGGCGTGCGCACTTCGCCATCAACATACACCGTCGCGTTACGGAACGACGCGACGCGCACCGTTATCTCAGGCTTCTGGTACACCTTGCTCAAACGCTGATTCAATTCGCGCTGGATCTGCGAGACGGTCTTGCCCACGACGTGCAGTGTGCCCGCATACGGAAACTGGATGTCGCCGGTTTCATCGATCAGGAAGCCCGGCATCGCATCGCTAGGGCGCGAATTGCTCGGCGGCTGGCCAAGAGCGGCCGCGAGTTCCGGGTGATCCCACACGACGATCTGCAGCACGTCGCCAGGGCCCAGCTTGTACGGCGCCGGCTTGCCGAACAGCCCCGCCGTCTCCGGCGGCAGTTGGGAAGCCTTCTGATCGGCACCTATCTTCTTCAGCAGTTCCAGATTGATATCGGTGATCGGAATCTGCTTCTGCTGCGAAGCTTCGGTACTGAATTCGCCACCCGTGTCCTGAATCCCGGCCGGCGTGATCATCCGTTGTCCCGGCACGATTTGGCATCCGGAAAGCAATACTGCTGCACTAGCGAAAACCACAAGACTTCCTGTGCGAAAACCAAGTGAGCTCATGATCTTTACTCCTTCGCCCCGAGGCGTTGTTATCGACTTTCTAATAAGCGTTTCGATGCACCAGTCCGGCGACAATCGTCGCGCCGATGATCCGCATATCGAGTGCGAACGACCAGTGACCCAGGTAGTACAGGTCATGTTCGACGCGACGCTCCATCTTCTCGATGCGGTCGGTTTCGCCACGGAAGCCGTTGATCTGCGCCCAGCCCGTGATTCCCGGTTTGATCCGGTAGCGATTGATATAGCCCGCGACCACCTTCTGATAGAGGTCGTCGTGCTCGAGCGCATGGGGACGCGGTCCTACGACCGACATGTCGCCACGCAACACGTTGAAAAATTGCGGCAGCTCGTCGAGGCTCGTGCGGCGCAAAAACGCGCCCACTTTCGTCACCCGCTTGTCGTTGCGCGTCGCCTGGCTCAAGGTGCCCTTCGCTTCGGTATGCACGCGCATCGAGCGGAACTTGTAGATCGTAAACACGCGGCCGTCCGCGCCCTTGCGCTTCTGTTTGAATAGCACCGGTCCGCGCGACGAGAGCTTCACCGCGATCGCGATGCAAACGAGCAGCGGCGCGAGGGCCACGATCGCGGTCGCCGCGAACAGCCGGTCGAAAATTTCCTTCTTCAGCATCGCGTTGGCCGACAGCGGCGAGGCGACCAGATTGATCGCCGGCACGCCGAGCAGATCGACCACGCCGCTGCCTTCGAACAGCGCATGGCTGCGCACGTCCGGCATGAAGCGGATATTCACGAGGTCGTCGCGGAACTCGTCGATCAGCGCGCAGATCAGCGGCTCTTCGGACAGCGACAGCATCAGCCATAGCTCGTGCACGTCGTTGCTGCGGATGTAGTCGGCCAGCAGATCGACGCGATCGAACACCGGCACGCGCGGATTCGTCACGCCAGAGTCGTCCGGGCGCGTGTTGTAGACGGCGGTCGCGCGAAAGCCCGCGGTCGGCGCCGACTCGATGCGACGCAGGATCGCATCGCACTGCGAACCGCTGCCGACGATCGCGACCTGATGCAGGTTCATGCCCGCGCCGCGCGCCCGCGCGAGCACCGCGTGCGTAATCAGCCGATTCGCGATCAGCAGGCCGCCCGTCGTCGCAGTCCAGTACGAGAACCACAGCCGCGACACGATATCGATCCGATGCAGCGAGTACATCAGCACGAGCGCGCAGGCCTGCACGATCAGCCACGCGAGCGACACCTGCCCGGCGAGCCCGAGCTTCGAGCGGCCGCGCCATGATTCGTATACCCCGAACGCGGGGAAGATCGCGAGCGCGAACGCAGCCGAAAACATCACCAGCGCCCAGTAGAAACCCGACTGGCCGAGATAGTCGAAGCGAATCCGTGACGCCACGGTCGCGCCCGCCAATACCAAAGCGACATCGAAAATCTGCGCGAGCAGATCCTGAAACTTGCGCATTGTCCTTACCTCGTTCTGCCTTCCTGTACGCAAAAAGGGTGTGCATGGGCTGCCTACGGGCAGCGGCCGTAGTTGTCGTCAAACCTCACGATGTCGTCTTCGCCGAGATAGGTACCCGACTGAATTTCGATGATTTCAAGCGGCACCCTGCCCGGGTTTTCGAGCCGGTGACGCGTGCCGAGCGGAATATAGGTCGATTCGTTTTCGCTGAGCAGGAACTGCTCTTCGCCGCGCGTGACGAGCGCGGTGCCGCGCACGACCACCCAATGCTCGGCGCGGTGATGATGCAGTTGCAATGACAGCTTCGCGCCGGGCGTCACGACGATGCGCTTGACCTGGAAGCGCTCGCCGCGATCGATCGAATCGTAGAAGCCCCACGGGCGCCGCACCTTGCGATGCGCGTCGGCCTCCGGCGCGTGCTGCGCCTTGATGCGCGACACGAGCCCCTTGACGTCCTGCACATGCGAGCGGTCCACCACGAGCACCGCGTCGGCGGTCTCGACCACGACGACGTTGGCGGTGCCGACGCACGCGACGAGCCGCCCTTCCGAATGCGCATAGCAGGACACCGCGCCTTCGAACGTCACGCGCCCGCGCCCGGCGTTGCCGTTCGGGTCCTTCTCCATCGCGGCCCATACCGCGTCCCACGAGCCGAGGTCGGACCAGCCGGCTTCGAGCGGGATCACGACGCCGGGCGGCATCTCCGCGGCTTGGTTGCGAGCTTGCGTCTCGCTCTGCGCCGCGCCTTGCGTTTCGGCGTTGCTCGCGCTGTCGCCTTCTGCCGGCGGTGGTTCGGTCAGACGCTCCATCACCGCGTAGTCGATCGAATCGGCGGGCACGTCGAGGAACGTGTCGTGCGACGGCCGGAACACGTCGCCGTCCTGCTTGCCGCTCGCGAACGCGCTCGTGCACGGCGCATGCATGTCGGGCCGCAGCGACGCGAGCGTGTCGAGCCACACGCGCGCACGCACGATGAAGATGCCGCTATTCCACCAATAGGTGCCCGCGCTCAGGTATTGCCGCGCGATTTCCTCGGCGGGCTTCTCGACGAAACCGTCGATCGCGTGGCCGCCGGCGGCCAATGCGGCGCCGATGCGGATATAGCCGAAGCCGGTGTCGGGACGCGTCGGCGGCACGCCGAGCGTCGCGATCGCACCCTCGCTCGCGTGGTGCGCCGCGCACGCCAGAGCGCGCTGCAGCGCGGGGACGTCCGCGATCGCGTGATCGGCCGGCATCACGATCAGGATCGCGTCGTCGTCGGCGGCGCACGCGAGCGATGCCGCGAGTGTCAGCGCCGGCGCCGTGTCGCGGCGCGCGGGTTCGACGATCAGACGCGCGTCGACGCCGTTTTCATGCAACTGTTCGGCGATCACGAAGCGATGCTCCTCGCCGCACACGACGATCGGCGATGCGTCGACGCTCCAGCCCGCCGGGAAGCCCTCGAGCCGCCGCGCGGTCGCCTGCAGCAGCGAGTCGGAGCCGACCACGTCGATCAGCTGCTTCGGAAAGTTTTCGCGCGACACCGGCCAAAGCCGCGTGCCCGAGCCACCCGCGAGAATGACCGGGACGATGTGCGCGCAGCGCGCGCCAGCAACCCCGGCGCTTGCGCCGTTCGGCTCGACGGATCGGGCGCTCACACCTGCCTGCGTCAACATATCGGGAATCCTTATCAGTCTGCAAGGTACAACGAACAACGGACCCGTCCCCGCCTGCACTGCGCGGTGACCGGGTTGGCTCCGTCGGTGCTACTCGCCCGCCATGCGGCGGCTTTGAATCCTGAACTCGGTCGGCGAAATCCTCATCCGCTTGCGAAACACTTTCGCGAGCCGATCGCCGTTGCCCATCCCGGTGCGACGGGCGATCTTGTCGACCGGCAATTCCGATTCGGTCAACAGGCTGCACGTCACCGCGAGGCGCTCGTGCAACAGGAAACTCGACGGCGTAATACCCATTTCCATCTTGAAGCGGCGCAGAAAGTTGCGCTCGCTCATCGCCGCGAACTGCGCGGCATCCGCAATCGAAATCGCCTGCTGGCAGTTTTCCTGCAGCCAGCGCGCCGCCGCGCGAACCTTGTCGCCGGGACTCATGCCGCCGTCCTCGCCGAGCAGCGGCGCGAGGTTCGTGCACGAGTCCGACAGCAGCCGTTCGGCTGCCGAGCGTGCGGTCGCGTTGCCCAGATCGCGCTTGATCATCGCGAGCGCGCTGCGCATCGATTCCAGCCGGTCGCTCAGTTCGACGGCACCCTGCTCTGCCGAACCCGTACCATTCCTGGCCACAGTTGGCTGGCGCAGGTCGCTCGCATCCTTGTCCTCGGGAAGCGCCGCCGCGTCGAGCACCGCGCGCCCTTCGGCGATCGAGCGGATCATCGCGGTGTTGCGACGCACCCGCCGCAGCCATCCGAGCACCCGCTCATCGCGCGCTGCGGACGCCGCGCCCTTGCCGCCCGCCACATAGAGCGCATCGAAGCCGACGTAATGGCGCGCGTCGAGTCCGTCGGTCCATACGCGCAACCCCGACGACGAACTCACCATGCCGCCGTCGGCGGATAAAAACGATACGTCGTACAGCCACGCGCCCGAACCGGAAGTGGAGAGTTCGTTGGCAGCCTGGAACACCTCGGCGATAACTCCCGCTCCTTGCAGCGAGCAGTCGTTGAACAACAGAATCGCGACACGACGCACGCCCTTGTTCGGCGCATGCACCCAGCGCAGCATTGCAGACTCGAGACTCGCGCAGGTCATAGTCATCCTCTCGACAGAAAACGATCAACTACACCTTTGACGATCACGCGCAATGCGAACTCCGCGCAGTGCATCATAGCGACGACCTCCGGCGCTCTGCCGCCATGTCCGAAAGTGCGGACATATTGGCGCTATGACTACATGATCGGCCAGTGCAATTCGGCTCAATACCAAAGCGACCGTCTTTTCAATGGATTAATCGTCTATCCGCATATGGTTGAATATGCACTCGTGAATCTTAAAGCAATTTGAAAAATGAATGCGTACGCCAGCGCACACTGTGGGGCTACTCGAAAAACGGCGCAGCTCCGCTTTATTCACCCACTGGCGCGTATTTTAAAAGCGATTTTTTGCTGGGATGCGCCGACGATGAGTGGAACGTACCCCACCCTCCCTGGCGAGCCCGGCTTCATCGGCAAGCTCCGCTGACCATCGGCGCAAGCGCCGCGCGACCGCCGATTCCACCGTCCAATACAAGCACTCAACGCGCCAGAAAAGATTATTTAAATCAATTTTATTGACGGCTGGAATATAAACATGGCGATTAACGTTTCAGACCTGAAACATTGATATCGGACAACTTTAGCGTCACCGCAATAGGCGGGCCAATGGCGGAATACATCGGGTGCGACCGGGTGCATTTCCGCCAACCGATTGCGGAAAGGCACTATGCGGTTCTTCGCAAGGATGGTCGCGGACAGCGAACGAAGCCCGCTTCCCGGTAGGCAACGAAGGTGACACCCATCCAGAACGCGCCGCGTAATGGCACGCTGCGACGATAGTTCGGCGTCGCCTGACAGGCTTACGGCGGGCAAGCGCACATAGAAATGATGTTGAACGGGCTACGATGCCCCCGACAAACGCGCTGGAACCGCACACATGAACGGCATTTCATGGATCACGCTGATACTTGCCACGATGATCGGCGGGTTCCTGTTCGCCATGATCGGCGTCGTGCTGCTCGCGCTGCTGCTCGGCAACGTGTCGGACCGGCTGTCGAGCAACGACGAGACTCGCCAGGACTCCTAGCTACTTCGAAATATCCTCGAGCGCGACATCGCGCGTCTTCGGCCCCAGCGTACCGATCGCGACCATGACGATCGCCATCGCCCCCGAGATGAACACGAACACGCCGTTCACGCCGAAGCGGCCGAGGCAGGCGGCGATCACGAACGCCGAGAACATCGCCGAAATCCGGCTCCACGAATAAACGAAGCCGACCGCGCGCGCGCGGATGCCGGTCGGAAACAGCTCAGCCTGATACGCGTGATAGCTGTACGAAATGATGTTGCCCGCGAGCACGAGGCACACGCCGAGACTCACGAGCAGCACCGTCTCGCGCGCCTGGCTGAACGCGAGTCCGCACACGACGTTGACCGCCGCCATGCAGATGATGACGCTCTTGCGCTCGAAGCGATCGGCGATCAGCAATCCCAGCAACGGACCGAGCGGCGCCGCGATCGCGATGATGCTCGCGTACATCAGACTCGTCGTCACCGTGACGCCCTGCTTGATCAGCAGCGTCGGAATCCAGTTCGCGAAGCCGTAGTAGCCCATCGTCTGGAACACGTGAAAGATGATCAGCATCAGCGTGCGCTTGCGATACGGCGGCACCAGCAGATCGCGAAACGCCGCCCGCGCGCGCACCAGTTCGGGCAGCGCGGGCTCGGGCAACGGCAGGCCGCATTGGCGCTGGTACTCGCGCGCGACGCGTGCTTCGAGACGCGTCATCACCGCGTCGGCTTCTTCGAGGCGGCCCTTTTGCGCGAGCCAGCGCGGGCTCTCCGGCAAACCTCTGCGAATCCACCACACGACGATCGCGCCAATCGCGCCGATCAGCACGACCACACGCCAGCCATCGAGACCGAACACCCGTTGCGGCACCAGCAGATACGACAGGACCGCGACGATCGGCACCGCGCAGAAGCCGACCGCCTGCGAACACGCCGAAGCGCGCCCGCGAATGTGCTTCGGCACGAGCTCGGAGATATACGTGCCGATCGTGACGATCTCGACGCCGATGCCGATGCCCGCGATAAAGCGCCAGCAGTTCAAGCCGAGCGCCGTGTGCTGGAACGCCATCACGACGTTGGCCGTCGTATACCACAGCAGCGACCACGTGAAGATTGCGCGGCGGCCGAAGCGGTCGGCGAGAAAGCCGCACGCCGCCGTGCCGATGAACAGGCCCGCGAACAGCGCGGCGATGAAACTCGCGACGCCGCTCGTGCCGAACAGCCCGCGCGTCGTGGCCGTGAGCAGCCCGCTATGCACGAGCCCCGGCGCGATATAGCCGGAGTACATCAGGTCGTAGAGTTCGAAGAACATGCCGAAGCTCAGCAGCATCACGAGCTGCCAGATCGTGCGGGTCGCGGGCAGCCGGTCGAGCCGCGCGGAAATCCGCGCGCCATCGAGCGCGATCGCGCCGGCGCGGCCCGCCGCTGCCGCACCGGCGCCCGGGTCCGTGGGTGAGCCATCGAGCGCGCCGGCCGCCTCGCCGAGCGCAGTGGCGAACATCGCCTGATTCGACGATTTCATCGTCTGTCTCCAGAGTTTTTGGTCTATTGCCCGTTGCAACGGGTGCGGCGCGGCACGGCGCTCGTGCAGCCGCTCGTGCAGCCGCTCAGGCAGCCGCGCGCGGCTTCAGCGATTGGACGGCACCGCTCAGCTCCGCGATCCGCGCGTCGTCGAAGCCGAGTTCGCGCAGCACGTCGACGGTGTGCTCGCCGATCTTCGCGATCGGCTGGCGCGGTCCGAGACGCGCACCGTCGAGCGAAATCGGCAGCAACGGCATCGCGGTTTCGCTGCAGTCGTCGAGCGTCAACGGCACGAGACCGCCGCTCGCGTTCAGGTGCGGGTCGTCGAACAGCTCTTCCGGCTTCGTGATCGACGCGAACGGAATGTGATTGCGCTCGAACAGCGGCACGAGCGTCGCGCCGTCGAAACGGCTCAGGCTTTCGCCGAGCGTCGGCAGCAGCCAGCCGCGGGCGAGCACGCGGTCGTTGTTGGTCGCGAGGCGCGCATCGGCGAGCAGATCGTCGCGCTCGAGAATCGCGCACAGCGCGCGCCACTGCGCGTCGCCGGTCGCGGCGATGAACATCTGCTCGCCGTGCGCGAGCGTGAACACGTCGTAGACGGCCCAGGCGCTGATGCGCTCGGGCATTGGCGCTGCGGCCACGCCGGTTGCCGCGAACTGCTGCATGTGCTGCGCACTCAGCAGCACGCAGTTCTCGAACAGCGCGCTCTGCACCTCCTTGCCGCGGCCGCTCGCGTGCCGCTCGTGCAGCGCGGCCAGCACCCCGATCGCGCCGAACATGCCGCCCATGATGTCGTTGACCGAGCTGCCCGCGCGCAGCGGACGGCCCACCGGCCCGGTCATGTACGCGAGGCCCGCCATCATCTGCACGACTTCGTCGAGCGCCAGACGATGTTCGTACGGACCACTGAGAAAGCCCTTGTGCGACACGTAGATCAGCTTCGGATTGCGCTCGCGCAGCGTCGCGTAGTCGAGGCCGAGATTCGCCATGCGGCCGGGTTTGAAGTTTTCGACGAAGACGTCGGCGCTATCGACCAGTTGCTTCAGCGCGGCGAGACCGGCTTCACTGTCGAGATCGAGCGCGACGCTCTTCTTGTTGCGATTGAAGGTGCGGAAAAATCCCGCGCCGGTGCCGAGCAGCCGGCGTGTGCTGTCGCCACGCGGCGGCTCGACCTTGATCACTTCGGCGCCGAGGTCGCCGAGGATCATGCCGCAGGTCGGGCCCATCACCATATGCGACAACTCGATCACGCGGATGCCCGCGAGCGGCAACGTGCCCGGTTGCGGCGAAGACGTCGAAGACGGAGCTGAGGCAGCGGAGGTAGCGGAGGAAAGCGGAGTCATTGCGGCACCTGCGGAGCGGAAGAATGGGAATAACGCAAAAATTCGGAGGAACCCGCGGATTCGCGCGCGGTCGGTTGCCCATGCGCGAACTGCTTCGGCAATCCCGCTCGCGCGAGATAGCCATACAGCGGCTCGCCCGGCAGCGCTTGCGCGAGCACCGCGCGCGAGGCGAGCAGCCGCGTGATGTCGATGCCGGTGTCGTAGCCCATGCTGTCGAGCATGAACACGAGGTCTTCGGCATTGACGTTGCCGGTCGCGCCCGGCGCATGCGGACACCCGCCGAGACCGGCCAGCGACGCATCGAATTCGCGAATCCCGTGCAGCAGCGCGACCAGCGTGTTGGCAAGACCGAGGCCGCGCGTGTCGTGGAAGTGCAGCGAGCGGAGCCTGTCGCCCGCGACGTCGCGCACCAGCTCGATCACCTCGCCGACCTGGCGCGGCGTCGCCTCGCCGGTCGTGTCACCGAGCGCGATCACGTCGGCGCCGGCCTGCACCGCGGCGCGCGCGATCGCGGCGATATCCGCGTACGGCACCGCGCCTTGCAGCGTGCAGCCGAACACCGTCGACAAACCGGCGATCAACTCGACGCGGCGCCCACCCGCCGAAGACGCGCGATCGATCAGTTCACGCATCGCGGCGAACGCGTCGATCATCTCGGCGGGCGTCTTGCGCACGTTCGCGACGCTATGCGCGACGCTCACCGAAATCGGCGCGACGATGCGCTCTACGCCGGCATCGAGCGCGTGCTGCGCGCCCTTCAGGTTCGGCACGAGCGCCGTGACGCTCAGATCGTCATAGCTACGGGCGTGGGCGACTACTGCGGCGGCGTCGGCCATTTGCGGCAGCAGCTTCGCCGGCACGAATGACGCGACTTCCATATGACGCACGCCGGCCGCGTAGGCGGCGTCGATCCAGCGGCGCTTGTCGTCGGTGGACATGATGCGGGCAATGCTTTGCAGACCGTCGCGCAGACCGACTTCGGTCACGACGACGCGCTCGCGGGTGTCATTCATCGGTTTGAATCCTGATCGTGGACGCGGGCTTCGGACGCCCGTTGGATAGAAGTGATGCGCTAACTGGATCACAGCGTGCTCGCGCGCAGACGCGCGGCAAAGTCTGCATTGACGACGCCCGCCATCGCCGCTCGCGATGGCCGCTCAGGCCGATAGGGCGGGCTTTGGCGCTCGCCTGGGTGAAATGCTTAGGGGTTTGTGTGGAGAGGTGGCGAAGGGCGTCGCCGGGAGCTGCCAGGGACTGCCGGTGCGCGAGACCAGGTGCGTCTCCCGTCTTACCTGGCGTCCAACAGATGCTCGAGCAAGCGCGCGGCCGCCAGCGTCAACGCCGCGCGATCGCGCATGCAAATAACGAAGCGCCGCTCGGCCCACGCGTCGCGCAATGGCACGGCGACGATGCCGTACTCGTTGGCGGCATGGCGCGGCAATGCCTCGCGCGGCAGGATCGCGACCGCGAGACCCGCCTGGATGAAGCGGTAGGCGGCATCGAACGTCGAGACATAGGTGCGGTAGTTCAACTCGCTGCCCTTCTCCAGCGCGATGCGCTGCATCAGCGCGTTGACCGACGCATTGGAGGCGAGCCCCAGATGATCGAATCCGAGCGTCTGTTCGAAGCCGACCTGCGTCTCGCCCGCGAGCGGATGCGCGCGCGGCACGATCAGCGCCAGATGGTCGGCGCGATACGGCAGCGTGTCGAGACTGCCGAGCGGCACCGTGTCGCGACAGATGCCCAGATCGGCGACGCCCTCTTCGAGCCCGCGCACGATGTCCGCGCTGACGCGCTCCTCGACATCGACCCGAATCGCCGGATTCGCCTGCAAAAACGCGGACAACGCCTCGGGCAAGAACTCCACCATCGACGACACGTTCGCCAGCACCCGCACATGGCCGCGCGCGCCGGCCGCGTATTCACTGAGCTCGGCCTGCAAGCGTTCGTGGCCGCGCATGATGAGCCGCGCGTGGCGCAACAGCGCTTCGCCCGCGGCGGTCGCGCGCACGCCGCGCTGGCTGCGCGACAGCAGTGCAACATCGACGAGCGCTTCGAGATCGGCGAGCCGCTTGCTGACCGCCGACGGCGCGATGAACTCGCGCTCGGCCGCGCGCGCGATCGTGCCTTCCTCGCACACGGCGATGAACAAGCGCAGCGTGACCTGATCGATTTGCCACATCGGCGAAGCGGATTTGGGAGTTGGGAGTGGGGAATTATGCCCTGACGACGGCGGGCGCTGACGAGCAGTCACCCAGCCACGCGTTTCGCCCTTGCCCGAGCTTGCCCGCGATTTGCGGTCTGGCTATGCTGGCGGGTGCGTCGGCTACCCGCGGACGACCGGGCCGCGCCTGCACCGCACACTCCAACCAGAGCAACCGCTCGAGAACCTGCTCATGTCCACCACCAGTCTGTTTTTCACCGCCGCCGGCGTCGGCCTCGCGATCGCCGCGCCGGTCGGCCCGATGGGCATGCTGTGCATCCGCCGCACGCTGACCGGCGGCCCGCGCGCGGGACTTGCGATCGGCTTCGGCATCGCGAGCGGCGACGCGGCCTACGGGCTGATCGCCGCGCTCGGCCTCGTCGGCATTTCGCAGTTCATGCTCGCGTACGACCGCCCGCTGCATCTGCTCGCCGGCCTGTTCCTGCTGTATCTCGGCGTGCGCGCGCTGCTGCAGAAGCCGCCCGCCGAAAGCGCCGGCGGCAACGGCAACGGCAATGGCAAGCTCGCGCAGATCGGCCGCGCCGGCGCGCTGCGTGCGTACGCGAGCGCGCTGCTGCTGACGCTGACCAACCCGCAGACCATCATCATGTTCGCGGCGCTGTTCACGACGCTCGCACCGCGCGGCGCGTTCTCGCCGGCTATCGCGCTGACGACGGTCGGCGGCGTGTTCGCCGGCTCGATCGCGTGGTGGTGCTGTCTGGTGACGATGGTGTCGCTCGCGCGTCATGCGATTGGCAGCAGGCTGCGCCACGCGATCGATCGCGTGGTCGGCCTGATGCTCGCGGCGTTCGGCGTCGTCGAAATCCGCCGCGCGCTCTGAGCGGCGCTTCGCACGCGATGCGGCGCACCCGCGCCGCACCCGCCGAACGCAGCGCGCTGCCAGCCGCGACGCGCTCCCCCTGAGTAAGTGCCGCACGCGGGCGCGGCAGTTTTGCGACAATAGCGCCTTTCGCCGCTCAGGCGCCGGCCGACGCGGCCGTGCAGCACACCGCACACCGCAGCCGCCAGCCGCCCCGGCGCGTCCGCCGGCCTTGCCGCCCAACCCTTCACCCGCGCTGCGTCAGCTGTCCGTTCAATGGCACTCCCCCACATCGATCTGCTGTACTCCGTCTCCGGCCTGTTCGTCGGCTTTCTGGTCGGGCTGACGGGCGTCGGCGGCGGCTCGCTGATGACGCCGATCCTCGTCCTGCTATTCAACGTGCACCCTGCCACCGCGGTCGGGACCGACCTGCTGTACGCGGCCGCCACCAAGGCGACCGGCACGCTGGTGCACGGCCTGAAGGGCTCGGTCGACTGGCAGATCACGCTGCGCCTCGCGGCCGGCAGCGTGCCCGCGGCCACCATCACGCTGATCCTGCTGCATCGCTACGGGATGGACACGCCGGGCGCGGGCCGGCTGATCCAGGTCGTGCTCGGCGCGGCGCTGCTGGTTACCGCGATCGCGCTGGTGTTCCGTCCGCAGCTTGCGGCGCTCGGCGCGCGCAAGCTACGCGCGCCGAGCCAAGGGCGCACGCTCGCGCTGACGATGCTGACCGGCGCGATCCTCGGTATGCTGGTGTCGCTGACGTCGGTGGGCGCGGGCGCGATCGGCGTGACGGTGTTGCTGCTGCTGTATCCGCTGCTGCCGACGACACGCATCGTCGGCTCCGACATCGCGCACGCGGTGCCGCTGACCTTGCTCGCGGGTGCCGGACATTGGCTGCTCGGCTCGATCGACTGGTCGATGCTGCTGTCGCTGCTGGTGGGATCGCTGCCCGGCATCGCAATCGGCAGCTATCTGGCGTCGCGCGCGCCGGAAGTACTGCTGCGCAATCTGCTCGCGGCGACGCTGACGCTGGTCGGCGTGCGGCTGGTGTTGTCGTGAGCCGCCCGCTGAAGACGCGTCAAGCGCATACGCCGCGACCGCTGTCTATTTGAAAAACCGGCTGGTCAGATCCGCCTCGAACTGCCGGACCCACTGACCGTGGCCGTCGCGATACGACCGTGACCAGTCGACACGCCGCACGGTGACGACCCGCTCGTGCGCCGGCTCACCGGGTGCCGCGCTCGCGCTGATGTCGAAATGCGCGGGTGCGAAACCGTGTCTTGCGCACACCAGTTCGAATGCCGCGCGATCGCCGATCGGCAGATCGATGTAGCGAAACTGCGTGGTTTGCATGAGCTTGGCTCCCCGTTCCCTCTTCGTCACAGTACCCCGCGCGATGCATCGGTAATGTGCCGCAGCGCACGAAGCAGGGACAGCCGCGCCTCGATCAGCACCTGTGCGTGCGGCAAGCCACATTGCTGCGGTCCCGCAAACCTCGCCCGTCTCGCGCCCAAAACCGGCGGCGAAAAAAAAGCTCCGGCGAAAATGCCGGAGCCTCCGAATCGATTGATAGACGTCGCGACGCGGGCCTTGCGGCGCCGCGCGCACGCGCACCGCTTACTGTTGCTTCGCCGTCAGCTTGTTGGTCACCGACGTCACGCCCTCGACGCCCTTGGCGGCTTCGCCGGCCTTGTCGGCCTGGCCCTGGTCCGGCACCGTGCCGGTCAGCGTCACTGCACCGCCACGCGCGCGCACGGCGATGTGCGACACGTCGAGACCCTGGGTCTTGGTCAGCGCGTGGCGCACCTTACGGCCAAGTTCGTGATTCGCTGCCTTGCCGGCCTTGACGGTGGCTGCCGCCGACGCCGTATCGGGAGCGTTCTGGGCGTAGACGCTGCACGCCGCCACCATCGCCACGACCGCACCCAGTGTTTTCAGAAAACCGACCGTTTTCATAGCTCTCTTCTCCTTGGTTTCACATTGGACCGCATCAACAAGCGGCTTCGTTACGACTACGGGCGGCCGTCATCGCGCGAACGCGCGCGTACGCGACGGCCATCAACGTCTGACACGATGTGCAAGAGGCGAGAGAGGCTGATTACCGGTAATCGGTAACCGGCAAACCGCGAAGTCCGCCGACGTGCCCGGTTCTTGTCCGTCTTGCCGGGATATCGCCGCAAACGTTGGATCGCGGTAGCGATGCACAATTTAATCTAGCCGGCACAGAAGCGCAAAGGGTTTAGCGCGCGGCGTGGCGCACCGACAGCGGCTGCGTCATGCTTGCCGGATAAAGACGGACACCCTCCGTGGTCGCGCAAAAATTGCCTGGGCGTCGTGCTGGCGGGCACCCGCGACGCTCACCATTTGTTACGCGTTTGTCGGCGCGACGGGCGGCTACGCGATTCGCGGCCGTGCCAATCTCAGGTACCATCGGCGCGACGCGTGCTGGCGCGCCGCCCAAGCCGCCTGCGCGCATTCGAGCCCGACCGACCGCCGTTTTCAGAAGATCCGATGAAGCCTGACACCGGCCGCAGCCGCCCTACCCGTCTCGTCGCCCGTTTTGTCGCGATCTCGTGGCGCGACCTGGCGGTCTCGTTCGGCCCGCTCGTGCTGCTCGTGATCGTCGCGATCTGGGCCGCCGTGCGGCTGATCCAGCCCGCCCCGCCAAATACGCTGACGATTAGCGCCGGCCCGGTCGGCAGCACATTCTGGATCGCCGCGCAGAAGTACAAGGCGATCCTCGCGCGCAACCGCATCACGCTGAACGTGCTGGCCTCGCAGGGCTCGCAGGAAAATCTGAAGCGGCTGTTGGACCCGAAGGCCGACGCCGACGTCGGCTTCGTGCAGAGCGGCATCGCGCCCGCCGCGGTCGACAAGGACAAAAGCCTGATGTCGCTCGGCAGCGTCGCTTACGTGCCGCTCGCGATCTTCTATCGCGGCGCGCCGGTCGACTGGCTGTCCGGCTTCAAGGGCGAGCGCCTCGCGATCGGCCCCGAGGGCAGCGGCACGCGCGAGCTCGCGCTCGCGCTGCTGAAGGCCAACGGCATCGTGCCGGGCGGCCCGACCCAACTGCTGCCGCTGACGGGCGACGCAGCCGCCGACGCGCTGATCGACGGCACGATCGACGCGACCTTCCTCGCCGGCGACTCGGCGCAGCCTGCCGTGATGGGCAAGCTCTACCGCACGCAGAACGTGCGCTTCTACGATTTCTCGCAGGCCGACGCGTACACCCGCCGCTTTCCGTACCTGACGCAGCTGAAGGTGCCGATGGGCGCGTTCGACCTCGGCAAAAACCTGCCGGCGAACTCGATCAGCATCGTCGCGCCGACCGCCGAGCTGATCGCGCGCGATTCGCTGCATCCGGCGCTGTCGGATCTGCTGATCGAAGCCGCGCGTGAGGTGCACGGCGGCGCGACGACGATGCAGCGCGCCGGTGAATTCCCCGCGCCGCTCGCGCACGACTTCCCGCTGTCCGACGATGCCGCGCGCTACTACAAGTCGGGCAAGAGCTTCCTGTACCGGACGCTGCCGTTCTGGATCGCGAGCCTCGCGGACCGCCTGCTGGTGATCGTCGTGCCGCTGATCGTGCTGCTGGTGCCGGCGCTGCGCGTCGTGCCGGGCTTGTACGCGTGGCGCGTCAAGTCGCGCATCTATCGCTGGTACGGCGCGCTGATCGCGATCGAGCGCAGCGCGCTCAGCGAACACTCGTCGGCCGAACGCGCGTCGCTGATCGAGCGGCTCGACACGATCGAAGACTCGGTCAACGGCATGAAGATGCCGCTCGCGTACGCGGACCAGTTCTACGTGCTGCGCGAGCACATCGGCTTCGTGCGGCGGCGGCTCCTGGCAAGCCGCGACACGTCGGGCGGGCTGGACGAAGCCGACGAGCAGGCGGCCGATCAAGTGAAAGGCTGAGCGCGCGCCGGCGACACCGCCTGACCCCGCACCCGCCGCCCTCCACCAGGGGATATCGACCGGTGCAAGCCGGGAGCGCACCGCGTAAGATCGCTACAATTTTGATGAGATAACGGACGCACCCTCCGCTCCGTCCGACCCAGGCAAACCGGGAGACCTTTATGACCGTTGGCATCGACGCCCAACAGCCGCTGTGGTTTTACGATTTCGTCTCGCCGTTCACCTACCTGTTGCTCGAGCAACACGATAAATGGCCCGGCATGGACTTCGCATTCACGCCGGTCGTGCTGAACGATCTGTATCGCCACTGGGGCCAGCGCTCCGCGTACAGCGTGCCCGCCAAGCGCACCTTCATGTACCGGCATGCGCTGTTTCGCGCGGAGCAGCTCGGCATTCCGTACAAGATGCCGCCCGCTCATCCGTTCGATTCGATGAAACCGCTGCTGCTCGCGACCGCCGCGAACGGTGACGTGCAATTCGTGCGCGAGATTTTCCGCTTCATCTGGCGCGACGGGCGAGACCCGTCGAGCGACGAAGCGTTCGCCGAACTGTGCGAACGCGTCGGCAAGCCGGACGGCCCCGAGCTGATCCGGGACGAAGCGGTGAAGGCGCAACTGCAGCGCAATACCGCCGACGCGATCGACCTCGGCGTCTATGGCGTGCCGACGTTTCGTCTGAACGACCAGCTGTTCTGGGGCGAGGACGCGCTGCCGATGGTGCTGTACTGCGCGCGCACGCCGAACTGGCTCGAATCGCGCGAAGTGAAGCGGATCAGTTCGTTGCCGTGGGGCCTCGCGGACAAGCCGGCACCGGCGCCATAACCCGGCGGCGGCAGCGGGCCGCGCTGCGGCTGCAGCTTCGGCCCCAGCGAAGCGCCGCCGGCACACGCCGCGCTGATGCCGGCCATACCGCGCCCGCTATGCCGCCGACGCGCAAACGGGCCTAAGGTTATAAGCTTTCGCACCCCACGCGCTCGCCGCGCGGCGAGCCGATCGGCTGCGCCCGCGTCACCCCGCTTCGACCATGGACGACACCGCCGCCTCACTCGATATCTGGCTCGTGCGCGTGCTGCGCACGCTTCTCGTCGAGCGCAGCGTCACGCAGACCGCGATGCGGCTGAACCAGACCCAGCCCGCGATCAGCACCGCACTGCGCAAGCTGCGCGAAACGCTCGGTGATCCGATTCTGGTGCGCGGCAAGTCGGGCATGGTGCCGACCGAATACGGCGAGTCGCTGCTCGCGGCCGCGCAGCGCGTGCTGCGCGATGTCGATTTCGTCGCGACGCCGCACGGCGATTTCGACCCGGGCCGCTCACGCCGCACGTTTCGCGTTGCCGCGCCCGACTATCTGAACGACTTCTTCATGCCGACCGTGATCGCGCGATTTCGCGAAGCGGCGCCGCATGCGCGGCTGGAAATCGAATCGCTGGGGCCGCTGCTCGATCATTCGGCCGCGCTCGACGCCGGCGAACTCGATCTCGTGGTCGGCAACTGGCCGAAGCCCGATCCGCGCTTCGAGCGCAGCGACCTGTTCGCCGATACCGTCGTGTGCATGATGCGCGCGGACCATCCGCTCGCGCGCGAGCCGCTCACGCGCGACGCCTATCTGGCCGCGCCGCATCTGGCGCCGACACCGTACAGCGGCACGCGCGGCGGCGCGATCGATACCGGCTTCGCGCGCGCGAAGGCGAGCCGGCGCATCGTTGCTACGCTGCCCTACTTCGGGCTCGTCGCGCAGACGCTTCTGCAATCCGATCTGATCTTCACGACCACGCGGCGCTTCGCGATGCACTACGCGAGCATGCTGCCGCTCGCGGTCGTCGATGTGCCGATCGCGTTTCCGCGCATCCGCTGCTATCAGTTGTGGCATCCGCAGCCGGATCGGCCGAGCGATATCGGCTGGCTGAGGACGTTGATGTCCGAGGTGTCGAGTGAGTTGGTGGCGCGCAAGACGCCGCGCGTGAAGACGCCGCAGCGGGGCCAACAACAACCGTCCAGCGGCAAATAAAGAAAGGGACGGCGTGTGAGCCCGCCCCCCTCGAACACTCGCGCAAGCCGTTGCGCGTGGCCTATGCCATGATCCGCTCGGTTGCGTGGATCTGGCCCGCGGCCTGCCGTGTCCTCACCCGCAGCAGTTGCGCGCACACCGCGATCGCGATCGCCGCGGGCGCCTTGTCGACGATACCCTCGACGCCGATCGGACAGGTCATCTCCGCGAGCCGCTCCAGTTCCACGCCTCGTTCGAGCAGACGCCGCTCGAACTTCACGCGCTTCGTCTTCGAGCCGATCATGCCGAAGTAGCTGAAATCGCGCCGTCGCATGATGCGCGTGGCCAGCGAAAAATCGAGCGCATGGTTGTGCGTCATCACCAGAAACCACGCGCCGGGCGGCGCCGCGTCGACGATCGCATCGGGCGTGTCGGTCGCTTCGACCTGCACGTTGGGCGGCGTTTCGTCAGGGAACAGCTCGTCGCGTTCGTCGACCCACTGGACCACGCACGGCAGGCCGCCGAGCAATTGCACAAGCGCATGGCCGACATGCCCCGCGCCGAACAGCACGATATGCATCGGCGCGGGCCGCGGTGCCAGTTCGGACGCGACGCTACGCCGACCGATCCGCACCGGTGCAGCATCGTCGATGGCGCCGGTGCGGTTCAGATAATTGTTCAGGCGTTCTTCCATATCGCGCTCCCGCTCGTCCGCCATTCGCATCATGCCTGCCGCGCGGCCGCGCTCGCGGCGCGCACCGCGCCGACCGCCTTGAGGATCTCCTCGCTGGTCGCGGGCGCGTTGAGCGGCGGATTGACCTTGTGGCCACCCACCGCCGACACCGCGTCGCGCACGGCGAAAAACACCGAGAACGGCAGCAGCAGCGGCGGCTCGCCAGTCGCCTTCGAACGATGAATGCTGTCTTCCGCATTGCGGTTCTTGAACAGCCTGACGTTGAAGACCGGCGGCACGTCGTTGACGGTCGGGATCTTGTACGTCGACGGCGCGTGCGTCATCAGCTTGCCGCCCGCGTTCCACCACAGCTCCTCGGTGGTGAGCCAGCCCATGCCCTGAATGAACGCGCCCTCCACCTGGCCGACGTCGAGCGCCGGATTCAGCGAGGCGCCCACGTCGTGCAGCGCATCGGCACGCAGCACGCGCATTTCGCCGGTCAGCGTGTCGATCACGACTTCCGATACCGCCGCGCCGTACGAGTAGTAATAGAACGGCCGGCCTTGCAGCTTCGACTGATCCCAGTGGAGCTTCGGTGTCGCGTAGAAACCGTCGGACCATAGCTGGATACGCGCGAGATAAGCCTTCGCGATCACTTCCTCGAACGGCACGGCGACCTCGCCGACCACCACGCGATCATGCGCGAAGCGCACGTCCCGCGCGGTCACGCTGCCCGCGCCGTAGCGCTCGGCCGCGAAAGCGGCGAGCCGCTCGCGCAACTGGCGCGCGGCGTCCTGCGCGGCTTTGCCGTTCAGATCGGAGCCGGTCGAAGCAGCCGTCGCCGACGTATTGGCTACCTTGCTCGTATCGGTCGCGGTCACGCGAATGCGCTTGAAGCCGACGCCGAGTTCATGCGCGACGACCTGCGCGACCTTCGTGTTCAGCCCCTGGCCCATTTCGGTGCCGCCGTGATTCACGAGCACCGAGCCGTCGGTGTAGATATGCACGAGCGCGCCGGCCTGGTTGAAGTGCGTGACGTTGAACGCGATGCCGAACTTGACCGGCGTCAGCGCGAGGCCCTTCTTGAGGATCTCGTTGTTCGCGTTGAATGCGTCGATCTCCTTGCGGCGCGCGCGATAGTCGCTGGTCGCTTCCAGTTCGTCGATCAGTTCGTGAATCACGTTGTCTTCGACTACCTGGCCGTACGGCGTCTCGTTGCGCTCGGTTTTGCCGTACAGATTGCGGCGGCGCACGTCGAGCGCATCGATGCCGCATGAGCGCGCGACGTTGTCGAGGATGTACTCGATCGCGAATGCGCCTTGCGGACCGCCGAAGCCGCGAAACGCCGTGTTCGACTGCGTGTTGGTCTTGCCGCAGAAGCCGTCGATCGATACATCCGACAGCCAGTACGCGTTGTCGAAGTGGCACAGCGCGCGCGTCATCACCGGGCCCGACAGGTCCGCGGAAAAGCCGCAGCGCGAGGTCATGTCGACCGCGACGCCTTCGATCACGCCGTCTTCGTCGTAACCGACTTCGTACGTGTAGTGGAAATCGTGGCGCTTGCCGGTCACCATCATGTCGTCGTCGCGATCGGGGCGCAGCTTGACCGGGCACAGCAGCTTCCATGCGGCGAGTGATGCGCAGCAGGCGAATAGCGCCGACTGCGATTCCTTGCCGCCGAACCCGCCGCCCATGCGCCGGCATTCGATCAACACGTTGTGTGATGCAACGCCCAACGTGTGCGCGACGAGGTGCTGCATTTCGCTCGGATGCTGGGTCGAGCAGTAGACGTGCATGCCGTCGTCATCTTTCGGCACCGCGTACGAGATCTGCCCTTCCAGATAGAACTGCTCCTGGCCGCCGAGCAGCATCTCGCCGGCCTCGCGATGCGCGGCGCGCGCGATCTTCGTGCCGGCATCGCCGCGCGCGAGCTTCATCGGCGGCAGCACGAACTGGTTCGCGGCGCGCGCCTGCTGCGCGGTCAGTACCGCCGGCAGTTCCTCGTAGACCACCTCGGCGCGCCGCGCGCCGAGCCGCGCCACTTCGTGCGAGCTGGCGACCACGATGAACATCGGCTGGCCGACGTATTGCACGACGCCGTCGGCGAGGATCGGGTCGTCGCCATGAACGATCGGGCCGACGTCGTTGGCGCCGGGGATGTCGTCGGCGGTGAAGACCGCGACCACGCCGGGCGTCGCGCGCACCCGGTCGAATGCGATCGACACGATCTTCGCGTGCGCCTTCGACGACAGCCCCAGCGCCGCGTGCAGCGTGCCGGCCACTTCGGGGATGTCGTCGGTGTAGGTCGCGCGGCCGCTCACGTGCAGATGCGCGGACTCGTGCGGACGCGACACGTGCACCTGGGTGAACTCGTCGAGATCCTGAAGCTCCTTCAGGAACGGTTCGGCTTGCTGGTTCATTGTTGGGTTCTCCGTATCCGTGGACGCGCGGCGCTCAAACGCTCGCGCCGGCCGGCGCGACGGCGCGCACATCGAGCGCGCTCTTCGGCAGCGGCTCCCGCGCGCGCGTTTCGAGCCAGAAGCGGTACAGCGTGTTCTTCGCCGCCTCGAGGCGGTAGTCGCTGGTCGCGCGCACGTCGGTGAGCGGCGCGTAGTCGTTGCCGAGCGCGAGCATTGCGGCCTGCGCGGTCGCCTCGTGCCAAGCGGCGTCGCGCAGCACGGCTTCGGCATTGAGCGCGCGCTTCGGCGTCGCGGCCATGCCGCCGAACGCGATGCGCGGTTCGCGGATCACGTCCCCGTCGGCAATGAACGAGAACGCCGCGCAGACGGCCGAGATATCCGAATCGAAGCGCTTCGACAGCTTGTAGGTGCGAAAGCGCAGATTCTTGCGCGCGCCGCCGCGCGCGGGCACCTTCAGGCCGACGACGAACTCGTGCTCGGCCATGTCCTTCTTCTGATACGCGAGGTACAGGTCTTCGAGCGGCATCTCGCGCTCGATGTCGCCGCCGCGCACGATCACGCGCGCGCCGAGCGCGATCAGCCCCGGCATCGAATCGCCGATTGGCGAGCCGTTCGCGATGTTGCCGCCGAGCGTGCCGGCGTTGCGGATCGGCAGCGACGCGAAGCGCTGCCACATTTCGGTCAGCTCCGGATACTGCTTCGCGATCTCGGCATATGCTCTTTCGACGCTGACGCCGGCGCCGATATCGATCCAGTCGTCATTGGTTTCGAGCTTTTGCAGCTCGGCGATCTGCCCGACGTAGAGGAGGTTGCCGAGTTCGCGCATCTGCTTGGTGACCCACAGGCCGATATCGGTGCTGCCCGCGAGGATGCGCGCGCCCGGTTCCTGCTCCTTGATCTGCGCGAGCGCCGCGACCGTGCGCGGCGCGGCGAAGCGCTGGCCCGCGTGCTCGTACTGGAACGTGTCGTCGCGTTCGAGCGTCGCGAGCGTGTTGGCGAGCGCCTTCACGTCGAGCGGCGCGGTCGGCGCGGGCGCGTCGAACATGCGCTCGGCCGCATCGACGATCGGCCGGTAGCCGGTGCAGCGGCACAGGTTGCCGGTCAGCGCATTGCCGATCGCCTCGCGCGACGGCACCGTGCGGTTCGCGCAGCCGTGCTCGTGGCCGTGCTTCTCGTAGAGCGCCCACATCGACATGATGAAGCCCGGCGTGCAGAAGCCGCACTGCGAGCCGTGGCAATCGACCATCGCCTGCTGCACCGGATGGAGCGACCCGTCCGGCTGGCGCAGGTCTTCGACCGTGAAGAGCGCGCGGCCGTCGAGCGTCGGCACGAATTGGATGCAGGCGTTGACCGCCTTGAAGTCGACGCCGCCCGCCGCGTTGCGCTCGCCGATCACGACGGTGCAGGCGCCGCAGTCGCCTTCGGCGCAGCCTTCCTTGGTGCCGGTGCAATGCGCGTCTTCGCGCAGATACTGCAGCACCGTGCGGGTGACGGGCGCGTCCTGGATTTCGCGGATCGCGTTGCGGTGATAGAAGCGAATCGGCTCGGTCATGTCTCGGTGCTCTCGTCTGTTCGGTGTTCGCGCGGACGCGCCGCGTCGATGGTTTGAAAGCTATCACCGTCAATAAAGGCAACCCATAGCCTGAATCGCATGGGGGACATATTCGTCGCGCGATATACAGATGGATTTGCGCATGGCAACGCTTATGTTGATCGGAAGCTTTTGCCGTTTTTTTAGGCTTTATGCAGATGAAATGACATGCTCTACCGTGGCAGGCCCCGCTATCCCTTCGGAAAATCGCGCGGTCAGGGCACGAAATCGGACGCTTATCGAGTCACGACTCGCCATTTATCCGTCCCATTTCTTCAGCATGCCCTGCAAGGGAATCGGTTCCATGGGACAATCACGCCTCCTCGCCGATTTCAAGTCTCGTTTTCCCGATGTCCACCGACTCCGCGCCCGCCCGCAGCGAATTTGCGACGACCCTGCAAATCATTCCAGTCGTCTTTTTCACCTTTCTTTGCTACCTCGCGATCGGAATTCCGCTCGCGGTGCTGCCCGGCTACGTGCACGGCGACCTCGGCTACAGCGCGGTGCTGGCCGGCGCGGCGATCAGCGTGCAGTACCTCGCGACGCTCGCGTCTCGGCCGCTCGCGGGCCGCTCCGCCGATACGCTCGGGCCGAAGCGCACGGTATCGATCGGTCTGCTCGGCTGCGGCGCGAGTGGCGTGCTGCTGCTGCTCGCCGCGCTGGCCGGTTCCTGGCCGGTGCTGAGCCTCGCGCTGCTGGTGTGCAGCCGCCTCGTGCTCGGTTTCGGCGAGAGTCTGTGCGGCACCGGCGCGATCCTGTGGGGGATCGGCCGGGTCGGCACGTCGAACAACGCCCGGGTCATTTCGTGGAACGGCATCGCAACCTACGGCGCGCTGGCAATCGGCGCGCCGCTCGGCGTGATGATCTCGCGCTCGATCGGCTTCACCGCGCTCGGCATCCTGGTGATCGCGCTGGCAGGGCTCGGCTATTACCTCGCGCGTCTGATCGCGCCGGTGCCGGTCGTGCACGGCGAGCGGATGTCGTATCGCAGCGTGTTTACGCGCGTGCTGCCGCACGGCATGGGTCTCGCGCTCGGCTCGGCCGGCTTCGGCTCGATCGCGACCTTCATCACGCTGTTCTATGCGGCGAAGCACTGGCCGAACGCGGCGCTGTCGCTGACGCTGTTCGGTACGCTGTTCATCGGCGCGCGCCTGCTGTTCGCGAACACGATCAAGACCTACGGCGGCTTTCGCGTCGCGATCGCATCGTTCTCGTTCGAATGCGCGGGTCTGTTGATGCTGTGGCTCGCGCCCGAGCCGCATATCGCGCTCGCAGGCGCCGCGCTGACCGGCTTCGGCTTCGCGCTGGTATTTCCGGCGCTCGGCGTCGAGGCGGTCGGGCTGGTGCCGCCGGCGAGCCGCGGCGCGGCACTGTCCGCGTACTCGGTGTTTCTCGATCTGTCGCTCGGCATCACCGGGCCGCTGGCGGGGTATATCGCCGGCGAGTTCGGTTATGGCTCCGTGTTCCTGTTCGCCGCGCTCGCGGCTGCCGCGGCGGTCGTGCTGTCGACGGTGCTGTATCTGCGCAACGCGAAAGTGACCAATCTGTCCACCGCGCAGTGAACACCGTCCGTCTCGGCGGCTAATCCCTCTCCGCGGCCATCTCCTGCTTGATCGCCGTCTGCGAGCGCACTGCGATCTGGCCGTGATTGATCCGGCTCGACACGTTGTACACGGCGATCAGCATGAACAGCTCGGTCGCGGCCACCGAGCACGCGGTGCCGACGCCGCCCCAGAAGTAGATGCTGATCGGCGCCTGCACCAGATGGAACAGCGCGCCGTAGATATAGATCCGCTTCAGCAACGACTGATTGCCCGACGCGATCACCGTCAACATGACCTGGGTCGTCGTCATGCCGACGATTGCCGGCACGAACACGAGGACGCGCAAAATGCGGAACGTCTCGCCGAACGCCTCGCCGAGAAAACGTCCGACGAACCATTCGCCGAGCACCGTGAAGCCGACCAGGATCAGCACCGCCGACGCCGCGAACGCGAGCATGAAGCCGCGATTGACCTTGTGGATATAGCCGAAGTCGTTGCGCTCGTACGCGACGCAGATCTTCGGAAAGAACGCCTGGATGGCCGGCGCCGTGCACGCGCGCAGCGCGTTGGTGAGTCGCTCGGCCGCCACGTAATAGCCGACCGCACCAGGGCCGCTGATCATGCGCAGCATGATCACGTTCGCGTACATGTACACGGACGTCAGCGCCGAACCGAGAAAGATGTGATACGCCTCTTTCGCCTCGGCCATCACGTCGGCCCAACCGACCCGCACGGTCAGCAGAATCTCGCGCTTCCAGATCAGCGCGCCCATCAGGATCAAGCCGCACACGAAGGTCGGCGCATATTGCAGCGCGGCCGCGAGCATCACGTCGTCGCGAGTCTTCACGAACAGGAACAGCGGAATCAGCAGACCCACGCGTGTGGCGAGCAGCGTGCCCGCGAGCACCGGCAGGCGCTGCGTGCCTTCGTAGAAGCAGCCGGGCGTCAGCACGCCGCCCCAGATCACGAGCGAGCCGAGCAGCGTCGCACCGCGTTCCTGCGGCGACATGTGAGCGGCGAACGCCCAGACGACCAGCACCAGCGAGCACAGCAACGCGAGAATCGCGCGGCCGATCGTAGTCGACCAGTAGATGCGGTTCACGACTTCCGGGCTGTCGATGTGCACCGCCACCTTGCGCGCGCTCGACAGGCCGAAGCCGAAGTCGACGATGACGAGAAGAATCTGCGAAATCGATTGCGCGTAACCGATCACACCCAACCCGGCCGGCCCAAGTACGTGCGACAGATACGGCAACGTAACGAGCGGCAGCACGTAGTTCAGCGCATACACCGAATACAGCGCGATGATGACGTTTCTCGTCGACACAATCGTCCTGTTTGCAGTTAAATCTCAAGTCGAAAAAACAGAATACGACACGAAAGCAGGTTCACTTAGTGCGACATCGATCTGGTTGTAGCGATCGTCTTCACTATTTGCGTTCAATACCGCGCTCTTCACCGCATTGCCGATCAGATTGCTCACCACGGTCTTGTAGTTGGCGTCGCTTGCGTCGGTTGCGAACAGGATTTCGGCGAGTAGAGCATGGCCGCGTGTGGCCGCACGCAGCACCACGCGGCCCGAGGTCGAGCGCAGCACGTTGATCGAGATGCGCGTCGTCTCCTGCGAGACAGTCTGGTTGCCGCAATGCAGTGCCGCCGCGACGCCGCCGCGTTCATAGCCGACGCCGAGATTCAGCGCATGCACGAGGCTCGCGTCCTTGCCGCCCGCGATCGCGCCGCCGCCCGGATACGCCTTCGCGTAACCGACGATCGAATCGCCGGCGCGATCGCCGAAATTGCCCTGAATCGTGATGCCGTCGAGCGGCGTGCTGCCCGGCGCGGTCGAACTGCCGTACACGAACTGCGGGCCGTCGCAGCCGGCGTTCTCGTCGTCCTGGCCGGGACGGTAGCGATTGCCGACGATCGTCGCGGCCTGCTGGTAGTCGATCTGGATGTGGCAGCTCTGACCGGGCGGCACATCGAGGTACGACGGATGGCCGCGCGTCGAGAACTTCCAGCGGCCGACCTTGCCGTCGCCGCCGCAACCGTTGCGCGAGAAGTAGTTGCCGTTCACCACCTTGCCCCAGTTGCCGCTCTTCATATAGACGCCGGCAAAGCCATTGCGATCGAACACCGCGCCGACGATCAGCGACTCCGCGCCGAGAATCACGCCGTGACGAGCATTCCATTCCCAGCGTCCGCCGATCACCTGCCAGAAGTTGTCGACGATATCCGCGCCGGCCGTATGGCAGAACATGCCGATGCAGTTAATCAGCGAGCCGTCGGTGTGCTCGGTCGCGTAGAAGCCGCGCTCGCACATGTACGCATAGCAGCGCTCGAGCGTCGACGTGACGCCGAGCTCGTAGCCCGCGCGCGAAAAACCGATCGCCGTGCAACGACTCGCTCCGGCCGACGTGCCGAAGTGAATGCCGATCGCCGTGTTGCCGGTGTGCGCCGGATAGTTGGCGAGGTAGTAGATGACCTTGTCGTAATGCGCGGGCCGCACCTGCACATGCTCGACGAACGCCGAGTCGCCGAGCTTCAGCGCCGCCGACGTCGGGCCGCCCGCGTCCTGTCTCTCCAGCACGGTCGCCCCCATCGCGATGTCGGTGATCACCACGTATTCGCCGCCGCCGTCGCCGCGCAGTCTCGAACCGTTCGCGGTGGTCAAGTCGCCGGTGTAACGCCAGATGCCGCGCGGCAGATACAGCCCGCGCGCGCCGCTTGCGAACGCCTCCCGGAGTTCGGCGCCGACATCGTAGCCGGACGCGCCGCGCTGGATCGCCGCCAGCCTGCGCGGATCGACGAAGCGCGCGACGCTGACCTCGAGTCCCGCGACGATGTCGCTGAGCGTCTTCAAGTAGCTCGGCGCGACCGGTTCCGATGCAGCACGCTCGGGCACGGACGCGGCGACGCGCAGGATGCCGCCTGCGCCGTCGGCCGCGCCGTTACCCACGGTCGCGAACGCGTCGGGCGCGCGCGGCGCGTGCCCGCTCGCGCGCGCGATGCCCAGATCGGCTGCGCTTGCACTGGCCCCGGCCAGGCCGCCGAGCAGGAACGTCTTGAGCGCCTGTCGCCGGGTTTTCATCTACCCCTCCCCCATTGCGTTACTCCTGCTTTTTTCACGTCGATACGGCGCGAGGCGTCACTCGACCGTGATGCTTTGCGCCTGCTCGGCGGCCGCCGCACGCGCGCTCACGGCGGCCATCGGGACCGGCAGCGCACGCGCCTTCGCGCCGCGCATCAGGCCCTGCACGCCTGGCGGCCTGAACAGCGGCACACGATACTTGCGGCTGAAGCGCCACAAGCTGTTCATATGCCGGCGTCCCGCCTTGCTGAGGAAGCCCGCTGCCGACGCGCGCTGATGCTCGTGCGTGAGCCGCGCGCCCGGCACGCACAGCACGCGGTAGCCCGCCTGCCAGATGCGCGCGCAAAAATCGACATCCTCCATATAGAGGAAGAAGTGCTCGTCCATGCCGCCGAGTTCGCCGAACAATGCGCGCCGCACGATAAAGCCCGTGCCCAGCACCCATTCGGCTTCGAACGGCGTGCCCGCGGCCCACGCTTCGCGCATCATGTGGAGGTCGATGCGGCGCTTGAATACGCCGAGCCGCCCGAGCGGCGAGCGCCGGCCGAGTATGTCGAGCACCGAATAGAAGCGCCGCGCGGAAAACTGCCGCTCGCCATCCGGGTAGACCAGATCGAGACCGACGAGGCCGACATCCTTCTCCGTCTCGAACAACTGCACCGCGTTCTCGAGCGATGTATCGACGAAATAGGTGTCCGGGTTCAGCACGAGCACGAGTTCGCGCAGACAACCGACCATGCCGAAATTGACGCCGGCTCCGAAGCCGCGATTGATCGACGTTTTGACGAGCCTCACTCCTGTCGGAAGCGTCTCCCTCAGATAGGAAAACGAATTGTCAGGTGAAGCGTTGTCCACTACGACGATGTCCTCCTTATCCGCAATCGAAAGTTCCAGCACGGAGCGCACGCAATTTCCGACCAGTTTCGGCGTGTTGTAATTGACGATCACCACACTGATCATTCCCTTCAGGTTCATCCCCACCTCCTGCTTTGCATCAGGTGTTCGTGGAATTACCCCCAAACACGGCTTTCCAGTTCGTTCACCATGCTTCGCGCTCGTCGCGCGCACTATCGACTACCCACTGCTCGTCCGCGCGATGCGGACGATCTGGCATGCACTGCCTTGCGGTTCGCTACGCGCTGTTTCGACGCGGTCCGTCCACGTAATCGAACACCGGCAATGTCATCAGGATGAAGACAAACGGAATCACTTCGATCGATTGATAGAAGAACGTTTGAAATAAAGCGGCCCATACACACAACCCAATCCGGCTTGCGCTGCTCACGAGTTTCGTCACCGATATCAGCACGCCGTAATAGAAGATCGCGCCCATCAGGCCGATATTGAGAATCTGCTGCAGCACGCTCGATTCGACGACGCCGAACTCCTGTTTCACCGGTTCCGGCGCCGAGTTCGTGACGAGCCCGAAGTACGTGCCGGCGATCGCGTTGACCGGCAATACGAGCGACTTGGCCTTTTCCCATGCTTCGGTGCGGCCGTCGTTGCCGTCCGATTGCAGGTCGGTCGCGCCGATGATCCGTTCGGTGCCGACGTTGACGACACTATCGTTCTGACTGCTCACCGCGACGCCGAAGATCATGATCGCCATCGTCGCGAAGATAGTGGCAACGATCAGCTTCGCGTTTCTCGTGATGAACTGGATCGGTCCCTGCACGAACGCGAGCCCGAATGTGCCGAGAACGATCAGCATGCCGCTGCGCGACAGTGCCGAGAAAATCGCGAAGCTTAGCACCACGCATGCGAGGCCCGACAGCACGTTCTTGCGCACCAGATAGTCGACGCCGCACAGCGACGCGGCAATCGCGACGAACAGCGGGTAATGCAGATAGCTGCCGGTCAGTGACGGCGCGCGCAGATTGTCGAAGCCGTAAGTCGCGCCCGGCAGGTCGATCGGGAACACGTTCTGCTGCTGCGCGAGCGCGACGCCCGCCTCGATCAGCGCGATCAGCACGAGCCCGACATAGGCGAAGCGGGGCCGCACGAAACGCCGTTGATAGTTCGAGATCGCGTAGAAATAGATGAACAGCGTGAAGATGAAGACGAACAGATAGGACAGCCCGAACTGATCGGTGAGCGCGAGCGTCGCGACGATCGACAGCCCGATCGAGAACAGCATGCCCACGAGCAAGCCGAACGACAGGCGTCCATGGTCGCGGAAGTAAGCGGCGATCGCCGTCGGCGAGATGTACCACACGAGCAGTCCGACGATGCCGCCGACCTGGATCAGATAGGCGGCGTCCTTGCCGATCAGATACTCGAGCACGCCGCGCGATGCGCACAGCACGACGGCCAGCAGATAGGCGATGGTGGCGATCATGGCGTCATGCCTGATACGCCACGGAGGCGTTGACGTTGACCGGATCACCGCGGTAGATGCGCTCGATCACGTGCTGGAACTCATCGATCTCGCAGACGTTGAGCAAGGTGCCGTCGTGCTCGACGCCTTCCGCGCCGAGCGGCGTCGACACGACCGGCAGTTTCGCCGCAAGCATTTCGAGCGTCTTGAGCTTGACGCCGGCGCCCGAGAGCAGCGGCACCACGCCGATAGCGGCGGCCTCGAAGTACCTGCGCGGATTTTCGACGAAGCCGGTCACGCAGATATCGTCGCTATTGAGGCGCTTCACGCGCTCGCTCGGATCAGAACCGACCACGAACAGCTTTAGTTGCAGACCGCGCCGGCGCAGCGGCAGAAAAATCGTGTCGATGAAATTGAGCAGCGCCTCTTCGTTTTCGCGGCGTTGCATCGCCCCCCAGAACAGGATGTTGCCTTTCTCGACCGTATCTTTCGAGCGCCGCACTTCCTTCAGAAACGCCGGCAGCGAGATCGGCACGACCTGCACCGTGCCGACCCCGGGGTACAGGCCGTTGATCAGCTGCGCGTCCTTGCTCGACAGCACGAGCACCTTGTCGGCCAGCTTCAGCAGACGCTGTTCGAGCATGAAGGTCTGCCGTGTAAACAGCCATCCTTCGATGGACTTGATGCGCAGCATGACCTGGATCTGCACGTCATGCGCGCACATCACGATCTTCACGCCGTCGTGGAAACGCTCGCGCAGATTCTGCGCATACGTGAAGCATTGCGAGAATTCGAGCCGCACCGTGTCGTAACGGTGCCTGTCGACGAGCTCGCAAAGGAACTTGCCGATCGCGGGCTTATAGCGCGAGAACAGGCGCGGTGAAAACGTCAGTGGATTCGCGAGGAACGACGGAATCAGGTCGAACCGGCTCACGTACTGGATGTAGACGTTGCGTACGTTCGCGCGAAACTCGATGTCATTTTCGTCGACCGGCACGCGCGACACGATCAGCACGTCGAGTTCCGATTCCGCGCTCAGTTTGATCAGGTAGTCGTAGGCCAACCGGTGGCCAGCTTGCGGCGCGTTTTTCTGAGGCAGAAAAGGCGTGACAAATAGCTGTTTCATCCGAGTAGTCCCTTGCCTGTACGGTGTGCGCTCGGCAAGCGCGGCCGTAAGATCTCTTCGCATTGCTATGTTGGTTTTCTGATCGGTCCATTCGGGCGCTACGCCCCGCACCGCGGGAGCGTCGCGAACCACGCGCCCGGGTTTATCGGTCGTACGGTTTATAGATGTAGGCCGCGTAGCGATAGCGTCCGTAGCCGTAGCTGTAGCGTCCCGGCCGCATCTTCAGTCCGTTCATGATCACGCCGCGCACCGGCAGGCCGACCTTCTGCATCTGGCGGACCGACTCACGCAGCTCGCCGATACCCGTCACTCCCTGACGCGCGACGAAGAACGTCGTACCTGCCACGCACGCGAGCCGCACCGCATCCGCGGCGAGCAGCACTGGCGGTCCGTCGAGCAGCACGACGTCGTAGCCGGTCGCGACCTGGCGCAGCACCGACTCGAGCCGGGTGTTCGACAACACGTCGCTCGGGCTCGCAACCTGGCGGCCGCTCGCGATGAAATCGACACCCTGGAAGCGGGTCGCGCGAATCAGCTCTTCGGGGCGGTACGCGCCCTGGATCAGATCGGACAGGCCGGGACCGCGATCGCCGCCGAGATGCCGATGCAGGAAGCCGCGGCGCAGGTCACCGTCGACCAGCAGCACGCGCTTGCCGGTCGCACCGATGACCGCGGCGAGATTCAGCGACACGAACGACTTGCCGATGCCCGGCGTCGGGCCCGTGATCAGCACGATATGGTTGCGCGCCTTGGTCATCGTGAATTCGAGCGCGGTGCGAAAGCCACGCAGACTTTCGATCGCCGGATCGATCACCGCTTCGCCCGCGAGCACGAGCGCCTTCGACTCCGGCCGGCGACGGCTGTGCGCGAAGCGCTCTTCCTGACGGCTGAACGGCACGCTCGCGTAGACCGGCAGACCGGTGCGCAGCTCGACTTCGTACGGATCGTCGATCGCGTCGAACAGACGCTGACGCACGAGCGCGATCACAGAGCCGACGAACACGCCGAGCATCATCGCGCCGATGATGATCAGGAGCGGCTTGGGCCGCACCGGCGTATCGGGCGCGACGGCGCCGTCGACGATGCGCACGTTGCCGGCCTTGCCCGCCTTGATCAGCTTCAGCTGTTCGAGCGTATTGCGCAGCGACGTGTCGAGTTCGGTGCCGACCTGCACGTCGCGCTGCAGGCGCAGCACGTTCTGTTCGAGCGGCGGCAGCGACTGCGTCCGGCTCGCGAGATCTTTCGCTTCCTGTTGCGCCGCGCGCAACTGCGCGTTGACCGACTGCACAGCCGGATGCTGGTCGGTGAAGCGCGACAGCAGTTCATTGCGCTTCTGCTGGAGTTCCGCGAGCCGCGTCTGCGCCTGAACCGACAGCTGCAACAGATTGGTCGCTTCCTCGCCGAGATCGACGGTGCCATGCTTCGCGCGGAAGTCGTTGAAGCGCGTTTCCGAATCGGAAAGCTGCTGGCGCATTTCCGGAAGCTGCATTTCGAGGAAACGGATCGAACGCTCCGCTTCCTCGGATTTGCGCTTCAGGTTCTGGCTCACGTATTCGCCCGCGATGGTCCCGAGAATCGCGCTGATCTTATTCGGATCGCTGCCTTCGAGCGACACGCCGAGGATGTCGGACTCCTTGCCTTTTTCGGAGATCGTCAATTCCTTGCGCAGCTTTTCGGTCGTCGTCAGCGCGGACTGGCGCCGCACCTCGAACGTCG
Organism: Paraburkholderia sp. BR13439; assembly: GCF_040948805.1. NCBI lineage: Bacteria > Pseudomonadati > Pseudomonadota > Betaproteobacteria > Burkholderiales > Burkholderiaceae > Paraburkholderia > Paraburkholderia sp. BR13439. The sequence continues at coordinate 815,392 of NZ_JBFPKN010000001.1, read as the reverse complement.
CACCGGGCTTCGCGTCGATCCGGTCGACGACGAGCGTGAGCGGCCCGTAGTTGGTCGTCGCGTTCAGCGCCTGGCCGACAGTGCCTTCGAGCTTCAGCTTGCCGTATTGCAGCTCGTAGCTCGATCCCTCGCCCATCCTCAGCACGAACGGACGATCGAACAGCTCTTCCGGCACGTCGAATTTCGACACTTTGATGCGCTCGTTGCCGTACACGTAGCCGTGCGGTCCCGGCGTCGACAGATGATCGGAATGACGGGCGAGCCAGCGGCCGAACAGCGGGAAGTAACGCGGTGCCGCTTCGATGTCGAGATTGAGCTTGTCGACCGCGCGGCCCACCACCATGCGCGAGCCGATCACCTGCGCCTCCCCGGACGTCGCGGTCTTCACGTCGAACATCGCGGACACGTCGCCGATCACGCTCTTGGACGAGGTACCCGCGTTTTCCTCGACCTGCACCAGGATGTCCGCGCGATAGACGGGTTCGGAGAACACCGAATAACCGATGCCGAGCGCGACCGCGATGGCCGTCGTGAGGGCAATCAGCTTGCGGTTGTCATACAGCGCATCCAGATAGTTCGCGAAGCCTGCCGGCGGATGTTCGCTGTTGTTGTTCCGGCTATCGAATGGTGCACTGCTTTGGTTCATGCGAGTTCTCCCAAAGTCCCGACGGTTTCCCACTTCTTCCCCGGCGCCCGAACCGGCACGTCGCCGCATCCAGTCACGCCCGTGTCCGATCGAGCCGACCGCCTCGATCGGACGGGGGTAGCCGATTTACGCCACATCGGCTACCTTTGTGTGTAACAGCACCTATGCGAGCTCGGCTCTTTTCCCTAACATCGCACCACTCGCGTTCTTACGGAGACCGAAATGAAAAAACTTCTTGCCGCCGTATTACCGGTATTACTGACTGCCCAGGTGGGATACGCCCAGAGCATCGTGTCCGCCTCCTCTTCCGCTTATGCCCCGCGTTATGTCGCCAAGCACTCGCAACTCGACGCGATGACGCCTCATGCGGCGAGTTCACCGACGCTCTACGGCTCTCCGTCGGATCTCGCGTACGCAAAAAAGAACCGCTATGTCGCGCCCAACGTGTACACCCAAACTAAAAACAGCCTTCCGAAGCAGAAACGTACAAGCGTTGCACAGCCTGTCCGCGGCAAGAACTCAGCGGACCCCTACGGCAGCGATTTGTGGAATTCAGACCAGACCTACGCGTCTCCCGAGACCTCCGATCCGTACAGCGTGCGCTGAGCTGTAGCGCATCACCGTCTGGATCCCCCCTATCGCTGATGTGGCCGCTTGCGGCCACATTCCTGTTTGGGTTGAGCTGACTGCCGGGCCCGGTAGAGATATTTCCCCGATTAGCCGCGTCTCGTCCGCCGTTTTTCCACGCAAACGCTCACGACATGCACATGCTCTTGTTTTGATGAGTCTGCCGTTTCGTCGGCGCGCTACAACGCTCGATAAAAAGCCTTTCTTGGCAATCATAATATTCAGAGAGCCCGTCCTTACAACGTTCGGCAGCGCACACAAAAGCCGATTGCTACAGGATTGCTTCAGACAAATCACGCAATAAAAAACGCATGTTTAAAGCGACGATAACCGTGCGGGTATACACGCCGTTCGCCACAATCAGCGCCGACTATTTTCAGGGCGCCGGACGCGGATTATCTGCATAACGCGCGCGCCGGCGCGACGGCGCGATGGGCGCCGAACTTTCGCCGATGTGCATGATTTCGGCCAGACGCCGCGCGTAATGCTCGGGCAGATATTCTCCGACGTCGTACTTTCTGTGCTCATCGGCCAGATGAACGGCCAACTCGCCGAGCGCCTGTTTCAGACTGCCCGGATCGAACTTGAACTTGATCTTGTTGCCGACCGATTCCGCGGTCACCGCCATGCTGCCGCCATCGCGAATCAGCACCGGCAGGCCGAGCATCGCCGCCTCGACGACGACGAGGGGCGCGTTCTCCGCGCCCACCGACGGCACGACCACCGCATCGGCGAACTCGCGCATCGCGGGAAACAACTGCTGCTGCGGCATCGTGCCGAACAGGATCAGCTTGCGCTCGGCGATCAGCGACGCGTAGCGTTCTTCGATCGCCGCGCGATCCGGCCCGTCGCCATACACGCCGATGCTATTGATGCGCTCGAAGCCCGCCGCCTCGCAGAGCGTCAGAAATTGCAGCAGGCCTTTCTCGGGCGAGATCCGTCCGACGAACGCGATGTTGAAGCGTTCCTTGCCACGCACCGTGACGATCGGCATCGCGCTCGGTACCGCCGACGGATTGTGCACGATCACCGTGTTCTCGATGCCCACGCGATGCAGCGCCTGCTGCATGAACAGGCTCGGGCACAAGATCCTGTCGAACACGCGCGCGGGCTGATAGGCCGCGCGTACCGCATGCCACCACGCCTTCGTCATCAGATCGTGCACGAGGCCCTTCGGCGTCGGCCGCAACGTGAGGACCGCGCGGGTGCGCAGCACGTCGAGCGGCAGAATGATCGGCCGCTTGTCCTTGTCGAAGTACTGCAGCGACGGGTTGTAGTAGACGAGGTGATAGTCGTGGCAGGTGTGATACGCGCGGTAACCGAACTGACGCTGGTTGTGCGCGATCACGCTGAGAATCGAAGGCGACAGCACGTTGTGGTAGTTGTGCACCATCAGCCGATGCGGCCGGAAACGGTGCAGCGTCTTTTCGAGCGCGCGCGCGGCGGTCATGTTCCAGGAGCGCGTCAGCATCGTCGAGCGGCCGGAAAACTGGCTATCGTCGAAACGCTCGACCTCGACGCCGCGCAGCGTGCCCAATAGCTCGGCCGATTGTTGATAGACCACTTCCGCGCCGCCCATGTGCGCGTAATCGTTGATCACCAGTACCCTGCAGCGCTGCATGTTCCCCTCCTGTCGTCTGCCTCTCGTGCCGTCTCGCGAAAAACCCGGACGGCTTTGCCCGGACCAATCGCCTGGTCCGGGCGCTCCCCCTGTTCAAAACTGCGGAAACTTGCCGCGCCAGCCGCCCCCCTCGCGCAGATAGCGCAGAAACAGCGCAATGCCACTCAATTGCGCCGCGAAGCGCAGCGTCGACGCCGCATCGTCGATGATGATCGTGCGCAACCGGTACGGATCGGTGTGCTGATCGTTCCAGCCGAGGTCGCAGGTCCGCGCGGTTTTGAAGCCCGCCGCGCGCACGAACTCCACTTCGCGCTCGCCGTAATTGCCGTTCGGATACGCGAAGTGCTCGCACGGCTGTTGCAGCAGCGCCGCGATTTCACGGCGGCTGTCGCTGATTTCGGCCTCGCTTTCAGCGTCGCTGCAATGCGTGAGGATCGGATGAAAGCGCGTATGCGCCTGGAAGTCGACGTGCTCGCGCATCGCCTGCATCTGTTCGATCGACAGGCCGGTCGGCCGGTCGTCGCCGTCCTGCCGGTAGCCTTGAGCCGCCAGCGCGGCGAGGCGCTCTTCGTTCGTCATGCGCTTCAGACGTTCATGGCCGACGCGCAGCGAACCCGGATGCAGCCACCAGTGACTGCGCGGCCGTCCGACGATGCGGCTGCACAGAAAGATCGTCGGGCGCACCTTGTGCTTGATGAACACCGGCAATAGCTTCGCGTTGCCCGCGTGGCCGTCGTCGAGCGTGATCGCCACGCGCGGCCGGCCGCGGCCGGGCGCGCTGACGTCGGTCAATGGCACGAACTCGCACAGCTTGCTCAGATAAGTCAGATGACGGTCGAGCGTGTCCGGATCGGGATCGTGATAAAGCAGCACGGCTACGCGATCGCGCCACAGCAGCTTGCGCGTGCACCACGCGAGCCCTGACATCAACACGAAGCCCGCGAGCATCTCCTTCACGAGCGCCTTGTAGCGCTTCATGCGGGGCCCGCGGTAGCGATCGGACAGGCGCGAGTGCGCAGACGCGCCCGTTGTTTGGGTCTTATTCACCTGAGCGCTCCGGCATGGGTGCATGGGCGACGGGCCACGTGCGTTGCCGCGAGCCCGCTTTCAACGAGCCGATAAGGTGCCGCGCCACGGTCGGCGACGCGTGCTTGGTTCCATAGACGAAGCGCATCACGGGCCCGAAGCTATGCGCGGACGCGGGTCCGATCACATAGAGGCCGCGCACGCGCGTTTCGTAGTGCAAGCTCAGGTCGGGCATGCCGCCTTGATTCGAAATCGCGTCGGCCAGATCTTTCGACAGGAACGCGTGCTGGCGCATGTCGGTTTTGAAGCCGGTCGCGGCGATCACGTGATTGGCGCTCACGCGTGCTTCCTTGCCGTCGGTCAGCACGTTCAGAACGACGCGGTCGTTTTCGATCGCCGCGGAGCGCACCACGGTGCGATGCGATATCTGTACCTTGCCGACCACGCGATCATGCAGCCACCACGCGCCGGACGCGCCATACGTGTGCTCCATGATCAGCTTGCGGCGTCGCGGGTCGAGCATGTGGAACACGCCGGGAAACTCGGACAGGAACAGCGACCGCCAGCCGCGCCCGAGCCCCGCGTCGGGCCCCTTGATGCGCGACAGGATGTTGCGCCCGCCGTGCGGCCGCTCGTGCCACACCACGCTGCTCTCGCGCATCAGCACGTGCGCGCGTGCGCCGAGCTCGTTGAGCAGCGCAGACAGCCCGAGCGCCGACTGCCCGCCGCCGACGATCGCAATGTCCTTGCCGCGCGCCCACTCGAGGTTGCCGTACAGCTCCGAATGCGACGCATACTGCGGCGGCAAGTTCTGCAGCGCCGGCGGAGTTTGCGCGAAGCCCTTCAGGCCGAGCGCGATCACGACCCGGCGCGCGGCGAGCGAGCGGCCGTCGCTCAGCGACAGCTGGAACTGATCGCCGACGCGGCGCAATGCGAGCACATCGACCGGCTGGATTTCGCCGACCAGATTCGACTGGAACCACAGCCCGTACTCGACAAAGGTCTCGAGCGGCAGCGCCATGCCGAGCGGCCGGTAAGGCAGGCCTTTCAGGCGGCAGAAGTCTTCGACGGTAAAGCCGCTGCGCGGCGCATGCATGCTCGACGCGAAAGCTTCGGAGCGCAGCAGCATGCCGGGCGGCATGTAGTTTCGCCACGCTCCCATCGGTTCCCCGAGGATCTGGTGATCCACGCCGGCGGCCTTCAGATGCGCGGCAAGAGATGACCCGTAGGGCCCCGCGCCAATGATGATGGTATCGGTCAAAGACATTGCTGGTCTCCAGGGGACGGGCTCTCGTCGCCAGCGTCAGGCTTTCGCCTGACGCGACTCGGGCGCCCTGATCGCTTTTTTCCAGCTGCGCTTCATGCGTCGAAGCGGATTCATCACGACATAGTGCTGCAGCGCTGGGAACGGATCGTTCCAGCGGAAATAGCCATCGAAAATTTTGGTGCGTTCGCTCAGCAGTTCGGGCGGCGGCCGGTCGGAAAACGTCGCGCGCCACGCAACCGGTAGCCGGCTCGGGCGCTCGACCGGCAACGGCAGGCCGAGTTCATGGCGGTACGCGGCAAGCGGAATGTTGACGCCGCACAGCGTCGCGATCTCCTCCTGCCAGTCCGTGCGGCCGACCGTCGGCTCGACCATCACGAACTCGTTGTAGTTGTCGTCCCACTTGTACTCGATGCTGCCCATGCCGTCGAAACCGGCCGCCTCGGCGAAGCGCCGCGTCAGCGGTTCGAGCGTCCCGCGCGCTTCGGGCGCGGCCACACAGATGGCGGTGTTGCCGACGCCCGGCGGCGAGCTCAACACCTTGCGGCCGGTGAACATGCTGACCATGTTGCCGTCGGCGCCGCGATAGAACAGCGTGAAGTGGATGTTGCTGTCGGGACCTTCGATCCACTCCTGCGCGATGATTCCGCCTGGTGTCGCCAGCATCGCGATCGCGCGATCGCGTGCATGCTGCAGCGTGTCGACGCGCACCGCGCGTTCTTTCTCGCCACGCAGCACGTTGCGCTTGTCGTCTGGTTTCAGCACGCACGGGTAGCGCAATTCGGCCAGCCGTTCGATGTCGGCAAGCTTTTCGAGCACGACTGAGCGCGGCACCGGAAAGCCGTGGCTCTGTGCGAATTCGTGAAAGCGCACCTTGCTCGACAACATCTTGACGGTGTCGTCGGCGGGCAAACGGAATCGATACCAGTGCGACAAAGCCAGCCGATTTTCCGACACCGCATGCACCGCGTCTTCGTCGGTCAGAATCAGAACCGGCAGACGATCGAACCGCTTGCCGAGCTCGATCATTTCGTCGACGAATATTTTCCCAACAAAACTTTTTATCTGATGCGCATGAACGTGTCGGCACCACGTCGCCGCGCGGCTCCTCGTATCGACTGCGACAACCGGAACGCGGGCCTGCGCGAGCGATCGCGCCACCCCCAGTCCGTTCAACTCTGCTCCAACAATAACCCCTGCCGATTGACCTGAGTCGTATGCGCTCGCCATAGTGTCGATTTCCTTGCTTCGTACGTGCATGGACCCTCGAAGACATGCTTCGAGACTCCACGCGATCGAACTATCGAATCGGATAGAAATCCTTTTTATCGCCTCGCGGGGGCGCTTCGGCGTTAAAGCTGTGTTTCGGCGGAAAGCATGCATGAGCGCGGCAGGCGCGTCCTGGCACGCGCCGTGTGTCGAATCATGGTCTTGCGATTTACCGCAGCGAGCGCATTGCGCTGCGCTCGCCGTGACCTACTTTACGTTTCCGCCTGATCTCGATACGTGCGCCGGCGCACAGAGAGCAAAAGAAAGTAGAACAGAAAAAAACCCTTTCGAAAGGCGCTCAGCCTTATTGCGTAAGGGTTTCGCCAATTATGCATTTGTTATGTAAAAACGTTGCGAAGCATTAATTTATTGCAACGCGATAATGGCGGAAAAAAACTTTCTAATGGGACTATAAAGTGCTGGATCGCACAAAAAATATGCGCTACGAATGCTATTCGTAGCGCGTCGCAAAATGCCTTATTTACCTTCGCTCAATCCGCGCTCGAGCGCCGCGACACCCGCCGGCAGATCGACCTTGACGCCGAGATCGACCATCGTGCGGCCGAGCGCGTGCACGGTGCGAAACAGGTTGTGCTCGCGGCACTGCTCGCCCATCTGGCCGATCCGCACGATCGGCAAACCGAACGAGCCAGCGATTTCTACCTGATGCTGTCGCGAGATATGCGCGCAGACGTCGGCGGGACTCAGGCCGTCAGGCACCTCGATGCCGATCACCGAGTTGAGCCGGCAATTCTCCGGCGCATACAGTTGCAGGCCCATCGCGGTGACGCCCTGCTGCAACGCGAGCGAGCATTTCAGATGGCGCGCGAAGCGCTTCTCCAGCGTTTCCGCGCAGACGAGCCGCAGCGCCTCGTGCAAAGCGAGTACGCCCGACACCGGTGCCGTGTAGTGATAGCCGGCGTTGTGCCAGAAGTTTTCCGCCAGCGACGCATCGAGGCACCAGTGCGTGTTGGGCACCGTGCGGCCTTTGACGCGCGCCCACGCCGCGTCTGAGAACGCGATCAGCGACACACCCGGAATCGACGACAAGCCCTTCTGGCCGCCGGTAATCACCGCGTCGATGCCCCAGTTGTCCATTTCGAGCGGCATCGTGCTCAGCGTGCAGACGGCGTCGACGATCACGAGCGCGCCGGCTTCCTTCGCGAGCGCGACGATGTCTTTCAGATGATGGTTCCACACGGTGTTCGACGTCTCGCCCTGCACGACCGTGACGACCTCGGGACGCTCGCGGCGCAGCGCGTCGGCGACCTGATCGAGACTCGCGACCGTGCGGTCCGCGACTTCGAGCGTGGTTACCTTCGCGCCGACGCGCCGGCCCATTTCGCCCATGCGGTCGCTGAAGAAGCCGTTCTTGATACACAGCATGCGCGTGCCTTCCCACGCGAGATTGCAGATCGCCATCTCCATCGCGCCCGATCCCGGTCCTGCCACGCCGAGCACCCACTTCGACTGCGTCTGGAACACGTAGCGCGCCATCGTCTTCACCTGGTTCACCACCTTCGCCATCGTGCCGCCCAGATGGTTGATCACGATCGCATTGGCCTTCGCGACCGCGGCGGGAATCGGCACGGGGCCGGCGCCCATCATCAGCAGCGGTTCTTCGGGAAGGATGGCGTCGAGCGATTCGACAACCGGACAGGGGACGGACGAAGCAACGGTAGTAGAGGTTGAAGTCGGCATGATCGGTGTGTGAATGTGAAGCGCAAAGGAACGAACGGCCTCGCCGCAGATACGCCGCTCGAGGCCGTTCGTCCGATCATTCACCGAACCGCGCGATTGCGCAAGTTATTTGGCCAGGGTCGCGGGCCGCCAGGCGCGACCAGTACACCCTCGCCAGTCACTTCATCACCTTGCTCTTGTCGAGCTTGCTGCCGGTCGCCGCGTTGTAGCGCTCGACATACTCCTCGATCAGCCTGCGCATCGCCCGACCGATCTTGCGATAGTCGGACTCGTTCAGATTGGCGAGCGACACGCGCCCCGACGGGTGCTGGGTGCCGAAGCCGCGGCCCGGCAGCAGCACGACACGCGCCTCGCGCGCGAGCCGGAACAGCAGCTCGGACGGCTCGGTGTTCTTCAGCAGCCAGTCGACGAACTCGCGCCCGTAGGCTCTTTCACCGAGGAATTCGATGTCGACGATCGTGTAGTAGTCGACCTGGTTCGGATCGTCGTCCTCGAACGCGATGCCCACTTCCTCGTACAGCGCCTGCTTGCGCTTGCGGATCAGGCGCTTCAGCGCGTTCTTGTACGCGTCGGGCGTGTCCATCAAGGAGAACAGCGAGAACAGCACCATCTGCACCTGCTGCGGCGTCGACAACCCGGCCGTGTGATTGAGCGCGACGGTGCGGCTGTCGGCCACGAGCCGGTCGATGAACTTCAGCTTGTCGGGCTCGGTCGTGATCGACTCGTAGCGACGATGCAGCTCCTTCTTCACGTCGGCCGGCAGTTCGCCTATCAGCTTGTCGAGCACGTTGTCGCGATGCGTGGCCACCGCGCCGAGACGCCAACCGGTCGCGCCGAAATACTTCGAGTACGAATAGACGAGGATCGTGTTCTTCGGCGCGAGCGCGAACAGCGACACGAAGTTGTCGGCGAACGTGCCGTATACGTCGTCGGTCAGCAGGATCAGATCGGGCCGATCCTTGACGATGTCCGCGACGTGCTCGAGGCTCGCGTCGTCGATCTTCACCGACGGCGGATTGCTCGGGTTGACGAGGAAGAACGCCTTCACTTTCGGATCGCGCAGCTTGTCGAGCTCCTGCTTCGAGTACTGCCAGCCGTGCGCGACGTCGGCATTGATATGCACGACTTTCAGCTGATAGTCGTTCAGCGCCGGGATCTCGATGTAGGGCGTAAAGATCGGCATGCCGAGCGCGATCGAGTCGCCCGCCTTGATCAGATGGTTCTCGCGCATCGTGTTGAAGATGTAGGTCATCGCCGCGGTACCGCCTTCTACGGCGAAGATGTCGAACTCGCCGATGAACGGATGCTTGCCGATCATCTCGCGGCGCAGATACTGGCCGACGATGATTTCCGACAGCTTCAGCATGCGGTCGGGCACCGGGTAGTTCGACGCGAGAATGCCCTCGCACATCTCATACAGAAAGTCGGTCCCGGACAGCCCGAGCTGATCGCGCACGTACGACACCGCGCCGCGCAGAAAGTCGATGCCGGGCACGCCGCGGTTCTCGCGTATAAACAGGTCGAAGCGCTCCGCGAGTCCGTCGCGGCGCGGAAAACCGCCGACGCCTTCGGGCATGTACGCGAACGAGCGCTCGGACTCGCGCATCGCGAACAGGCCGAGCTGCCAGAAGCCGTGGCGAGGGATCGTCGCGAGAAAGTTCGGATTGCCACGGCCGGCGTTGAGCATCGCGATGTTGGCGGCCCGCTCGACCGCGCCGCCGCCCGCGGCCTTGATCAGTTCGTCCTTCAGTTCGAACGGGCTCAGCGCGGCAAGACCCGCGTCCACGCCCGAGCGTTTCTTATCGCCCTTCTCTTTAGCCATGATGCGTTCTCCAGTGAAGAGGTGAAACACGCCGGCGTGGCGAGAAGTCCCGGTTGCGGCCGGCTACAGGGATCGATACGCAACGGCTTTCGATAACCGTGCGATCAACGTCGGGGGAGCGCGCTACACGAGCCCGACCACCAGCGGCCCGAGCAGTGTCAGCGCGACGTTCGCGATCGCATAGGTGATCGCGAACGGCACGGTCGGCACCGCGCTTTCGGCCTTATCGAGCACGCCGCCAAACGCCGGGTTGGCGCTGCGCGAACCGGACAGCGCGCCGGCCAGAATCGCCGCGTTGTTGTAGCGCAGCACGTAACGGCCGAACAGCATCGTCAGCAGCAGCGGAAACAACGTGACGAACACGCCGAGCAGGAAGATGGTCACGCCGCTTTGCTTGACCGTGACGACCGCCTGCAGGCCCGAGTTCAGACCGACCACCGCGACGAAGGCGGCGAGCCCGAAGTCCTTCAGCAATTGCGAGGCGGCCGATGGCATCACGCCGTACATCGGATGCTTGCCGCGCATCCAGCCGAACAGCAGGCCCGCCAGCAGACAGCCGCCGCCCGAGCCGAGCGTGAGCGGCACGCCGCCCACGTTGACGACGATCAGCCCGATCAGCAGACCGATCACGAGGCCGACGCCCATGTAGATGAAATCGGTCTTGTTGCTGTACGGCAGCTCGTAGCCGGCAGCTTCGACCGCGCGCTTGGTATCTTTCGGCGAGCCGTAGAAGGTGATCACGTCGCCGTGCTGCAGCTCGGTTTCGGGCAACACCGGCAGCGGCTGCCCGACGCGCGTGATGCTCTGCACGTAGACGCCGTGCCGCATGTCGCGATCGATCATCTGGCGCGCGGCCGCGATCGTCGTGTGATTCATGCCCTTGCGCGTGAACACGCCTTCGCGCGTCTGCATCACGACGCCGATGTCCTCGGCGTCGCCGACCTCGTTGCCTTTTGCGCCGAACGCGACGACCGCTTCGCGGCGGCCCACGACGAGCACGATGTCGTCGGGTTGCAGCACGAAGTCGGGCTTCGGCTCGATCTGCTGGGTACCGCGCTTGACGCGCTCGATCGTCAGACCTTCGCCGTGCAGCGACTCGACCGCCTGCACGCTCTTGCCGGCGCTGAAGTCGATCCGGTATGCGCGCCCGACCAGTTCGGGCAGCGCCGCCACCTGCCCCGGTCCGCGCGTCGGCGCGCCCGACGACAGCTCGCGCTCCGCCTCGATCGACGCTTCGCGCAAGCCCTGGCCCATGAACTTCGGCAGGATGTTCACGCACACGATGATTGCGCCGAGCGAACCGAACACGTAGGTGACCGCGTACGCGATCGCGACGTCCGATTGCAGCGATCTGACCTGATCGGCGGGCAGGCCGAGCCGCGCGATCGCGTCGCCCGCGGTGCCGATGATCGCCGACTGCGTGAGCGCGCCGCCCGCGAGTCCGGCCGCGAGCCCCTTGTTCAGATGGAACAGCTTCGCGCACACGACCACCGTGATCAGCGCGGTGACCGCGAGAAACACGGCCATCGCGATCTCGCGCAGCGTCTTGCGGTTCAGCGAGTTGAAGAAGCCGGGCCCGGAGTCGTAGCCGACCGCGTAGATGAACACCGCGAACATCACCGCCTTCACGCCGTTGTCGACCGTCACGCCCGCCTGGCTGATCACGACCGCCGCGAGCAGCGAGCCGCCCACGCCGCCGAGCTGGAACTTGCCGAAGTTGATCTGCCCGATGAAATAGCCGACCGCGAGCGACAGGAACAGCGCCATCTCCGGTGACTTGTGAAAGATGTTGTGTAGCCAGTCCATCGCGCCCTCGCTGAGTAGTTGTCGGGTTCGTTGGCGATACCCGGCACGGGTATGGCGCGCACCTGTGCGGCGCGAGCGCCTGATTTGCCGCGAGCTGCGAAACGCCGCGCGGCATGCGGCTTCGGCAAGTCCGGCTAGCCGAGCTTGCCGGCGAGGCCCACCACCACGGGCCCCATCAAAGGCAACAGGATGTTGGAGAGCGCATAGGTGATCGTGTAGCCGATCACCGGCGTGGAATTGCCGGCCACGCCGACGAGCGCGCTGATGGCCGGCGTACTGCACTGCTGGCCCGCGATCGCGCCGAGCAGCATCGGCGCTTCGAGCTTCAACAGCGCATGGCCGACCCATAGCGACAGCAGGCCCGGCACCAGCACCATCAGGATGCCGGCGAGCGGCAGCGCGAGCCCGTACTCGCGCACGAGCTTGATCGCGTCGGGACCGGCCGACAGCCCGACCGCGGCGATGAACGTCGCGAGTCCGAAGTCCTTGAGGATCTGCGCGGCCGCCGACGGCAGCGAGCCGACCAGCGGATGGCGCGAGCGGACCCAGCCGAACAGCAGCCCCGACAGCAGACAGCCGCCGCCTGTGCCGAGCGCGAGCGTCACGCCGCCGATCGTGCCGCCGAGCCGCCCGATCGCCATACCGACCAGCACACCGAGGCCGAGATAGACGAAGTCGGTCTTTTCGGTCGGCGGCAATACATAGCCGAGCCGCTTCGCGCCACGTTCGACGTCGGCTTTCGCGCCGACCAGCGTCAGCACGTCGCCGCGATGCAGATCGGTGCCGGGCAGCGCGGGAATCGTCGATTCGAGCCGCGTGATCGCGGCGATATAAACGCCGCGTGCGTTTTCCGGCTTGGCCTGCGCGCGCAGTTGCGCGACCGTCATCCCATCGACGTCGGGCCGCGTCAGCACCACGTTGAGCCGTTGCGCGAACACCTGGCCGAAGTCGGCGCCCAGCACCTCTTCACCGAGGCCAGCCGACGCCGCGACGACCGCCGCGCGACGTCCGGCGACGAGCACGACATCGCCGACCGCGAGCCGCGTCTCCATGGCGACCGGCAGGTCCGCGCCGTGGCGCTCGATCTGCTCGACGGTCAGGTTGTAGCCGTATTGCTCCTCGAGCGCGCGCACCGTGATGCCGGCGGCCTTGCCGATTCGAAACGCGCGGCCGACGAGCGCCGGCGCGGCCGCGCTCTGTCCTTCGCTGAACGCGCCCTCGCCGCCGAGCTTGCGCCACACGCGCTCGGCTTCTTCGCGCAGATTGACGCGCAGCAGCAGCGGTGCGAACTGGCTCGTAAACAGCACGATCGTGACCAGGCCGAACAGGTAGCTGACGCTGTAAGCGGTCACGATATTGGCCTGCAGACGCTGGGTTGCCGTGTCGCCGACACCGAGCTTCGCGATCGCCTCGGACGCGGTGCCGATCACCGCCGACTCGGTCGCCGCGCCCGCAAGCAGTCCAGACGCGGTGCCGACGTCGAGCCGCAGCACGCTGACCGCGATCATGATCAGCACCAGCACCGAGACGATTTCGATCAGCGACAGCAGCCCATAGCGCCAGCCGCGCCCAATGTTCGCGAAGAACTGCGGCCCGCCGGTGAAGCCGAGCGCGAAGATGAACAGCGCGAACGCGATGTTCTTCAGGTCGGGCGCGATGCGCGCACCGCTCTGCCCGAGCACGAGCGCGACGATCAGCGTGCCGCACACGCCGCCGAGCTGAATCGGGCCGATATGAAACGAACCAATGAAATAGCCAATGGCGAGACATGCGAATAGTGCGATTTCGGGTTGCGACCTCAGCAATTCACCGATCATGTTGGCTCGCCGATTTACAGTTGATTAACGAAAAACGGAACACCAACCGTTTGGAAACCGAATCAAACCGTCTGACAAAGGTGACGCGATGGTGACGTCGCGCGGGCAACGGGCGCGATGCACGACACATCAAAGAACGCTGCGATGACAGGAGAACCACGCAATGGATGCCGGAAGCGCCGCACAGCGGGCACCGGCGCGCCTGGACGAACGCACCGCCTGGCAATGCCGGCGGTGAAACGATTTCCCGAACGCCCGACAGTTACTCTTTCATCGCGAAGTCGCCTAACATCGTGGAAAAGATAATCTGCTGTTTGGCCAGTTTCTCGCCGCATGTTTGTACATGCTTTGTTCGGAATGCTCGTTATTTGATATTGCAGTTCGGCACCCCTGTCAATGTTATTTTTTACGAAAACCGACTTCGCAAATCACGTCTAAAGCACGCTTCTTCGGAGCCTCATATGCGCACGATCCTGTTCAGCAGTCGTCAATACGACGTCGATACATTCACTGAAGCCAATGCCGCGCATGGCTATGAACTGCATTTCCAGGAATCCCCACTCGACAGCGAGACCGCGATCCTCGCGCATGGCTACGAGGTGGTCTGCCCGTTCGTCAACGACAACGTCGACGCCGCCACGCTCGAACGGCTTCATGCGGGCGGCACGCGCATGATCGCGCTGCGCTCGGCGGGCTTCAATCACGTCGACCTCGCGGCGGCCGAACGGCTCGGCCTGCCGGTCGCGCGCGTGCCGGCCTATTCGCCGTATGCGGTCGCCGAGCACGCGGTCGGGCTGATTCTCGCGCTGAACCGGCGCCTGCCACGCGCTGTCGCGCGCACGCGCGAAGGCGACTTCTCGCTGCATGGGCTGCTCGGCTTCGACCTGCACGGCAAGACGGTCGGCGTGATCGGCACCGGCATCATCGGCCGGGTATTCGGGCGCATCATGGCGGGTTTCGGCATGCAGGTGCTCGCCTACGACCCGGGGCCGCACGCCGACGAACTGATCGCGCTCGGCGCGCGCTACGTGCCGCTCGATACCTTGCTCGCCGAATCGGACATCGTCAGTCTGCATTGCCCGCTGCTGCCCGACACCTATCATCTGATCAACCGCGCCGCGCTCGCGAAGATGAAGCGCGGCGCGATGCTGATCAACACCGGGCGCGGCGGGCTCGTCGAGGCGAACGCCCTGATCGGCGCGTTGAAGGACGGCCAGCTAGGCCATCTCGGGCTCGATGTGTACGAGGAAGAAGGCGGCATCTTCTTCGAGGATCATTCGAATCTGCCGCTGCAGGATGACGTGCTCGCGCGTCTGTTGATGTTCCCGAACGTGATCGTCACCGCGCACCAGGCGTTCTTCACGCGCGAGGCGATGACCGAGATCGCGCAGACCACGCTCGCGAACATCGCGGCGTGGCAGGCGGGCACGCCGCGCAACGTCGTGCAGGCGGGGTAGCGGTGATAACCGGGGCCTATGCGAGTTGCCGCGGACCGCGAAAGTCAGACGTCGCTGTCGCCCAGTTGGGTCGCGCGAAGCTCGGTGCGGGCATCATCGGCCGCGCCGCACAGCTCACGCAGCAATGCCGCCTCGCGCTCGTGCACTTCGACCGGACACCAGCGCGCGCCCGCCTCGGCCAGATAGCGCGCGCGATGCTGGCCGTTGCGAAACGCCACCACCCCCTCGCGCTCGATGCCGATCCAGCCGAGCAGTCCCGGCGCGCGTCGCGTGGAGATCGTCACGTAGGGCATCTGCGGAATGCGCGCGCTGTCGGGATCGAGAAACTCGCGAATGCCGCGGACCTTGCCCGCGTGCCATTCGGCGACCGGCTTCAGCACGTAATCGGTGTTGTCGCGATTCGCGCACACGAGCAGCTTGCGCAGATCGACGAGCACCACCTGGTGACGCGTGCCGTCGGTGACGAATACGCGCTTCAGACGCACATGGTCGTACCACGAATGCTCGCGCAACGGCACGATCCAGACCGTTTCGGCGCTGCCCGGCACGGCGACCGGCGATGTATTGGGCAAAGGCAGGGACAAAGGCACACTCGGCAAGCTGACGGCAGGACGCCAGCGCATTAATAGAGCGCTCACGCTACGAGCCGGATGTGACGAAAACATGACGGCCTACCGGATTAATTGCGCTGCATGAGCGGTTGGCAACACCGCCTGATCAGCAGGCGAATACGGCGCTTCAGATACCCTTCAGGTATACATAACGATGATAGCCACCGAACATTTCAATAGCCACGTGCGAATCGAGTCGCATGACGTCAACGGCGTCGCGACGATCGTGCTGGACAGGCCCGCGCGGCGCAATGCGGTCGACCGGCAGGTGGCCGACGCATTGAGCGCCGCGTTCAGCCGCTTCGAGGCCGAGCCCGCATGGCGCGCGGCCGTGCTGTTCGGGGCGGGCGGCACGTTTTGCGCGGGCGCCGACCTGAGCGCACTCACCGACGACACGCGTCGCAACGAACTGCACGCCGACGGCAGCGGCCCGGGTCCGATGGGACCCACACGCACACGCTTCAGCAAGCCGGTGATCGCCGCGATCGCCGGCTACGCGGTCGCGGGTGGACTCGAGCTTGCCGCGATGTGCGATCTGCGCGTCGTCGAGGAAGACGCTGTGCTTGGCGTGTTCTGCCGGCGCGTCGGCATTCCGCTGATCGACGGCGGCACGATCCGGCTGCCGCGGCTGATCGGTTTGTCGCGCGCGCTCGATCTGATCCTGACCGGCCGCGCGGTCGATGCGCGCGAGGCGCTCGCGTTCGGGCTCGCCAATCGCGTGGTGCCGAAGGGCCAAGCGCGCGCGGCCGCCGAGCAACTGGCCGCGGAGCTCGCGGCGTTTCCGCAGGCGGCGCTGCTCGCCGATCGCCGCTCCGCGCTCG
Source organism: Paraburkholderia sp. BR13439 (assembly GCF_040948805.1). Taxonomy (NCBI): domain Bacteria; kingdom Pseudomonadati; phylum Pseudomonadota; class Betaproteobacteria; order Burkholderiales; family Burkholderiaceae; genus Paraburkholderia; species Paraburkholderia sp. BR13439. The sequence goes on along the minus strand of NZ_JBFPKN010000001.1, from coordinate 798,904 downwards.
AGAACAGCACGCTTGACGATCTCGCCGAGGCGTTGCGGCGCGAAGGCGCGGGCGGCTACGCGGCGGTCTTCGCGGAGGGCGTGGCGGGCGCGGCGCGCTTTGCGTCGGGCGCGGGCCGTCATGGCGACAGGTTCGACGCGGATCAGCCGGCGCTGCCCAATCGTTGAGACATGCTTACCTGAATCGAAGAGAGGAACTGCGATGGCTACGATCTACCGGGAAATCGCCGTGGAAACCGCCGCGGCCGATGCATGGGCCGCGCTGCGCGATCCCGCCGACGTCGCCCGCGCGTTCTCGGGCGTGCTGACCGAGGCGCGCATGGAAGGCGAGCTGCGCTGGGTCACGTTCGCCGACGGCACCGTGGTCGAGGAACGCGTGATCGCCGTCGACGATGCGCACCTGCGGCTCGCCTACTCGGTGGGCGGCGGACGCTTCGAGCATCATCACTCGACGTTGCAGGTCGTCGCCGAGACGCCCACGCGTTGCCGCGTGATCTGGATCAGCGACTTCAAGCCCGACGAGCGCGCAACCGTGGTCGAAATGCTGGTGGATGCGGGCTGCGCGGCGCTGCAGCGCAACCTGGCGCGACACTGAGCGCCGCTTTCCATAAAAACAACAGCCGCCCTGACGGCCTGCAAGGCAGATTTGACTTAGGTAGAATCCCCTACTGTTTTCCCCTATCCGGCGACAGCGTTTCCGCCTTCGGAAACGGCCGCCCGGCGCCTGTTTTTCGCGCCGCTTCACGCGCCACACCCCCCATCATCGCCATGCCTTTGCCTCTGCTTGCCCTTGCCGTTGCCGCGTTTGGAATCGGTACCACCGAGTTCGTCATCATGGGGCTGTTGCCCGACGTCGCGCGCGATCTGTCCGTGTCGATTCCGGCGGCTGGCATGCTGGTGTCCGCGTATGCGCTCGGCGTCACGATCGGCGCCCCGATCGTCGCGATCGCGGTCGCCAACATGCCCCGCAAGAAGGCGCTGATGAGCCTGATCGGCGTGTTCATCGTCGGCAATCTGCTGTGCGCGATCGCGCCGGGTTACGCGGTGCTGATGGCCGCGCGCATCGTCACCGCGTTCTGCCACGGCGCGTTTTTCGGCATCGGCTCGGTGGTCGCGGCAGGCCTCGTCGCGCCGAATCGCCGCGCGCAGGCGATCGCGCTGATGTTCACCGGCCTCACGCTCGCCAATGTGCTCGGCGTGCCGCTCGGCACCGCGCTCGGCCAGGCGGTCGGCTGGCGCGCCACATTCTGGGCCGTGACCGGCATCGGTGTGCTGGCGGCGGCCGCGCTCGCGGTGTGCCTGCCCGCGAAGATCGAGATGCACAAGGCGAGCCTCGTGCGCGAGTTCAGCGTGCTAAAGAACCCGCAGGTGCTGATGGTGCTCGGCATCAGCGTGCTTGCGTCGGCGAGCCTGTTTTCGACCTTTACCTACATCACGCCGATTCTCGAGGACGTGACCGGCTTCACGCCGCACGCGGTCACGCTGGTGCTGCTGCTGTTCGGCCTCGGTCTGACGGTCGGCAGCACGCTCGGCGGCAAGCTCGCGGACTGGCGGCTGATGCCGTCGCTGGTCGCGTTCCTGATGGCAATCGTCGTGGTTCTGTGCGTGTTCGCGGGCACGATGCACGCGCGCATTCCGGCGATGCTGACCGTGTTCGTGTGGGGTGTGCTCGCATTCGCGATCGTGCCGCCGCTGCAGATGCTGATCGTCGATCGCGCGAGTCATGCGCCGAATCTTGCGTCGACGCTGAATCAGGGCGCGTTCAACCTCGGCAACGCGACCGGCGCGTGGCTCGGCGGCATGGCGATCGGCGCTGGCGCGCCGCTGACGACGCTGCCGTGGGTTGGCGTCGCGACCGCGCTGGGTGCGCTGTTGCTGACGTTGTGGTCGGTGTCGATCGAGCGGCGGGTGGCGGTGGCGGGGTAATGCCGGTTCAGGCGCCGCGAGGTGCCCAACGTTCCCGCCCGTAGTGGCATCCCCGCCGATGAAAGTCATCCTCACCCGCGATTTCCTCGCGCTGATCCTGAGCGTCGCCGTCGTCGGACTCGGCAGCGGCGCCACCCTTCCCCTCACCGCCCTCGCGCTCGCCCAAGCCGGTTACGGCACCGACGTGGTCGGCCTGTTGACCGCCGCGCAGGCGGGCGGCGGTCTCGCCGTGGTGCCGCTCGCCGGGTGGATCGCGGCGCGCTTCGGCGGCCGTCAGGTGATCGTCGGCGCGGTGCTGGTGGTGGCCTGCGCGACCGCGCTGATGCAGCTCACCGCGAACCTGTGGCTATGGGCGCTGCTGCGCGTGCTGTGCGGCGCGGCGCTGATGCTGCTGTTCACGATCGGCGAAGCATGGGTCAACCAGCTCGCCGACGATGCGTCGCGCGGCCGCGTGATTGCGATCTACGCGACCAACTTCACGCTGTTCCAGATGTCGGGGCCGGTGCTGGTGAGCCAGATCGCGGGCTTCACGCAGGGGCGCTTTCTGCTGTGCGGCGCGATCTTCCTGCTCGCGCTGCCGCTGCTCACGGCGATCCGCGCCACACCGCATGCATCGAGCGAAGAACACGCCGAGCATGGCGGCTGGCGTCGCGTACTGCCGCGCATGCCCGCGCTCGTGATCGGCACCGGCTTCTTCGCTCTATTCGACACGATCGCGCTATCGCTGCTGCCGCTGTTCGCGATGTCGCACGGCATTTCGAGCGAAGTGGCCGTGCTGTTCGCGTCCGCGCTGCTGCTCGGGGACACGACGATGCAGTTTCCGATCGGCTGGCTCGCCGACCGGCTCGGCCGCGAACGGGTGCATATCGGCTGCGGCATCGTGGTCGTCGCGTTGTTGCCGCTGCTGCCGTGGGCAGTCGGCTCGCCGTGGCTGCGCTGGCCGCTGTTGTACATGCTCGGCGCGGCCGCGGGCGCGATCTACACGCTGTCGCTGGTGGCCTGCGGCGAACGCTTTCGCGGTGTCGCGCTGGTGTCGGCGAGTTCGCTGGTCGGCGCGTCGTGGAGCGCGGCGAGCTTCGGCGGCCCGCTCGTCGCCGGCGCGTTGATGAAAACGGTCGGGCACGATGCGGTGATCGGCGTGCTGTTGTGCGCGGCGCTCGCGTTTCTGGTGGCGGCGTGGTGGGAGCGTCGGCGGATCACGCTGCGGGCGGCGAGTTGACGATTAGACGCTAGTTGCTGGCTTTTACGATCTATACGCCGGGTGATAATCTTCAACCCACGTTGCGCGGGCACTCGACACGGCCCATATTTGGTGGTGCCACCGCAAGCAACGGGGAGTCCGCCATGGTCTCGATGCGCTTGTTGCTCCGTGCCAGCCTGTTGGGCACGGCGATCGCGGTAGCCGCGATCGTCGCCGCAAACTGTGGAGGCGGCGGAGGCGGAAACAGCAGTGCCCCGACGGGCACGAGCGCCGGCGGCAGCGCCTCATCCGGCGCATCGACCCCAGCCGCGGCAAGCGGCGGCAGCACCACCACCGGTGGCACCACGAGCGGCGGCACCGGCACCGGTAGTACCGGCACCTCGGGCAGTGGCTCGGGCACGTCGATGGGCGGTACATCGACGGCAGCCGTGCAGGACGTGCTCACTTATCACAACGACATTGCGCGCACCGGCCAGAACCTCGGCGAAACCACGCTGACGCCCGCCAACGTGACGGCCGCGAAGTTCGGCAAGGTCGGCTTCTTTAGCGTCGACGGCAAGATCGACGCGCAGCCGCTATTCGTCGCTTCGCTGGCGATCGCGGGCGGCACGCACAACGTGCTGTACGTCGCGACCGAGAACGACACCGTGTACGCATTCGATGCCGACACCGGCGCGACCCTGTGGCAGGTGCGCACACTCGGCAGCGGCGAAACTCCGAGCGACGATCTCGGCTGCAGCCAGATCGTGAACACGATCGGCATCACCTCGACACCGGTGATCGACCGTTCGCGCGGCACGCACGGCACGATCTATGTCGTCGCGATGTCGAAGGACGCGGCCGGCGGCTACCATCATCGCATTCACGCGCTCGACCTCGCGACCGGCGCCGAACTGCTGAACGGTCCCACCGAAGTCGCCGTCGCCTCTTACCCGGGCACCGGCGCGGGCAATACGAACGGCGTCCTGCCGTTCACCACGTCGTTGTACGCGGAGCGCGCGGGGCTGCTATTGCTCGGCAGCACGCTTTACACGTCATGGACCTCGCACTGCGACCACGGCGGCTATACCGGCTGGATCATGGGCTACGGCGCCGACACGTTGCAGCAGACCACCGTGCTCAACGTGACGCCTAACGGCATCGGCGGCGCGATCTGGATGAGTGGCGCGGGACCGGCGTCGGACGGCTCGTCGATCTATCTGCTCGATGCGAACGGCACCTTCGAAACGACGATGACCTCGAGCGGCTTTCCGGCCAACAACGACTTCGGCAATACGTTCCTGAAGCTCGGCACGTCGGGCGGCCTGTCGGTCGCGGACTACTTCGCGATGACGAACCTCGTGCAGGAGTCCAACGACGACATCGACCTCGGCTCCGGCGGCGCACTGGTGCTGCCGGACCTGACCGACGCGAACGGCGTCGTGCAGCATCTGACGCTCGGCGCGGGCAAGGACAGCACCATCTACGTGCTGAATCGCGATTCGATGGGCAAGTTCAACCCGACGACCGACAACATCTATCAGGAGATTCCCGCGCAGCTGGCCGGCGGCGAGTTCGGCATGCCCGCCTATTTCAACGGGCGCGTGTATTTCGGCTCGGTCGGCGATCATCTGAAGGCATTCACCGTGACCAATGCGAAGCTGTCGATCACCCCAACCGCGCAAAGCGCGATGACGTTCGCCTATCCCGGCACGACGCCGAGCATCTCGGCGAATGGCACGACGAATGGCATCGTATGGGCCGCCGAAAACGGCAACGTCGCGGCACTGCATGCGTTCGACCCGGTCACGCTCAACGAGCTTTACAACAGCAACCAGATGGGCACGCGCGATCAATTCGGCACCGGCAACAAGTTCATCACACCGATGATCGCGAACGGCAAGGTGTATGTCGGCACGACGAACGGCGTGGCCGTGTTCGGCTTGCTGGGTGGGTGAAGCGGACGACGCGCCGGGTCGTTGCGACACGGCGCGCCCGCGGTCTCGCACAAACGACGAGGGCCGGCATTCGTTGCCGGCCCTCGTTCATCGTGACTGCCGCGCGCTCACTCTCGCGCCGGCAGAATCTCTCCGGCACACGCGCCGAACCCGACGCGATACCCGTCGCCCTGGCACCAGCCGACCAGCGTCAACTCATCGCCGTCCTCGATGAACGTGCGCGTACCGCCCTCCTGCAGCTCCAGCGGCTTCTTGCCGTTCCACGTCAGTTCGAGCAGGCTGCCGTACGAATCCTCGGTCGGCCCGCTGATCGTCCCCGAGCCCATCAGGTCGCCCACCCGCGTATTGCAGCCTGCCACCGTGTGATGCGCGAGTTGCTGCGCCATCGTCCAGTACATGAATTTGAAGTTGGTCCGCGCGATCGTGCTCGCTTGCCGCGCGCGTGGCGCGCGCAAGCTCACTTCGAGGTGAATGTCGAACGCATGCTTTCCTCGATGCCGCAGATACGCGAGCGGCTCTGGCTCCTGCACCGGCTGCGCGACGCGAAACGGTTCGAGCGCATCGAGCGTGACGACCCACGGCGAAATCGTCGTCGCGAAGGTTTTCGCGTTGAACGGACCGAGCGGCACGTATTCCCATTGCTGGATGTCGCGCGCGCTCCAGTCGTTGAGCAGCACCATGCCGAAGATGTGCGCTTCCGCGTCCTCGCACGCGATCGGCTCGCCCAGCGCATTGCCGCCGCCGATAATGAAACCCGTCTCCAGTTCGATATCGAGCTTGCGGCACGCGCCGAACACCGGCCGCTCCTGATCCGGCAGCTTCAGCTGACCATTCGGACGACGCACCGGCGTGCCGCTCACGACCACCGACGACGCCCGTCCGTTGTAGCCGATCGGCATCTCCGACCAGTTCGGCAGCAGCGCATTCTTCGGATCGCGGAACATCGAGCCGACATTGGTCGCGTGTTCCTTCGACGAATAGAAATCCGTGTAGCCCGGAATCTGAACCGGCAGATGCAGATGCGCATCGGCCGCGCGCACGAGCACCTTCGCGCGCAACGCGGCATCGTCGCGCAGCGTCGCGGTGTCGCGCGCGAGCAGTTGGCTCAGCTGGATTCGAACGCTGCGCCATGCGTCGCGGCCGAGCGCGATGAAATCGTTCAGCGCATCGCGCGCGAACACGTTCTGCGCCGGCACGCTCAGCAGACCCGCTGCCTGCAACGCGCCGAGATCGACGATCTGAGCGCCGATCGCGACGCCCACGCGGCGCGTGTCGTTGCCACGCTCGCTGAAAATGCCGAACGGCAGGTTCTGGATCGGGAAGTCGCTCGCCGGCACGTTGGCCGACTCGATCCAGCTCTTGCGCGACGGATCGAGCGTCGCCTGGAGATCGTTCACCGCGTTCATCGTTGCTCCGGATTGAAGTGTTTCTCGAGGCCTTGCCAGCACTCGTAGTAATGCGCCTGCAGTTGCGCGGTTTCGAGCGCGAAGCGCGTCGGCTTGATCAGCGTGCGCGTTTCGAACATGAAGGCCATCGTGTCGTCGACCTTCTTCGGCACCGAAGTGTCGATATGCGACGCCTTCTCGAACGTGTCCGCGTCCGGACCGTGGCCCGTCATGCAGTTGTGCAGGCTCGCGCCGCCGGGGACGAAGCCCTCGGCCTTCGCGTCGTAGACGCCATGCACGAGCCCCATGAACTCGCTCGCGACGTTGCGATGGAACCAGGGCGGGCGGAACGTATCTTCGGCGGCGAGCCAGCGCGGCGGGAAGATCACGAAGTCGATCGTATCGACGCCCGGCGTGTCGCTTTGCGATTGCAGCACGAGGAAGATCGACGGGTCCGGATGATCGAAGCTGATCGAGCCGATCGTGTTGAAGCGGCGCAGGTCGTATTTGTACGGCGCGTAGTTGCCGTGCCACGCGACCACGTCGAGAGGCGAATGGCCGATGTCCGCGCGCCACAGATTGCCGTTCATCTTCGCGACGAGTTCGAACGCGCCTTCGCAGTCTTCGTACGCGGCGTGCGGCGTCAGGAAATCGCGCGGATTCGCGAGACCGTTGGAGCCGATCGGCCCCAGTTCCGGCAGACGCAGCAGCGCGCCGAAGTTCTCGCAGATATAGCCGCGCGCGCTGCCGTCCGGCAGGCTGACCGCGAAGCGCACGCCGCGCGGAATCACCGCGATCTCGAACGGCTCGATATCGACACGACCCATTTCGGTCGCGATATGCAGGCGGCCTTGTTGCGGCACGATCAGCAGTTCGCCGTCGGCGTTGTAGAAGAAGCGGTTCTGCATCGAACGGTTCGCCGCGTACAGATGGATCGCGCAACCGTTCATGGCTTCGGCCGAGCCGTTGCCCGCCATCGTCACCCAGCCGTCGATGAAATCGGTCGGCTCGCCCGGCATCGGCAGCGGGTCCCAGCGCAGCTGGTTCGGCGGCGTCGGCGGCACCTCGGCGAAGTTCGCGACGAGCCGCTCCGACGGCATCATCGTGAACGGCTTGTGCATCGCCGCCGGGCGAATCCGGTACAGCCACGAGCGACGGTTGTGACCGCGTGGCGCCGTAAACGCCGTGCCCGAAATCTGCTCGGCATACAAACCATAGGCCGCGCGCTGCGGCGAGTTGCGGCCGGTCGGCAGCGCGCCCGGTAACGCCTCGGTCGCGAATTCGTTGGCGAAACCCGACTGATAGCCGGGCTCGATTTCAGGCCGCAGACGTTGGTCGGCTGGCGTACGTGTTGAGATATCCATACAAGGTTCTCCGCGAGTTGCTCGATTCTTTCCCGGTTGCTACGCGATCTTCGCAGTCAGGCTCAGGCCGGCTCCGCTTCGGACGCGCGCCTGGGTTGCCGCGTTGCGCCCGCGAGCACGACCACCAGCAGCGCCGAGCACAGCACCGGCACCGCCGCCGCATGAAACAGCGCGGCATTCGACCAGTTCAGCGCGATCAGCTGTCCGCCGACGAGCGGCCCGATCACCGAACCGATCCGGCCGATGCCGAGACTCCAGCCGATGCCGGTCGAGCGCAGCGCGGTCGGATAAAAATGCCCGGCGAGCGCATTGACCGCCGGCTGTCCGCCGACCACGCAAAAGCCGCCCGCGAACACGACGACGAGCAGCCACGGCAGCAGATGCGCGACCGCGCCGATCGTGCCGACCGCGACCGTGGCAACCGCGAAGCACGCGAACAGCACGCGCACGAAACCCATGCGCTCGATGAACCAGCCGAGCAGCAGCGTGCCGATCACGCCACCCGTCTGCAGCACCGTGCCGACGATCACCGCCGTGCCCGGCGTGTAGCCGGCTTCGCGCATCACGGTGGGCAGCCAGTTGGACAGGAAGTACAGCACGATCAGGTTCATGAAGCTGATCGCCCACAGGATCAGCGTGACCGGACCGCGTCCGGCGCGGAACAGCTCGGCGACCGGCGCGCCGTCGTTGCGCTTTTCGCTGACGATGAGGCGCGTGTTCGCGTTGATTGGCAAGGCCGGGTCGAACTTCGCCAGCCAGCTCGCAGCGCGCTCGCTGCGCCCTTTCAGCACCAGAAACTGCAGCGACTCCGGCAGCGTCGCCAGCATCGCGAACGCGAGCAGCAACGGCACCGCGCCGCCGACCCAGAACACCGCGCGCCAGCCGTAGGCCGGAATCAGCGCGGCGCTGACGAAGCCGCCGACCGCCGCACCGAGCGTGAAGCCGCACGACACCAACATCATGCGCTTGACCCGATGCGCGGGCGCCGAGAATTCGCCGACCAGCGCCATCGCGTTCGGCATGATGCAGCCGAGCCCGAGACCGGTGATGAAGCGCAGCGTGATCAGCGCGGGAATCGTCGCGACGAACGGCGTGGCGAGCATCGACAGCGAGAAGAAGAACGTCGCCCCGATCAGCACCGGCCGGCGGCCGATGTGGTCGGCCAGTACCGACAGCCCGAGCGCGCCCAGCAGCATGCCGAACAGGCTCGCGCTAAAGACGGGGCCGAGCGCGGTTTTCGCGACGTGCCATTCGGCGATCACGCTGGGCGCGACATAGCCCATCGCCTGCGCGTCGAAGCCGTCGATCAGCAGACACAGTCCGCACAGCGCGAGCAGCATCGCCTGAAAAGTCGGGCGATGCGTTTCGGCAAGCACACGCTCGACTTCGATCACATTGGCGGCGGGTTGATCACTCATTGGGGCATCCCTCGAATTGGGCGGAATCGGGTTTTACGAATAGTAAAACGAATTACGAATAGTAAAACTAACGTATACCCCTGGAAACGCGCGCGCCAACCTCGTGATTGCGCGCTGAGCCCCGGCCAATAAGCGTTATGCCAATAACGTTATGAGCATTTTGTTAATCTGCGCAGGGCGCGTACTGCTACCATCAATGGATGCGGCCATCACGTCGCGCAGCCACGCGCCCGGTGCGCGTTCATCGTCGCCTTTCATTCGCCTTCATGATTTCGCCGACCATCCCCGATCTGATCGCCCGCGCCGCTCATCACCCGTTTCTCGGCGAGCATCTGGCCATGGGACAAGGCGCGCACGCCGGCATCGCGCTCGCGCATTTCGACGGCATCGAGCTCACGAGCGCCTACGAGCCGATCTTCGACATCAGCGTGCATGGGCTCGCGCAGACGCTGTCATGCGGCGCGGAAGGGGTCGACCGCTTCGGTGACGAGCTCGGCTTTCAGGCGGTCACGCACCGGCTCGGCGCACCGCCGTTCGACGTGTTCGATCCGTTCGACAACATCGCCGACGATCAGCAGCTGGTCGCGTTGGATCGCATGTCGCGCGCGCTGCACGCAATCAACTTCTTCGGGCCGCAGCGGCATGGGCTGCTGTTTCTACGCGTGCACGAGAGGCTGTTGAAGAGCGTGAAGTACGACCACGGCCGGCATTTTTCGAGCGTGCTGACGTCGTTCAATCTGAGTCCGACGCGCATCGTCATCGAGCTGCCGGCGGCGGCGGTCGCGCACAAGACATTTCTGGGCTATCTGACGCGCAGCTATCAGCACTACGGCTTCAAGGTGGCGGGCAATCTGTCGAACGCGGGGCAGATCCTGTCGGTATCGGAAACCGCACGGCTCGATTTCATCAAGATGGATGCGTCGGCCGCATTGCGCGACGCGACCGTGAAGCCGCTCGTCGGCTACGCAGGCCGGCTGCGGGTGCCGCTGATTTTCAATCGCGTGATGGACGAGACGCAGTTCTCCGCGCTACAGCAGTACGACGTGCGGTTCGTGCAAGGCCCATTGTTCAACGCGCATTATCACGATCGGGCGGCGTGACACGGCGTGACACGGCGTGGGCCGGTTGACCCGGGCGCCCCGGCCTTCCCTCAGCCCGGCTCCCCTAGCCGCGCCGCGAGCGCCTTCAGGCGCGGCGCGACGTTCTCGCGAAACACTTCCTCCCCCATCGATGATGCCGGCCCGCTGCAGCTGAGCACGAGCCAGCGGTTTTCGCGCGGCTCGCGAAACGGCACCGCGACCGCGTTCACGTCGTCATGCCACGCGCGAAACGAGTAGCAGCAGCGCTCCGTCGCGAACGCGGCGATCTCCTGTTCGGCTTCGGCGACCAGCATCGCCCCTGCCCTGCCTGCCGCTTTTTTCAGTTCCGCGAGTAACGCGGTACGCGCGTCGAGCGGCTGCACGGCGAGATACGCGCGGCCCATCGAACTCGTCAGCATCGACAGTTTCGAGCCGGATGCGAGGCCGAGCGTCAACGCGGTCTCGCTGCGAATCGTCTCCAGATACACCATGTCGAGCCCATCCCGGCACCCGAGCGAAACCGCCGCGCCGACCTCGCGCGCGAGGCTGCGCAGGTGCGGGCGCGCGAGTTCGAGCATGTCGCTGCCCGATAGCAGCGCGAAGCCGAGCGACAGCACGCCCGCGTCGAGCGCATATTTGCCGTGTCTTTCGTCGAGCCGCAGATAGCCGAGCACGGTCAGCGTGTAGGCGAGCCGGTTCACGGTTGCCTTCGGCAAACCCGTGCGTTCGACGAAATCGCGATTGCCGAGCATCGTGTCGCCCGGTCGGAACGCGCGCAACAGGTCCAGCCCGCGGGCAAGGGCGACGACGAATTTGCGTTCGTCGAGCGGAGCGGAGAAAGTGGATGGCAGCGTCATAGGGTGCTACACTCGGGCGTCGTTTGCAAAACATTGTTTCGCAAGGCGGAACTCAAGTCAAGCTTGTTCTGAGCGTGAAATCAGGAGATACGTCATGGCCGTAGCCGCGCAGTTTCACTGGGAAGATCCGTTGCTGCTGGATCAGCAGTTGACCGAAGACGAACGCATGGTGCGCGACGCCGCCGCGGCCTACTCGCAGGACAAGTTGCTGCCGCGCGTGCTCGAAGCGTTCCGCCATGAAAAGACCGATGTCGGGATCTTTCGCGAAATGGGCGAACTCGGCCTGCTCGGCCCGACGATTCCCGAACAGTACGGCGGCCCCGGTCTGAACTATGTCGCGTATGGGCTGATCGCGCGTGAAGTCGAACGTGTCGACTCCGGCTATCGCTCGATGATGTCGGTGCAGTCGTCGCTGGTGATGGTGCCGATTTACGAGTTCGGCTCGGACGCGCAGAAGGAAAAATATCTGCCGAAGCTCGCGCGCGGCGAGTGGATCGGCTGCTTCGGCCTGACCGAGCCGAACCACGGCTCCGATCCGGGCAGCATGGTCACGCGCGCGAAGAAGGTCAATGGCGGCTATTCGCTGTCGGGCTCGAAGATGTGGATCACCAATTCGCCGATCGCCGATGTGTTCGTCGTGTGGGCGAAGCTCGAGGAAAATGGCAAGGACCACATCCGCGGCTTTATTCTCGAGAAGGGCTGGAAGGGTCTGTCGGCGCCGGCGATCCACGGCAAGATCGGGCTGCGCGCGTCGATCACCGGTGAAATCGTGCTCGACGATGTGTTCGTGCCGGAAGAGAACATCATGCCGGGCGTCAGCGGCCTGCGCGGTCCGTTCACGTGTCTGGACTCGGCGCGCTACGGCATCGCCTGGGGCGCGCTCGGCGCGGCGGAAGCATGCTGGCACATCGCGCGGCAGTACGTGCTCGATCGCAAGCAGTTCGGCCGGCCGCTTGCCGCGAACCAGTTGATCCAGAAGAAGCTCGCCGATATGCAGACCGAAATCACGCTCGGGCTGCAAGGCGTGCTGCGCCTCGGCCGCATGAAGGACGAAGGCACGGCCGCCACCGAAATCACGTCGATCATGAAGCGCAATTCGTGCGGCAAAGCGCTCGACATCGCCCGCCTCGCGCGCGACATGCTCGGTGGCAACGGTATTTCGGACGAGTTCGGCGTCGCCCGCCATCTGGTGAACCTCGAGGTCGTCAACACCTACGAAGGCACCCACGACGTTCATGCGCTGATCCTCGGCCGTGCGCAGACGGGTATTCAGGCGTTCTTCTGATGCCGATGCTGGCGTTCCGATGGTGCAAAAAAAGCCGGTTCATTCGATCCGGCTTTTCTGTTCGATGCTGCGCAGCTTACTGGTTCGGCTGCGGCGTCATGCGCAGGTACGGACGCAGTGCCTTGTAGCCCTTCGGGAATTTCTGCTTGATCACTTCTTCGTCCTTCAGCGACGGCACGATCACGACGTCATCGCCCTGCTTCCAGTTGCCCGGCGTCGCGACCGAGTGACTGTCGGTCAGTTGCAGCGAATCGATCACGCGCAGCACTTCGTCGAAGTTGCGGCCGGTACTCGCCGGATACGTGATGATCAAACGCACCTTTTTGTTCGGATCGATGACGAACAGCGAACGCACGGTGAACGTTTCGTTCGCGTTCGGATGAATCATGTCGTAAAGCTGGGAGACCTTGCGATCGCCGTCCGCGAGAATCGGAAAACCGACGTTGGCGGCCTGCGTCTCGTTGATGTCCTTGATCCACTCCTTGTGCGACTCCGCGCTATCGACCGACAACGCGATCGTCTTCACGTTGCGCTTTTCGAACTCGCTTGCAAGCTTCGCGGTCAGGCCCAGCTCGGTCGTGCAGACCGGCGTGAAGTCGGCAGGATGCGAGAACAGCACGCCCCAGCTATTGCCGAGCCAGTCGTGAAAACTGATACGGCCAATGCTCGACTCCTGTTCGAAATCCGGCGCAATGTCGCCAAGACGTAGACTCATAGTGCATCTCCTGTAGGTATTTGGAACGTATCCAGATAAGGTCGCGGGCGTGTGCCCGCGACGGCCCGTCACGATAAAGCATAAGGCCGTGGTGGTACATGGCGAACCAAGATCGCGTCAGTACTTTATGCGTTTTTGTAATTTTCTCCAGTTTGATGGAAACTTTGCGGGACAGATCAACTCAATCCAGATATCGGTCTGGAGCAAAGTGCCCTCAACCTGGTGTCGCCGCGCGCTGCCGGGAACGGATCGTGCGTCGGCGGCCTGCAACCGGCACTACGCTCGCCAGCAACCGTTTCTTTGGTTACGATTTACGCGTAGCGTGAGACAAAGGGAGCTGTCAATGTCGGAAGTCAACAAGGAGAGATTGATGTCGGATATCAAAACCGTCCTCGCGGACGCTGAAGACCTGCTGAAACAGGCCGCGAGCGCTACCGGCGAACGCGCGTCCGAACTGCGCGAGACCGCGCTGACGCGCCTGAAGCAGGCGAAAGAAAAAGCAGCCGACGTTCAGGTCGTGGTCGTCGAAAAAGGCAAGAAGGCTGCCCGCGCTACCGACGACTACGTGCACGAACATCCGTGGGCGTCCATCGGTATCGCCGCCGGCATCGGCATGGTGGTGGGTCTGCTGATCAATCGCAAGTAAAGGCCGGTGAGTCCGCCGGAGCAGGCATGTCCGGCGCACCGGCGATACGGGCGGACCGGCGCGAGCCTCGCCGGTCCCCTTCTGCTGGCGCGCGTGCGCGCTGGCCAGGCCCTCACGCGCAACGCCCACAGCCATGACGACCGAAACACACTCGCAGCGCGCAGAACACAGCCCGTTGCGCCGTATTCTCAGTTCCGTGTTTGCGATTCTGCAGACGCGGCTCGAACTGGTGGGCATCGAACTCGCCGAGGAAAAAGACCGCCTGCTCGGCGTGCTGTTTCTCGGCCTTGCCGCGATGATGCTCGCCACGATGGCCTTGATCGCGTTGACCGCACTCGTCGCCATTGCCTTCTGGGACACCTACCGATGGCAGGCGCTTGCCGGCATCACCGCGGTCTACGCGATTGCTGGGCTCGCCTGTGCGCTGAAGGCGCGCAGCGGTTTGCGCAATGCGCCGCTGGTATTCGAAGCGACCCTGGCCGAGTTCGAAAAGGATCGCGAAGCGTTTCGCAGCCGCGACTGATGGGCAAGTTTGTCTGCATCCGATCCATCGCCTCACCTCCACTCCCGCCGACACGCCATGAGCCCATCCCGTCCCGATACAGCCTTTCGTAACAAGCGCCATCCGTCGAAGGATCTGAGCGCCCCGCATCTGCGGGCGCTGCGCAAGGAATTGCTGCTCGTGCGCGCGGATGTCGAACGCGTCGAGCTCGCGCAGGCCGCCTTCGAACTGCGCCAGGCCGTCACGCATTTCAGCTGGCTCAAGTTCGTGATCCCCGGCTTCGGCGGCGTGCGCGTCGGCAAAGGGCCGAAGGCGAGCGTGCTCAACGCGGGCACGATCGGCGCATTGCTCAAGCACTACCCCTTCATCAGCTCGATCGTTTCGCTGTTGCTCGCCAAACCGCTGCGCGCGACGGTCATCAGGAGCGCGAGGCCAACACTCAAGTGGGGCGGCCTTGCGCTCGGCGCGTGGGAAGCGTTCCGGATCTGGCAACAGATGAAAAACGAGTCGGCGGCGGCGCGGGCGGCCGCGGGGGCTCCCGCTACGGCGCAGTCGGCGGCAGAGCAGGCCGATTCGACGAGAAGCGGCTATTGAGGTCCTGGCCGCGGCGAGTGGCTGCGATCTGCGAACTATCGGATGTCTCGCTCGCAAGGCTGCGCGCGTCGGTTTTCAATTCACCCGCTAACCCGTATTCCAGCATTCGCTGCTCGTGGGCGCCGCGCCGCTCGTGTCATTTCTATTGCCTCGCTGACCTGTCGCGTCCAGCGTGAACGTGCCGCACGGGTCATCGCGCATCGGGCCCGCTTCCGCTGGAACCGCTTCGATCGAATAGCCGCCGTTCGTATCGTCCGCGGGCAGCACGCGCACGCGATACACCGGCGCGCCGAACTGCGGCGCCTGATCGATGCCCGGTGGCAAGGCCGGCACGCCATCGCTCGCCGCGGCCTCGACGAATTGCGCAGCCCGATATAACGCCGACGCCGCGTCGATGCGATGGGTGCGCGCGATGTGGCTTCGATATGAAGGGATCGCAAACGCGGCGAGCGTGGCGGCAATCGCGAGCGCGATCACGAGTTCGAGCAGCGTGAATGCGGATGTGTTCGGCCTTTTCATACGTGTCCAGTCGGTGCGTTCCTCAGAATGGTCTCGCGGCAACACGCCGCCAATGACGCTCGATCGCGCCATCCTCGGTCACCAGCTCCATCTGCAACCAGACCTGTGACTCGCCGCTCTGCCCGAAGCCGCGCGCGGTGAGCAGATAAGCGCTCGCGTTGGGTCGAGTCGAGAGACGCCAAGGCTCGATCAGGCATTGCGGCGCGCGCGATGATCCCGGCCATTGCGGCACAGGCGTGATGGCGCCTGCGTCGAACGCGGCTTCAAGCCTCCATTGAGCCGGCTCGCCGGATGAGAGCGGCCCATTGGGCGCGTCGCCAGGTGCCGATTGCACGTTGCGCGCGCACAAGCTCAGCGCCGAATCGGCCGCGTGGAAAGCCTGCAGATAGTCGCGCGCATTGGTCGCCGCGCGAGCGGCCGCGAGCGATGTTTCGAACCAGATCGCGGACGTGGCGAGCATCATGGCCGAGATCAACAGCACGATAGCTAGCACGACACCGCGTTGATGTGTGCGTCGGACACCGTCCCGACAACTTCGCTTACCTAAGCCTTTCGCTTTTCCACTTGCCCCGCCGCATATGTCGTACGCGCGACAGCGTTGCGTTGCTGGGTCACGGTTTATCACGACGACACCTCCGCGCGATTGCGCAGCGCCACCCTGCGCGAAAACGCCTGTCGAGGCCGCAAGTCGCTGCCGAGCGTACTCACGCCATCGCAGTCGACGTACTTCGAGCGCCGTCCTTGCGGCGCGCCGCGCACCAGCACGCAGACATCCACCGCGACGACGTTCGTCCATTGATCCGCAGCGACGGCCGACGCATTCACAGCATTGGCCGCACCGCCCAGCCAGTAGCGCAACCGGACGCGCTCGACGCCTTCGACCAGCGGCTGCGCGGACCCCGCATTGCCGCTGCCGACGCAGTAAAGCTCCGGCTCGCCGGTCGAGCCGCTGACGTTGGCGAAGTACCGATTGACCACCGGCGCGCCCTGATCGCCAAGGACTGCATCGCTGCTCTTGACGGCCTGGCCGACACAGTCGGTGACCTGCCCGCTCGACGATGGCCACGTCGATACGACGTCTGCGACGTAACGGACCGCGACGCCATCGGAGCCGGTACTCAACGTGGTGCAAGCGAGGTTGTCGTCGGCGCCGGTCGGGCGACCGCCCGAGCAGCCGAACAGCGAAGGCGCCGCGTTATAGCCAACGACGTCGGCAGGGACGAAGCCGGCCATCTGCAATTGCTGGCCGATCAGCATCAGCGCGGTCAAGCCGGCTTCGCGAATCCGGGTCGCGTTGCTCGCCTGCACGAACGCGTTGCGCTGCGCCGTGTAAAGAGACACGGCGCCCGCGGTCACGATCAGCCCGAGCGCCATCGCGATCAGGAATTCGACCAGCGTGTGACCGCGTGGGCAATACGGCCGCTTCATTTCGCGAACGCCAACGCGACACACGACGATCCGGCCGGTGCATCGACGTCGCCGCAAGGCTCTGCCGGCGGCCCGATCCCATCGCCCGCAATGGGCCGATCCCGCACGGACGCCCACGTCACGCGCGCCGACGCGACCGCGCCGCTCTCGCCGATCGATGCGTCGCCTTGCGGCAGCAGAACACTCGCCCACCCGCTCGATTGATCGAGTGCGGCATTGCCCACGGAAGGCGTGCGCGTCGCTTCGGCGATCGAGTCGGCTATCCACGTGGCGCTCTCGCGCAGCGACATTGCGTGCGCTTCACGTGCGGTCCACACCTGAGCCGCGATCAACCCCAGCGCGCTTACCGCGACCAACGCGACGACAAGCATCACCTCGATCAACGAACTGCCGCCAGATGCCGACGCTTGCGCACGCACACCAGTACTGAATGCGGGCCATCTCATGACGTCGCTCCACACGCGCCCTCCGAGATCCGCGCGCGACCTCCCGCCGCGACACTGATGCAGCGCCGCCATGGGTTCCCCTGCATCGACTTCGATGGGCTGCGCGGCGCGATATCGAAACTTCGAAACGCGCCGATCAGTTGCCCCGCGGGCGGCGTGAACGTCATATCCGTCTGCACGCCGGCGATGCTCACCGCCGCGAGCGCCGGCTGCGCGCGCAACAACGCCGGCTTGCCGCCGCGTTCGGCGAATACGGCCCAACCACAGGCCCAGTCGGCGACGCCGTCGGCGCAGGGTTGGCCCGACGAGAGACAGACGCGCGCGGCATCGACGCGACACACCGTGATGCGCGCGCCGCGCCGCAGCGCCTCGCTGCGCGCATACGCGAAGGTGGACAGCAGCGCCTTCGAGCGCGCGTCGACCTGATCTCGCATATGCCATGCGGCGAACGACGGCATCGCCATCACCGCCATCAGCATCACCAGTGCTATCACCGCCAGCGTCTCGACGAGCGTGAAACCGGCGCGCGATGGCCGGCGAGTTCCCTTGATTTTCATCTGCATCCCTGATCGTTTCGAACGAATGCAGCCAATCTAGCGATTTGCGAGCGCGCCGACCATCGTCCGAATGGCCAGGTGGCATTCAGACGTTAGCGCACGCAACAATGCACGTGACGATCGATCACGGAGGCGGGAGAAGCGATGCGTGAAGAAAAGCGCGAAATGCGCGAGGCGATGGATGCGAATGACCGCAGCTCAGCTGCGGCACGCGTGCGCTCAGCGCTTGCGGGAAGGCTTGGGCGGGGAAGAGGCGCGGCGAAATTCCTCGATCACGTCCTCGAATTCGGAGACGTCTTCGAAGCGCCGGTATACGGAGGCGAAGCGGACGTAAGCGATCGTGTCGAGCGCGCGCAACTCGTTCATCACGAGTTCGCCGAGGCGCTCGCTACGCACCTCGCGCTCGCCGCTGCCGAGCAGCTGATACTCGATGCGGGCGACCGCCGCTTCAATCGCGTCCACCGCAACTGGGCGCTTGCGCAGCGCCAGTTGCATGCTCGCGACGATCTTGCGGCGATCGAATTCCGTGCGCGTGCCGTCCTTCTTGACGACCGACGGCAACGCCAGCTCGACCCGCTCATACGTCGTGAAACGCTTGTCGCAGGCCGGGCAGCGGCGGCGCCGGCGAATCGTCGCGCCGTCTTCGGATACGCGCGAGTCGACGACCTGCGTATCGGCGTGGCGGCAGAAGGGGCAATGCATGACGGCTTAGCCGTAAACCGGGAAGCGCTGGGTCAGCTCGGCGACTTGCGCGCGCACGCGCTCGATCGTCGCGGCGTCTTCCGGGTTGTCCAGCACGTCGGCGATCAGGTTGCCGACCTGCTCGGCTTCCTTCACGCCGAAGCCGCGCGTGGTCATCGCCGGCGAACCCAGGCGGATGCCCGAGGTCACGAAGGGCTTTTCCGGATCGTTCGGGATCGCGTTCTTGTTGACCGTGATGTGCGCCGCGCCGAGTGCCGCTTCCGCAGCCTTGCCGGTGATCTTCTTCGCACGCAGGTCGACCAGCATCACGTGGCTCTCCGTGCGGCCCGACACGATGCGCAGACCGCGCTTGACCAGCGTTTCAGCGAGCACGCGCGCGTTCTCGACGACCTGCTGCTGATAAGCCTTGAATTCCGGCGACAGGGCTTCCTTGAACGCGACGGCCTTCGCGGCGATCACGTGCATCAGCGGACCGCCCTGGATGCCCGGGAAAATCGCCGAGTTGATCGGCTTCTCGAACTCGGCCTTCATCAGGATCACGCCGCCGCGCGGGCCGCGCAGGCTCTTGTGCGTGGTGGTGGTAACGAAGTCGGCGTGCGGCACCGGGTTCGGATAAACGCCCGCGGCGACGAGACCGGCGTAGTGCGCCATGTCGACCATGAAGTAGGCGCCAACCGACTTCGCGATCTTCGACATGCGTTCGAAATCGATGCGCAGCGCAAACGCGGATGCGCCCGCCACGATCAGCTTCGGCTTGTGTTCCTGGGCGAGCTTTTCAGCAGCGTCGTAGTCGATGTCTTCGGCTTCATTCAGACCGTAGCTGACCACGTTGAACCACTTGCCCGACATGTTGACCGGCGAGCCGTGCGTGAGGTGGCCGCCGTGGGCGAGGCTCATGCCCATGATCGTGTCGCCCGGCTTGAGCATTGCGAAGAACACGCCCTGGTTGGCCTGCGAGCCGGAGTTCGGCTGCACGTTCGCGGCTTCGGCGCCGAACAGCTGCTTCACGCGGTCGATCGCCAGCTGCTCGGCGACGTCGACGTACTCGCAGCCGCCGTAGTAGCGCTTGCCGGGATAGCCTTCGGCGTACTTGTTCGTGAGTTGCGAGCCCTGCGCGGCCATCACGGCCGGGCTCGTGTAGTTTTCCGACGCGATCAGTTCGATGTGCTCTTCCTGACGGCGGTTTTCCTGCTCGATGACCTTCCAGAGTTCAGGATCGACGTTGGCGATGGTGCTTTGGGCTCTGTCAAACATACGGGTTCCGTTGAGTGTTTTCAGGTTGACCGGATCGTGCGCCGAATCCTGCGTAGAGGGTACACAGCGGGGTACGCAGCGCTGTGGGCGGCGAGGCTTGCCCTGACTTGGCGAGTGGAGAGTCGCCGCATACGCGAGGCAGGCCAGCCACCGTCAGCGCAGATTAATGCGCGCGGTTCACGGCTGCCCAGGCGAACGGCAAAACGGCACCCTGCGCTTCACGGTGGGTTGTTCCACCTTGAACCCGATTGGTTGAATCGGCTGAGTCGGACGACTCGGTTCTATCGCCAGTCACGCAGGGTCGAGCGCGTTAGTGTATTGGAAGAGGCCCGAATAGGCAACCGACTTGCGGGCGCTCCGGCGGCTGCTGGCGGGCCCTGCGGACGGTCTGGCGACCCCGCTGCGCAACCATCTGACGAAAGCACCCCGACCGCGCCGAGCACCCGTTGCGCGCCGCCGCGGCAGCCGCCGATCCGGCTCGTGCATCCTTGCCGCAGCGCGGCATTGGAAGTAGTCTTGGGGCCTTTGTCTCTTACCGACCAGGGAACTGCAATGATCGTGTTTGTCACAGGAGCGTCGGCCGGCTTCGGCGCTGCCATCGCCCGCTCGTTCGTCAAGGGCGGCCATCGTGTCGTCGCCACTGCTCGCCGCAAGGACCGTCTCCAGGCACTCGCCGACGAACTCGGCGCCGCGCTGCTGCCGTACGAGCTCGACGTGCGCGACCGCGCCGCCGTCGAAGCCGTGCCGGCCTCGTTGCCGGCCGACTTCGCCGCAATCGACGTGCTCGTCAACAACGCCGGCCTCGCCCTCGGCACCGAGCCGGCGCACAAGGCGAGCCTCGACGAATGGAACACCATGATCGAGACCAATTGCACGGGCCTCGTGCAGGTCACACATGCGCTGCTGCCCGGCATGGTCGAGCGCAATCGCGGACATATCTTCAATCTTGGTTCGGTGGCGGGCCGCTGGCCGTACCCAGGCGGCAACGTGTATGGCGCGACCAAGGCGTTCGTGCGCCAGTTCAGCCTGAACCTGCGCGCCGACCTCGCCGGCACCGCGCTGCGCGTGACCGACATCGAGCCGGGTCTGTGCGGCGGCACCGAATTCTCGAACGTGCGCTATCGCGGCGACGACGACAAGGCCGCCAAAGTCTACGAAAACGTGCAGCCGCTGACGGCCGAAGACATCGCCGATTCAATCTACTGGATCGCCACGCGCCCGGCCCACGTCAACATCAACACGATCGAGCTGATGCCGGTCGCACAGTCGTTCGCGGGTCTGTCCGTGCATCGCGGCTGAGTTTGAAGGCGGGCGGCGACAGCCGCCCCTTCCATTGGTCCCGCCGCCGCCCGTCACCGTGCTGGCTTTTTCTCGCGGCACGCCGATCCGCTCCCCCAGTCCCGGCGCGGCCGGCAAAGCCGGCCACCATCGCCGCCGACACCCGCCACACGCAACTCACACTTCGAAACAGACCCCGGAGTTTGCGTTCCGGTAGAATGCGCCGCATGAATATGTCGACCAGCCAGCCAGGCACGGAAATCGGCTATACGTGGTCCATCCGCGTGTATTACGAAGATACCGACGCCGGCGGCATCGTGTTTTACGCCAATTACCTGAAGTTTTTCGAACGGGCTCGCACCGAATGGCTGCGCGCGTGTGGCGTCGACCAGCATCGGCTTGCGGAAGAAAACGACGCGATTTTCATCGTGCGCAGTACCGCGGTCGATTACCGGGCTCCGGCCCGGCTCGACGATCTCGTGAAAATTATCAGCCGGATCGAGCGTCTTGGCCGAGCTTCGGTAGACTTCGTGCAGGAAGCCTGGCGCGAAGGCACGTTGCTTGCCAGCGGGTCGGTCCGGGTTGGCTGTGTGGACCGCGCGACGCTGCGGCCAGCCGCGATCCCGCCTTCGGTTCTTGCCGCGCTGCGGCACGGACCGGGCGTCGGCGAGAGCGCGGACTGAACCACGGCGGCATGTCAACGGACGATACCTGAGCCTCGTTGTTACGGGGCCAGTGAACTCATACCGGTCAGGTTGCACAAAGCATGGTTCGGCTTCGATATCGCCGAAGCTTCCGTTTTGCCCACGGCAAGCTTGAAGCGGCTTTGCAGCCGGACGCCCCCTTCCCGGGACGTTAAAACGAACCTTTATGAACACTACACAAGATCTGTCGATCGTTTCACTCGTACTCAACGCGAGCCTGCTGGCCCAGGCCGTCATGGCTCTGCTGCTGTTGCTGTCGCTACTCTCCTGGACTTTCATCTTCCGCAAGTGGTTTGCGATTCGCCGGGCGCGCGCGCAAACTGAGCGCTTCGAGCGCGATTTCTGGTCGGGCGGCGACCTGCAGGCGCTGTATCAGAGCGCCGCGAACAACCGCCACAGGATCGGCGCGCTCGAGCGGATTTTCGAGTCCGGCATGCGCGAATTCCTGAAAGGCAAAGAGAAACGCCTGAACGATGCCGGCGCGATCCTCGACGGCGCCCGGCGCGCGATGCGCGCATCGTTCCAGCGCGAAATGGACGTGCTCGAAGCGAACCTCGCGTTTCTCGCCTCGGTCGGTTCGGTCAGCCCGTATATCGGTCTGTTCGGCACGGTGTGGGGGATCATGAATGCGTTCCGCGGCCTCGCCAACGTGCAGCAGGCCACGCTCGCGAACGTCGCGCCGGGCATCGCCGAGGCGCTGACCGCCACCGCGATCGGCCTGTTCGCGGCGATTCCGGCAGTGGTCGCCTACAACCGCTACGCGCACGACATCGACCGTCTGGCGATCCGTTTCGAAACCTTCATCGAAGAGTTCTCGAACATCCTGCAGCGTCAGGCACACTAAGGAGGCCCCGATGGCAGGCTCCCGCTCCTCCAGCATGCGCGGCTCGCGCTCGCGTCGCGCGATGGCCGACATCAACGTCGTGCCGTACATCGACGTGATGCTCGTGCTGCTCGTGATCTTCATGGTCACGGCGCCGCTCGTCGCACCGTCGATCGTCAATCTGCCGACCGTCGGCGGCGCCGCGCCGCAGCAGCAGACGCCGCCCGTGATCGTCAACATCCGCGCGGACGGCAACATGAGCGTCAAGTACAAGGACGACTCCGGCACGCAGCAGCAGGAAGACATGACGAAAGCTGGTCTCAAAGGTTTCATCGCCGATCGGGCACAATCGCACCCGGATCAGCCCGTCGTGATCGCCGCCGACAAAACCGTGAAGTACGAAGTCGTGATGAATGTGATGTCCGAGTTGAAGGCTCAGGGCGTCAAGCGCGTTGGATTGCTTGTCAAATCGCAATGATCCGCAAGAACACCGAATATCCGCTTCAGCCACCGCGTGAACGCGGTACCGGGCGAGCTTTTCTGTTCGCGCTGGTGATGCATGCGCTGCTCGGATTCTTTCTTTATCACGGCATCCAGTGGCAAAACAGCACGCCCGAGGGCGAGCAGGCGGAACTGTGGACCGAGGTGCCGGATTCCGCGATCCCGCATCCCGTCGTCACGCCGCCGCCCGCGCCGGTCGCCCCGGCCCCGCCCGTGCGCGACGAGCAGGCCGACATCGCGCTGCAGGAAAAGAAGCGTCAGCAGCAGGAAGCGGCTCGCGCCGCGCAATTGGCCGAACAGCAGCGCCAGTTGAAGCTGAAAGAGCAGCAGGAAGCGGAAGCGAAGCGTCAGCAACAACTGGCGGCCGAACAGGCGGCCCAACTCGCGGCGCAGAAAGCCGCCAAGCTCAAGCAGCAACAGGCGCAACAGCAACAACAGCAACAGCAGCAGGCCGAGAAGCTCAAGCAGCAGCAGCTCGCCGAGCAGCAGAAGCAGCAGCAACTGAAGGAACAGCAGGAGCAGCAGCAAAAGCAGGCTCAGGCGGAAGCGCAAAAGAAGGCTGAGGCCGAGAAGGCGGCGAAGGCGAAGGCGCAAGCCGAAGCGGCGGCACAAGCGAAGAAGCAGCTCGATGCGGACCGTCGCGCGCGGCTGGCGCAAATGCAGGGTCTGGCTGGCGGCGTCGGCGGCAGCAGTTCGAGCAGCAACGGGCTGGGCAAGAGCGGAACGGGTAGCGGCTCCGGGGGCACGGCGGCATCGCCAGGCTACGCGGACAAGGTGCGCCGGCTGGTGCTTCAGCATGTGAACTGGGGCGGCGAAACGGAAGGTCTGGAGACCGTGATCGCCGTGCGCTGTTCGCCGGACGGCAATCAGCTGAGCGCAAACATTACCCACAGCAGCGGCAACGCCGCGTGGGACGCCGCCGCGTTGCGGGCGGTGAAAGCCTCCGATCCGATGCCGCGGGACGTGAATGGCAAGACGCCGGACTACTTCACTATCACGCTGCGGCCGGCGGCTTGATGTGCAGGCTGACAGCCGACTAACATCCAACGCCGCGCCCCACCAGGCCGGCGTTGCGCGGGAACGAAATAGCCGTTTACCGGTCTGTCTGCTGTCTTCGAGTATTAAGTAAAACCGTTTTGAGGAACCCATACAGCATGAGTTTGATGACCAAGCTAGGCCTGCGAACACTCGTGGCAACGTGCCTGATCGCCGTCGGCGGCGCCGCCAACGCACAACTCAACGTCCTCGTGACGGGCGTCGGATCCACCCAGTTTCCGATCGCAACGGCGAATTTCGCCAATGAAGCGAACTCCCCGCAGCAGGTCAGCACGATCGTGCGTCAGGACCTGCAACGCAGCGGCAAATTCACGAATATCGACGCAGGCTCGACGCCGATGTCAGAGACCGATTCCGTCGACCTTGGCGCATGGAAGGCGAAGGGCGCCAACGCGTTCGTCGCGGGCAGCGTGAGCCGCCTGCCGAACGGCCAGTACGAAGTGCGCTTCAAGCTCTACGACACGGTCAAGGGCGAAAGCCTCGGCGGCCTCGTGCTGGTGAGCCCGGAGAGCGGTCTGCGCATGAGCGCGCACAAGGTCGCGGACTACATTTACGCCAAGCTGATGGGTAACCGCGGCGTGTTCGCTACGCGCCTGTCGTATGTGATCAAGTCGGGCAACCGCTACCAGCTGCAGATCTCGGATTCGGACGGCCAGGACGCGCATATCGCGCTGTCGAGCCCCGAGCCGATCATTTCGCCGGCCTGGTCGCCAGATGGCACCAAGGTCGCGTACGTGTCGTTCGAGAAGAAAAAGCCCATCGTCTACATCCACGACCTGCCCACCGGCCGGCGCATCGTCGTATCGGACCAGAAGGGCAACAACAGCGCGCCGGCGTGGTCGCCGGATGGCCGCACGCTCGCCGTCGCGCTGTCGCGTACCGGCAATACGCAGATTTTCGCGGTCAACGCGGACGGCAGCGGTCTGCGTCGTCTGACGCAGGGCAGCTCGATCGACACCGAGCCGACCTACTCTCCTGACGGTCAGTGGATCTATTTCACGAGCGACCGCGGCGGCGCTCCGCAGATCTACAAGATGCCCGCGCAAGGTGAAAGCGCGGGCAACGCGCAACGCGTCACGTTTACGGGCAGCTACAACACCAGCCCGCGTGTGAGTCCTGACGGCAAGGAGCTTGCCTACATCTCGCGCGTCGGCGGTGCATTCAAGCTGTACATCCAGGACCTGCAAGGCGGAACTGCCACGGGCCTGACGGACACCTCACATGACGAATCGCCGAGCTTCGCGGCGAATGGTCAGTACATTCTTTACGCCACTCAGGTGAACGGCCGTGGCGTGTTGGCCGCAGTATCGACCGATGGTCGCACTCGGCAGGTCCTGTCCGTTCAGGGGGGCAGCGTACGCGAGCCATCCTGGGGCCCGTTTATGCAATAACGTTGATGCAATAACACAAGGAGAGTAATCAAATGATGTCCAAACTTCGTTTCGCATTCGCCGTCGTGATGGTCGGTGCATTGGCCGCATGTCACTCTGGCGTCAAGCTCGACGAAAACGCCGGCAAGGGCGCAGGCTCGGCTCAACCGAATCCGAACGACGTCGCGACGGTCAACGTCGACCCGCTGAACGATCCGAACAGCCCGCTCGCAAAGCGCAGCATCTACTTCGACTTCGACAGCTACTCGGTGAAGGACGACTATCAACCGCTGCTGCAACAACACGCGCAATATCTGAAGGGTCACCCGCAGCGTCACGTGCTGATCCAGGGCAACACCGACGAGCGCGGTACGAGCGAATACAACCTCGCGCTCGGCCAGAAGCGTGCTGAAGCCGTGCGTCGTTCGCTGTCGCTGATGGGCGTATCGGATTCGCAAATGGAAGCCGTGAGCCTCGGCAAGGAAAAGCCGCTGGCAACGGGTCATGACGAAGCGTCGTGGGCACAGAACCGCCGCGCCGACCTCGTGTATCAACAGTAAGTCAACGGGTGATAAGCCGAATGACGCATCGTTTCTCCTGGCTGCGGGTTGCCGCAGCGGCCTGCGTCGCAGGCACGGCCCTCGCGGCCGTGCCCGCCCATGCGGGCATGTTCGACGACGATCAGGCCCGCCAGGCCATTCTCGATCTGCGCTCGAAGACCGATAGTCTGTCGAGCCAGCTGTCGGCGGCGCAGCGCACGATCCTCGATCAGTCCAACCGTCTCGACCAGCTGAACCAGCAGGTCGCGACTCTGCGCGGACAGAACGAGGACATGGCGAACCAGCTCACGACGCTGCAAAAGCAGCAGAAGGACTACTACACCGATCTCGACACGCGCCTGAAGAAATTCGAGCCGCAGCAGCAGACGGTGGATGGTGTCCAGGGCGAGGTCCAGCCGGGTGAAACCGATGCGTTCAACACGGCTTCACAGCAGTTCCGCAGCGGAGACTTCAAGACCGCCGCAGCATCGTTCCGCAGCTTCATCTCCAAATATCCGACCAGCCCCTATCAGCCGACCGCGCAATACTGGCTCGGCAACGCGCTGTATGCACTGCGCGACTACAAGGGTTCGACGGCGGTCTGGCAAGGAATTGTGGCCAAGTACCCGCAGCATCCGCGCGCGCCGGAAGCGCTGCTCGCGATCGCGAACAATCAGCTCGAACAAGGCCAGAAGGCCGCGGCGAAAAAGACGCTCGAGCAGATCGTCGCGCAATACGCCGGCTCGGACGTCGCGCAGTCGGCGCAGAGCAAGCTGTCGCAGATCAAGTAGTTCGTGGTGGCGGATTGATCACGTTTTGATGTAGTTGTCGGCAGTAACGCGCAGTGTCCGAAGTGATAGCCACGCGCGCCTCTCGCTGGAAAGCCCGGGTAGTGATGCCCGGGCTTTTCACATTGGCCTGATGGCCTCGTAGTATTGACAGGCCATCGGTTCGCCGATATAATTTCCCTTCTCTTTTGGGTCGTTAGCTCAGCTGGTAGAGCAGCGGACTTTTAATCCGTTGGTCACAGGTTCGAATCCCGTACGGCCTACCAAAAGATTCGAGGGCTTACATACATTCGTATGTAAGCCCTTTTCTTTTTGCTGAACCGGGTACGCATTTCGGAGCAAATTGAATCCATTTCGATCCTCGTGCCTATCGGCAAAACGCTGGCAAAACGCTGGCAAAGTGCTGTCACCCGCACGGCAGCATAAAAGTGCGTCCGCCGGGAAGCGTCACTTCTTACCCGCACCGCGCGTCAAAGTCTCGAGTCGCGACTCAACGCCTCGAAGCTCGTCATAGCGTGATCGAGTACACGCAGCATGTACTGGCGATGGCGCTCTTCGTCGCTCTTGTTGCGCCAGTGAGGAACCGGATATCGCGGCTGCTGTGCGGACAATTCCGGCGCCTGGTCATCCTCGGCGCGCTGCCTCGACTCCTGAAGTACCTGATCGAGTTGCGCGTCATCGTTCTGGTACCACGCCTGCACGACGGTCCCAGTATGCTTTGCCGCAAGCGGTCGCGCTGCTAACACCAGACCGCAACGCGTTCTATGTCGAGCGCCGATGCGTCCGTCGCGCCGGCAAGATGTTGAGCCGCGAGCAACTCGTCGTGCGCTCTCATGTACGCCTGGTAACGTTCGACGATCCGCTCCGCTTCGCCGTACGCCGGCGACGGCAGTTCGCTTTTCAGATAGATCCGCAACTGATCGGCCCGATCGTCGTCCGTCTTCCGCAGCAGGAAAGAATTGATCAGGTCGAGCAGCGCGGCATTCACGATCAGTTCGTGGTTTTCCGCGACGATGAGCCCGGGATCGTCACGCCCGACGCTCGGTTCGGAGCCGGACGAGCTAGACGAGCCGGCCGGGCGCGCCTCGCTCGTCGGACTCGCGACGGCAGGTTCCGGATCGGCCTGCAGAATCCGCAGCAAGCCCACCGTCACGCAGACCACCGCGACCGCAATGATGCACAGGTGCCGCATGTAACGGCGTTGTTCGATGTGGCTATCAATCTGCATGGATATCCCGTTTCCCCCATGCGCACGGACCGCTGACGGGTTCCGTCGCATGGGGCGCGCAGCGGATTGGCGGTTTCAGAAAGCGCAGTTCGGCACGCTTCCCGTCGTCGTGAAGCTCGATGTGGTCATGCCGGTTCCGGACGGCGTGACGTTCGAGTTATACAAGCCGACATTCGCATACTGGTCGCCGCTTTGCGCGGTCGCATCCAGGCTGACGTTGGCCAGCCAGGCGTTGACCGGATAGCTCGAATTGCGCCCGTCGATCTTCGTGTGGGCGCCCGACAGCGATTGGGTCGCATACGCGCCGTTCACGACGATGTTCGACAGCGACGGGCTGCCGCCTGCCGTGCACGTGTTGTAGTCCTTTTGACGAAGAAGTTCACGCTGACAATCAACCCTGCGCGAGCCTCGCGATCTGATCCGGCGGTAACGCGCCGCGATAGATGCGAAACTCGTCGATCGCTCCGTTGAAGTACGGGTCCGCCGCGTACTGAGAACGTCCGATCCAGTTCTGCGCGCTCGGGCCGAGATGCCACGGCGCGAACGCCACGCCCGTCGTCTGGCCGGTCTGGCTGCCGTTGACGTACAGCGTGAGCGTCGTGCCCGAGAGCGTCACGGCCACATGGGTCCATTGGCCGCTCGGCAGTGGCGCGTTGCCATTGACCTGACGCTCGTTGTGAGACCCGTTGAGCGTGATCGAAAAGCGCACCGTGCCACCACTGCTGTCGGGGGTGAGCATCATGTAACGGCCGGTGCCCGTGCCGAAATCGAACACGCGCTCCCATTGCTTCGTGCTGTTTGAATTGCGGAACACCCACGTCGCGATCGTGAAATCCGAGACGTCCCCGACGATGTCGTTGGGCAGGCTGACGTAGCCGCTCGAGCCGTCGAGCAGCACCGCGTTGCCGGACTTGCCAGCGGTGCGCGACGCGCCGCCGACTAGCGTGCCCGTATGGCCGTTGCCGGTCGCGTCGGCCGCGGTCGTGCCGCTCGACTCGTCGAAGCTCAGCCAGGTATGCAACTGCACGGCCGTCACCGCGACGACCTCGTTCGAGTTCGCGCTCTCGCCGGCTGCCGTCGTCGCGCTGACGACGTAGTACCACACCCCGGCCTGCGGGCTGTCGGTATAGGTCAGCACGTCGGTGATGCCGCTCGCGACGGTCGTATACGGGCCACCCGAATTCGCGGCGCGCTTGACGTTGTAGCTCGTGCCATTCGCCACGCCCCACCACGACAGCACCACCTGCCCCGCCGCCGGCCAGGCGGTCACGCCGCTCGGCGCGGCGGCCGGCGTCACCGGATCGCGCGTGTAGGCGAGCGTGCCGTAGCCGAGCTGGTCGTAGCCGCCGCTCGTCGTACCGTAGTTGCCGCCGCCGCCTTCCGGCTGGATCGCGAGCGCGAACTTCTCGGACCACGGCGCGGCCAGCCCCTTGCGATTGACATAGTGGTTGTAGACGAGCGCCCAGATCGGACGGATATCGCCTTGCGAGGCCGTCGAAAACCCGGGCTGCACTACGTCGACATTCGCATAGCTCTCGTACGGCACCGTGAGGTAGGTTCCGTCGGCTTGAATGAGATTCGCCTTCGCCACGTACTCCGCGCCGGCTAGGAAGCGGTTGTTGTCGTAGCCGTAGAGATCGATGCCCTGGTTCCAGGCCATCTCACAGATGGCGCCGCACAGCCCGATGCCGAGGTTGTTGTGCCCCTGGTCGCGCCCGCTCTCCTGCCACTGCCCGAGGTAGCCCGGGTGCAGGTAGTAGACCGCTTGCGCGATCGCACCGTTGCCAAGCCCGCTCAGGTAGTAGTTGACCGCCTCGTCGAACATCGCGCGGTCGTCACAGAGCACGCCGATTGCCATGATCGACGCCATGCTGCACAGGTCCCAGTTGGCCCAGTAGTGCGTGTAGTCGGTGTTGTTGTGGCGGTTCAGGAAGTCGATGTTGATCGGATAGAAGATGTTGGACATCATCGACTGGAACGCCGTGAGGTCCGCTGCGGCGAGGCCCGTGTAACTGCGCATGATCTCGCCGACGATCGCGAACTCGTAGCCATAGATGCCGGCGGCCAGATCGACGTTGGTG
Source organism: Paraburkholderia sp. BR13439 (assembly GCF_040948805.1). Lineage (NCBI taxonomy): Bacteria > Pseudomonadati > Pseudomonadota > Betaproteobacteria > Burkholderiales > Burkholderiaceae > Paraburkholderia > Paraburkholderia sp. BR13439. Next base: position 768,722 of record NZ_JBFPKN010000001.1, on the reverse strand, counting down.
TCGCCGGCGAGACTCTGCAGTGTCGAGGACCACGCGTTCATGATCTGCACCGCCTTGTCGGCGTATGCCGTGTCGCCAGTGACCTTCCAGTACAGCGCGCAAGCGTAGGCGGCGGCGATGTCGCCATAGAGCTGCGGATAGTTCTGCGGTCCGGTGCCGCCACGATTGATCTGCGCGGCCGGCCGGGGCGACCAAGACAGTCGCGTGTGGCCGTTGGCGGTCAGCACCTGAAAGCCGGCGTACCAGGGCTGCGTCTGCGCGGCGACCTTCTGCGCCATGCGGTCGAAGTCGGTCTGCGTGTGCAGGAGTCCTGGATGCACGAACGCGCCGCTCGTCGCAACGGCGGCCTCGCCGGTTGCCGCTCGTGCGAGCACCAGGCTGGCCGTGTTGATGCTCGCCGCCCTCGCAACGGCCGAGCGGCTCACGGCCGCTTCGCCGACGCTGCCGCCCCCGCCGCATGCGCTCAGCGCCAACGCGCCGAGGCTGTGCAAAAAGGAGCGGCGCGACACCGCCAAGGTGAAACTGTTTGTTTTGGTTCGATCCATATCGCGATTCCGTCTATGAGGCCGTGGCTGACAAAACTGATCCGGTGGGGGGGTGCCCTGCTAGCAAACGTTTGCGTCGGTGGTCGGCGAACTGGTGCAGCAGAGACACATCCTTCCGTGTTATCGACACAAACTGCTGTTTCCTGACGGTGGAATCGTGTAGGGATTGCCTGAAACCTGGCGCGGGAAAATCCTATGGACCGAGCAGGAACGCCCGCGACAACTCCAATGCCGATGCGTCGCTGAACTTCGCGTTCATTTCGCAGAACTTCACGTTGAACGACACGATGCTGACATTCCAGCCGTATCTGCAATGCGCCTGGCAACTGCAGAACGGTTCGACGATTACGCCGGGACTCAAGTACGTGTCGTTCCACCGCAGCATCGATACGCCGATGAACCAGAAGACCGGTGAGCCGCTCGTTTCAGCCACACGTGGGACAAGGTTCTGCCGTCATTGATTCTGCATCAGCAGATCACGCCGCAATGGAGCGCGTATGCGCAGTACGCGCAGGGCCGGTTTGCGCCAATCACCGCATGATGATCGTCGATGCGACGTCGGGCCGTCGCGTGGCCGAGGTGTTGATAGGGGGCCGCCGTGATGCTACGGCTTTCGATCCGTCCTTGAAGCTCGCGCCCAGTTCGAACGGCGCGGACCGCACGCTAGCGATCGTGGATGAAGACGATGCGGACCACTACACGGTTGCGCAAAACATGCCAACGCGGGAGGGCGCAAATACGATGGCGCTCGATGAGCAGCAGCACCGGATCTATCTGATGTCGTTGAAGTTCGGCGCGGCGCAAGCGGCCGCGGCCGCCAATCTTCATCCGCGCGCGAGGTCATCCCCGGTACGTTCGAAGTGCTCGAAGCGCAGTTCAATGCACGCTGACGGGCAGCCTCGCCGCTGCGTGTGAAACACCGGCCCGCCTACATGAGGCCGTGCGCGATGCCGCTCGGCCTCTCCCAACGATCCCGGTCGTTCGACACGCCGAAATCGGTAGCCTGCAGTGAAACGGTGGCCGAACTGGCCATCGAACGCTTGGCGCTGGCACGCGCGAGGATGCGCTGCTCGTGCACATAGAACAATTCGAGTTGGCGCGCGTCGGACGCTTTTCGTTCGAGCTCGAATACGTCTTCGAGCACCCGCCGCGACACGTGAAAACGCTGAAGCCCGCGGCCAAGCTGGATCTGGAAGACAACACCGTCGCTGTTATGCGGCACCGCTGCCCAGATAAGCGGAATGCTACTCATGGAGCCCCCGTGAGTCTGGATCTTCGTATCAGGAATACGATGATCTGATCCTCGCACGTACAAACGCACGGCGCGACGTTTCAAAATATAAACAAGTTCGATTTGGCATTTTCACCACAGTGGCGGAGTGTTGCGACGCAACGCGTCATTCATTGACGACGCACCGGCGCCGGCCTTTCCCGGCGAGCGCGAGGACCTACCTCGGCATGGGCAATGGCTTGAGGTCTCGCCTTTTCGATGGTACCCGACGCTGCAACTCGGCATTTCTTATCGCTTCTGACGCGCAGCACTCGGAGTCCGTCGCAGTACTATAAATTTGCAAAGAACTTTTCACATTCCGATTGCGCGTAAAAACGCTCGAAAGAAAGCGCGACACGGCTATCGCTTTTTCTGGTTATTTATCGAGATGAAAAGATATGCAATGATCGCCGCCGGATCAGCGGAGCATGTCTGAACCTTGCGTGAGCATCCGTTCCGGCAACCCCACAACCCCACGGCGCATTGCTTTTTCATTGAACCGATAATGACCAACTTTCTGTTCGATCTGCTATCGAACCTCGCCTTGCTCGCCATCGTATCGATGACCTGCCGACTGTATAACCGGTTCGGGTCGGGTGCCGCGCTGAGCGGCCCGGCGATTTTCATCGTGCTCGCGCTGCTCGCGTGCGTGCTCGACGGCTTGTTGACTTTTGCCGTGTTCGCCGACGCGCAGAGTCGCTATGGACAATTCGTCCGGCCGACTCTATTTCTTCGGCGTGCTGGCGCATATGCGCTCGCAATCGTGATCGCGTTCTCATGGCATCGCGTGTCGAAGTGCAGGCGAGCCGTGAAAAGCGACCAGGACAACGCGGTTGTCATCTGCACGTCACCGTATTCCGAATCGCGATTGCGCATGTAGGGGCGGCGCGCTCGAGCGGCTTCTCACATACGCCCCGCCATTTTTCGTCTCTCAATTGCCGCCCGCGAGCGGGGCAGGAACGGTCCTTGCGTATGCGGGCGCCGTCGGCTATAACTCCCGAAGACCGCGCGTTGTGGGTCATGGCACCACCGTCGTTCAATCCGTTGATGGCAACTTATAACGAGGAACATCTTGGATATCGAAACCGCACGTGCATTCATCATGACCCGGGGCATCGACATCGGCGCCAAGGTGCTCGGCGCCATCGTGCTGTGGATCGTCGGCCGCTGGGTCATCGGGCTGATCTCCAACCTGTTGCGCAAGGTGCTCGCTCGCAACGGCAAGGTCGATCCGACGCTCGCCCACTACCTCGCGTCGATTCTCGGCGCGTTGCTGAACCTGCTGCTCATCCTCGCAATCCTGCAAATCTTCGGTGTGCAGACAACGTCGTTCGCCGCATTGCTCGCCGGTCTTGGCCTCGCGATCGGTACTGCGTGGGGCGGCCTGCTCGCGCACTTCGCGGCCGGCGTGTTCATGCAGGTGCTGCGACCGTTCAAGGTCGGCGATTTCGTCACGGCCGCGGGCGTCACCGGCACCGTCACCGAGTTGGGCCTGTTCGGCACGACGATCGTCACGCCGGACAACGTGATGACCATCGTCGGCAACAACAAGATCTTTTCCGACACGATCTCGAACTACAGCGTGCTGCCGTTCCGGCGCGTCGAGCTGACCGCGAAGATCGCCAACGGCGTGGATCCGACCGATGCGATCGCGCGTCTGAAAGCCGCCGTCGCAAAGATTCCGAACGTGTCCGAAAACCCCGCGCCGGACATCGAGGTCTTGAGCTTCACGCCGGAAGGACCGTTGCTGTGTGTACGCCCTTATTCGTCCAATCAGAACTACTGGCAGGTCTACTTCGACACCAATCGCGCGATCGTGCAGACCTTCAAGGAAGCCGGCTATCCGACGCCGGAAACGCCGCTCGCGCCGCGCGCGATCACGCGCGATTGATGTGACCTAACGTGCGCGCGAAGCCGGCACGGGTCGCCGGCACCGCGGCATGAAAAAAGGCGTCGCGAGATTCGCGACGCCTTCTGGTCATCAAGGTCCGAACTACAGCCGGCTACAGCTCGTCAACGCGTACTCGCGTTCGCGCCATTCTTGCGCAGCATCTTCCACAACGCGGCGAGCACGACCGGCACAATTGCCGCGCCGATACCGACCAGCACGATCACGTTCAGATACTGACGGATGAACGGAATGTTGCCGAAGAAATAGCCGAGCAGCACGAGCAGGAGCACCCACGACAGCGCGCCGACGACGTTGAACATCTGGAAGCGGCTCCAGGTCATCGACGACGCACCGGCGACGAACGGCGCAAAGGTCCGCACGACCGGGATGAAACGCGCGAGCACGATCGTCTTGCCGCCGTGTTTCTCATAGAAATCGTGAGTCTTCTGCAGCGCGGCGCGATCGAGAAAGCGCTCGAGCACCGGAATATGCGAATTGAACACACGCGGTCCGATCGCACGGCCGATCAGATAGTTGGTCGTATTGCCGCCGATCGCCGCCACCAGCAGCAGCAGGATCAGCAGCCCGAGATGCATCTGCCCGGCCGCGCAGAACGCGCCGCCGATGAACAGTAGCGAGTCGCCCGGCAGAAACGGCAGAACCACGAGTCCGGTTTCTGCGAACACGATCGCGAATAGCACCGCGTAGACCCAGGTGCCATACACCTGGATGAAGTCCCCGAGGAACTTGTCGATGTGTAGGACAAGGTTGGCGAAATGGAGCAACGTATCCAAGGAATGTCCTTATAAACCGATGATTGCGTAGAGGAAAAACGGCCGTCGCGCGACCCGATAACAGGGGCAGCAAGCGGCGGGCCGACCGCTGCGAATTGACCGCGACATGATACAGAAAGTGCCTCGGGTCGATTAAAAAACTGCGGGTCGGGCACAGGCATGGGCGACGTACGCCGAGTCGCTATAATTTCGCCATGTCCGAATTCTCCGAAACGCCTGCGGGCACCGCGGCCGCGGCCGCACCCTCCGTCGGCTCCCGCGCGGCGCCCGCGCCGCGTCCGCTGCGCGCGATCCAGCCGCTCCCCGATCAACTGATCAGCCAGATCGCCGCCGGCGAAGTGGTCGAGCGGCCGGCGTCGGTGGTCAAGGAGCTGCTCGAGAATGCGCTCGACGCGGGCGCGCAGACGCTGCGCATCCTGCTCGACGAAGGCGGCGTCAAACGCATCTCGATCACCGACGACGGCTGCGGCATCCCCGAGAACGAACTCGTGCTCGCACTGACGCGCCATGCGACCAGCAAGATCCGCTCGCTTGCCGAGCTCGAGGCGGTCGCGACGCTCGGGTTCCGCGGTGAAGCGCTGGCGTCGATTGCGTCGGTCGCGCAGATGAGCATCACGAGCCGCACCGCCGACGTGCCGCACGCGGTGCGCATCGATGCGGAAACCGGCGTGCTGAGCCCCGCCGCCGGCACGCAAGGCACGACGATCGAAGTCCGCGAGCTGTACTTCAACACGCCCGCGCGCCGCAAATTCCTGAAGAGCGAACAGACCGAACTCGGCCACTGTCTCGAACAGATCCGCCGCGCCGCTCTCGCGCGGCCGGACGTGGCGATCTCGGTGCTGCACAACGGCAAGGCCGTCGAACACTGGAACGCGAGCGAGCCGCCCGCGCGTGTCGCGAAGATTCTCGGCGACACGTTCGCGACCGCCCATCTGCCGCTCGACGAATCCGCCGGTCCGCTCGCAATCTACGGCTGCGCCGGTCTGCCGACCGCAAGCCGCGGCCGCGCCGATCAACAGTATTTCTTCGTCAACGGCCGCTTCGTGCGGGACAAGCTGCTCACGCACGCAGTGCGCGCCGCGTATGAAGACGTGCTGCACGGTGAGCGTTATCCGTCGTACGTGCTGTTCCTCGATCTGCCGCCCGAGGGCGTCGACGTGAACGTGCATCCGTCGAAAATTGAGGTGCGTTTCCGCGATTCGCGCTCGATCCACCAGTTCGTGTTCCATGCGGTGCAGCGCGCGCTCGCGCGGCACGCGGGCGCGTCGCCGGAAACGACGGCTGGCGGGCATGCCGCGCACCTGGAACCGTCGGCCGGTGAACCGGCTTCGTTTGGTTCAACGCCGCTGGGCGGCGCAAGCGGCGCAAGCGGCGCAAGCGGCGAAGGCATTGGCGCGGGCGCCGGTGTTTCGAGCGGCGCGGGCTTCGCCGCCGGAAGCCGTGGCAGCTTTGGCGGCGGCGGCTTCGGCAGCTTCGGGGCCGCGCAGCCCGGCAACACGTGGATGCGCCAGGCGCGCATGACGCAAGGCACGCTGCCGGTCGCGCAACCGCTCGCCGGTTACGACGCGCTGTTCGGCCGCAAGGATCCGCTCGCGGGCCGGGTCGAAGGCGCGTCGCTGTTCGAAGCGCGCGACTCGGCGAGCGAAACGACGTCGCCATACGACGCGGCACCGTTCGCGTCGCGCCCGGCTGCCCCCGCATTCGACGCCACCGACGATCAGCCGCTCGGCTTCGCGCTCGGCCAGATCCACGGCATCTACGTGCTTGCGCAGAACCGCCACGGGCTCGTGATAGTCGACATGCATGCCGCGCACGAGCGCATCCTGTACGAGCAGTTCAAGAACGCGCTCGCCGACCGAGCGATCGCCGTGCAGCCGCTGCTGATTCCGCAGACGATGCAGGCCGATCCGGTCGAAATCGGCACGGTCGAGGAAGAACGCGATACGCTCGATGCGCTCGGCTTCGACCTCGCGGTGCTGTCGCCGACCACGCTCGCGATCCGCGCCGTCCCCGCGCTGCTAAAGGACGCCGATCTGCAAGCGCTCGCGCGCGCGGTGCTGTCCGACCTGCACGCGTTCGGCGGCTCGCGCGTGCTGACCGAGCGTCAGCACGAACTGCTCGGCACGCTCGCGTGCCATCACGCGGTGCGCGCGAACCGACGTCTGACGCTCGACGAAATGAACGCGCTGTTGCGCCAGATGGAAGCGACCGAGCGCGCCGACCAGTGCAACCACGGGCGTCCGACCTGGTATCAGCTGACGCTGGCCGATCTCGATCGGCTGTTCATGCGCGGCCAGTAACCGCCGCGTTCGATCACACCGCCCGCGCCGCGCGCCCGCTTGCCCATGACGACGTCACGCCCTACCCTGATCCCGTGCCTGCTCGGCCCGACCGCGTCCGGCAAGACCGCCGCGGCGCTCGCGCTCGCCGCGCGGCGGCCGGTCGAAATCATCAGCGTCGACTCGGCGCTCGTCTATCGCGAGATGGACATCGGCACCGCGAAGCCGGCCGCGGAAGAACGCGCGGTCGCGCCGCATCATCTGATCGATATCGTCGATCCGGCCGACTCGTACTCGGCCGCGCAGTTTCGCGCCGACACGCTGCGGCTCGTCGGTGAAATTCATGCGCGCGGTCGGCTGCCGCTGCTGGTCGGCGGCACGATGCTGTACTACAAGGCGCTCACGCAGGGGCTCAACGACCTGCCCGGCGCCGATGCCGAACTACGCGCGACGCTCGACGCCGACGCCGCCCGCGACGGCTGGCCGGCGCTTCACGCACGGCTCGCCGCGCTCGATCCGGCCACTGCCGCGCGTCTCGCGCCGAACGATTCGCAGCGCATCCAGCGCGCGCTGGAAGTGTTCATGCTGACCGGCCAGCCGATGTCGGTGCTGCTCGCCGCGCCCGCGCGCACGGACGACGCCGCGTCGGCATGGCGCTTCGTGCCGGTCGCGCTGGAGCCGTCCGAGCGTGGCTTGCTGCACGCGCGCATCGAGCAGCGCTTCGATGCGATGCTCGCGCACGGTTTCGTCGATGAAGTGGTCAAGCTGCGCGCGCGCGGCGACCTGCTGCCGGAGATGTCGTCGATGCGCTGCGTCGGCTATCGGCAGGTGTGGGAATACCTCGATGGCGCGGTCGATTATCGGACCATGCGCGACAAGGGCATCTTCGCGACGCGGCAACTCTGCAAGCGGCAGCTCACGTGGCTGCGCAGCATGCCGGAGAGACAGGTGGTGGATTGCTGCGATCCGCACGCGACGGCGCGGGTGGTGGAGTTGATCGAGACGCTGGTTGGAGACGCCGATCGAAGTGAGGGAATCAGAGGGACCTAAAGCGGGGATTTGAAGCGGGGATTCAAAGCGGGAAATGTGAAGCAAGGGATTTGAAGCCCGCGCGGCGCGCCGTTGCGGCACGCCACGCGAACCCTCGTCAATCGTTAGACCACGACCGTCTGCGCTTCACCCGCCGCGCTTTCACGGACCGTGCCGATCTTCCAGACCTGCTCGCCCGCCGCGGACAGCAGACCGATCGCCGCCTGAGCATCCGCGGCAGACACGATCACCGCCATACCGATACCGCAGTTGAACACGCGGTGCATTTCCGCATCGGCGACGCCGCCGTGCTTCTGCAGCCACGAGAACAGCGGCGGCAGCGGCCACGCACGATGATCGAGCTCGGCCGTCAGACCCTCGCGCAGCACGCGCGGAATGTTCTCGACCAAGCCGCCGCCGGTGATGTGCGCCATGCCCTTCACCTCGAGCTGCTGCATCAGCGCGAGCAGCGGCTTCACGTAGATGCGCGTCGGCGCCATCAGCGCGTCGGCGAGCGAGCGGCCGTCGAAGTCCGCGTTCAGATCGGGATTGGCGCGCTCGATGATCTTGCGCACCAACGAAAAGCCATTCGAATGGATGCCGCTCGACGCGAGCCCGAGCACCACGTCGCCCGGAGCAATCTTGCTGCCGTCAATGATCTTGCTCTTTTCCACCGCGCCGACCGCGAAACCGGCCAGATCGTATTCGCCGTCCGGATACATGCCCGGCATTTCCGCGGTTTCGCCGCCGATCAGCGCGCAGCCCGACAGCTCGCAGCCATGTGCAATGCCCTTCACGACGGTCGCCGCCGTGCCGACATCGAGCTTGCCGCAGGCGAAATAGTCGAGGAAGAACAACGGCTCGGCGCCCTGCACGAGGATGTCGTTGACGCTCATCGCGACCAGATCCTGGCCGACCGTGTCGTGCTTGTTCAGCTGGAACGCGAGACGCAGCTTGGTGCCGACCCCGTCGGTGCCGGAAACGAGCACCGGCTCCTTGTACTTCTTCGGCACTTCGAACAGCGCGCCGAATCCACCGATGCCGCCCAGCACGCCGTCGCGCAGGGTCTTCTTGGCAAAGGGCTTGATGGCGTCGACGAGGGCGTCGCCCGCATCGATGTCCACGCCGGCGTCGCGATACGACAAACCTTGGGCCGAATCGGGTGAAGGCTGGGCGGATTTCGGTTGATTCATGGGGAAAAGCTCGAAGGTCGGTAAAATGCGATTTTACCCGATGCTGGCCGCGTGGCTGGAATTCGCGCGTTCCGACGAGATCCTGGAAACGACCTTTGCAACACGATACCCCGCTTCCGGCGCCGCCGCCGCGCGCATTTCCGTCCGTCGCGCTTCGCGACCTGCGGCCTCACGACCCGGCGAGCACGCTTCACGACAACTGAGCGCCTGGCAACGTTCCAGGCCCCGCGGTCCGGGCCACTCGCGGCCCGAGCCTCATTTTCGGCATTAATCTACTGTGCTTCGTCAACTGACGCTCGATCTCGGCACCCCGCCGCCATCGACATTCGACAATTTCTTCGCCGGCGCGAACGCCGAGCTGGTCACGCGCCTGCGTGAGCTCGACGACGCGCTCGCCGCCGGTCCGGTCGCCGATCGCACCTTCTACATCTGGGGGGAAGCCGGCAGCGGCCGCACGCACCTGCTGCAGGCGCTCGTGCATGAAGCGCCGCCGGGACATGCGCGCTTCGCCGGTCCGCAAAGCAGCCTTGCCGCCTTCGGCTTCGATCCGCGCGTCGCGCTCTATGCGATCGACGACTGCGACGCGCTGTCGGCCGCTCAGCAGATCGCCGTGTTCAACCTGTTCAACGAGGTGCGCGCGCATCCGACCAGCGCGCTCGTCGCCGCGGGCAACGCGGCGCCGATCGGCATGACGGTGCGCGAGGATTTGCGCACGCGCCTCGGCTGGGGTCTCGTGTTTCACCTCGCGCCGCTGCCCGACGACGCGAAGGCCGCGGTGTTGAAACGCGCGGCGCGCGAGCGCGGCATCATGCTCGCCGACGACGTGCCGGCCTACCTGCTCACTCACTTTCGCCGCGACATGCCGAGCCTGATGGCGCTGCTCGACGCGCTCGACCGCTTCTCGCTCGAACAGAAACGCGCGGTCACGCTGCCGCTGTTGCGCACGATGCTCGCGTCGCCCGATCCCGCCACCACACCGGGTTCACACGCCGCTCTTCCGGCTTCAAGTAAAATAGGCCCCCATGGCTAATCTTGCACTCTTCGATCTCGACCACACGCTCATTCCCACCGACAGCGACCACGAATGGGGCCGCTTCATGGTGAAAAAAGGCATGGTCGACGCCGAAAATTTCGCCCGTGAAAACGACCGCTTCTACGCCGACTACAAGGCCGGCAAGCTCGACATTCACGCTTATCTGATCGCCATGCTGACACCGCTCGCGAAGTACACGCGCGCGCAGCTCGCGGACTTTCACGCGCAGTACATGCACGAGGTCATCACGCCGGCTATCCAGCCGGTGGCGATCGAGCTCGTGAAACAGCATCGCGAAGCGGGCGACCTGTGCTGCGTCGTCACCGCGACCAACGAATTCATCACGCGTCCCATCGCCCAGGCGTTCGGCGTCGACACGCTGATCGCGTGCGAGGCGGAGACCGTCGGCGGCGATCCGCACGGCGCCTACACCGGCCGCCCGACCGGCACGCCGAGCTACAAGGAAGGCAAGATCGTGCGCACCGAAATGTGGCTCGCGTCGCTCGGCAAGACGTGGAGCGACTTCGAGCACAGCTATTTCTATAGCGATTCGCACAACGACATCCCGCTGCTCGAAAAAGTCACCGATCCCATCGCGACCAATCCGGACGACACGTTGCGCGCCCATGCGCAGGCCAAAGGCTGGCGCATCCTCGAACTCTTCCAACCCTCGTGATCAAGAAACTCATCCGCAAGCTATTCGGCCAGGACGCGGCGAGCGCTGACGACGCACTCTCCGCCGACACCCGCGCCGAGGCCAGCGCCGACAGCGACGCCAACGCCGACAAGCCGGCGCGCCGCAAGTCCGCTTCCAGCACGACCGCTCCCGGCACGGCCGCGCGCCCGCGTCGCAAATCCGCTGCCGCCGCACAAGCGCCGCGCGAACCGGACGTCCCCGTCATCATTCCGCACGACGTGCATGGCATCGACCCCACGCTGATCTCGCGCAACGCGATCCGCGTGACCGAGGGCCTGCAACAGGCGGGCTTTCGCGCGTTCATCGTCGGCGGCGCGGTGCGCGACCTGCTGCTCGGCGTGAAGCCGAAAGACTTCGACGTCGCGACCGACGCGACGCCCGAACAGGTGCAGAAGCTGTTCCGCCGCGCGCGCATCATCGGCCGGCGCTTCCAGATCGTGCACGTCCAGTTCGGCCAGGAAATCATCGAGACCTCGACGTTCCGCGCGCTGGTCGATCCGCCCGCAGCCGACGCGCCGCCGCCGAAGCGTCTGAAGCGCGACGAGCTCGATCGCCGCACCCACGCGGTCGACGCGAGCGGCCGCGTGCTGCGCGACAACGTGTGGGGCGAGCAGCACGAGGACGCCACGCGCCGCGACTTCACGATCAACGCGATGTACTACGATCCGGCCACGCAAACCGTGCTGGACTACCACAACGGCATGGCCGACATGCGCACGCGCCTGCTGCGCATGATCGGCGACCCGGCCACGCGCTATCGCGAGGACCCGGTGCGCATGCTGCGCGTCGTGCGCTTCGCCGCCAAGCTCGACTTCGACATCGACGACGCCACGCGCGCGCCGATCGAGAAGATGGCCGATCTGATCAACAACGTGCCCGCCGCGCGTCTGTTCGACGAAATGCTGAAGCTGATGCTGTCGGGTCACGCGCTCGCGTGCCTGAAGCGGCTGCGCCAGGAAGGCCTGCATCACGGGCTGCTGCCGCTGCTCGACGTGGTGCTCGAGCAGCCGACCGGCGAGAAATTCATTTCTCTGGCACTCTCTAATACAGATGCACGCGTGCTCGCCGGCAAACCGGTGTCGCCGGGCTTCCTGTTCGCGACGCTGTTGTGGCACGACGTGCAGCAGCGCTGGCAGAAGTTCGAGGCCGAAGGCGAGTATCCGGTGCCCGCGCTGCATCGCGCGATGGACGAAGTGCTCGACATGCAGACCGAAAAGCTCGCGATCCACAAGCGCTTCTCGGCCGACATGCGCGAGATCTGGGGTCTGCAGCTGCGCCTCGAAAAGCGCTCGGGCCGCAGCGCGCTGAAGCTGCTGGAACACCAAAGATTTAGAGCGGGGTATGATTTCCTCCTGTTGCGCTGCGAATCGGGCGAACTCGACGAGTCGGTCGGTACGTGGTGGACGGAGTTCATCGAAGGAGACGCCGCCGCGCGCGAGGCATTGCTCACGCAAGGCGGGAAGGACCGGAGCCCCAGAAAACGACGGCGGCGCGGTGGCGCCAGAAACCGCAAATCAGGTGACGGGGTGGAGGGCGGCTCGTCCGCCGAACGCGCGGACAACGACGCGAGCCGCGAAGGCTCGCACGAAGACTGACGCGGCGTTCGCGGAAGAGCCGTCGAAACGATAGCTGCAGGAAGTTATGCCATGACGGTTGCTTATCTTGGCCTCGGCGCGAATCTCGGGGACGCGCGCCAGACCCTGAAAGACGCGGTGGTGTGCCTCGCACAACAGCACACCATCACCGTGCTCGCCAAATCGAGCCTATATCGCACCGCCCCAATCGACGCGGGCGGCGACGACTATTTCAATTGCGTCGTGAAGCTGGAAACGACGCTCCCCGTGCGGCATCTGCTCGCGCTGTGTCACAAGATCGAGCATCATTTCGGCCGTGAGCGGCCGTTCCGCAATGCGCCGCGCACGCTCGATCTCGACATCCTGCTGTACGGCGATCAATCGATCGACGAAGCCGATCTGATCGTGCCGCATCCACGCCTCGTCGAGCGCGCGTTTGCGCTGGTGCCGCTCGTCGAGATCGATGCGGCGATCGTGATTCCGCAACATGGCCGGGCCGCCGCGCTGCTCGATAGCGTCAGCGATCAGCGCATCGAGAAGGTGAAGGGGCCCTGCCAGTGTCCGATGCTCAATGCGCTCGCCGGTAATTCCGCCGGGAAAGGCCGTTGCGAATGAGTTCGCCGCCGCTCACGGTCACCGCGCCGCAGCTGCGTCCGCCGTTCGGCTATATCGCGATCGAGGGGCCGATCGGCGTCGGCAAAACCTCACTCGCGCGGCGCCTCGCGCAACGCTGGTCGATGCACGAACTGTTCGAGCGCTCGCAGGACAATCCGTTTCTTGAACGCTTCTATCGCGACACCGCGCGCTATGCGCTGCCGGTGCAGTTGCACTTCGCGCTGCAACGCGCGCAGCAGGCGCAGGAAGTGGGCGCCGCGCAGGCGAGCGGGACGCCGCTGATCGCCGACTTCATCACGCAGCGAAACGACATCTTCGCGCGTCTGACCTTGCAGGAAGACGAGTGGCAGCTGTACCGCGCGCTTGCCGCGCGGCTCGACGTCAGCGCGCCGGAGCCGGACTTTGTCGTTTATCTGCAGGCGAGTCCCGAGGTGCTGTTCGCGCGCATCCAGAAGCGCGCGGTGCCGATGGAGCTGCAGATTTCCGATGCGTATCTGCGCGCGCTGTGCGACGCATACAACGAATTCTTCTACCACTACGACCGCACACCCGTGCTGACGGTTAACGCCGAACACCTGAATCCGCTCGACTCCGACGCGGACCTTGCGCTGCTCGCCGAACGCATCGAGACGATGCGCGGCCGCAAGGAATTCTTTGTCAAAGCCACGTCGCTGTAAGCGGCGCGGCTAGTTCATTTTCTCACTGGATTGACCATGACTTATTTGCAGGAAGCGAGCCGGAGCGCGATCACCGTGCCGAAACTGCAGGCAATGCGCGACGCCGGCGAAAAGATCGCGATGCTCACCTGCTACGACGCGAGCTTCGCCGCGCTGCTCGATCGCGCGGGCGTCGACGTGCTGCTGATCGGCGACTCGCTCGGCAACGTGCTGCAAGGCCAGGCGACCACGCTGCCCGTGACGCTGGCGGACATCGCGTATCACACGGCGAGCGTCTCGCGCGCGCGGCCGTCGGCGCTGATCATGGCGGACCTGCCGTTCGGCACATACGGCACGCGCGAAGATGCGTTCAGGAGTTCGGTCGAACTGATGCGCGCGGGCGCGCAGATGGTCAAGCTCGAAGGCGGAGAATGGCTCGCGGATACGGTGCGGTTTCTGGTCGAGCGCTCGATTCCGGTGTGCGCGCACGTGGGTCTGACGCCGCAGTCGGTGCATGCATTCGGCGGCTTCAAGGTGCAGGGCAAGACCGAAGCGGGCGCGAGCCAGCTGCTGCGCGATTCACTCGCGATGCAGGCCGCCGGCGCGCAATCGCTGTTGATGGAAGCGATCCCGGCTCAACTCGCGGGCGAGGTCACGAGGCAACTGCGCGTTCCGACGATCGGCATCGGCGCGGGTCTCGACTGCTCGGGTCAGGTGCTCGTGCTGCACGACATGCTCGGGATTTTCCCCGGCAAGCGGCCGCGCTTCGTGAAAGATTTCATGCAGGGACAGCCGAACATTCAGGCGGCCGTCGAGGCGTATGTGCGGGCGGTGAAGGACGGCACGTTCCCAGGCGCCGAGCACACGTTCTGATGTATGTTTGCCGCGCGGGGTGCGCGGCATTCCGGTTTGTCTCAGCGCTCTAAGCAACAACCCGTGCGGATATCGCGCCGCGCAACGCGTTGCACACGAGCAGCGCTTCGGCGTTCAGCACGTCCTGCTGCGTCAGCACTTTTTCACCCGCCTGCAGGTCCGAGGCCCCGTCGAGCAATACGCTTCGCATCACGCCAGGCAGCACGCCCGACGCGAGCGGCGGAGTCCACCATCGTCCCGCGAGCTTCACGAACACATTCGATCTGCCGCCCTCGGTCAGTTCGCCCCGTTCGTTGAAGAACAGCGTATCGAAGGCGCCCTTCGCCTCGGCTTCGCGCCAGCCGCGGTCGTAGTCGGCGCGGCGCGTGGTCTTGTGGCGCAGCAACGGATCGGCGGCCTGGGTTGGCGCGAACTGCGCTTCGGGGCCGAGCAGAACCCCAACGATCGCATCCGCCAACGGCGCAAGTATCGCGGCGGTGATCTGCGTCACACCGCTTTTGCTCAACGCAAGCCGCATACGATGCGGCGTCTGCGCCGGCAGCGTGGCGCACCGCGCTGAAATCTCCTCGCGAAGGCGCGCTTCGTCGAACCCGAAGCCAAGGGTCGCGGCGCTCGACGACAAGCGCCGCAAATGCCGCTCGACATGCCGCACGCCGTCTTCCCGCGTCGCGTACATCGTTTCGAACAGTTCGAAGCCGGGCTCGGCGCCGGTCAGAAAACGTGCTTTCAATCGACACTCCTCATGCTCGTCGGCGGCCACGCTGTCGAGCACGATGCCCGCGCCGATGCCCATGCTGCCGCGCAGCCCGTCCGTGCCGCCCGCTTGCGCCGTCGACGCGGTCAATGTCAGCGTGCGGATCGCGACCGACATGCAGAAGTCACCGCAATCGTAATCATCGTCCGGCGCATCGAGCCAGCCGATCGCGCCGGTATAAAGTCCGCGCGGCGTGCTTTCCAGTTCGTCGATCAGCTGCATCGTGCGATGCTTCGGCGCACCGGTAATCGAGCCGCAGGGAAAGAGCGCGCGCAGGATCGTCGCGAACGAGGTGCCGCCGAGCAACGTCGCCTCCACTGTCGACGTCATCTGCCACACCGACGCGTACGGCTCGACCGAAAACAGCGCCGGCACATTGACCGAACCGATCCGCGCAACCCGCGACAGATCGTTGCGCAGTAGATCGACGATCATCACGTTCTCGGCGCGGTTCTTCAGATCGGTGGCGAGGAACTCGGCGTTGCCGCGGTCGATGGCGGGATCTTGCGAGCGCGGCGCCGTGCCCTTCATCGGCCGCGCGCGCAACGTCGGGCCGTGCTTCTCGACGAACAATTCGGGCGAACACGACAGGACCCACGCATTGTCGGGCAACGCGATCAGCGCGCCGAACGACACCGGCTGGCGCGCGCGCAAACGCCGATAGAACGCAAGCGGCGAGCCGAACACGTCGAAGCCGAGGCGGTACGTGTAGTTGACCTGATAGGAATCGCCCGCGCGCAGCGCAGCTTGAATCGCGTCGATCGACGCATCGAATTCGGCGCGATCGACGCTCTCGCGCACGTTCGCCGTGCCCGCGACCGACGGCTCCGGAGCACCGTTGTCACGCGTCATCAGCCACGCGTCGACCTCGTCGCGCGCAAGCTTCGCACAGCGTTCGAACAATAAAAAACGCAGCGTGGCATTGCCACGCTGCGTTTCAGTGGACCGAAGCTTGTCGATACCGACGAGCCCACGGCCAAATTCATAGTCGGCCAGCACGACGGCGTGCAGGCCGTTGCGGGTATCGGCCGCGACGCTGTCGCACACCGCTTCGAGCTGCGCCGCCTCGGTGCAGACCCGCTCGCGCACGAAACCCGTGTACAAGCGGCTCGACGGACGCGCCGCCGTTGCACCGCAATCGTCAAGCAGCGCGAACACCGCGCCGCGCCTGTCCACCGTCATGCTGACCGCCAAATCAGATCAATCGAAAAAGCTCTTCACCCGATCGAACCAGCTCTTGCTCTGCGGACTATGCCGCGCACCGCCTTCCACGAGCGCCTTTTCGAACTGCTTGAGCAGGTCGCGCTGCGCTTCGGTGAGCTTGACCGGCGTTTCGACCTGCACATGCACGTACAGATCACCGGCGATGCTCGAACGCAGCCCCTTGATGCCCTTGCCGCGCAAACGGAACGTCTTGCCCGACTGCGTGCCTTCCGGCACGGTGAAAGTTGCGCGACCGGCCAGCGTCGGCACTTCGATATCGCCACCAAGCGCCGCGGTGGTGAACGGGATCGGCATCTGGCAATGCAGATCGTCGCCGTCACGCTCGAACACCGAGTGCTGCTTGATATGAATCTCGACGTACAGATCGCCCGACGGTCCGCCGTTGATGCCCGGCTCGCCATTGCCGGCCGAGCGGATGCGCATGCCGTCGTCGATACCGGCCGGAATCTTCACTTCGAGCGTCTTGGTTTCCTTCACCTTGCCCGCGCCGTGGCAGTGATTGCACGGGTCGGGGATGTAGGTGCCGGTGCCGTGGCATTTCGGGCAAGTCTGCTGGATGCTGAAGAAGCCCTGCGACATGCGCACCGAACCCGAGCCGCTACAGGTCGGGCAGGTTTCCGGCTTGGTGCCCGGCTTCGCGCCCGAGCCATGACAGACTTCGCACGAAACCCAGCTCGGCACGCGGATCTGCGTGTCGTAGCCGTGTGCGGCCTGCTCGAGCGTGATTTCCATGCTGTAGCGCAGATCCGCGCCGCGATACACCTGCGGGCCCGCGCGGCCGCCGCCGCGTGCGGCACCGCCGGCCGCCTGGCCGAAGATGTCGCCGAAGATGTCGCCGAATGCATCGGCAAAGCCACCGAAACCTTGCGCACCGGCCCCACCCATATTCGGATCGACGCCCGCGTGACCGTACTGATCGTACGCGGCGCGCTTTTGCGAATCCGACAGCATTTCATAGGCTTCCTTCACCTCCTTGAAATGCTCTTCCGCATCCTTGTTGCCCGGATTGCGGTCGGGGTGGTGCTTCATCGCGAGCTTGCGATAAGCCTTCTTGATTTCGTCGTCGCTCGCGTTCTTTGCGACGCCCAGAACCTCGTAGTAATCCCGTTTCGCCATATCGGTTCAACGCCGCCGCGCAAAGCGACGCGGTAGCTCCTTGTGAATGCTGTGGAGTCTTACGACTCGTCCGGCCGCTGTCTGCGCCGCGTCTCGACACGGTTCAAAACAACGCCCTCCATAAAACGAACGTGCCCGGAGAGCCCAAAAGGCTCGCCAGGCGCGAAAAACCGCTCTTGCACTCAAGGCGCCCCAACGGCGCCGATCTCGTGCAGCCGGGCCGCGCACATCGCTGTGCACGGCTTTACGGTCGGAAGCCGACCTGGCTTTAGTCCTTCTTCACTTCCTTGAACTCGGCGTCGACCACGTCGTCGGCCTGCTGGCTCGCGCCCGCCGATGCACCGGCACCGCCCGCCGCGCCCGCTGCCGCTTCGGCACCTTGCGCAGCCTGCATGTCGGCGTACATCTTCTCGCCCATCTTCTGCGAGGCCGTGGCCACCGCTTCGATCTTCGCTTCGATCGCGGCCTTGTCGCTCGAGCTGCTCTTCAGTGTGTCCTCGAGTTCCTTCAACGCGGCTTCGATCTTGTCCTTCTCACCCGCTTCGAGCTTGTCGCCGTACTCGGTCAGCGCCTTCTTCGTGCTATGGACGAGTGCGTCACCCTGGTTGCGAGCGTCGGCCAACTCACGCAGCTTGTGATCTTCTTCAGCGTTCGCTTCCGCATCCTTCACCATCTTCTCGATTTCAGCTTCGGACAGACCCGAGTTCGCCTTGATCGTGATGCGGTTTTCCTTGCCGGTCGCCTTGTCCTTCGCGCCGACGTGCAGAATGCCGTTCGCGTCGATGTCGAAGCTCACTTCGATCTGCGGCACGCCGCGCGGTGCCGGCGGAATGCCTTCGAGGTTGAACTCGCCGAGCAGCTTGTTGCCCGCTGCCATTTCGCGTTCACCCTGGAACACCTTGATCGTCACGGCGCTCTGGTTGTCGTCAGCCGTCGAGTAGACCTGTGCGTGCTTGGTCGGGATCGTGGTGTTCTTGTTGATCATCTTCGTCATCACGCCGCCGAGCGTTTCGATGCCGAGCGACAGCGGGGTCACGTCGAGCAGCAGCACGTCCTTGCGGTCGCCCGACAGCACCTGGCCCTGGATCGCGGCACCAACGGCCACGGCTTCGTCCGGGTTCACGTCACGGCGCGGGTCCTTGCCGAAGAACTCCTTCACCTTTTCCTGCACCTTCGGCATACGGGTCATACCGCCGACCAGGATCACGTCGTCGATTTCGCCGACCTTCACGCCTGCGTCCTTGATGGCCACGCGGCACGGCTCGATGGTGCGTTGGATCAGTTCTTCAACCAGCGCTTCCAACTTCGCACGCGTAATTTTCAGGTTCAAGTGCTTCGGACCCGACGCGTCGGCCGTGATGTACGGCAGGTTGATTTCGGTCTGCTGGCTCGACGACAGCTCGATCTTGGCCTTTTCAGCCGATTCCTTCAGGCGCTGCAGCGCGAGCACGTCTTTCGACAGATCGACGCCCTGTTCCTTCTTGAACTCGCCGATGATGTAGTCGATGATGCGCTGGTCGAAGTCTTCACCGCCGAGGAACGTATCGCCGTTCGTGGACAGCACTTCGAACTGCATTTCACCGTCGACGTCCGCGATTTCGATGATCGAGATGTCGAACGTGCCGCCGCCGAGGTCGAACACGGCGATCTTGCGGTCACCCTTTTCAGCCTTGTCCAGACCGAATGCCAATGCGGCTGCGGTCGGTTCGTTGATGATCCGCTTCACTTCCAGACCGGCGATGCGGCCTGCATCTTTGGTGGCCTGACGCTGGCTGTCGTTGAAATACGCCGGCACCGTGATCACGGCTTCGGTGACGGTCTCGCCGAGGTAGTCCTCAGCGGTCTTCTTCATCTTGCGCAGCACTTCGGCCGAGATTTGCGGCGGCGCGAGCTTCTGGTCGCGCACTTCGATCCATGCGTCGCCGTTGTCCGCCTTGATGATCTTGTAGGGCATCAGGCCGATGTCCTTCTGCACTTCCTTCTCTTCGAAGCGGCGGCCGATCAGGCGCTTGACCGCGAACAGCGTGTTCTTCGGGTTCGTGACCGACTGACGCTTGGCCGGCGCGCCGACCAGGATCTCGCTGTCTTCCATGTAAGCGATGATCGACGGCGTGGTGCGCGCGCCTTCCGAGTTCTCGATGACCTTGACCGAGTTGCCTTCCATGATCGCCACGCACGAGTTGGTCGTGCCGAGGTCGATGCCGATGATTTTGCCCATTTTTACAAATCTCCTGACTTTGATCGCTGCGGAAAGCGCCCGGTTGGCCCATCTGGCGGCGGGACGATCCGCTCTCAATTCCTACCTGCACTCAAAATAAGTGCGGCCACATCGTTTTCAAGACCTCTATCGCGATGCGGTCTTTAATTTTTTTCAATCACGGGGCGGGCTCGTGAATCCTTGCTGCGAGCCCGCTCCGCCAGCTTGCACGGCGCCCCCGGCGTGGTTCGCCGGAAGTGCCTGAATCGATTGGATGTTTTGCGGCGCGCGGCGATGCGAAGCGACGAGGCAGACGCCGCACGCGCGGACGCCCGGGGTGCGCTTCGACGTGCTTACTTCGGCGCGGCGACGGTCACGAGCGCGGGACGCAGCACGCGGTCCGCGATCACGAAGCCCTTTTGCAGCACCGCGACGACGGTGTTCGGCTCCTGGTCGGCCGGTACCATCGAAATGGCCTGATGGCGATGCGGGTCGAACTTTTCGCCGACCGGATTGATCGCCACGACGCGGCCCTTCTCCAGCGCGCCGCTCAACTGGCGCAGCGTGAGCTCGACGCCTTCGCGGACCTTCTGCAGGTCGTCGGACGAATGGGCGACGGCCGCCTCGAGGCTGTCGACGACCGGCAGCAGATGCTCGGCGAAGTTCTCGATCGCAAACTTGTGCGCCTTGGCGACGTCTTCCTGAGCGCGACGGCGCACGTTTTCGGTTTCGGCCTTCGCGCGCAGGAAGTCTTCCTGCAACTCGGCGATCTTCGCCTGAGCGTCGGCCAGCGCCTGCTCGGCGGCAGCCTGGGCGGATTCAGTGGTGGCGCCGGTGTCCTGCTGTTGAGCAGCGGGCTCGGCCGCCTCGGCGGCCTGGCGCGCGGCTTCGTCGGCGGGCGTGGGATTCTGGCTCGTCGGGTTCTCTTGCGTGTTTTCCATGTCGCTGAAAGTCGTTAAAAAGTAAAAGCAAAGACGGAAAAAGCCGTTCCGACACAGTACGATTCGTGCTTTGCAAAATCGCGACACGTGTCTTCGCGCCGATCCGCCAGACCGGACCCCAGATGGGGTCTGAAATAGCCGTTTCAAGCGGCTCAGAGGTTTTTTCGCACCACCGTCGTGCAGGCGAAATGCGCCGTAACAAGCATTCACGTGGCGCAATCAGATAGGGATTGAGTGCAGCCCGCAACTGACCTATTCTCCAGTCATGGAGCGGCAACGCACGTTAACCCTAATTTGACGTAAGCCTTACCGACACCTGACAGTCGTTCCGATAGCCCGTTTCAGCCCATCGAGGGGAGTACCGTGAAACTGACCGTTGCAATCGGGGTGGTCGCACTGGTACTGATCGCGGGCACCACGACCATCTGCATGTCCGGCGCGGTTAACGACCACACCACCGAGTACGGTGGCGCACACGCCACGGTCGAGCAGTTTTTTAGTTCCCACCCGAAAATCTGTCGATAGTGCGCCGGTCGCGTTTCGTCGGTCGCCCGTGCAGCGCGGCGGCAGGCTCGTGATATACCTTGCGCCGTTCCTGCTCGACCTGCCGCTTCTCCTTGCTCTGCGCGGTTTCAACGTAAAGCGTCTGCGCCACGCTCGCCGGGCCGCGCACGTCGCACACGCCCAGCACCTCGACCTGCCAAACGTAGCGCTCGATCTCGATTTCGACCAGATCGCCGACACGCACGTCCTTGGCCGGCTTCACGGCCGCGCCGCCGATGCGCACCCGCCCCTTGTCGACCGCATCCGCGGCCAGCGAACGCGTCTTGAAGAAACGCGCGGCCCACAGCCATTTGTCGATGCGCAGTTTCGCGCCCGGTTCGGTTGAGATGCGGTAGTTCATCTGCGTATTCAAGCTCCTGTCGTGTGCGGCACCGGCACCGCCTGCACCGGCCAGCCCTGCAGATGCTGCGCGACGATTTCGCCGAGCGCGGCAACCCACGGCTGAGACGCGTTCAGACAGGGGATCCGGTGAAACTCCTTGCCACCCGCCTGCAGAAATTCGTCGCGCACTTCCATGCCGATTTCCTCGATCGTTTCGAGGCAGTCGGCGGTGAAACCCGGACAAAACACGTCAGCACGCCGCACGCCTGCCGCGCCGAGTTCCTTCAACGTCGGCGCCGTGTAGGGCTGCAGCCATTCGGCCTTGCCAAAGCGCGACTGGAACGTGATGCGGCATTCGACCGGCGTCAACTCCAGCGCCTGCATCAGCAGTGCACCGGTCTGCTGGCATTGCTCGTGATACGGGTCGCCGAGGTCGAGCGTGCGCTTGGGCACGCCGTGGAAACTCAGCACGAGCTTGTCGCCCGCCGCGAAATCAGGGCGGCCGTGCAGATGCCAGTGGTGACGCACCTGCGCAGCGAGCGCCGCGATATACGCCGGGTGATCGGCGTACTGGCGAACCGTGCGGATCTCCGGCTGGTTGCGCATGCGCTTGAGCGCGGAAAAGGCTTCGTCGAACGCGGTCGCGGTGGTCGACGCGGAATACTGCGGATACATCGGCATCAGCAGCACGCGCTCGGCGCCGGCGAGCTTCAGCTGGTTCAGCATTGCCGGAATGCCGGGCGTGCCGTAGCGCATCGCGTAGTCGACCAGCACCGTGTAGTCGTTGACTTGCAGCAGATGGCGCAAACCCTCGACCTGCTTTTCGGTGTGCACGCGCAGCGGCGAGCCCTCGGGCATCCATACCGCCGCGTACTTCCTGGCGGAACTGCGGCCGCGAAGCGGCAGGATCAGCAAACGCAGAATCAGCTGCCACAGCAACGCGGGAATTTCGATCACGCGAGGATCGGACAGGAACTGCGCGAGATAGCTGCGCACCGCGCGCGGTGTCGGCGCGTCGGGCGTGCCGAGGTTGATCAGCAACACGGCGACGCGATGCGATGTGGCGTTCTGTGATGGCCGCTCGAGGTCGAAGCGCATAGGCAGCAGAAGTCACCGCTTCACGCGGCGAGTCGATTCAATGGAGATTCATTATAGCGGCGCGGGTTCGGCCGGGCGTCGCCGGACCCTGGCCATTCGGACGATTGGCAGACGCCGCCCGTTCGCGCATCATGGCCGGCACGGGCTGCGATGACGGCGCCGCCGCGGAGCGCGATGACTACTGCTGGCTGAGCGTCATGGACAACAGCCGCGCGGTGATGTCCACGATCGGAATCACGCGGTTGTAGGCCATGCGGGTCGGTCCGATCACACCGAGCGTGCCGACGATCTTGCCGTTGACCTCGTACGGCGCGGTGACGACGCTCATTTCCTCGATCGGCACCAGCGTCGATTCGCCGCCAATGAAAATTTGCACACCCGCCGCGTGACTCGACACGTCGAGCAACTGAAGGAGGCTGGTCTTCTGGTCGAACACATCGAACAGCTTGCGCAGGCGCGCCATGTCCGACGAAAGATCGGCGACTTCGAGCAGATTGCGCTCGCCGGAGATAAGCACAGTCTCGCCGGTATCGGATTCGTCGGTGCTCGCGGTGACGGCCGCGTGCATCAACGAGGTCATGTCGCCACGCAGCTCGTCGATTTCCTCGCGCAGGCGGCGGCGCACTTCGTCGAACGAGAGGCCCGCGAAGTGCGCGTTGATGTAATTGGAGGCTTCCACCAGCTGCGAAGGCGAAAAGTCGCGCTGAGTGGCGAGAATGCGGTTCTGCACGTCGCCTTCGGGCGTCACGATGATCAGCAGAATGCGCTTGTCGGACAGGCGCATGAATTCGATCTGCTTGAATACGTGGCTGCGGCGCGGTGTGAGCACCACGCCGGCGAACTGCGACAGGTTGGACAGCACGCTCGCCGCCGCGGCGACGATCTTCTGCGGCTCGCCCACCTGCAGCGTGGTTTTGACCGCGCGCATCACCGCTTCTTCGTCGGCGGCGGACTCGACCGTCAACATTGTGTCGACGAACAGACGGTAGCCGCGTGGCGTTGGAATGCGCCCCGCCGACGTGTGCGGACTGATCACGAGCCCCAGATCCTCGAGGTCCGACATCACGTTGCGGATCGTGGCCGGGCTCAACTCGAGGCCCGAGTAACGTGACAGCGTGCGCGAGCCGACCGGCTGACCTTCGGCGATGTAGCGCTCGATCAGCGTTTTGAGGAGGGTTTGTGCGCGAGGATCTAGCATGACGAAAAATTTTAGCTCAATGGCATCGCAGCCGCGAGCGCCCGCGGCGACCGCTCCCGGCAAATGCGGCGCCGTCAGCGGGCGCGCATGTCATCGGGTCTTCACCATTCTAACGATAATCGCGACATCCGCAGACGCCCCGCGTGCGCCGGCCCGCTACCGGGTTGGCCTGCGGTTCTTTTCAGGCCCTACCTATGGTGTAATGCCGGCATGCAAGTGACCAGCCAGTTCAAGACCGTCGCGCTCGTCGGGCGCAGCAATACGCCAGGCATCAGCGAGCCGCTGACCGCGCTCGCCGCGTGCATCGCGAAGCTCGGCCTCGAAGTCGTGTTCGAAGCCGACACCGCCGCCGAAATCGGCGTAACCGACTATCCGACGCTGCGTCCCGCCGAGATCGGCGCGCGCGCCGACGTCGCCGTGGTGCTCGGCGGCGACGGCACGATGCTCGGCATCGGTCGCCAGCTCGCGCCATATCGCACGCCCTTGATCGGCATCAACCACGGACGGCTCGGCTTCATCACCGACATTCCGATCTCCGACATGCGCGAGATCGTGCCGCAAATGCTGTCCGGCAATTTCGAGCGCGAGGAGCGCGTGCTGCTGGAAGCGCGCATCGTGCGCGACGGCACGTCGATCTATCACGCGCTCGCGTTCAACGACGTGGTGGTCAACCGTAGCGGTTTTTCGGGCATGGCGGAGCTGCGCGTGTCGGTCGACGGCCGCTTCATGTACAACCAGCGCTCGGACGGCCTGATCGTCGCGACGCCGACCGGCTCGACCGCGTACGCGCTGTCGTCGCAGGGGCCGATCCTGCATCCCCAATTGCAGGGCTTCGTGCTCGTGCCGATCGCGCCGCACGCGCTGTCGAACCGGCCGATCGTGCTGCCGGACGACTCGAAGGTCAGCATCCAGATCGTTTCCGGGCGCGAAGTGAACGTCAATTTCGACATGCAGTCGTTCACGTCGCTGGAGCTCGGCGACACGATCGAGGTGCGCCGTTCGCGTCACACGGTGCCAATGCTGCATCCGGTCGGCTACAGCTATTACGCGACGCTGCGCAAGAAGCTGCACTGGCACGAGTACCCGTCGCACGAAGAAGACCCGAGGCCGTAAGCGGCGCTTTCAAGCCCACGCCGCCGCGGCCGCCACCCGAATCCAAGCTACCCGACGACCTCCATGCTTCGCCACCTCTCGATACGCGACTTCGTCATCGTCGCCGCGCTCGACCTCGAATTCGACAGCGGCTTTACCGTTTTCTCGGGCGAAACCGGCGCCGGCAAATCGATCCTGATCGACGCGCTCGCGCTCGCGCTAGGCGCGCGCGCCGAGGCGAGCGTCGTGCGCACCGGCGAGAGCCGCGCCGATATCACCGCGGAGTTCGAAACGTACGCGCAGGTCGATCAATGGCTCGACGCACAGGCGCTCGGCGCGGCCGACGACGGCCAGCACGGCGGCACCGTGATGCTGCGGCGGGTGGTCGACGCGAACGGCCGCTCACGCGCGTTCATCAATGGCACGGCCGCGACGCTCGCGCAGTTGCGCGAGGTCGGCGAAATGCTCGTCGATATTCACGGCCAGCATGCGCACCAGTTGCTGATGCGCCCGGACGCGCAGCGCGAGCTGTTCGACACGCACGCGGGCCTGTCCGACCTGGCCGCCGCCGTGACACGCGCGTGGCGCACGTGGCGCGACAAGGCGCAGGCGGTCGAGCACGCGCAAACGCGCGATCGCGAGCTGCAACTCGAACGCGAGCGACTCGCGTGGCAACTCACCGAACTCGATAAGCTCGCGCCGCAGCCGGGCGAATGGGAAGAGGTCAACACCGAGCACCGGCGGCTGTCGCATTCCGCGAATCTGATCGACGGCGTGCAGGGTGCGCTCGGCGCGCTGTCCGAGTCGGACGACGCGATGATCACGCATCTCGGCTCGATCGTATCGAAGGTGCGCGACCTCGCGGAGATCGACCCGGCGCTGAACGACGTGCTCGCCGCGCTCGAACCCGCCGAAATCCAGTTGCAGGAAGCCGCGTATTCGCTGAGCCACTACGCGCAGAAGCTCGAGCTCGACCCGGAGCGGCTCGCGCAGGTCGAAAAGCGCCTCGACGCGCTGCACTCGGCCGCGCGAAAATTCCGTCTGCAGCCCGAGACGCTGCCGGAAGAACACGAAGCGCGCCGCAAGCAATTGGCCGCGCTCGACGCCGCCGCCGACCTCGACGGCCTGCGCGCCGCCGAGGCGCAAGCGAAGGACGCGTTCGTCGCCGAGGCTAAAAAACTGTCGAAGGCGCGCGCCAAAGCAGGCAAGGCGCTCGGCGAGGCGGTCACGACCGGCATGCAGGAACTGTCGATGAAAGGCGGCAGCTTCGAAGTCGCGCTGGTGCCGTTGCCCGAAGGCGGCGCGCATGGGCTCGAGCAGATCGAGTTCCGCGTGGCCGGTCACGCCGGCGTGCCGCTGCGGCCGCTCGCGAAAGTCGCGTCGGGCGGCGAACTCGCGCGTATCAGTCTCGCGCTCGCAGTGATCGCGAGCGCGGCCAGCCCGACACCGACGCTGATCTTCGACGAAGTGGATACGGGCATCGGCGGCGGCGTGGCCGAAGTGGTCGGGCGGCTATTGCATCAACTCGGCGAGGCGCGCCAGGTGTTGTGCGTGACCCATCTGCCGCAGGTCGCGGCGCGCGGCGATCATCATTTCCAGGTCGCAAAGATGAGCAACGGTACCGGCGGCACGCTCAGCAGCGTGACCTCGCTCGACAAGGCGAGCCGCATCGAGGAAGTCGCGCGCATGCTCGGCGGCCTCGAAATCACGGCGACCACGCGCAAGCACGCGAAGGAAATGCTGGCCGCCTGAGATCGGCCGTGCTCAGCTCACCGCACACGGCCTGAGTCGGGTTGGCCGGGACGTCACACCGATCCCGGCCGCGCATGATGCGTTGGCGCTACGCGAAATGCGCAAGCGCCTTTACCCAAACACCCTCTTCCACAACGCCAGCACCGCCTCGCGCTCGGCCGCGACCAGCGCCGGATCGACCCGCGCCTTCTCCATCCCATCGAGCCGCAGCGTGTGCTGCAGCTTGCGATAGCGCCGATAGGCAGCGCCGACCGTCTCGGCTTCCGCTTCGCTCATCAGCCCGAAACGCGACACTTCGCGCAGCAGCGCGATATTGCCGGTATTGCGGATCAGTTCGGGATCGCGCGCCGCATGCAGCAGCACCCAGTACTGCACGGTGAACTCGATATCGACCATGCCGCCGCGGTCGTGCTTCAGGTCGAACAGAGTCGGCGTCTGGTTCGGGTGACCCGCTTCGACACGCGCGCGCATCTCGGCGATCTCTTTCGCGAGCGGCGGCGCTTCGCGCGGTGTCGTCAGCACCTGTTCGCGGATCGCCTCGAACTTCGCGCCGATCTCCGGATCGCCCGCACAGTATCGTGCCCGCGTCAGCGCCTGATGCTCCCACACCCACGCGGTATTCGCGGCGTCGCCCTCGCGCAGCTGGTAGCGGCGGAACGCGTCGAGATCGGTGACGAGCAGGCCCGACTCGCCGTTGGGCCGCAGCCGCAGATCGATGTCGAACAAGGTGCCGGCGCCGGTCGCGGTGGTCAGCCACGTGATCAGGCGCCGCGTGAAGGTAGCGTAGACGTCGGCCGCGGCATCGTCGGGATCGTCATACAGGAAGATCAGGTCGAGGTCCGACGCGTAGCCGAGCTCCTTGCCGCCGAGCTTGCCGTAGGCGATCACCGCGAAGCGCGGCACGTCGCGGTGACGTTTGGGCAATTGATTCCACACGGCTTCGATCGTCACGTCGAGCACCGCGTCGGCGAGCTCGGACAGTCGGTCGCTGACGTGCTCGACGGACAGCTTGCCGGCAAGATCGATCAGCAGAATGCGGAACACCTCGGCCTGATGCGCGTGGCGCAGCAGATCCATCTGCTGCTCGACGCCGTCGGCGGCGGCGAGCCGCAAACGCAACGTACGCTTGAATTCGGGCCAGTCGAACGGGCTGTTGATCGCCTCGCCGTCGAGCAGTTCGTCGAGCAGCTGCGGATGGCGGATCAGATAGCCGGCCGCCCAGCGCGAGCCGCCCAGCACCGACAGCACCTGGTGCAGCGCCTGCGGATACTCGGTCAAGAGCGCCAGATACGCGCCGCGCCGGCCCACCGCTTCGAGCAGATCGAACAGGCGCGCGACCGTATCGCCGCGCCGGCCGGCCGGCTCCAGCGTGCGCGCGGCTTCGAGCGCGCGCTGCGCGACGATGTCGAAGCGTTGCCGGCTGCGCTCGTTCAGGCCCGTGTAGCGCGACGAGCGCCACACCGCCTGCAGCCGCGCGAGCAACTCGCCGGGTTCGGCCACACCGAGTTCGATGAGGCGCGCGCGCAGCGCGTCGTCGGCGCTATCGTCGGCGAGCGCACTGCTCCACACCCACGCGGCCGCGCCGTCCTCGGGCGCGCCGCAGCCGTCGCGGCCGCCCACCTTGTCGGCGAAAATCTGGTCGAACTGCTGTTCGACGAACTCGCGATGCGCGTCGAGCTTGGTCATCAATTCCGGGTAGTCGTCGCAGCCCATCGCGCGCGCGAGCGCCGCGCGGTCTTCGGCATCGACGGGCATCGCGTGAGTCTGCGCGTCGTTGCGATATTGCAGACGATGTTCGAGCTCGCGCAGAAAGCGATACGCCTGCGACAGCTTCAGGCACACCGACGGGTCCATCAACCCATGCGTGGCCGCATGGCGCAGCACGGCGAGCGTCGGCCGCACGCGAAAGCCGGCGTCCTGGCCGCCGCGGATCAGCTGGAACACCTGCGCGCTAAACTCGATTTCACGGATGCCGCCTCGGCCGAGCTTGATGTCGTCGGCCTTGTCGGGGCGCATCGACGCGCGGCGCTGCGCCTCCTGTCGGATCTGCAGATGCAGCGCGCGGATCGCGCTGATTACGCCGAAATCCAGATAGCGTCGATAGACGAACGGCGTGACGATCGCATCGAGCTGCTTCTGCAGCCGCTGCGCCGCGGCGCTTGCGCCCTCGGACACGAGCCGGCCCTTGATCCACGCGTAGCGCTCCCACTCGCGGCCCTGCACGTAGAAATACTCTTCGAGCATGCCGAGGCTGCACACGAGCGGGCCCGAATCGCCGTTCGGCCGCAGACGCATGTCGACACGAAACACGTAGCCGTCGGCGGTGACTTCCGCGAGCGCGCCGATCAGCCGCTTGCCGAGCCGCGTGAAGAACTCCTGGGTCGCGAGCGGCGAGCGCTGGCCGCCGGTGGTCTCGCCATCGTCCTCGTAGACGAAGATCAGATCGATATCCGACGACACGTTCAGCTCGCGCCCGCCGAGCTTGCCCATGCCGACCACGCCGAGCGTGAGCCGCTCGCCCTGCTGGTCGCGCGGCTCGCCGTACAGCGCTTCTAGCTCGGCGCTCAGCACCGTCAGCGCGCGCTGGATCGTCGTTTCCGCGAGATCGGTCATCGCGCCGGTGACTTCGGCGATATCGGCTTCGCCGGCCAGGTCGCGCTCCATCACCGCGCAGAATACTTCGGTGCGCAACTGGCGCAGCGCGCGTTTCAGCGCATCTTCGTTGACCGGCGCACCGGCGGGGCCCGCCGCCTCGGCGCACAGGGCGTCGAGACGCGCGTCGATGCGCTCGCGCGTCAGCGGTTCGTCGGCCAGCGCGCTGACGTGCGCGACCAGTTGCGGGCGGGCCGCGGCGGCGCGCGCGGCATAGTGCGAATAGCTGGCACTCAGGAGGGTTGCGTCAGTCATCAAAAATCTGGCTCGCTCGTTGCTTGATCGAATTTGTCCGGCGGTATTCTGACGATGTAGGGGTGTCGTTTCGGGGTCGTTGTCATATCGTTCTATTGTGCAACCGGCACGCGGCGGCAAGCATGCCGAAGCCCGTGCCGAACGGCCTCGCGAATCCCCGTCACGGGCTTTCGGACAGGGTTTGCAGGAAGTCCGCCGACGCTTTCCCGTGTGTTACATTTCGTCGTTAACACGCAAAACTACCATACGCCCAGCCGCCGCAGCATGTCCGAGCGAAACGAATCCGCCGACCCGCAAGCCCCATCGCAGGTCCGGCATGTGAGCGGAAGCGACCACATCGGGTTGCGTCGGACGTTGCGCGTGCTCGCCACGCTCGCACTCGTCCTCTATTTCATCGCGGGCGGAGTGTTTCTGGGTTTGCGCTACGTGGTGCTGCCGCGCGTCGACACGTTCCGGCCGCGCATCGAAGCCGCAGTCTCCGACAAGCTGCACACCCAATTCACGATCGGCCGGCTCGCGCCGCACTGGAGCGGCTTTCAGCCTGGGCTCGACGTCACCAACCTCGTCATCCGCGATCACGACGGCCAACCCGCGCTGACGATTCCGCACGCCACCGCGACGGTATCCTGGCGCTCGCTATGGGAGTTTCATCCGGCGCTGTCGAGCCTGATCGTCGATCAGCCGGACGTGCTGGTGTCGCGCAGCGACGACGGCGTGCTGTCGGTCGCGGGCGTGCCGGTACCGACGCGCCACAGCGGCAACGACGCGCTGTCCACCTGGTTGTTGCGTCAGCAGGCGATCGTCGTGCGTGGCGGCGTGCTGCGCTGGCGCGACGCGACCCGCCACGAGCCCGAACTGGCGCTGCGCGATATCCGCATCGCGATCCTCAATGACGGCCGCGACCACCGCATGGCGCTGCAGGCACCGCCCGACGGCAGCGTGCTGAAAGGCCCGCTCGACTTCCGCACGCACTTTCGCCACGCGCCGCTCTCCGCGATCGGCAAGCCGATCAACTGGAGCGGCCAGGTGTATATGTCGACGGGCCCGGTCGATCTGCCGACCCTCGCGCGCTACGTCGAATTCCCGATCGAGACGTTCGCCGGCCGCATCGACAATGCAATCTGGATCGACTTCAGCGAAGGCCGGATGAACCAGGCGACCGGCCAGCTGAACGGCAACGACGTCGCGATGCGGGTGCGCCCGACCCAGCCAAAGCTGCTCGTGCCGATCGCCCACTTTCTGTGGCGCGTCGAGGCAGACGACGGCGAGTACCGGCTGCAGTTGTCGGACCTGCGTGCCGAGCTCGGCCAGCCGCCGCTCGAAGACGGCACGCCGCTCACGCGCATCCTGCGCTTCCGGACCCTCGACAGCCGCTACCGGACCGCGTCGCAGCAGCACGGGCAGCTTTTGAGCATCAGCGGCGATCGCGTCGATCTCGGCATCCTCGCCGAATTCAGCCGCGCGCTGCCGTTGCCGCGGCACTTTCTGAACGAACTCGTGCGCATCAATCCGCGCGGGCTGGTCGCGAACTACGTGATCGAGGTCGAGCGCGACAAACCGGAATCCGGAGAAGTGGGCAGCGACCATCGGCCGACGGGTGCGGAGCCGATCGAGCGTTATCGCTTCAAGGGCGATCTGCAGGGCATCAGCTTCGCCGCCCAGGAGCCGGGGCCCGGCCTGACCCCGCGCGGCCACCCGCGCGCCGGCATTCCCGGCATCGAGAACCTGTGGGGCACCGTCGACGCCGACGAAAAAGGCGGCCGCGCGAACCTCGATACGTCCAACGTGGCGATCACGCTGCCAGGCGTGTTCGACGATCCGCGTCTGACGCTCGCGCGTCTGCGCGGCCGCGCCGAGTGGACGATGGGCAAGAAGACACCGGGCGACACGCGTCCCGCGTTCGCGGTCAAGCTCAACGATTTCAGCGTATCGAACTCCGACGTCGAGGCAAGCGCGACCGCGAGCTACAGCAATCCCGGCCACGGCCGCGGCTCGCTCGACCTCAAAGCCGACTTCCAGCGCGCGCAGGTGACCCGTATCGCCCGCTATCTGCCGACCGCGGTCAGCGAAAAGCTGCGCATTTACCTGGGCCACGGCCTGCAGGCTGGCGTGTCGCGCGGCGGCACGATCGAAGTGCACGGCGACCTGACCAAGTTCCCCTACGCGCGCGACCCCGACGCCGGCCTCTTCCACATCGTCGCGCCGTTCACCGGCGGCAAGTTCGATCCGACGCCGTTCCCGCCGCGCAACATGCGCAACGGCACGCCAAACGTTTGGCCGCCGCTCGACGGCATCGACGGCGTGTTCGAGCTCAAGCAGAACGTGCTGCGCTTCGACATCGACCGCGGCCGTTACAAGCGCGTCGCGCTGACCGGCGTGAACGGCCGCATCGACGACCTCGGCACCAAAGGCTCGAACCTCACCATCCAGGGCAACGGCCGGGGCCCGCTCGCCGACATGCTCGACTACGTGAACCGCAGCTCGCTCGGCATCATGGCGCGGCATCAGACCGAAAAGATTCGCGCGGAAGGGCCCGCGTCCCTCGCGCTGAAGCTGACGATCCCGCGTACCCCGAAGCCGCATGTCGGCGTCGAAGGCGCGCTAGGCTTCCTGAACAATCGCCTGAGCGTGAGCAATGCGCCGCCGTTGTCGCGGCTGAACGGCCGGGTGCGCTTCACCGAACGAACGGCCGAGGTCGAGCGGCTCTCCGGACAGTTCCTTGGCGGCGACGTGCATGCGAACGGCGGCTTGCGGCAAGACGGCACGTACGCGCTCGCGCTCAACGGCCACGTCGCCGTCGATGCCGCGCGCGAGCTGCATCCGCCTGGCGCGGCCGCGCAGGTACTAACGCATATGAGCGGCAGCGCGCCTTATGCGTTGCGCGTCGCCGGCGCGAGGGGCCGCCTGCCGCAGGTCAGCGCCAACTCGGATCTAAGCGGCCTCGCGCTCGATTTTCCAGCGCCGTTCGAGAAGCAGGCCGGCACACCGATGCCGCTGCATTTCGCGGTCAATCCGTCGACGGTGCCGGGCGAAGCCGGCCTCGAACGCGCCGACCTGACGCTGGGGCCGGTCGCCGCCGCGTATCTGCTGCGCTATCGGCCGAGCGCGCAGCCGCGTACGCCACCGACCGTCGTGCGCGGCGCGATCGGCGTGAACCGGGCGGTCGAACTGCCGTCCGAGGGCGTGGTCGCCGCGGTGGACATCAAGGAGTTCAACGCGGATGCCTGGCGCGCGCTCGCCGCGCAACTGCGCGCGGGCACGGCCGGGGCGAATGGCGTGAACGGCGGCGCGAACGGCGGCAATAGCGCAACCAACGCCAGCAGCGCGACCACCCCCGCCGCCGCGCCGAATCCGATGCTCACGCAGTTCCTGCCGAACCGCTTCGCGCTGCACATCGACACGCTGACGCTTCTCAAGCGTCACTGGGACAACGTGATCGTCGGCGCGTCGCATATGGATCGCACGTGGCAGGCGAACATCGCGTCGAATCAGGTGTCCGGCCACGTGTCGTGGCTGCCGGGCGTGACCCGCGAATCGCCGGGAGAACTGCAGGCGCGCTTCGCACGCGTCGTGATTCCATCGGTCGCGGACAAGGACCTGCTCGGCCCGGCGATGTCGGCGCCCGCGCTGAACATGCCGTCGATCGATCTGGTCGTGAACGAGCTGATCGTGCGCGACCGCAACGTCGGCCGGCTCGAGGTCGACGCACACAACTACGACGAGAACGGCGTGCCGGTGTGGCAGCTCGACAAGCTAGACGTGACGAACCCTACCGCGACGCTCACCGCGACCGCGAACTGGCGCACCTCGACCGAACTGCCCATCTCGGCCGACGAAGCCACGCCGCGCCGCACCGTGTTCGATTTCAAGCTCGACATCAAGGACGCTGGCGCGATGCTCGAGCGCTTCGGTCTGCCGAGAACGCTCAAGGGCGGCGTCGGCTCTATCCAGGGCAAGGCCGTGTGGCAGGGCGGCCCGACCACGATCGACTATTCGACGCTGAACGGCAACCTCGCGCTCGATCTGCGCCACGGCCAGATCCTGAAGGTCGATCCTGGCGTCGCGACGCTGCTCGGCGTGCTGAGCCTGCAAAGCCTCGCGCGCATCGCCACGCTCGATTTCCGCGACGTGCTCGGCGAGGGCCTGCCGTTCTCGAGCGTGACCGGTACCGCGCAGATTCATGACGGCATCGCCCGCACCGACAACTTCAGGATGGTGACCGCGCCGGCCCGCGCCGAAATGGTGGGCTCGGTCGACATCGCGCAGAGAACCCAGAACCTGCACCTGCACGTAATACCGACCGTCAGCGCCGGCTCCGCGGTGATCGCCGCGACGATCATCAATCCGCTGATCGGCCTCGGCGCGCTGGTCGCCGATATCGCCTTCACACATGGGGTGTCGCACGTGTTCGCGCGCGACTACGCGATCACCGGTTCGTGGTCCAAACCGCAGGTTCAGCGGGTGACGGGCGAACGGGGTAAGATTGACGCTCCGGCTTCGACCGTGGAAGCGCACTGAGCTTCGGTTTCCCTGGCGCCGCTGTCTCGTTCCACGCGGCCGCTCGTGCTGCTCTGCCGACTCGATGCGCCAACGGGGCCGAGCCAGCCCAGAACCATGCGGTGCCCGCGCTTCATACCACCGCCCGCCGGGAGTCTTTCGACACGCTCATGAGCGAAACACACGTCACATCATCCGCATCCGCCGCAACGTCCGGCTCTGTCGCCAGCCCCTTTCGGGTCGCCGCGCTGCAGATGGTCAGCACGCCGGATCGCGATCGCAATCTCGCCGACGCAGAGCGCCTGATCGCCGAAGCCGCCGCCGACGGCGCGCAACTCGTCCTGCTCCCCGAGTATTTCTGTTTCATGGGCTTCAAGGACACCGACAAGCTCGCCGTGCGAGAGCCGCATCGGGATGGCCCGATCCAGCGCTTTCTGGCCGACGCCGCGCGCCGCCACCGGCTCTGGGTGATCGGCGGCACCCTGCCGCTGAATGCGCCGGAGGCGTCGCGCGTGCTGAACACGACGCTGGTGTTCGACCCGCTCGGCAACGAAGCCGCGCGCTACGACAAGATCCATCTGTTCAACTTCGAAAAAGGCGATGAATCGTTCGACGAAGCTCGCACGATCCGGCCCGGCACCTCGGTGCAAAGCTTCGAGGCGCCATTCGGCCGGGTCGGCCTGTCGGTCTGCTACGATCTGCGCTTTCCCGAGCTGTACCGGCGCATGGGCGACTGCGCGCTGATCGTGGTGCCGTCCGCGTTTACCTACACGACCGGCCGCGCGCATTGGGAGCTGCTGCTGCGCACCCGCGCGATCGAAAACCAGTGCTACGTGCTCGCCGCAGCGCAGGGCGGCAAACATGAAAACGGCCGCCGCACCTGGGGCCACAGCATGCTGATCGACCCGTGGGGTGAGATCGTCGCGGTGCGCGACGAGGGCGCCGGCGTGGTCGCGGGCAACCTCGAACGCGCGCGCATCGACGAAGTGCGGCAGAGCCTGCCGGCATGGCGTCATCGCGTGCTGACCTGAAACCGACATTGAAACTGCGGCGCCTGCCATGCATATACCGACGCAGGCGCTTCCCGACCCCTTCGTATCGAGCAGAACATACTTCGCATGAACATCATCGAACCCGGTATCCGTAATCTCGCCGCCGCCAAGGACATCCTCCTCACGCCCTATGGCCTCGACGAGTCGCTGCTCACGCGCACGCTCGCCGAAATCTTCACGCACCGCGTCGACTACGCGGACCTGTACTTCCAGACCACCCGCAGCGAAGCGTGGAGTCTCGAGGAAGGCATCGTGAAATCGGGCAGCTTCAGCATCGACCAGGGCGTCGGCGTGCGCGCCGTGTCGGGCGACCGTACCGCGTTCGCCTACTCGGACGACCTGTCGCCCGAAGCAATCCGCCAGGCGGCCATCGCCACACGCGCAATCGCCAAGGCGGGCGGCGGCAAGCAGAAGATCAAGGTGGCGTCGTCGCTGACCGGCATCGCCGGACGCGATCTGTACCTGCCGTCCGACCCGCTGCATTCGCTCGACGCCACCGCGAAGGTCAAGCTGCTCGAGCGCATCGAACAGATGGCGCGCGGCCGCGATCCGCGCATCCAGCAGGTGATGGCGGGCTTGGCCGGCGAATACGACGTTGTGCTGGTCGCGCGCAGCGACGGCGGCTTCGCGGCCGACATCCGGCCGCTCGTGCGCGTGTCGGTCACCGTGATCGCCGAGCAGAACGGCCGCCGCGAAATCGGCAGCGGCGGCGGCGGCGGACGTTTCGACTACGGCTATTTCACCGATGAAGTGCTGTCGCGCTATGTCGACGATGCGGTGCACGCGGCCCTCGTCAATCTCGACGCGCGTCCGGCGCCGGCCGGCGCGATGACCGTAGTGCTCGGCCCGGGCTGGCCCGGCGTGCTGCTGCACGAGGCGATCGGCCACGGGCTCGAGGGCGACTTCAACCGCAAGGGGTCGTCGGCGTTCGCGGGACGCATCGGCGAGCAGGTCGCCGCGAAGGGCGTCACCGTGGTCGACGACGGCACGCTGCCGAACCGCCGCGGCTCGCTCAATATCGACGACGAAGGCAATCCGACCCAGTGCACGACGCTGATCGAGGACGGCATCCTGAAGGGCTACATCCAGGACACGCTGAACGCGCGCCTGATGAAGATGCCGGTCACCGGCAACGCGCGGCGTGAATCGTACGCGGCGCTGCCAATGCCGCGCATGACCAACACGTACATGCTCAACGGCGACAAGGACCCGCAGGAAATTCTCGCGTCCGTGAAGAACGGTCTGTACGCGGTGAACTTCGGCGGCGGTCAGGTGGACATCACGAACGGTAAGTTCGTCTTCTCGGCCTCCGAGGCGTACATGATCGAGAACGGCAAGATCACGTATCCGGTCAAGGGCGCGACGCTGATCG
The DNA here is from genome assembly GCF_040948805.1 of Paraburkholderia sp. BR13439. Lineage (NCBI taxonomy): Bacteria > Pseudomonadati > Pseudomonadota > Betaproteobacteria > Burkholderiales > Burkholderiaceae > Paraburkholderia > Paraburkholderia sp. BR13439. Next base: position 732,188 of record NZ_JBFPKN010000001.1, on the reverse strand, counting down.
GCAGCGGCCCGGAATCGCTGAAGTACGTCACGATGATCGGCAACGACATGAAGCTCGATTCGGGCGTCGGCGTGTGCGGCAAGGAAGGCCAGAGCGTGCCGGTGGGCGTCGGTCAGCCGACGCTGCGCATCGAGAAGATGACGGTCGGCGGCACGGCCTGATTACTCGGCGGATGCACGCTTCGCGCACGCAAAACGCGAAGCGTGCGGGTTTTCCGCATTTTTCGACGTCCTGGCTTGTCAGCCGAGCCTGTACCGGGTTATAAAGTCACTCACCTTTTTTGACCAGCGACGCATTCACTTCGCCATGTCCGCCAAGTTTTATTTTTACTTTTTTTGGTATCTCAGACCGCTGGCGGATCGAGAGGGGTGTTAGTACACGCAGGACACCGAGAATTCCCGAAAAACCGCCAGCTAGCCTGGCGGTTTTTTTTCGCCTCACGCTTTTCGATACCTATTTGACCCACGCGAACACGCTACGAACCGATTCAGGAGAACCACATGCCCCCGCACAATACCGACGATGTCCGCATCCGCGAATTGAAGGAACTCACGCCGCCCGCTCACCTGATCCGCGAGTTTGCTTGCGACGAGACGGTGTCCAACGTGATCTACGAATCGCGCACCGCGATGCATCGCATTCTGCACGGCATGGACGACCGCCTGATCGTCGTGATCGGCCCGTGCTCGATTCACGATCCGAAGGCCGCCATCGAATACGCGGGGCGTCTGATCGAGCAGCGCAAGCGCTTTGCCGGCGAGCTCGAAGTCGTGATGCGCGTGTACTTCGAAAAGCCGCGCACGACGGTGGGCTGGAAGGGTCTCATCAACGACCCGCACATGGACAACAGCTTCAAGATCAACGAAGGTCTGCGCACCGCGCGCGAGCTGCTGCTGCGGATCAACGAACTCGGTCTGCCCGCCGGCACCGAGTACCTCGACATGATCAGCCCGCAGTACATCGCGGATCTGATCTCGTGGGGGGCGATCGGCGCGCGCACGACCGAATCGCAGGTGCATCGCGAGCTGGCTTCGGGACTGTCGTGCCCGGTCGGCTTCAAGAACGGCACGGACGGCAACGTGAAGATCGCCGTCGATGCAATCAAGGCCGCCTCGCAGCCGCACCACTTCCTGTCGGTCACCAAGGGCGGGCACTCGGCGATCGTATCGACCGCGGGCAATGAGGACTGCCACGTCATTCTGCGCGGCGGCAAAACGCCGAACTACGACGCCGACAGCGTCAATGCGGCCTGCGCGGACATCGGCAAGGCGGGTCTCGCCGCGCGTCTGATGATCGACGCGAGCCATGCGAACAGCTCGAAGAAGCACGAAAACCAGATTCCGGTGTGCGCGGACGTCGGCCGTCAGATCGCCGCGGGTGACGAGCGCATCGTTGGCGTGATGGTGGAGTCGCACCTCGTCGCGGGTCGCCAGGATCTGCAGGAAGGCTGCCAGCTCACGTACGGCCAGAGCATTACCGATGCATGCATCGGCTGGGACGAAAGCGTCGCCGTGCTCGAAGGCCTGGCCGAAGCGGTCAAGCAACGCCGCGTCGCGCGCGGCAGCGGCAACTGAACGCCTGCCCCGCCGCCGCCGCGGGGGCTTGTCGGTAGTCCGTAGAAAACCCGGTTCGATTTCGAACCGGGTTTTTTATTGGCCATTCGGACGAATGGTACTCAGCCGGCAGCGTCGCTATCGTCATAGCTCGTTGCCTGGTTGCTTGCACGACTTGACCAGGCTGGAGAATGCGTATACGATTTTATACATGAGGTGGCGATGGAGCAGGAAAAAGAAATTCGCTGGTTAGGCTCCAGCTACCGTGATTTGCTTGCTTTTCCCAACGAAGCGCGTCGTCTCGCCGGGTTTCAGCTTCACAAGATTCAGTCAGGACTCGACCCTGACGACTGGAAACCGTTCGAGTCTATCGGCGCGGAAACGCGCGAAATTCGCATCAGAGACGAGGACGGTATTTTTCGCGTGATGTACGTGACCAAATATGCCGAAGCGCTGTACGTGCTGCATTGCTTTCAGAAGAAAACGCAGAAGCCCGGACCCCGCGACAGAAAAATTGCCGAAACGCGCTATCGCGCCATCACTCATTACAGGACCACCCAGCCATGACGATCGACACCAACATTCGTCACGTAACGCGAGCCGGCGCGAACGTGTTCCTCGAACTCGGTTTTTCCGACGAAGAAGCGAAGCGCCTTCACGCGGCGTCGCAAAAGCAGATTAATGACACGCGGCTGCTCAAGGAACAGTTGATGACCGAGCTATCCACGTGGATCGAACAGCATCATCTGAAGCAGGCCGAGGCGGCCGAAATCCTGATGGTGTCGCGCCCGCGCGTGTCCGACGTCGTCAACAAGAAAACCACCAAGTTCACGATCGACACGCTCGTTGAAATGCTGAGCCGCATCGGCAAGCCGGTTACGCTCGCCGTCGGTTGAGCGATTGAGCGTCGGCTCGTGCGAAGCTCAGTACCTATCTACATGCGCATGCGCGTCGCCATTCAAGGCGCGCCGCGATCGTGCTGCCACAGCACGTCGGTGCCGCCGTCCGCGCGATTGAGCACGCGCGCCAGCACGAACAGCAGATCGGACAGCCGGTTCACGTACTGACGCGGCGCCGCGTTCAGCGTCTCGTGTTCGCCAAGCGCGACGATCGCGCGCTCCGCTCGACGGCAAACGGTACGGCACACATGCGCGAGCGCAGCCGCGCGCGAACCGCCCGGCAGAATGAATTCCTTCAGTGGCGGCAGCGTGCCGTTGTAGTCGGCGAGCCAGCCGTCGAGCTGAGCGAGATGCCGCTCGGTAATCATCGTATGACCGGGAATGCACAGCTCGCCACCCAGATCGAACAGATCGTGCTGAATCGCGACCAGCGCCGCGCGTACGTTTTCGGGCAGGGTCTCGCACAACAGCACGCCGAGATTCGAATTGAGTTCGTCGACGTCGCCGATCGCGGCGATTCGCGCGCTGTCCTTGCGCACACGGCGGCCGTCGCCGAGACCGGTGGTGCCGTCGTCGCCGGTGCGAGTGGCGATCTTGCTGAGGCGATTGCCCATGATGTCTCCTTGCTTCCAGTGACGATGCGGCCACCACGTTTGCCCATATTGCACGCATCGCGAAATCGCCGCCATTATATGGGCGGAAGCCGGCCCAGCGCCGTCCGGCGGGCGAACGGCGTAAAATGAAACAGCTGCTGCAAACAGGCTGTTACCTAAAGAAACTTTCATCGGACCGGAGTAAGCGTTGAAGCGCCAACTCCGCTCGACAGGAGACATGCGTGAACCATCCCGTACCGCCGGCGCCGCTACGCCGGCCGTTTCCCGCCGAATTGCTGAACCAGCTCAAAGCCGCCTTCGGCGATCGGGTCTCCGTTGCCGAAGCCGTGCGTGCGCACCACGGCCGCGACGAATCGCCGTTCGATCCGCAATTGCCTGACGCCGTCGTCTTCGCGCGCACGAGCGAAGACGTGCAAACCGCCGTCAAGCTGTGCGGCCAGTTCGACGTGCCGATCATTCCGTACGGCAATGGCTCGTCGCTCGAAGGACATCTGCTTGCCGTGCAAGGCGGCGTGTCGATCGACCTGTCGGAGATGAACCGGGTGTTGTCGATCAACGCCGAAGACCTGACCGTCACCGTCGAGCCCGGCATCTCGCGCAAGCAACTGAACGAAGCGCTGCGCGACACGGGCCTGTTCTTCCCGATCGACCCGGGCGCGGACGCGAGCATCGGCGGCATGTCGGCGACCCGCGCGTCCGGTACCAACGCCGTGCGCTACGGCACGATGCGCGAGAACGTGCTCGGCCTGACGGTCGTGCTCGCCGATGGCCGCGTGATCAAGACCGGCTCGCGCGCGCGCAAATCGTCGGCGGGGTACGACCTCACGCGCCTGTTCGTCGGCTCGGAAGGCACGCTCGGCGTGATCACCGAAATCACGCTGCGCCTCTATCCGCAGCCGGAGGCGGTGTCGGCCGCGGTGTGCACGTTCCCGTCGATGGGCGATGCGGTGCGCGCGGTCATCGAGACGATCCAGATCGGCGTGCCGATCGCGCGTGTCGAGTTCGTCGATTCGCTGGCGATCCGCTCGATCAATCGCCACTCGAATCTGACGCTGCGCGAAGCGCCCACCTTGTTCTTCGAATTTCACGGCACCGAGGCCGGCGTCAAGGAACAGGCCGAACTCGTGCAGGAAATCGCCGCGCAAAATGCCGGCGAAGGCTTCGAATGGGCGACGCGCCCCGAAGACCGCAGCCGCCTGTGGAACGCGCGTCACAACGCCTATTTCGCGATGCTGCAACTGAAGCCCGGCTCGCGCGCGGTGACTACCGACGTCTGCGTACCGATCTCGCGTCTGGCGGAGTGTGTGGTCGAAACGGAGCAGGATCTGTTGGCGTCGCCGCTGCCCTGCCCGATCGTCGGCCATGTCGGCGACGGCAATTTCCACGTCGCGATCCTGATCGATCCGGACAAGCCCGAAGAGCTCGAAGAAGCCGAACGCCTGAACCATCGCATCGTGCAGCGCGCGCTGCGCATGGACGGCACCTGCACCGGCGAGCATGGCGTCGGTCTGCACAAAATGGGTTTTCTGCTCGAGGAGCACGGCGACGTCGCGGTCGACACGATGCGCTCCATCAAGCACGCGCTCGACCCGCGCAATCTGATGAACCCGGGCAAGATTTTCGCCTGGGCGGCGGCCTGATCTACATTGCGAAGGCTGGCCGCGACAAGCCGCCGGCCCGAACACGCAAGTGACGCGAAGCAGGCCGCCCGAAACAGCCGGCTCGAACCTGGAAGCCGGACCGGCGCAAGCCACGAGGAGACAACTCACATGAACGCACCCGCTGAACTGTCGGCCGAAGTCCTCGCGCAGCGTCAGCGCGAAGTCGTGCAGGCGCTGATGGCTGTGTTGCCGACCCACTGTCTGCTGTATCGCGAGGAAGATACCGTCGCGTATGAATGCGACGGCCTCGCCGCGTACCGGCGTCTGCCGCTCGCGGTCGCGTTGCCGGAAACCGAATCGCAGGTGCAGCGCATCGTGCAGATCTGCCATCGTCTCGATGTGCCCATCGTGCCGCGCGGCGCGGGCACCGGGCTGTCCGGTGGCGCAATGCCGATTCGGCACGGCGTCGTGGTGTCGCTCGCGCGCTTTCGCAAGATCGTCGAGGTCGACCCGTATGCGCGCATCGCGACCGTGCAGCCGGGCGTGCGCAACCTCGCGATCTCCGAAGCCGCGGCACCGTATGGCCTCTACTACGCGCCGGATCCGTCGTCGCAAATTGCGTGCACGATCGGCGGCAACGTGTCCGAAAATTCGGGCGGCGTGCATTGCCTGAAGTACGGCCTCACCGTGCACAACGTGCTGCGCGTGCGCGCGGTGACGATGGACGGCGAGTTCGTCGAATTCGGCTCGCTCGCGCCTGACGCGCCGGGGTTCGATCTGCTCGCGGTGCTGATCGGCAGCGAGGGCATGTTCGCGATCGTCACCGAGGTCACCGTCAAGCTGATCCCGAAGCCGCAAACGGCGCAGGTCATCATGGCCAGCTTCGACGATGTGGTCAAAGGCGGCGACGCCGTTGCCGGCATCATTGCGGCGGGCATCATCCCGGCCGGCCTCGAGATGATGGACAAGCCCGCCACGCGCGCGGTCGAGGAGTTTGTCAACGCGGGCTACGACCTCGACGCGGCGGCGATCCTGCTGTGCGAATCGGACGGCACGCCCGAGGAAGTCGCGGCCGAGATCGTGCGCATGACCGCGGTGCTGCGCGAGCACGGCGCGACCCGTATCCAGATTTCGCGCACGGAGGCCGAGCGCCTGCGCTTCTGGTCCGGGCGCAAGAACGCGTTTCCGGCCGCCGGCCGCATCTCACCGGACTACTACTGCATGGACGGCACCGTGCCGCGCCGAAGTATCGGGCCGCTGCTCGCGCGCATCGAGGAGATGGAGAAAACCTACCAGCTGCGCTGTATCAACGTGTTCCATGCCGGCGACGGCAATATGCATCCGCTGATCCTGTTCAACGGCAACGACCAGGACGAGTGGCATCGCGCCGAGTTGTTCGGTTCCGACATCCTCGAAGCTTGCGTCGAGCTGGGCGGCACGGTGACGGGCGAGCATGGCGTCGGCATCGAGAAGATCAATTCGATGTGCGTGCAGTTCTCGCCCGAGGAGCGCGACACGTTCCACGCGGTCAAGCGAGCATTCGACGCGCCCGGTCTGTTGAATCCCGACAAGGGCATTCCGACGCGGGCGCGCTGTGCCGAATACGGCAAGATGCACGTGCGCGGCGGACTGCTGCCTCATCCCGAGCTACCGCGCTTCTAGCGGCTGGCGTCTGCATCGCGCAGCCACCGTGTGCCGGGCCCGCGCCGATGCGGGCGCGGCCTGCACGGCGATTTGCGCCGCCCCTTCAGACGGATGCCGCGCCCCGTCATGCGGGTGCGCTCCGGCTTGCCAGCGAGCCGCCGCCCGGTACAATCAAACGAAACACAACGAGCAGGACACCATGGAAGAGGACGACATCGTCGCCGTATGGTCCGAACGCGTGCGCTCGGCCAGCGCCGAGGGACGCGCGGTGCGCATCCGTGGCGGCGGCACCAAGGACTGGTATGGCCAGACGCTGGAAGGTGAGATCCTCGACACGCGAGCTTATCGCGGCATCATCGCGTACGATCCGGCCGAGCTCGTGATCACCGCGCGCGCGGGAACACCGCTGCTGGAAATCGAAGCCGCGCTCGCCGAGCACGACCAGATGCTGGCGTTCGAGCCGCCGCACTTCGGTCCGCAGGCCACCTTCGGCGGCTGCATCGCCGCGGGCATTTCCGGGCCGCGCCGGCCGGCCGTCGGCGCCGCGCGCGACTTCGTGCTCGGCGCCGTCGTGATGAACGGCCAGGGCCAGGTGCTGCACTTCGGCGGCCAGGTCGTCAAGAACGTCGCGGGTTACGACGTGTCGCGGCTGCTCGCGGGCTCGCTCGGCACGCTCGGGCTGATCCTCGAGCTGTCGGTCAAAGTGCTGCCGCGCCCGCAGGCCGAAGCCACGCTGAAATTCGACATGAATGGCACCGATGCGGTACGCAAGCTCAACGAATGGGGCGGCCGGCCGCTGCCCATCACCGCGAGCGCATGGCGCAACGGCACGCTCGCGGTGCGCCTGGGCGGCGCGGAGGCCGCGGTCAAGGCCGCGCGCACCGGGCTCGGCGGCGAAGTCGTCGATGCGGTCGAAGCCGAGCGCTTCTGGGGCGGCCTGCGCGAACAGACCGACTCGTTCTTTGCAAGCATTCCGCCGAAGGCCGCGCTGTGGCGTCTCGCGCTGCCGTCGATCACCGAGCCGCTGCAGCTGCCCGGCGCGCAACTGATGGAATGGGGCGGCGGCCAGCGTTGGTGGATCACCGACACCGACGCGCAAACCGTGCGCATCAGCGCGAAGCAGGCCGGCGGCCACGCAACCATTTTCCGCAGCGGCCACGGCTACGACCGCAGCGCCGGCGTATTCACACCGCTGCCCGCGCCGTTGATGAAAATCCATCGCGGCCTCAAACATGCATTCGATCCGGCCCGCATCTTCAACCGCGGCCGTCTCTACCCCGACTTCTGAGCGACGCGATGCAAACCAACCTCGCGGACTTCATTCGCAATACCCCTGATGGCAACGAAGCGGACGCCATCCTGCGCAAATGCGTGCATTGCGGTTTCTGCACGGCCACCTGCCCGACCTATCAACTGCTCGGCGACGAGCTCGACGGCCCGCGCGGGCGCATCTATCTGATCAAGCAGATGGTCGAAGGCGCGCCGGTCACGCGCAGCACCCAGGTACACCTGGACCGCTGCCTGACCTGCCGCAACTGCGAAACGACGTGCCCGTCCGGCGTGCAATACGGGCGGCTCGTCGAAATCGGCCGCAAGCTCACCGAAGAGAAGGTCACGCGTCCGCTCAATCAGCGGCTGATGCGGCGGCTGCTCGCGAGCGTGCTGCCGAACAGCGCGATCTTCACGCCCGCGATGCGGCTGGGCCAGCATGTGCGCGGCCTGCTGCCGAAGAAGCTGCGCGACAAGGTCCCTGCGCGTCAACGCCCGCTCGAATGGCCGAGCGCGACACACGAACGCAAGGTGCTGATGCTCGCGGGCTGCGTGCAACCGTCGATGATGCCGAACGTCAACATCGCGACCGCGCGCGTGTTCGACGCGCTCGGTATCGAAACGCTGATCGCGCCCGAAGCCGGCTGCTGCGGCGCGATCCGCCTGCACCTCGGCTACAACGAAGAAGCACTCGACGACGTGCGCGCGAACATCGACGCATGGTGGCCCTACGTCGAACAGGGCGTTGAAGCGATCGTAATGAACGCGTCGGGTTGCGGTGCGACGGTCAAGGAATACGCGCACCTGCTGCGCCTCGATCCCGAGTATGCGGAGAAGGCGCGCCGCATCGTCGAGTTGACGCGCGACGTCTCCGAAATCCTGCCCGAGTTCGAAGAACGGCTCGTCGCGATCACGCGCCGCCGCTCGGTGCACACGGTCGCTTTTCATCCGCCCTGCACGCTGCAGCATGGCCAGCAGATCCGCGGCAAAGTCGAGCAACTGCTCAGCGCGCTGGGCCTCGAAGTGCGCCTCCCCACCGACAGCCATCTGTGCTGCGGCTCGGCCGGCACCTACTCGCTGCTGCAGCCGCGCCTGTCGTACGCGCTGCGCGACCAGAAGCTCGAGCGTTTGCAGGCGCAGGAGCCGCAGGTGATCGTGTCGGCGAACGTCGGTTGCATCGCGCATCTGCAAAGCGGCACGTCGACGCCGGTCGCGCACTGGATCGAATTGGTCGAGCACATGCTGTCCGTATAATCGGGGCATCGTCTTCGCTGAACACCGGTTCGTTCCATGTCCGATCTGCCTCACCGTTTCGCCGACCACTTCGCTCAAAGTCTCGCCGACGTGCACGAGCGCATCGCCCGCGCCGCGCAAGCGGCCGGCCGAGATGCGCAGTCCGTGATGCTGCTCGCAGTCTCCAAGACGTTTCCCGCCGCTGCCGTGCGCGCCGCTCATGCGGCCGGTCAGCGCGCATTCGGCGAGAACTACGTGCAGGAAGCACTCGACAAGATCCAGACGCTCGCCGATCTGCGCGCATCGCTCGAATGGCATTTCATCGGGCCGCTGCAATCGAACAAGACGCGCCCCGTTGCCGACCATTTCGACTGGGTGCATTCGGTCGATCGGCTGAAGATCGCACAGCGGCTGTCGGAGCAGCGCCCCGACAACCTGCCGCCGCTCAACGTCTGCCTGCAGGTCAACGTCAGCGGCGAGGCGTCGAAGAGCGGCGTTGCGGCCGACGAGGCGGCCGCCATCGCGCACCAGATCGCCGCACTGCCAAAGCTGAAGCTGCGCGGACTGATGTCGATTCCGGAACCGGGCGGCGATCTCGAAGAACAGCGCGCGCCGCATCGCAAATTGCGCGAGCTGTTCGAGCGCTTGTGTAACGACGGGCTCGAGCTCGATACGTTGTCGATGGGCATGTCGGCCGATCTCGAAGCAGCCGTGCTCGAAGGCGCAACGATCGTGCGCGTCGGCACCGCGATCTTCGGCGCGCGCGATTACTCGCACTGAGCTTTTCCACGGGCCTTGCGCGAACCTGGCTGCGCGAAGCCCTCACCGCATCTCATCTGAAGCTATCCGGACCATCATGAAAATTGCGTTTATCGGCGGCGGCAACATGGCCGCAGCGTTGATCGGCGGCCTCATCAAGCGGGGCGCCGCGCCCGCTGACCTATATGCGATCGATCCGAACGAAGACGCGCGCAAGCGCAACGAACAGCAATTCGGCATCCGCACCGGCGCGGCCGCCGACGGCACGCTCGCCGACTACGACGCGGTCGTGCTCGCGGTGAAGCCGCAGATCCTGAAGAGCGTCGCCGAGACGCTGGCGGCGCATCTGCGCGCGTCGCAACTGATCGTCAGCATCGTCGCGGGTATTCGCATCGGTGACATGTCGCGCTGGCTGAATGGCCACAGCCGCATCGTGCGCGTGATGCCGAATACGCCGGCGCTGATCGGCATGGGCGTGACGGGTCTCGTCGCCAGCGGCAGCGTCGACGAAGCGGGCCGCGCGCTCGCGTCGCAGGTGCTCGGCGCGGTCGGCGAAACCGTCTGGTTCGACGACGAAGCGAAGATCGACGCGGTCACTGCGATCTCGGGCAGCGGGCCGGCCTACGTGTTCTATTTCATTGAAGCGCTGCAGGAAGCAGCGCGCCAGCTAGGTATGGACGAAGCGCAGGGCCGCGCGCTCGCGGTCGCGACGTTCACGGGCGCCGCGCAACTCGCGGCCAATTCGGACGAACCGCCGAGCGTGCTGCGCGAGCGCGTGACCTCGAAGGGCGGCACGACCGCGGCAGCGCTCGCCTCGTTCGACGCGAGCGGCATCAAGGACGCGATCGTGCGGGGCGCACTGGCCGCCGATGCACGGGCGCGCGAGATGGGCGACGAGTTCGGCAAGCAGTAACGCGAACCGGCGTCGAAAAGAATCAGCGGAAACTAACACGCCGTAGCACGCCTGCCTTTTCTAATTAAGGGCACGCGCGCTACGGCGTGTAGAAACACCAGCGTTTTGAAGCCAGAAAAGCGCGGACGCGAATTAAAACGAGGTCACCGCGTAATGCGCGGCAATCCCCGCGAACAACGCGCCGCCGAGCCAGTTGTTGTGACGAAACGCGGCAAAGCACGGCATGCGCTCGCGATTGCGGATCAGCGTGTAGTGATAGATCGCGCAACCCACCGCGACCGTCCAGCCGAGCCAGTACAGCAGACCAAACCCGAGCGTCAGGCCGATGCCGACGTAAATCCCCAGCGTCACCGCGTAACACAGCATGACCGCAGCCACGTCGAAGCGACCGAAAGTCAGCGCCGACGTGCGGATGCCGATCTTGATGTCGTCGTCGCGATCCACCATCGCGTATTCGGTGTCGTACGCAACGGCCCAGAAGATGTTCGCGACCAGCATCACCCATGCGAGCAGCGGCACGTGATCCAGCACCGCGGCGAACGCCATCGGAATGCCGAAGCCGAACGCGATGCCCAGATACGCCTGCGGAATCGCGAAGAAGCGCTTCATGAACGGATACGTGCCGGCGACGAACAGCGCGACCACCGACAACTCCTTGGTCAACGCATTGAGCGGCTGGATCAGCAGAAAAGCGATCAGCGACAGCACGGTGGCCAGCACGACCGCCTCCCACGCATTGATCTTGCCGGACGTGATCGGCCGGTTCTCGGTGCGCTTCACGTGGCGGTCGAAATCGCGGTCCGCGTAGTCGTTGATCGCGCAGCCGGCTGAGCGCATCAGCACCGTGCCGAGCGTGAAGATCACCAGCAATTGCCACGACGGATGACCGCCGGAAGCGATCCACAGTGCGTTGAGCGTCGGCCACAGCAGCAGCAGGCTGCCGATCGGCTTGTCCATGCGCACGAGGCGCAGATACAGGGGAAGTCGGGCGAACATGGGACGAATTCGGTGAAGTGCGAACACGGTGCGCCTATTTTACGGGAAGCGCACGGTGGCTCTGAATTCATCTGGCCGCGTATCGAAGTGCCTCGCGCTCGCGCCCCTGCATCACGCGGCGGCGGCGCAAAAAACAAAGCCTCCCGTGCAGGGAGGCTTGTGCGTTTCTGGCACGGCGCGGGTGTTGCCCGCACCTGCATTCGAACGTGACTCGGCCGGCTTAGCCGCGTCGAATCACGCGAGCAGCGAGCGCAGCATCCACGCGGTCTTTTCGTGCGTCTGCATGCGTTGCGTGAGCAGGTCGGCGGTCGGCTCGTCGTTGGCGGCTTCCGTCGCCGGGAAGATCGCGCGCGCGGTGCGCACCACCGCTTCCTGGCCTTCGACCAGTTGGCGGATCATGTCTTCCGCGGCCGGCACGCCGTCCGCTTCGGGGATCGACGACAGCTTCGCGAAATCCTTGTAGGTGCCCGGCGCATGCACGCCCAATGCGCGGATGCGTTCGGCGATCGAGTCGACCGCGAGCGCCAGTTCGTTGTACTGCGTTTCGAACATCAGGTGCAGCGTGTTGAACATCGGACCCGTGACGTTCCAGTGGAAGTTGTGGGTCTTCAGGTACAGCGTGTAGGTGTCGGCGAGCAAACGCGACAACCCTTCGGCGATCTTCTTGCGATCCTTGTCGCTGATCCCGATGTTGACGTGCTGTACGGCTGCTGCGGCTTCTTTCTTGGCCATGATGACTCCTTCGAAGAGTGATACGAACCGGTCGGCAGATGACGGTCTGCGGAAACACGAATAAAACTGTTCGACAGTGTAGCGTGAAATGCCGCAAGCTTCGCTCAAGACGTGCTCGGGAGGCCTTGCTGCGCCGCCATCCCGGCGGTACTGCGCTTAGCCGCCCAGCGCGTGCTGCAACGCCTGCGCGGCGATTATCGCAAAGCCACTCGCGACGATCGCAACGCCCATCGCCTTGCGCAGCATCAACACCTGCCGTTGCACCTGCATGCTCGGCATGGCGGTCGAACCGCCGATGCTTGCCATCATCATCTGAATCATGATCGTACTCCCGGTTCGTCTCGTGACGGCCGCAGCAACGCGCTGCGCCGTCGATTACTGTGCTACTGCCTTGCCATGCGCCGCGTACTGGACGCCTAGCGGTTTCTGCCTTCCTGCAACGCGGCGAGCGCCGCGATCACACCTTCCGCGTAAGCCGGATCGGCGCGGCGGAAATGCTCGATCTGACGCGCGACGATGTCCTGCGGCACACCGTCGATATGTCGCGCGATATTGCCGAACAGACGCTGACGCTGCGCGTCGTCGAACAGCGCGAACAGCATGCGCGGCTGCGTGTAGTAGTCGTCGTCCTCGCGATGCTCGTAACGCGCGACCGCGCCAGCCGCGAGCGGTGGCTCCGATGCGTTCGCGTCCTGCGCGAAGTCGCTGAAGCGATTCGGCTCGTAATTCACGTTGCCGCCGAGATTGCCGTCGGTGCGCATCGCGCCGTCGCGATGGAACGAATGCGGGTTTGGCACGCGCGGCGCATTCACCGGAATCTGATGATGATTGATGCCGAGCCGGTAACGCTGCGTATCGCCGTACGAGAACAGACGCCCCTGCAACAGACGGTCCGGCGAAAAGCCGATGCCCGGTACCACGTTGGCCGGCGTGAACGCCGCCTGCTCGACGTCGGCGAAATAGTTGGCCGCATTGCGGTTCAGCTCGATCGTGCCGACGTCGATCAACGGATAGTCCTTCTGCGACCACACCTTCGTGATGTCGAACGGGTTGAAGCGGTAGTTCGCCGCATCCGCTTCGGGCATCACCTGAATCGCGAAGCGCCACTTCGGGAAGTTGCCCGCGTCGATGCTGTTCACCAGATCGCGCTGCGCGCTTTCGCGGTCATTGGCGACCACCTGCGCGGCTTCGGCGTCGGTGAAGTTCTCGATGCCCTGCTGCGACTTGAAGTGGAACTTGACCCAGAAACGCTCGTTGTTGGCGTTGATGAACGAGTATGTGTGCGAGCCGAAGCCGTGCATCTGCCGGTAGTTCTTCGGAATCCCTCGATCGCTCATCAGAATCGTCACCTGATGCAGCGACTCCGGATGACGCGACCAGAAATCCCACGCCGCGACGTTGTTACGCAGGTTCGTGTACGGATCACGCTTCTGCGTATGAATGAAGTCCGGAAACTTCAGCGGATCGCGGATGAAGAACACCGGTGTGTTGTTGCCGACCACGTCCCAGTTGCCTTCTTCGGTGTAGAACTTGATCGAAAAGCCGCGCACGTCGCGCTCGGCATCGGCCGCGCCACGCTCGCCGGCCACCGTCGAAAAGCGCATGAAAAGCGGTGTTTCCTTGCCGACCTGCGCGAACACCTTCGCCTTCGTGTAGCGCGAGATGTCGTCCGTGATCGTCAGCGTGCCGAACGCACCCGAACCCTTCGCGTGAACGCGACGCTCGGGAATCACTTCGCGATCGAAGTGCGCGAGCTTTTCGAGCAGCCAGACATCCTGCAGCACCACCGGGCCGCGCGGGCCGGCGGTCATCGTGTTCTGGTTATCGGCGACGGGCGCGCCGGCGGCATTGGTGAGCTTACGTTCGGACATGAGCACTCCTGCGTGGGTTTTATTGGATCAGAGAAATCGCGCGGCATCCGTGCGGGACGGACGCCGTCATGGGTAGGCGCGTCAGGCGGCCAGCACCCGGTCGACCAGCAACGACATCGCGACCGCGCGGATACTCGGCGCGGCGGCCGTCATGGTCGGTTGGGCGGGAAAAGCGTGGATGGGCTGTGAAACTGCTTGCATGATGTTTTCCTCCTGGCTTGTCTGACGCCCCGACTGGGGAGTCGGAGGCTGAGCCTTATCGAATCAGGGGATCGGGCGATCCATGGAGGAAACTATAGCAATTGCTATCGAATATTCGTATTTGATTAATTTAATCTATTCGATAGGGCTCGCGCCCTTTTTGGCGGCAGGCCGCGCCGTTATCCGGCGCGGCTGCGCGATGACCGCGCGTTAATTGACGGCAGCGGGCAGATCGAGTTTTTTGACGCCCGGCAGCTCGCAGGCGGCGATTGCCTCGCAGATCGCATCGATCGCTGGCATGCGCGTAAAGCTCTTGCGCCACGCCAGCACGACGCGGCGATCGGGCACCGGCTCGTCGAACGCGACGTAGCTGAGCAGGCCCGCGTCGATACCGCCCGCATGCGGCTTGACCTCGTGCACCGACATGCGCGGCAGCACGGTAATGCCGACGCCGCTCGCGACCATATGACGAATCGTTTCGAGCGACGAACCCTCGAAGGTCTTCTGGATTCCGTCCGCATTCTGCGAAAAGCGCATCAACTCGGGGCATACGCCGAGCACATGATCGCGGAAGCAGTGGCCGCTGCCGAGCAGCAGCATGGTTTCCTGCTTCAGATCGTCAGGGTCGATCTTCGAGCGGCCTTCCCACGCGTGCCCGGACGGCAGCGCGACGACGAACGGCTCGTCGTACAGCGGACGCAGCATCAAACCGGTTTCGGGAAACGGCAGCGCCATGATCGCGACGTCGATTTCGCCCTGCTTGAGCAGTTCGATCAGCTTCAGCGTGTAATTTTCCTGCAGCATCAGCGGCATCTGCGGCACGCGCTGGATCATCTGCTTGACAAGGGTGGGCAGCAGGTACGGCCCGATCGTGTAGATCACGCCGAGGCGCAGCGGACCGACCAGCGGGTCCTTGCCCTGCTTGGCGATTTCCTTGATCGCGAGCGTCTGCTCAAGCACGCGTTGCGCCTGCGTGACGATCTGTTCGCCGATCGGCGTGACGCTGACCTCGCTCGTGCCGCGCTCGAAAATCTGCACGTTCAGCTCGTCTTCGAGCTTCTTGATGGCGACGGACAGCGTGGGCTGGCTGACGAAACACGCTTCGGCGGCCCGGCCGAAGTGCCGCTCGCGGGCCACCGCCACGATGTATTTCAATTCGGTGAGCGTCATTCGGGGATCAATCAGTACGATAGATTCGATAGGTTCTAGTTATACACCTATAGGGTCGGTTCGCCAACCTTTTAGCCGTTCCGTTCGTGGCGGAGGCCTCGCGCTCAGGCTTTCAGATATTGCTCGCGCGCGCCGAGCCAGCGCGCCAGATGCTGGATGACTACGTCGGGATACTGGTCCAGCAGTGTGGCGGCGGCTTCGCGCGCGGGCTCGATCAGGTGCTGATCGTTTTGCAGGTCGGCGAAACGCAGCATCGCCGCGCCCGACTGCCGCGCGCCGAGGAACTCGCCGGGTCCGCGGATTTCGAGGTCGCGGCGGGCGATCTCGAAGCCGTCGGTGGTTTCGCGCATCGTTTGCAGGCGCGCGCGGGCGGTCATCGACAGCGGTCCGGTGTACAGCAGCACGCAGACCGACGCGGCGCTGCCGCGCCCCACCCGTCCGCGCAGCTGATGCAGCTGCGCGAGACCGAAGCGCTCCGCGTGCTCGATCACCATCAACGACGCGTTCGGCACGTCGACGCCCACCTCGATCACCGTGGTCGCGACCAGCAGCTGGATGTCGTTGCGCGAGAACGCGTCCATCACCGTGGCCTTTTCGGCGGGCGCGAGGCGCCCGTGCACGAGGCCGACCCTCAGCTCGGGCAGCGCGGCCACGAGCGTCTCGTAGGTCTCGACCGCGGTTTGCAGCTGCAGCGTCTCGCTTTCCTCGATCAGCGGACACACCCAGTACACCTGGCGCCCCGTCAGCGCCGCCTCGCGCACGCGGCCGATCACCTCTTCGCGGCGCGCGTCGGACACGAGCTTCGTGAGGATCGGGGTGCGGCCCGGCGGCAGTTCGTCGATCGTGGAGACGTCGAGGTCCGCGTAGTAGGTCATCGCGAGCGTGCGCGGAATCGGCGTCGCGGACATCATCAATTGATGCGGCTGGAAGTCGGACGCGCCGTCGGCGGCGCCCCGCGCCTTCGCGCGCAGCGCGAGCCGTTGCGCGACGCCGAAGCGATGCTGTTCGTCGACGATCACGAGCCCGAGACGCGCGAAGTCGACCGCGTCCTGGATGATCGCGTGCGTGCCGATCACCAGCTGCGCGGTGCCGAGCGCGGCCGCTTCGATCGCGGCGCGCTTCTCCTTCGTCTTCAGACTGCCCGCGAGCCACGCGACATTCACGCCGAGCGGCTCGAGCCAGCCGCGCAACTTGCGCGCGTGTTGCTCGGCGAGAATTTCGGTCGGCGCCATCAGCGCGGCCTGGTAGCCGGCGTCGATTGCCTGCGCGGCGGCGAGCGCCGCGACGATCGTCTTGCCACTGCCGACGTCACCCTGCAACAGGCGCTGCATCGGATGCGGCTGCGTCAGATCGAGCGCGATCTCGCCGCCGACGCGCTGCTGCGCGGCCGTCAGCGAAAACGGCAGCGCCTTCAACAGACGCGCGACCAGCGCGGATTCGTCACCGAGCTTGCGGCGCGGCATCGCCGGCGCGGCGCGGTTGCGCCGCTCGTCGTGCGCGCGCTTGAGCGACATCTGCTGCGCGAGCAGCTCCTCGAACTTGATGCGCACCCACGCTGGATGCGTGCCGTCGATCAGCGCCGTTTCGTCCGACTGCGCGCCCGGGTGATGCAGCGTGCGCACCGCGTCCATCAGCGCCGGCACGCCGAGCGGTTCGAGAAACGCGCGTGCGACCGGCGCGGGCAGCAGCTCCGGCAGCGACGTGCGCGCGAGCGCGTTGTCGATCGCCTTGCGCAGATACGCCTGCGACACGCCCGCGGTGCTCGGATAGACCGGCGTCAGCGCCTGCGGCAGCGGCGTGTCTTCATCGACGACGCGCACGGTCGGATGCACCATCTCCATGCCGAAGAAGCCGCCGCGCACGTCGCCACGCACGCGCAGGCGCGCGCCGAGCGCCATCTGCTTGACCTGCGAGCCGTAGAAATTCAGAAAGCGGAGCACCAGCTCGTCGCCGTCGGCGTCGCGCAGCTTCACGAGCAGCTGCCGGCGCGGGCGATAGGCGATCTCGTTGTCGAATACGACGCCTTCGGTTTGCGCGATGCCGCCGGGCAGCAGGTGACCGATCGGCGTCAGCGAGGTTTCGTCTTCGTAGCGCATTGGCAGATGCAGCACGAGGTCGATGTCGCGTGTGAGGCCGAGTTTGGCGAGCTTGTCGGCGGTTTTGACGGGGGCTTTGGCTGCAGGTTTGGCGGCGGCTTTCGCCGTGGCTCTGGTTTTGGCGGCGGGCTTGTCGACGCTCGCGGGGTCGCCGTCGCGCCCGGCATCATGGCCTGCGGCGATCATGCCGCCTTGCGCGCCACCTTCTGCCGCCTCCCGTTCCCCCGCCTCCGCTCGCGCACCGCGGCGCCGCGGCTCGGCGCCCGCTTCGAGGGTGGCAACGGACGATCGGCGGTCGGACAAAGGCATGGGCTGCTTCGCAAGTACAATATCGGCTGCTGTCGAAAAAAACGTGCCGCTCTGCGCGCATCCAGCGTGGGCAAGATGCGGCTCAACGCGCTCGCGGGCCGCTTCGGCGTCCCGCCATCATAGCCGCCCGGCTCCGGCTTCGGCTCAATTCAGTCCCAAATCAGTACCAATCCGCTTCCAGTCGTTCGCATGTTTACGCTTTCCGATTTCGATTTCGATCTGCCGCCCGAGCTGATCGCGCAAGTCGCGCTGCCCGAGCGCAGCGCAAGCCGTCTGCTCGACGTGGACGCCGCGGGCGCCGCCGACGGCGCCGCGCGCCTCATCGACCGCCGCTTTACCGAATTGCCCGAGTGCCTCGCGCCGGGCGATCTACTGGTCTTCAACGATACCAAAGTGCTGAAGGCACGCTTCTTCGGCCAGAAAGCGAGCGGCGGCAAGATCGAAGTGCTGGTCGAGCGCCTGACCGGCGAGCGCAGCGCACTTGCGCAGATCCGCGCGAGCAAGAGCCCGCAGGCGGGCACGACGATCCGTCTCGCCGACGCGTTCGACGTCACCGTCGGCGAGCGCGTCGATCAGTTCTACACGCTGCATTTCCCCGACGACTGCCTGACCCTGGTCGAGCAATACGGCCGTCTGCCGCTGCCGCCGTACATCGAGCACGATCCCGACGCGACCGACGAAACCCGCTATCAGACCGTATTCGCGCAGAACCCGGGCGCGGTCGCCGCGCCGACCGCCGGCCTGCACTTCGACGACGCGCTGCTCGCGAGGCTCGACGCCTTCGGCATCGAACGCGCGACGCTGACGCTGCACGTCGGCGCGGGCACATTCCAGCCGGTGCGGGTCGAAAACATCGCCGAGCACAAGATGCACAGCGAGTGGTATCACCTGCCGCAAGAGCTGGCGGACAGGATCGCTGCGACCAAAGCGCGCGGCAACCGCGTGATCGCGGTCGGCACCACGTCGATGCGCGCGCTCGAAGCCGCCGCGCGCGACGCCGAAGCAGCCGGCCATCCGCTCGCCGCGGCGAGCGCGGAAACCGACATCTTCATCACGCCGGGCTACCGCTTCCGCGTGGTCGACCGTCTGGTCACGAACTTCCATTTGCCGAAGTCGACGCTGCTGATGCTGGTGTCGGCGTTCGCGGGCGTCGAGACGATTCGCGCCGCGTATCGTCATGCGATCGACGAGCGTTATCGCTTTTTCAGCTACGGTGACGCGATGCTGCTGACGCGGCGCGATGCCTGAGCCGGTTCCAGCACTGCTTCAGCGTATTGGCAGTTTTCCTAGCCGCCGCGATCCTTCGTGGCGGTTTTCATTGATTGCGCCGGACTGTTTTCCGGTAGCACAGGAGTGATCCCCATGACCCTTGGTCATCCCTCGCAGCATCCTGCCCACGAGCGTCCGGAGAATGGCCTCAAATTCGAACTGCTCGGCACCGACGGCCTCGCGCGCCGCGGCCGCGTCACGCTCAACCACGGCGTGGTCGAGACGCCGATCTTCATGCCGGTCGGCACCTACGGCACGGTGAAGGCAGTCCAGCCGCGCGAGCTCGACGAAATGCACGCGCAGATCATCCTCGGCAATACGTTTCATCTGTGGCTGCGCCCCGGCCTCGAGACGATCGAGGCGCACGGCGGCCTGCACGGCTTCATGGGCTGGAAGAAGCCGATCCTGACCGACTCGGGCGGCTTCCAGGTGTTCTCGCTCGGCGATCTGCGCAAGATCACCGAGGACGGCGTCACGTTCGCGTCGCCGATCAACGGCGACCGGCTGTTCCTGTCGCCGGAAGTGTCGATGCAGATCCAGAAGGTGCTGAACTCGGACATCGTGATGCAGTTCGACGAATGCACGCCGTACGCGACCAACAACATCCCGACCTCGCACAAGGAAGCCGCTGAATCGATGCGCATGTCGATGCGCTGGGCCCAGCGCTCGATCGACGAATTCCAGCGCCTCGGCAATCCGAATGCGCTGTTCGGCATCGTGCAGGGCGGCATGTTCGAGGACTTGCGCGACGAGTCGCTCGCCGGTCTCGCCGAGAAGAACTTCCACGGCCTCGCGATCGGCGGTCTGTCGGTCGGCGAGCCGAAGGAAGACATGATGAGGGTCCTGAACCATATCGGCCCGAAGCTGCCGGCCAACAAGCCGCACTACCTGATGGGCGTCGGCACGCCGGAAGACCTGGTGGCCGGCGTCGCGGCCGGCGTCGATATGTTCGACTGCGTGATGCCGACGCGCAACGCGCGCAACGGCTGGCTGTTCACGCGCTTCGGCGACATCAAGATCCGCAACGCGACGCACAGGAACTCGCTGCGCCCGCTCGAAGAGCAATGCGGCTGCTACACCTGCCGCAACTTCACGCGCGGCTATCTGCACCACCTGCATCGCGTCGGCGAAATCCTCGGCGCGCAGCTGAACACGATCCACAACCTGCACTACTACCTCGAACTGATGCAGGAAATGCGCGATGCGATCGAGGCGAAGCTGTTCGACGCGTTCCGCAAGCGCTTCCACGAAGACCGGGCGCGCGGCGTCGAACCGTCGTCCTGACGGCCCGGTAGGCGAATGCCACTGAAGACTGCCCATGCCGCACGCGGACAACCTACAATTTGCTTTCGCTGACCGCTGAATTTGCCCCGCATCGGACCTTTAAACGGTTGATCACAAAGCCGATTCGCCGTGCCGGCGTGCGTATGGCCGGTGGTAGAATAATCGGCTGATTTTTTGTTCGTTTGTTTGACCAATAACGGAGAGACCAACGTGTCGTTCATTTCCAATGCCTTCGCCCAAGGCGCTGCAGCAGGTGGTGTCGAATCGAACCTGATGAGCTTCCTGCCGCTGATCCTGATGTTCGGCGTGCTGTACTTCATCATGATTCGCCCGCAAATGAAGCGTCAGAAGGAACATCGCAACATGCTCGCAGCGATGGCCAAGGGCGATGAAGTCGTGACGAACGGCGGTATCGTCGGCAAGGTGACGAAGGTGGGCGAAGCCTACGTCGGCATCGAAATCTCGGAAGGCACGGAAATTACCGTGCAGAAGGCGTCGGTCACGACAATTCTCCCCAAGGGCACGATCAAGTCGCTGTAAGGCCTGCACTCCTCGCGTCCGGCGCGGCCTCGCCGGCGGTTCAGGCACTTCGCTGAACGGCCCGCGCTCATCGCCGGACGCATCGCATCCAAGCCAACCTTCCCGTTGGACCACTCATGAATCGCTACCCCCTCTGGAAATACGCCGTGATGCTGGTGGCTCTGGTCATCGGCCTCGTGTACACGCTGCCCAATCTGTACGGCGAAGCGCCGGCGGTGCAGGTGTCGAGCGGCAAGGCCACGGTCAGGCTCGACGCCACCACGCTGGCGTCGGTCGAAGCCGCGCTCGCGGGCAATCAGATCAAGCCGACCGCAGTCACGTTCGACAACTCGCAGACCAACGCGAACATCCGCGTGCGCCTGACGGACACGGACACGCAGTTGCGCGTCAAAGACCTGCTGCAGAAGTCGCTCAATAGCGATCCGAACGATCCGCAATACATCGTCGCACTGAACCTGCAAAGCGCATCGCCGACCTGGATGACCGCGCTGCGCGCACTGCCGATGTACCTCGGTCTGGACCTGCGCGGCGGCGTGCACTTCCTGCTGCAGGTCGACATGGCCGGCGCACTGAACAAGAAGCTCGATTCGGACGCCTCGGACGTGCGCACGCTGCTGCGCGACAACAACGTCCGCGACGGCGGCGTGAATCGCGTGAACCAGTCGGTGGTGGTGAATCTGGCCGATCAGGCCACGGCGGACGCGGCACTCAAGCTGCTCGGCCGCGGCGTCAGCGAACTCCAGTGGACCTCGCAGCCGAACACCGGCGCGGACGGCGGCGTGCAGCTGGTCGGTACCTTCACGCCGGCCGTGCAGCGAGCGGTGCAGGACGCTGCGCTCAAGCAGAACATCACGACGCTGCATAACCGCGTGAACGAACTCGGCGTGGCCGAGCCGGTGATCCAGCAGCAGGGCGCGGACCGCATCGTGGTCGAGCTGCCGGGCGTGCAGGACACCGCGAAGGCGAAGGACATCATCGGCCGTACGGCAACGCTCGAAGCGCGCCTCGCCGACCCGGTCAACACGCATCCGAACCCGAACGACCCGGTGCCGCCGGGCGATGAGCTGTTCACGCAAGGCAACCAGGCACCGGTGCTGCTGCGCAAGCAGGTGATCTTCACCGGCGACCGCATCATCGACGCATCGGCGGGCTTCGACGAGCATCAGCGCCCGTCGGTCAACATCCGTCTCGACTCGGCCGGCGGCCGCGCCGTGCGCGCGGTGTCGCGCGACAACATCGGCAAGCCGATGGCGATGGTGCTGTTCGAGCGCGGCAAGGGCGAAGTGCTGACGGTCGCGACCATCCAGTCGGAACTGGGCGACCGCTTCCAGATCACCGGCCAGCCGACCCCGCAAGCGGCCGCCGACCTCGCGCTGCTGCTGCGCGCCGGTTCGCTCGCCGCGCCGATGGAAATCATCGAGGAACGCACGATCGGCCCGAGCCTCGGCGCCGACAACATCAAGAAGGGCTTCCACTCGGTCGTGTGGGGCTTCGCGGCGATCGCCGTGTTCATGATCGCGTACTACATGCTGTTCGGCGTGATCTCGATGATCGGCCTGTCCGTGAACCTGCTGTTGCTGGTGGCGGTGCTGTCGATGCTGCAGGCCACCCTCACGCTGCCGGGTATCGCCGCTATCGCGCTCGCGCTCGGTATGGCGATCGACGCGAACGTGCTGATCAACGAGCGCGTGCGTGAAGAACTGCGCCACGGCGCGCCGCCGCAACTGGCCATCCAGAACGGCTACGCGCACGCATGGGCGACGATTCTCGACTCGAACGTGACCACGCTGATCGCCGGCCTCGCGCTGCTCGCGTTCGGCTCGGGTCCGGTGCGCGGTTTCGCGATCGTCCACTGTATCGGCATTCTGACGTCGATGTTCTCGGCGGTGTTCTTCTCGCGCGGCCTCGTCAACTTCTGGTACGGCGGCAAGAAGAAGCTGAAGTCGCTGTCGATCGGCCAGGTGTGGCGTCCGCAAGCGGCAGCCGCCGGCTCGGCTGCTTACGGCGGCGGCCTCGGCAGCAGCGACGCCGCGACCGACACCGCGCAGGCCATCGCCACGGCGAAGGCGAGCGCGAAAGCAAGCTCGAAGGCACCGGCCGCAGCCGGCGCGCAGGGTCGCACGAAGCCGACCGTGCGCCGCCGCAATGCGCCCGGCACGCCGACGTCGAATGGCTCGACGCCGCAGAAACCGGGTTCATCCCGCTGAGTCCCGGAGAACAAGACCATGGAATTTTTCCGTTTCCGCAAAGACATCCCGTTCATGCAGCGCGCGTTGATCTTCAACGCGATCTCGCTGATCACTTTCCTCGCCGCCGTGTTCTTCCTCGTGCATCGCGGGCTGCATCTTTCGGTGGAATTCACCGGCGGTACGGTGATCGAGGTTCAGTATCCGGGCGCGGTGCCGCTCGACCCGGTGCGTGCCACGCTCGGCAAGCTCGGCTATGCCGACGCGCAGGTGCAGAACTTCGGCACCGCGCGCGACGTGCTGATCCGTCTGCCGCTGAAGCCGGGCCTCACGTCCGCACAGCAGAGCGAGCAGGTGATGAGCGCGCTGAAGGCCGATACGCCCGAGGTGCAGTTGCAGCGCGTCGAGTTCGTCGGTCCGCAGGTCGGCAAGGAACTCGCTACCGACGGTCTGCTGGCGCTCGCGTGCGTGGTGGTCGGTATCGTCATCTATCTGTCGTTCCGCTTCGAATGGAAGTACGCGGTCGCCGGCGTGATCGCGAACTTGCACGACGTCGTGATCATTCTCGGCTTCTTCGCGTTCTTCCAGTGGGAGTTCTCGCTGTCGGTGCTGGCCGCGGTGCTCGCGGTGCTCGGCTATTCGGTCAACGAGTCGGTGGTTATCTTCGACCGGATTCGCGAAACCTTCCGCCGCGAACGCAAGATGAGCGTGATCGAAGTGATCAACCACGCAATCACCAGCACGATGTCGCGTACCATCATCACGCACGGCTGCACGCAGATGATGGTGCTGTCGATGTTCCTGTTCGGCGGGCCGACGCTGCACTTCTTCGCGCTCGCGCTGACGGTCGGTATTCTGTTCGGTATCTACTCGTCGGTGTTCGTCGCCGCGGCTCTTGCCATGTGGTTCGGCGTCAAGCGAGAAGACCTGATCAAGGACAAGAAGGAAGCCCACGATCCGGAAGATCCGAACGCGGGCGCGCAGGTCTGATGCGCGCGTAGCCGCTGAGGCTTGCGCAAAGCAAAGAAGGCCGGTTCTTGCGAATCGGCCTTCTGCGTTTACGTCGTGCGTCGTCGTTGCCGGCTCGGACCTAGCGAAACCCCAGCTTGCGCCGCGCGCCAATCAGCGCCGCGATGCTCAGCAGCGCGGCAAACATCATGTAGTAGCTCGGCGCCGCCTTCGATCCGGTCACGCTGATCAGCCACGCGATGATGAACGGCCCGAAGCCGCCGAAAATCGTCACTGCGATGTTATACGCGAGCGACATGCCGGTCGTGCGCGTCTGCACTGGGAAGATCTCCGACAATAGGCCCGGGGTTGCGCCGAAGTAGCCGCTGACGAGAAAGCCGAACACGATCTGCCACACGATCAGCGTGCCGAAACTCGGATGCGCGATCAGGAACGCGAACGCCGGATAGACGAGCACGAACAGCAGCACGGCCGCGCCGAGCATGATGCGCGTGCGTCCATGCAGATCCGACCAATGCCCGGCCACCGGCGAGAACACCATCTGGATCAGACCCGTCACCGCGATCGCCGCGAACGCGACCGACGGCGCGAGCCCCAGTTGCCGCACGCCATAAGTCGGCATGAACAGCATCAGATAGGAAGACACCGTCCCGAGGATCACCACGCCCATCGCGATCACGAGCCGCAGCTTCTGCGTCGCGAACGTGTCGCGCAGCGGCGTCTGTGTCGTTTCGGCGGCGAGGAATTCGGGCGTCTCGTCGAGCCTGGTGCGGATGTAGAACGCGACCGGCCCGATCAGCAGACCGAAGAAGAACGGCACGCGCCAGCCCCACGACGTCATCTGCTCCTGCGACAACCCGCCCGTCAGCAACGCGCCGAAGCCGGCCGCAAGCAGCGTCGTCAGGCCCTGGCTCGCCATCTGCCAGCTCGCGTAGAAGCCGCGCCGCCCCGGCACGTGCTCGGCGAGAAACGCGGTTGCGCTGCCGAACTCGCCGCCGGCCGAGAAACCTTGCATCAGCCGCGCGAGTACGAGGATCAGCGGCGCGGCGAGACCGATGCTCTGATAGGTCGGCAGAATCGCGATGATCAGCGTGCCGCTCATCATCAGCAGGATGGAAAGCGTGAGCGCCGCCTTGCGCCCGGCGCGGTCCGAGTACGCGCCGATCACGATCGCGCCGAGCGGTCGCATGAAGAACGACACGCCGAACGTGCCGAGCGTCAGCAGCAGCGACACGGTGTCGTTGCCGGCCGGAAAAAACAGCTTGGAGATGGTCACGGCGAAAAAGCCGTAGACCACGAGGTCGAACCATTCGAGCGCGTTGCCGATCGAGGCGGCGGCCACCGCGCGCCACGAATTCTGCCGGCTTCCCGCGACGCTTGCTGCTGTCGTTGCATTCATCCAGATCTCCTGTGCTGCGCGAAATATTTATTCGAAGCAACGCGTGACGTCCGCGTCGGCCATCCCGGCAACGCGCACCACCGGCATGACTGCGTGCGCTCTATTTAACTGAAAAAATAAAGGTGAAGCGAGCGACAAATGCCCGATGTGGGCCGCTACGCGCCAAGCATGGCCGCGCCGTTCGCTACGGGCGATAAAAAACCGCTTCGTCGGAGAACGACCGAAGCGGTTTTCGTGTTGCGGTGCAGCGCGAAGATGCCGTCGCGCTTACTGCTGCTTGATGCCTTCCGACTGGATATGCAGGCGCGTCTGCATGCTGAAGCCGTACTTCGCGCCGAAGTCCATGCCGTAATCGGCGCGATTGAATTCGGTGCTCGCCTCGACGCCGCACACTTCGCGCTTGAGCACCGGATGCTGCATGCACTTGAACGAGTCGACCTTCAGATTCACCGGCTTCGTGATGCCGCGAATCGTCAGATTGCCGATCACCTCGACCGGCTTATCGCCGTCGAACTTGATCTCGGTGCCCTTGTAGGTCACGGTCGGATACTTCGCGACGTCGAAGAACTCGTCGGATTTCAGGTGCTCGTCGAGTTTCGGGTTGCCGGTCTGCACCGAAGCGGGATCGACGCTCACGTCGAGAGTGCCGGTCCTGGCCGCGCGATCGAGCGTCACCGAGCCCGTGGTCTTCGTGAATTTGCCGCGCCAGATCGACAGACCGCCGAAGTGGTCGGCCTCGAAGCTCGGAAACGTATGCATCGGATCAAGCATATAGGTATCGGCGGCGAAGGCGCCGAGCGACAGCGACGAAGCCAGCGCGCCAACAGCGATCAACATGGACGTTTTCAATTCGTGCTCCTGTTTTGCGTTGAAAATCGCGGTGCAACCTGCGGTGGGAAAACGGCCGCGCCCCACGTGGCGCGGCGCACATCGCGAACGCCGCGCGCGTTACTTGTGCGCGGCGACGATATGAAACTTGATTACGACCTCGTCGGCGACGACCGACGTGTCCTTCCATTCGCCGGTGCCGACGTCGAACTGCGAGCGCTTGATCGGCAGCGCACCGTCGAAGGTCTGCGTCGCGCCCTGCTGGCTCACCGTGACCGGCATCATGACCGTCTGCGACTTGCCCTTGATGGTCAGCTTGCCGGTCACCTTGAACTGATTGCCGCCAGCCGGCGCGATCTCGCTCGACACGAACGTCGCGCGCGGAAAAGTCTTCGCATCGAACCATTCCTTGCCCCGCACCTGCTCGTTGTAGCTCTCGTCGCCGAGATCGAAGCTGGCGACGTCGATGTCGATCTGCGCGCTGCCGGCCGTCGGCTTCGCCGGATCGAAGCTGACCTGCGCGGTGAACTTGTTGAACTTGCCTTCGACCGGCACGTTCATCTGCTTCGAGGTGGCCGTTACCGAGCTCTTCGCGACGTCGACCTGCGCGAGCGCCGCGCCCGCGGCGCTCAGCGACGCCGCCGCGAACGCGGCGAGCATGTAGCGATAAAACGAAACCTTCATGGTTGTCCTTATTTGAGGAAGGGGATCATGCGCGACAGCAGGCCGTCGCGATCGAGCCATTGATGCTTGAGCGCCGCCGCGACGTGCAACGCGACCAGCACGAGCAACGTGTAATTCAATGCGATATGGAGGTTCTTAAGCAGTTCCTTCAGGTGCGGATCGGGCGCGATGATTCGCGGCAGCGGAATCAGCCCGAGGTAGACGACCGGCACGTTCGCCGCCGAGCTATACAGATAGCCGGACACCGGGATCACGATCATCAGCGCGTACAGCAGCAGATGCGTCAGATGCGCGGCGGCGCGCTGCCAGGTCGGCATGCGGCGCGGCATCGGCGGTCCGGCATGGGTCGCGCGCCACAGGATGCGCACGATCGCGAGCGCGAACACGGTCACGCCGATCCATTTGTGCCACGAGAAATAGCGCAGCTTGGTGGGCGTGAAGCCCGGGATGTCGGTCATCACCCAGCCGAGCGCAAAGCCGCAGACGATCAGCAATGCGATCAGCCAGTGAAACGCGATGGCGGTCCGCGTGTACGACTCCCGGGTACCGAACGATGGATTGAGTGTCATGACAGATCAACGCAGGCTGTTGGAAGTTAACGGCGCGCCGCGGCCGGGTATTCCGCGATCCCTGCCGTGCACCGGCACGGCGCGCGCGGCCGATGCGGCCGGCATCATCGCCAGAAAAGGCCGCTGGGGGATGCCACGGGCGCCATGCTACCCCAAGCGCGCAAAGCTGGCTGCAGCGCATCGGCGGAAGGGGCCCGAATTTTGCAGCGCAGCACGCCGGAGCGCGCCGCGCGCGCTTCGCGTCGGTCGCGAGGCTGCGTTTGGTACTATTGCTGCTCACTGCCGCCCCTTCCCTCGTCAAGAGCAGGCCTTGCACGCCGCCACTACGTCGTTAGCCCATCTGCCGCATGGAACATGAGAACCTGATCGCGTGCCACGAATGCGATACGCTGTTCCGCAAGCCACGGCTTGTCGGGCGCGTCGCCGCGCGTTGTCCGCGCTGCCGCGCGACGCTCTTTCGCGGCGTATCGCGCAAGCTCGACGCGATCTGCGCACTGACGCTCGCCGCGCTGATCACGTTCGTGATCGCGCAGGGCTTTCCGATCGTCGAACTCGAAACCAACGGCATCACCTCTCAGACTACGCTGTTCGGCGCGCTCGTCGCGCTGTGGGGCGAGGACATGGAGATCGTCGCCGTGATGGTGTTCTGCTCGACGATCCTCTTTCCGCTCACCGAACTCGTCGCGCTGCTGTACGTGCTGGTGCCGCTGCGCTCCGGCTACGTGCCCCCGCATTTCAATCGGGTGCTGCGCGCGATCCAGTTCGTGCGGCCGTGGGGCATGATCGAAGTGTTCATGCTCGGCGTGCTGATCACGATCGTGAAGATGGTCAGTCTCGCGCGCGTGATCCCCGAGGCGGCGCTGTTCGCGTTCGGCGCGCTGACGCTGATGTTCGCGGTCGTCGTCACGTTCGATCCGCGTGTGCTTTGGGATGTCGCCGACGAGATCGATGCGAGCGGCGATCGGCCGTTGCCGCGCACGTCGGCCGACAGCGCGGCGCTCGCGCTCGGCTCGCTCGCCGGTCCGCCGGCACCGTCCACGCGCGTCGCCGGCTCGACGGGTGGCAGCGCTGACGGTGCCGCCGGCAGTGCTCCGCCGGGCTTGCCGCCGGCACCGCGCGAAGGATAAGCCCGCGATGAACTACCTCACCGCGAAACGCGCGGGCCTGGTGTCCTGTCACTCGTGCGGGCGCGTCGAACCGCGCATCCGCTCGATCACGCCGCAGCACTGCAGCCGCTGTGGCGCGCATCTGCACTCGCGCAACCCCGACAGCCTGATGCGCACGTGGGCGCTGCTGATCGCCGCGGCGCTGCTGTATATTCCGGCGAATCTGCTGCCGGTGATGCACACGTCATCGCTGCTCGGCTCCGAGGACGACACCATCATGAGCGGCGTCGTCTATTTCTGGACCTCGGGCGACTGGCCGCTCGCGGTGATCGTGTTCATCGCCAGCATCATGGTGCCGATGCTGAAGCTCTCGGTGCTCGTGCTGCTGACCATCACCGCGCAGCGCCGCTCGCGCTGGCGTCCGCAACAGCGCACGACGCTGTACCGGATGGTCGAGCGCATCGGCCGCTGGTCGATGCTCGACGTGTTCGTCGTCACGCTGACCGTGGCGCTCGTGCGTTTCAAATCGCTGGCCGTGATCACGGCCGAGCCCGGCGCGATCGCGTTCGGCTCGGTCGTGATCCTGACGATGCTCGCCTCCATGCAATTCGATCCACGCCTTATCTGGGACCCCGTGGAAAGCAGTACCCCAACACCTCAGGATCTCGACCATGACTAGCCCGCAAGGACCGACGCCCGCTCCAGGTGACGCGCCGCGCAGCGATTCGAACGGACCAACACTGCCGCCCCAACTGCCCGACCCCGACATCGAACCACGCAGCCGCTGGCTGCCGTCGCTCGTCTGGGTGATTCCGCTGATCGCCGCGCTGATCGGCATCGCACTCGTGGTCAGGTCGGTGACCGAGCGCGGGCCCGTGATCACGATCAGCTTCATCAGCGCGGAAGGACTCGAGCCGGGCAAGACCCAGGTCAAGTACAAGGACGTCGCCATCGGTTCAGTGAAGACCATCACGCTGGCACCGAATCTGTCGCACGTGCTCGTGCAGGTGCAGCTCACTAAGGAAGGCGGCAAGTTCGCGGTCAAGGACTCGCGCTTCTGGGTGGTGCGTCCGCGCGTCGGCGCGAGCGGCGTATCGGGCCTGACCACGCTGCTGTCGGGCGCGTATATCGGCGCCGACGCGGGCCGCTCGAGCGACAGCGAGAGCAACTTCGTCGGCCTCGAAACGCCGCCGCCCATCACCGGCGACCAGAAAGGCCGTCAGTACACGCTGCACGGCGAGTCGCTCGGCTCGATCGACATCGGCTCGCCGATCTTCTACCGGCGCGTGCAGGTCGGCCAGGTGGTCGGCTTCTCGCTCGACAAGAGCGGCACCGGCGTGACGATGCAAGTGTTCGTGTCGGCGCCGTTCGACCAGTACGTCGGCACCAACACGCGCTGGTGGCATGCCAGCGGCGTCGATCTGCGGCTCGATTCGAGCGGCTTCAGGCTGAACACGCAGTCGCTCGCGACGGTGATCGTCGGCGGTCTGTCGTTCCAGTCACCGACCGGCCAGAACATGGGCCCGCAGGCGCCGAACAACCAGACGTTCCGCCTCGCATCGGACGAAGCGGACGCGATGCGGGAACCGGACGGCGTCCCGTTGCGTGTCGTGATGAACTTCAACCAGTCGCTGCGCGGGCTGTCGATCGGCGCGCCGGTTGACTTCCGCGGCATCGTGCTCGGCCAGGTGACCAATATCGGCATCGACTACGATCCGAATACGCAGAGCTTCACGATGCCGGTCACGATGAACCTGTACCCGGACCGACTCGGCAAGCGCTTCCGCGAGAGCGCGCCGCAGCCGGGCACGCTCGCCGGCGAGAACATGCTGCAGGAGCTCGTCAAGCACGGCCTGCGCGGCCAGTTGCGCACCGGCAACCTGATCACGAGCCAGCTGTATGTGGCGCTCGATATCTTCCCGAAAGCGGCGCCGGCCAAGGTCGACGTGACGAAGGACCCGCTCGAGCTGCCGACCATTCCGAACACGCTCGACGAATTGCAGCTGCAGGTCGCCGACATCGCGAAGAAGCTCGACAAGGTGCCGTTCGACCAGATCGGCGCGAACCTGAACACCGCGCTGAAGAATGCCGACCAGCTGTTCTCGCGTCTCGACAAGGAAGTCGTGCCGCAGGCGCGCGACACGCTGAGCGCCGCGAAGCAGACCTTCAATTCGGCCCAGGCAACCTTGCAGCAGGATTCGCCGATGCAGTCCGACGTTCATCAGGCGTTGCAGGAACTGACGCGCACCTTGCAGTCGCTGAATGCGCTGTCGGATTACCTCGAGCGTCATCCCGAATCGTTGTTGCGCGGTAAATCAGGAGACAAACCATGATGTTTGCCCGGCTCCCCCGTCCGCGGCGCGCGCTCGTGCGCGGTGCCGTACGCGGCGTCGTGTATGGCGCCGCCCTGGCCGCGGCGCTCGCGATCGCGGCGTGCTCGTCGCCGTCGAGCCGTTTCTATACGCTGGGCGGCGCGGATAGCGCGGGCGCCGCCGCGCGCACGGGCGCCGCGCCCGCGTGGCTGATCGAAGTCGCGCCGGTCAACGTGCCGCCGCAGGTGGCGAGAAACCAGCTGGTCGTGCAGACCGGGCCGACTCAGGTGCAGCTGCTCGAACAGGAACGCTGGGCCTCGCTGCCCGGCGATGAGATCCGCCGCGCGCTGTCGACGAATCTGACGCAGCAGCTCGGCACCATCGATACGTTCGGCACCGCGCACCCCGATGACGCGGCCGTCTACCGGATCGCGATGAACGTGCAGCGCTTTGAGTCGTGGCCCGGCTCGCATGCGTTGATCGATGCGGTGTGGAGCGTGCGGGCCGTGCGCAGCAATGCGGTGATGACGTGTCGCAGCGTGGTCAGCGAGACGGTCGGAGGCGGGTACGACGCGCTCGTCGACGGACATCGGCGCGCGCTCGCGCAAGTGTCGACGCAGATCGCGACGGGCGTGCGCGCGATGGCGGCAGCGGCCGCCACTACCACGAGCACGACGGGCCGGACTTCGTCTTCGTCCAGGCCGGCCGCGGCGCCGGTCGTGCCGCCCTGCCCTTCGGCGGGAACGGCTGCGGAAGCCGGCGCCTGACAGGCCCGGCGGCGCAACCAGCTCAACGGCGTGCGCATGCCTGCGGGCATCGCCGGGTCGGGCGGTACGCGAGGCGAGATCACGCAACGACAAGCGACGCAAACGACGGCCCGGCGCGCCAATCGCGCCGGCCCGCCGAGCCCGACCGCGTACAATAGCGCCTTATCCAACGCCTTGCGGCAACCTCAATGTCCTTCGATTTCTTCCTTCCTTGCCCGCGCGGGCTCGAAGCTCCGCTCGCGGCCGAACTCGCCGAAATTGCCGCCAAACATCTGAACGGCGCCCCGTTCACGGCCGGCGCCCAGGTGCCGGGCGGCGTGCATTTCCGCGGCGGCTGGGCCGCCGGCATGGCGGCCAATCTGCACTCGCGTCTCGCGAGCCGCGTGCTGCTGAAAATCGCGCAGCGGCCCTATCGCGGCGAGCAGGACATCTACGCGCTCGCGCTCGAGCAGCGCTGGGAGCAGTGGTTCTCCGCGCACGAGACGCTGCGCGTCGACGTCACCGCGATCAAGTCGCCGCTACGCAGTCTCGAGTTCACCACGCTGCGCGTGAAGGACGCGATCTGCGATCGTCTGCGCGAAAAAAGCGGCGCGCGACCGAGCATCGATACCGCGATGCCCGACGTGCGCGTGTTCGCGTTCCTGACCGCGACCGACTGCACGCTGTACCTCGATACGTCCGGCGATCCGCTGTTCAAGCGCGGCTGGCGTCTCGACAAGGGCGCGGCGCCGCTGCGCGAGAACCTTGCGGCGGGCATTCTGCGTCTGACCGGCTGGCAGGCCGGCACGCCGCTCTACGATCCGATGTGCGGCAGCGGCACGTTCCTCGCGGAAGCGGCGCAGGTCGCGCTGGACATCGCGCCGGGCGTGCAACGGCGCTTCGGCTTCGAAAAGCTCATACAGTTCGATACGCGGACCTGGCAAACGCTGCGGGGCGCCGCGCTCGAAGCGAAAAACGCGGCGCGCGGCTCGCGCGGCGCGGATCTGCAGATCTTCGGCAGCGACATCTCCGGAGACATGCTCGAAAAAGCGCGCGCGAACTTCGAGCGCGCCGGCTTGCCGGCCATTGCGCTCAAGCAGCTCGACGCGCGCGACATGACGCCGCCTACCTCGGCGCCGGGCATCCTCGTCGCGAATCCGCCGTATGGCGAGCGGATCGAAGTGCGCGGCCGCAATGCGCGCGGCGAGCTTCGCGAAGGCCGCGGCAATCGCGACGACGACGGCTTCCGCCGCATTCAGGAAGAAGCGCCGGACAGCGAGTTTTTCCAGTTGCTCGGCAATGCGTTGAAGCAGCGCTTTGCCGGATGGCACGCGTTCATCCTGACGTCGGATCGCAAGCTGCCGGGGCAACTGCGGCTGCGCGAATCGACGAAGACGCCGCTCTTCAATGGCGCACTCGAATGCCGGCTGTTCCGCTTCGACCTGATCGCCGGCAGCGTGCGGCAGCGTCCGCAGGGCGATACGCAGGCGGGTTGAAGCTGCGTCGGTCGGGCAAGTCGACATCGAAACCGCGGACCTCGTGCCGCGGTTTTTTATTGCGCCATGTCACGCTGTTTGCCTTCCTTCGAAAACGCGCGCTCGAAGAGCAGGCTACCCGTTCCCCACCCTACTGCCACCACGCTGTCAGCAGCACCCCCGCACACTCCTTCTCACGCCATCCGGCGCTTGAACGGCCTACTGCCAATCGAAGGAGAGTGTCATGTCCGCATTGCCCAAAGTGGTTGCCTGGTTTGAAATCCCGTCCGTCGATTTCGATCGCGCGGTGCGCTTCTACGAAGCCGCGCTCGACGCCCCGCTGAATCGCCAGGAGATCGGCGGCCAGCCGATTGCCGTGTTCAGCTACGAGGAGCCCGCGACCGGGGGCGCGATCGTCCATAGTCCGTCGATGACGCCGGCCGCCGACGGCGTCACCGTCTACCTGAACGCGCAGCCCACCGTCGACGCCGCGCTCGAGCGCATCGAACGGGCGGGCGGCAAGACCGACGGCCCGGTGATCAAGCTGCCGCAGGACATCGGCTATATCGCGTTCTTCACCGATACCGAAGGCAACCGCCTCGGGCTGCATTCGCGCACCAACGGCTAAGCGCATCCGCAGCCACCGCGCCCCAACCGAAGGCCGCCATGCGGCGCTATCATCGCGGGACCGTCCCCCTCCTCCTCTACCCGACGCCCACGATGACGCGCCGCGCCGACCGCCTGTTCCAGATCGCCGAGCTGCTGCGCGGCCGGCGACTGACCACCGCACAGCAACTGGCCGACTGGCTGAACATCTCGCTGCGCACGGTCTATCGCGACGTGCGCGATCTGCAATTGTCGGGCGTGCCGATCGAAGGCGAAGCAGGCATCGGTTATCGGCTGTCGCGCTCGGCGAGTCTGCCGCCGCTCACCTTCACCGCCGACGAACTCGCCGCGTTAGCCGCCGGCGCGCGCATGCTCGAATCGTGGGGCGGCGCGGGCTTTGCGAGCGGCGCGCGCGGCGCGCTAGCCAAGATTGCATCGGCGATGCCCGCCGACAAGCGCGCAGCGCTCGAACGGCTCGCGATCTTCGCGCCGTCGTTTCACATCAAGGGAGATTTTTCGACACAGCTCGACACGCTGCATCGCGCGATCGATACGCGCCAGGTGGTGCGCTTCGCGTACACCGACGCGAACGGCGCCGACACCGAGCGCCGCGTCTGGCCGCTCGCGCTCGCGTACTGGGGCGCGCGCTGGACACTCGGCGCATGGTGCGAGCTGCGCAGTGATTTCCGCAACTTCGGGCTGGAGAAGATGCGCGATCTGACAGTGCTCGAGACGTATCCGGATCAGGAAGGCAGGCGGCTCGCGGATTTGCTGCGGCATGTGAACGCGAGGCCGAACAGATGAAAAGGATCGCGGCGATGCACCGCGATCCTGACGGCTGCTCACCACAGACGATCTAGTCGACCGCCTTCACCATATCCTCGATCACCTTCTTCGCGTCGCCGAACACCATCATCGTCTTGTCCATGTAGAACAGATCGTTGTCGAGCCCGGCGTAGCCCGCCGCCATCGAGCGCTTGTTGACGATCACGGTGCGCGCCTTGTACGCCTCGATGATCGGCATGCCCGCGATCGGCGACTTCGGATCGTTCTTCGCGGCCGGATTCACCACGTCGTTCGCGCCGAGCACGAGCACCACGTCGACCTGGCCGAATTCGCCGTTGATATCGTCCATCTCGTAGACCATGTCGTACGGCACTTCAGCTTCGGCGAGCAGCACGTTCATGTGACCCGGCATGCGGCCGGCCACCGGGTGAATCGCATACTTCACCTCGATGCCCTTCTCGACCAGCTTGTCAGTCAGCTCCTTGAGCGCATGCTGCGCGCGCGCCACGGCGAGCCCGTAGCCCGGCACGATCACGACGGTCTCGGCATTGCCCATCATGAACGACGCATCATCGGCCGAACCCGATTTCACCGGCCGCTGCTCCGCTGCTCCACCCGCGGCCGCGCCCGGCTCGTTGCCGAAGCCGCCGAGGATCACGTTGAAGAACGAGCGGTTCATCGCCCGGCACATGATGTACGACAGGATCGCACCCGACGACCCGACCAGCGAGCCGGCGATGATCAGCATCGGATTGTTCAGCGAAAAGCCGATGCCCGCCGCCGCCCAGCCCGAGTACGAGTTCAGCATCGACACCACCACCGGCATGTCCGCGCCGCCGATCGGAATGATGATCAGCACGCCGAGCACGAACGCGATGATCGTCATGATGATGAACGGCAGCCACGACTGCGTGAGGAAGAACAGCACGCCGAAGCCGAGCATCGCGAGCGCGAGCATCAGGTTGATCAGGTGCTGGCCGCCGTAGACGACCGGCGCGCCCTGAAACAGCCGGAACTTGTACTTGCCCGACAGCTTGCCGAACGCGATCACCGAGCCGCTAAACGTAATCGCGCCGACGAACGTGCCGATGAACAGCTCGATGCGGTTGCCGTACGGCAGGAAGCCCTCGATCGGCACCTCGGGATCGACGAGCCCGAACGCGGCCGGCTCCGACACGACCCCGTACGCGATGCACACGGCCGCGAGACCGATCAGCGAGTGCATCGCCGCGACCAGCTCGGGCATCTTGGTCATCTCGACGCGCGCGGCGACGAACGCGCCGATCGCGCCGCCGATCACGAGCCCGAACAGCAGCAGGCCGAGCCCGAGACCGAGATTGGAGCCGAGTACTTCGGCCTGCCGCGAGATCAGCGCGATAGTGGTCAGAATCGCGATCGCCATGCCGACCATGCCGAAGGTATTGCCAGCGCGCGCGCTCTTCGGATTCGACAGCCCCTTGAGCGCCTGGATGAAGCAGACCGACGCGACCAGATACAGCAATGTGACGACGTTCAGGCTCATTTACGCACCCTCCCTGCCACCAGCCTGGTGTTTGGATTCCAGCTTCTTAGGCTCTTTTTTCTTGAACATCTCCAGCATTCGCCGCGTGACGAGAAAGCCGCCGAACACGTTGACGGCCGCGAGCGCCACCGCGATCGTGCCGAAGAACTTGCCCGCACTGCCCACCGTGAGACCCGCCGCGAGCATCGCGCCGACGATCACGATCGCCGAGATCGCGTTGGTCACCGCCATCAGCGGCGTATGCAGCGCGGGCGTGACGTTCCAGACCACGTGGTAGCCGACGTAGATCGCCAGCACGAAGATGATCAGGTTGATCACCGTGTGATTGAGGACTTCCATCTTCGGTCTCCCTATGCTTTGCGTGTGACCTGGCCATCGCGGGCCAGCAGTGTGGCCGCGACGATATCGTCCGCGAGATCGATGTTAAGCAGGCCTTCCTTCGTGACGATCAGCTTCAGGAAGTCGAGCAGGTTGCGCGCGTATAGCGACGATGCGTCGGCGGGCACCATCGCGGCGAGATTCGTATAGCCGACGATCTGCACGCCATAGCGCACCACCACCTGGTCCGTCTCGGTCAGCGGACAATTGCCGCCGCGCCGGCCGTCGACTTCGGGGCCGCGGCCGGCCGCGAGGTCGACGAGCACCGAGCCCGGCTTCATCGCCTGCACGGTTTCGACCGACAGCAGCGTCGGCGCGGGGCGGCCCGGAATCAGCGCGGTGGAGATCACCACGTCGGCCTGCTTCGCGCGCTCGTGGACCAAAGCCGACTGGCGCGCGAGCCACGACGGCGGCATCGGCCTCGCATAGCCGCCGACACCCTGTGCGGCCTCGCGCTCCTCGTCGGTTTCGTAGGGCACGTCGAGAAACTTGGCGCCGAGGGATTCGATCTGCTCCTTGACGGCCGGGCGCACGTCGGAAGCTTCGATCACCGCGCCAAGGCGCTTCGCGGTCGCGATCGCCTGCAGGCCGGCCACGCCCGCGCCGAGAATCAGCACGCGCGCGGCCTTCACGGTGCCGGCCGCGGTCATCAGCATCGGCATGAAGCGCGGATACAGCGTCGCCGCGAGCAGCACCGCCTTGTAGCCGGCGATATTCGCCTGCGACGACAGCACGTCGAGGCTCTGCGCGCGCGTGGTGCGCGGCGCGGCTTCGAGCGCGAACGCGGTGACGCCGGCCGCGGCGAGTTTGCCCGCGTTCTCGGCGTTGAACGGGTCGAGCATGCCGACGAGCGTCGCGCCGCGCTTGAGCAGCGGTAGTTCGGAATCGGTGGGGGATTGGACTTTGAGGACGAGATCGGCGCCGAACGCGGTGGCGGCATCGACGATTTCAGCGCCCACTGCCGTATAGGCGTCATCGGGAAAGCTCGCGCCGGCGCCGGCGCCGCTTTGAAGCGTGACCCGGTGGCCTTGAGCCACGTATTTCTTGACCGTTTCGGGCGTCGCGGCAACGCGGGTTTCATGCGCGCGCGTCTCAGCTGGCACTCCGATGTGCATCGTTGTTCCTCCTCGACTTCCTGTTTGACGACAGATCTGCCGACGAGGCTCGCCGGCTTGCACATGCAACGGCTAACGCAGGCCCCACTTTAACCGAAACCGTCACGCGGCCAAAATCGGGGTCGATGCGAATGCGCGGCAGACCGCGAAACTGTTGCGAATCGGTCGCGAACGTGCTGCGAACCCGCCGCGAACCGGCGGTCAGCTTACGCCGGCGATTGCCCGGCAGGGGTCGGTGCGGCGCCCGGCAGCCGGCGCGCATAACCGGTAAAATGCGCACCCATGAAACCGGAAACCTGGCTGCCGCACGTGACCGTCGCGGCGATCGTCGAGCGTGACGGGCGCTTCCTGCTGGTCGAGGAACACACCGCCGCCGGCCTGCGCCTGAACCAGCCCGCCGGCCATCTCGAGGCGGGCGAAACGCTGCTGGAAGCGGTGGTCCGCGAAACGTTCGAGGAAACCGCCCATCCGTTTGCGCCCGAGGCGCTCGTCGGCATGTACATGACCCACTTCGAGCGGCCGGACCGGGCGGGCACCACGTACCTGCGTTTCACCTATTGCGGCGCGGGCGGCGAGCCGGACCCGGCGAGTTCGCTCGATCCCGACATCGTCCGCACGCTGTGGATGAGCGCCGATGAGTTGCGCGAATGCCCCGAGCGGCATCGCACCCCGCTCGTGATGCGGTGCATCGACGATTACCTGGCCGGCCGGCGTTTCCCGCTCGACTTCGTCCATACCCATTCGGTCGGGCCGAAGCGATAAGGCCGTCACGAGCGGCCCCCCACAAGATCCATGCAGTCATGCAGCACCCAGTGAGTACCTTATGAGCAAGCGTAAAGTCGTAGTAGGCATGTCGGGCGGCGTCGATTCGTCGGTTACCGCGTGGCTGCTGAAGGAACAGGGCTACGACGTGGTCGGCCTGTTCATGAAGAACTGGGAAGACGACGACGACAGCGAATACTGCTCGACGCGCCAGGACTGGATCGACGCGGTATCGGTGGCGGACCTGATCGGCATCGACGTCGAGGCGGTCAACTTCGCGGCCGAATATAAAGACCGCGTGTTCGCCGAGTTCCTGCGCGAATATTCGGCCGGCCGCACGCCGAACCCGGACGTGCTGTGCAACGCCGAAATCAAGTTCAAGGCCTTTCTCGATCACGCGATGTCGCTCGGCGCGGAAACCATCGCGACCGGCCACTATGCGCGCGTGCGCCAGAACCACGAGCGCGACGGCCGCTTCGAGTTGCTGAAGGCGCTCGATCATACGAAGGACCAGTCGTACTTCCTGCATCGGCTGAACCAGGCGCAGTTGTCGAAGACGCTGTTCCCGCTCGGCGAAATTCCCAAGACCAAAGTGCGCGAGATCGCCGCGCAGATCGGCTTGCCGAATGCGAAAAAGAAAGATTCGACCGGCATCTGCTTCATCGGCGAGCGGCCGTTCCGCGACTTCCTGAACCGCTATCTGCCGACCAGGCCGGGGCCAATGAAGACTACCGACGGCAAGACCGTCGGCGAGCACATCGGCCTCGCGTTCTACACGTTCGGCCAGCGCAAGGGCATCGGTCTCGGTGGCAGCAAGGACGGCAGCGGCGAGCCGTGGTTCGCCGCGGGCAAGGATATTCCGAGCAATACGCTGTACGTCGCGCAGGGGCACGATCATCCGTGGCTGCTGTGCCATAAGCTATCGGCGGGCAACACGAGCTGGGTCGCGGGCGAGCCGCCTGCCGACGGCTTCGCGTGCGGCGCGAAGACGCGCTACCGGCAGGCCGACGCGGCGTGCACGTTCAACGCCGCGGCGGCAGGCGGTTCGGGCGAAGGCCTGTTCGAGCTGACCTTCGACGCCGCGCAATGGGCCGTCACGCCGGGACAATCGGCGGTGCTGTACGACGGCGACGTGTGCCTCGGCGGCGGCATCATCGAACGCGCGATGACGGGGCAACCGGCCGAGCTGCCGCCGGATCAGACGCCGATGCAAACTCGCGCGCAGCGTCGCAAGCAGGCGCATAAGCCGAAGCAGCCGCAACGCGCATCGCAGGACGAGCCGCAAACCCCGCGGCAAAAAGCGGCGCTGCTCGGCGCGCGTTGAGCGATGCGTAACGGCGCGCGCGGCGGGTCGCACCGCTCCGACACGCGCCCGCCGTGCACCTTGTTTTCACCGCGTGGCGCAGTCACACACGCTTCACCTTCGCGTGCGACGCCTGGCTTCCATTCGCAGGCCTCATCTTCGGGCTTCGACCGTCCACGCCGCGCCGTGACCCGCAGCCGCCAGTTTTCCTTCGCGACGGGTACCGCCCGCGCCCCTCGCGCGGACGATCCCGCCGCAACGATCTTCACTGCACTGGAGTCCCCATGTTTTCTCGACGCTATCTGGCCATGTGGTGCGCAATCGCGCTCGCCGCGGTATGTGCCGCGCTCGCCACGACGCATCGCCTGTCGTGGTTCTGGATCATCGTGCCGGCCGCACTCGTCGCGCTCGGCGTGTTCGACCTGACGCAACAGCGCCACGCGATCCTCCGCAACTACCCGCTGTGGGGCCACCTGCGCTTCATTTTCGAATTCATCCGGCCGGAGATCCGCCAGTATTTCGTCGAAGACGATACCGACGAAAAGCCGTTCTCGCGCGCGCAACGCAGCATCGTCTACCAGCGCGCGAAGAACGATGTGGATAGCCGCCCGTACGGCACCGAACTCGACGTGAAGGCGATCGCGCACGAATGGATCAGCCACTCGCTAGCGCCGACCAGGCTCGATGGTCACGACTTTCGCATCGTCGTCGGCCCCGATCGCGCGCAGCCGTATTCGATGTCGATCTTCAACGTATCGGCGATGAGCTTCGGCTCATTGTCGGCCAACGCGATCATGGCGCTGAACCTCGGCGCGAAGAAAGGCAACTTCGCGCACGACACCGGCGAAGGCTCGATGTCGAAATATCACCGCGAACATGGCGGCGACATCATCTGGGAAATCGCATCCGGTTATTTTGGGTGTCGTAACGACGATGGCACCTTCAACGCCGAAAAATTCGCGAAGCAGGCCGCCGAGCCGCAGGTGAAGATGATCGAGGTGAAGCTGTCGCAAGGCGCGAAGCCGGGTCACGGCGGCGTGTTGCCGGCCGCGAAGATCACGCCCGAAATCGCCGAGACGCGCGGCGTGCCGATGGGCCGCGACTGCATCTCACCGGCGACGCACTCCGAGTTCTCGACGCCGCGCGAGCTGCTCGAATTCGTCGAGCGGCTGCGCACGCTGTCGGGCGGCAAGCCGACCGGCTTCAAGCTGTGCATCGGGCATCCGTGGGAATTCTTCGGGATCGCGAAGGCGATGCTGGAAACGGGCATCCTGCCGGACTTCATCGTCGTCGATGGCGCGGAAGGCGGCACCGGCGCGGCGCCGCTCGAATTCACCGATCACGTCGGCGTGCCGTTGCAGGAAGGGCTGCTGCTCGTGCACAACACGCTGGTCGGCATCGGCCTGCGGCAGCGCATCCGCATCGGCGCGAGCGGCAAGATGATCACCGCGTTCGATATCGCGAAGACGCTCGCGATCGGCGCCGACTGGGTCAACGCGGCGCGCGGCTTCATGTTCGCGGTCGGCTGCATCCAGGCGCAGACCTGCCATACCGGCCGCTGCCCGACCGGCGTCGCGACCCAGGACCCGGTGCGCCAGCGCGCGTTGGTGGTGCCGGACAAAGCCGATCGCGTGTTCAACTTCCACCACAACACGCTACATGCGTTGCAGGAAATCATCCAGGCCGCCGGGCTGCGGCATCCGACGGAGCTGCGCGCACATCACATCGTGCGGCGCGTGTCGTCGCATGAGGTGCGGTTGATGTCGGAGCTGCTCAAGTATCTCGAACCGAACGATCTGCTGAACGGCAACTTTCGCTATACGCTGTTCGAGAAGTACTGGCCGATCGCGCAAAGCGATTCGTTCTCGCCGCAGGCGAAGCTGGCGGCTTGCTGAGTGCGCGAGGACCCTTGCCACGCCGCCTGTCGCCCAAAAGCCGCATCGCGGCCCGTCCCCCCTCGTAAAACGGGCCGCCCCCCTTCCTTTCCGTTAAAATCTCGGGTTTAGCACTTTGCTCCACGGCCCGCTCGCGCGCTTAGGCGCACGCGGCACGGCCCCCCATGCCCGAAAGGCACTTCATGCTCACGTTTCAGCAAATCATCCTGACCTTGCAGTCCTACTGGGACAAGCAGGGCTGCGCGTTGCTCCAGCCGATCGACATGGAAGTCGGCGCGGGCACCTCCCACGTCCATACGTTTCTGCGCGCGATCGGCCCCGAGCCGTGGCGCGCAGCCTACGTGCAACCGTCGCGCCGCCCGAAAGACGGCCGCTACGGCGAGAACCCGAACCGTCTGCAGCACTACTACCAGTACCAGGTGGTGCTCAAGCCCGCGCCGGAAAACATTCTCGACCTGTACCTCGGCTCGCTCGAAGCGCTCGGCTTCGACCTGAAGCAGAACGACGTGCGTTTCGTCGAGGACGACTGGGAAAATCCGACGCTCGGCGCGTGGGGTCTCGGCTGGGAAGTGTGGCTGAACGGCATGGAAGTGACGCAGTTCACGTACTTCCAGCAGGTCGGCGGTCTCGACTGCAAGCCGGTGCTCGGCGAAATCACCTACGGTCTCGAACGCCTCGCGATGTATCTGCAGAAGGTCGAGAACGTCTACGACCTCGTCTGGACCGAGTGGGAAGAGCAAGGCCCGAACG
Source organism: Paraburkholderia sp. BR13439 (assembly GCF_040948805.1). Classification (NCBI taxonomy): domain Bacteria; kingdom Pseudomonadati; phylum Pseudomonadota; class Betaproteobacteria; order Burkholderiales; family Burkholderiaceae; genus Paraburkholderia; species Paraburkholderia sp. BR13439. The sequence goes on along the minus strand of NZ_JBFPKN010000001.1, from coordinate 689,844 downwards.
GCCCCGAACTGCGCCGCCTGACCTACGGCGACGTGTATCACCAGAACGAGGTCGAGCAGTCCACCTACAACTTCGAGCACGCGAATGTCGATCTGCTGTTCACGTTCTTCAACAGCTACGAAGCGGAAGCGAAGCGCATGATCGATGCGCAGATCGCGCTGCCCGCCTATGAACTCGTGCTGAAGGCCGGCCACACGTTCAACCTGCTCGACGCGCGCGGCGCGATTTCGGTCACGGAGCGCGCGGCGTACATCGGCAGGATTCGCGCGCTGTCGCGTCTGGTCGCGCAGGCCTACTACGACTCGCGCGAAAAGCTGGGCTTCCCGATGCTCGGCAATCCGGTGCATGGCGTGCCCGGCCTCACCACCGACGAGCAGGACGCCGCGATGCCCGCGTGGGCGCCGCCGCTGAAAGTCGAACGCAAGATCGACCAGGACTGACGAGAACTTCAACCAATGACTCAATCTCAACACGCTACCCTGCTCGTCGAGCTGCTTACCGAAGAACTGCCGCCGAAGGCGCTCGCGCGTCTCGGCGACGCCTTCGCCGAAGGCATTGCGCAGCGCCTCGCGGTGCGCGACCTGATCGAAGGCGAACCGTCGTTCGAACGCTTTGCCACGCCGCGCCGTCTGGCGGTGACGATTCACAACGTGCGCGCGGTCGCGCCGGAAAAACACGTGCGCGAAAAAGTGCTGCCGGTTTCCGTCGCGCTCGATAAAGACGGCCAGCCCACCGCGCCGCTCGCGAAGAAGCTCGCCGCGCTCGGCTTCCCCGACTTCACGGTGAACGACCTCGAACGCGCGCAGGACGGTAAAGCCGAAGCGTTCTTCCTGCGCTACGCCGCGCCGGGCGCGACGCTCGCCGACGGCCTGCAAGCCGCGCTCGACGAAACGCTCGGAAAGCTGCCGATTCCGAAGGTGATGACGTATCAGCGCCCGGACGGGTCGAGCGTGCAGTTCGTGCGCCCGGTGCATCGTCTAACCGCGCTGCATGGCGAAGAAATCGTGCCGATCAGCGCGCTCGGCATCGACGCCGACGACACCACCCTCGGCCACCGCTTCCTGTCCGAAGGCTTCGTGCAGATCCAGCACGCGCAGGCCTATGCCGAAACGCTCGAACACCGGGGCCGCGTGATCGCGAGCTTCGCCAGGCGCAAGGAAGCGATCCGCTCGCAACTGCTCGCGCATGCCGGCGAAGACAAGGTCGTGATGCCCGAGGCGCTGCTCGACGAAGTGACGTCGCTGGTCGAATGGCCGGTCGTCTATGAGTGCCGGTTCGAGGACGAATTCCTGCAGGTACCGCAGGAATGCCTGATCCTGACGATGCAGACCAACCAGAAATACTTCGCGCTGACCGATGCGAACGGCAAGCTGCGCTCGCGCTTCCTGATCGTGTCGAACATCGAGACGGCGACGCCGGTCGAGATCGTCGAAGGCAATGAGCGCGTGGTGCGTCCGCGTCTCGCCGACGCGAAGTTCTTCTTCACGCAGGACATGAAGAAGCCGCTCGTGGATCGCGTGCCGCTGCTCGCGAACGTCGTTTATCACAACAAGCTCGGCTCGGCGCTGCAACGCGTGGAGCGGCTCGAAGGGCTGGCCGGCGCTATCGCCGCAATGACCGGCGCCGACGTCGCGCGCTCGACCCGCGCCGCGCGCCTCGCGAAGGCCGACCTGATCACCGACATGGTCGGTGAATTCCCCGAGCTGCAAGGCACGATGGGCACGTACTACGCGCGCCACGATGGCGAGGCGGAAGAAGTCGCGCTCGCATGCTCGGAACACTACCAGCCGCGCTTCTCGGGCGACGCGTTGCCAACCACCGCGACCGGCACCGTCGTCGCGCTCGCCGACAAGCTCGAAACACTGGTCGGCATCTGGGGCATCGGCCTGCAGCCCACCGGCGAAAAAGACCCGTTCGCGCTGCGCCGTCATGCGCTCGGCGTGCTGCGCATCCTGATCGAGAAGCAGTTGAACGTCGACTTCGTCGATCTGCTGCGTATCGCTTATGCACAATTCGCCGGCATGCCGAACGTCGCCGATTCCACCGAAGCGATCTACGAGTTCAGCATGGACCGCCTGCGCGGGCTGCTGCGCGAACGCGGCTACGCGGCCGGCGAAATCGACGCGGTGCTCGCGCTGAACCCGACGCGGCTCGACGACATCGTCGCGCGCCTCGACGCGGTGCGCGAATTTGCGTCGCTGGCCGAAGCGGCGTCGCTGGCGGCGGCCAACAAGCGGATCTCGAACATCCTGAAGAAGTCGGAAGGCGTGACCAACGGCGGCGTGCATCCCGGCTTGCTCACCGAAGCAGCGGAGAAGGCGCTCAACGAGCAGCTCGAACAGGTGACACCGCGCGTGCAATCGCAACTGGCCGTGCGCGACTACACCGGTGCGCTGACGGCACTGGCCGCGCTGCGCGAGCCGGTCGACACGTTCTTCAACGACGTGATGGTCAACGCGGAAGACCCGGCGTTGCGCGCGAACCGTCTGGCTCTGCTCGGCGCGCTGCATCAGCAGATGAACTGCGTCGCCGATATTTCCCGACTCGCCGCCTGAGCACCGCGCCATGCCGATCAAGAAAGTGGTGATCCTCGACCGCGACGGCGTGATCAACGTCGACTCCGACGCGTTCATCAAGTCGCCGGACGAATGGGTTGCGCTGCCCGGCGCGCTGGAAGCGATCGCACGTCTGAACCAGGCGGGCTATCGCGTCGCGATCGCGACGAACCAGTCGGGCATCGGCCGCGGTCTGTTCGACATGGACGCGTTGAACGCGATGCATCTGAAGATGCATCGGATGGCGGCCGCGGTCGGCGCCCGCATCGAAGCGGTGTTCTTCTGCCCGCATACGGCGGAAGATCACTGCGAATGCCGCAAGCCGAAGCCCGGCATGCTGAAGATGATCACCGAGCGTTTCGAGGTCGATCCGACGCATACGCCGACCGTCGGCGATTCGCTGCGCGATCTGCAAGCGGGCGCGGCGCTCGGTCATCCGGTGCACCTCGTGCTGACCGGCAAGGGCCGCAAGACCCTCGCCGCGGGCGGCCTGCCCGAAGGCACGATCGTGCACGACGACCTGCGCGCGTTCGCGCTCGACTTTCTCGCCGACGCGCAGGAATAAACGCGCACCGCGCGCTCCCAACCCTCACCGACCACGCCGATGCGCTTTATCCGTTCCCTGCTGCTGCTGATTTATTTCGTTGTGGTCACGGTGCCGTACGCGACCGCGTGCATCATCGCGTTTCCGTTCCTGCGCGCGGAAAACCGCTACTGGATGGCGGCCGGCTGGTGTCGCCTGACGCTGTGGGCGGTGCGCTACCTGAACGGCATTCGCTACCGCATCGAGGGCTTCGAGAACCTGCCCAACGGCCCGGCCGTGCTGCTGTCGAAGCATCAGTCGGCGTGGGAAACAATCGCGTTTCCGGCCATCATGCCGCGACCGCTGTGCTACGTGTTCAAGCGCGAGCTGTTGTATGTGCCGTTCTTCGGCTGGGCGCTCGGCATGCTGAAGATGGTTCACATCAACCGCAAGGAAGGCAAGTACGCGTTCGAATCGGTCACGAACCAGGGCAAGGCGCGCATGGCCGAAGGCGCATGGGTCATCATGTTTCCGGAAGGCACGCGCACGCCGACCGGCAAGCAGGGCAAGTACAAGACCGGCGGCGCGCGCTTCGCGATCGCGACCGGCGCCCCGGTCGTACCGATCGCGCACAATGCGGGTCGCGTGTGGCCGCGCAACTCGTTTACGAAATATCCGGGTATAGTCACGGTGTCGATTGGCAAGCCGATCGAAACGACGGGGCTCACGCCCGACGAAGTGAACACGCGCGTCGAACAGTGGATCGAAGCCGAAATGCGCCGCATCGATCCGACTGCCTACAGCGCGGCGGCTAACGACTCCGCCGCCGCTCCCATCTGACGCGCCACGCCCTCGAAGCCCGCGGGCGTATTGCGCGAAGCGAAGCCGATGCAGAAGTCTCCCACGCCGCAGCCCGCCGCGGCGCTCGAAAACCGGCAGCTCGATCTCCCGCTCTTCGCCGAGCCGGGGTCGACGTCGTCGACTCCTTCACCTTCCACGCCGGGTTCATCCGGCACAGCGCCGGCCAGGCCGCCCGTCGCGCCGCTCGCGCCGGATGGCAGCAAGCTGCGCAGCCTCACCATCGGTTCACGCACGCTGCATTACGCGCTCAAGCGTTCCGCGCGCCGCTCGATCGGCTTTGCGATCGACAGCACCGGTCTCACGATCACCGCGCCGCGTTGGGTCACGCTCGCCGATATTGAAAGCGCGATCACCGAAAAGCAGCGCTGGATTTTTACGAAGCTGATCGAATGGCAAACGCGCGTCGAACAGCGTGCGCTGCCGAAGATCGATTGGAAAGATGGCGCCGAAGTGCCCTACCTCGGTCAGCCGGTGCGCGTGACGCTCGGCGCGCCGCAAGGCATGCTCGCGTTCAGCGCCGAGCACGGCGCGCTGAAATTGCCGCTGCCGTTGCAAGCCGACCCGCAGCAGATCAAGGATCGCGTGCAGGGCTGGCTGCAAGGCGAAGCGAAGCGGCTGTTCGGCGAACGTCTCGAGATCTACGCGCAGATGCTCGGCGTCAACTATCGCTCGTATGCGCTGTCTTCGGCGGCGACGCGCTGGGGCAGTTGTTCGAGCGACGGCAAGATCCGCCTGAACTGGCGGCTCATCCACTTTCCGCTGTCCATCATCGATTACGTCGTCGCCCATGAGTTGGCGCATCTGCGCGAGATGAATCACAGTCCGCGCTTCTGGCAGACGGTCGAATCGATTTTTCCGGAATTCCGCGAGGCGCGGCAGACACTGAAGTCGCATCCGCCGGAGTTGTTGCCGACGCTTTGAGGCCGGGCGCTATCTCTGCGAGAGCGCTTTCGCGGACTGCAACAGATCGTCGAGCATCACGCCGCGCCTGTCCGGGCTCGTGTCGCGGCCAGTCATGAAACACAGGGCTGCAATCGGCAGTCCCGCACGATCGCGAATCGGCGCTGCCATACACAGCCTGAACGCGTTCGAAAGTCCTTCGGTGCAGCAGTAGCCTCGTTCTTTTGCGGCCTGCACGTCCTTCAGGAATGCGTCGAATTCGATGCTCGCCCCATTGTCGAGAATGAAATCTTCCGCCGGAATCAGCGCGCGAATCTCGTCGGCGCTCAGGTGACCCAGCAGCAGACGTCCCGTAGCGGTCCAAGGTATCGGCACTCTCACGCCGATGTCCGAACTGATGTTGAAGGGCCGCGCACTGTGCTCGGACAACACGACCGTGTACTTGTTGCCTTCCAGCATGCACAGCTGCGTGGTCTCGTCGTACTTCCTCACCAGTCCCAGGATGGATTGATGCGCACGGCTGATCAGATCGTTGTGCGTGGCATAGTCGGACCCGTAGTAGTGCATCTCGCGCCCAAAAAACACGCTGCCATCCGCGGCCGTCTCGAGCCAGCCCACTTCCGTGAGAATCGCGACCAGCTCGTAGATGCTCGAACGCGGCGCACCGGTTGCCTCGATCAGTTCGCGCATCGTCAGCGGGCGTTGGGCGATATGCAATTGCCGGAAGATCGCGATCACGCGGTCCACGCCTCTCGCCCGAGGCGACTCTGTAACAGCCATGCATTCACTCCGTAATGCGTTGATCCGACCGTCAATGGTCGAGAACTCGATGCAGAAACTGCCGGGTGCGTTCGTTCGAGGGATTGACGAAGATCTGCTCCGGATCGCCCTGCTCCGCGATGACGCCCTTGTCCATGAAGACGACGCGGTCAGCGGTCTTGCGGGCAAAGCCCATTTCATGCGTGACGACGACCATCGTCATGCCGTCGCGCGCGAGCCCGCGCATCACCTCGGTGACCTCGCCGACCAGCTCCGGGTCGAGCGCGGACGTCGCCTCGTCGAAAAACATGATGCCGGGCTCGACCGCGAGCGCGCGCGCAATCGCCACGCGTTGCTGCTGACCACCCGAAAGCTGGCTGGGATAGTGTTCCGCGCGGTCCGCGAGCCCGACGCGATCGAGTGTCTCCATCGCGCGCTTGCGCGCGTCGGCCGGACTCATGCGGCGCGCCTTGATCAGCGCGAGCGTGACATTGCCGAGCGCGGTCTTGTGAGGAAACAGATTGAACTGCTGGAAGACCATGCCGACGTGGCCACGAATCTCCCGTGCTCGACGCGGATCATGCAAGGGCACCTCGTTGACCCAGACCTCGCCGGAATCGGTGGTCTCCAATCCGGCCATGATTCGCAGGACCGTGCTCTTGCCCGAGCCGGACGCGCCGATCAGCACTAGCACTTCACCCGAGCGGACCTCGAGATTGATTTCGTTCAACACTCTCGTCGAACCGAATGCTTTGCTGACGCCCGTCAGTGAAATGATCGGCCTGGTTTGGCTTTGGTTACTCACGACAATCTCCTGCGGTCATGGTGGCGCACCCATTGCGAAAGCGGGAAGCACACGGCGAAGTAAATGAGTGCGACGAGTCCATAGATCTCCACCGGCTTGCCGATCCGGTCGACGATCGCCTGGCCACCGTGCATCAACTCGGACATGCCGATCATGCTGACGATCGACGTGTCCTTGATGAGCGACAGATACTGTCCGACGAGAGGCGGCAACACGATCTTTCCGGTCTGAGGCAGCACGACGAACGAGAACGCCTGAGCCCGTGTGAGGCCGAGGATCTGCGATACCTCCCATTGACCTTTGGGTACTGCTTCGATCCCTGAGCGGAAAATTTCGGCGATATAGGCGCCTTGGTAGACGCTCAAGCCAATGACGCCGGCTGCGAACACGTCGATCGCATAACCGAAGTACGACACGCCGAAATAGATCAACATCAGCGTGATGAGCACCGGCGTGCCGCGAAACAGCTCCGTATAGAGTCTGGCGATGCGGTCGGTGCCCCACGGGCCGAACGATCGCAAGACCGCGGCGAACAGGCCGATGAACGTGCTGCCCACGATGGACGCGATGGAGAGCAACAGCGTCGTCACCAGACCCTGCAGCAGGATCGACAGACTGGTTTTCAGCAATTCGACTGACATGATCCAACTCCAATCCGGGAATCAGGCCCGCTTCGTCCGGCGCATAAAGCCTGTCCCGAAACCGGTGCGCGCCGGCATGGCGAGGGGAGGATGAAAGATCCGCGCGCCGAGCTGGCCCGCAAGCCAGGACAGTACGTTACTGAGCACGAGATACGCGACGAGCGTCACGCTGAACGTCTGAAGATAGAGAAGCGTTCGCGAGTTGATCACGGTCGCCGTGCCGGTCAACTCCGGCAATGCAATGGCGGACAGCAGGGAAGTGCCGAGCAGCAGCTGGATCAGGTAGTTGACGATGGCCGGATAGACCGCGCGCGTCGCCTGCGGCAAGACGACCTCGACGAAGATCTGCGCGCGTTCGAGGCCGAGAATCCCGGCAGCCTCGAGTTGGCCGCGCGGCACCGACTGTATGCCGGCGCGGAACACTTCCGACAGGTAAGCACCGACGTTGAGGCCGAGCGCAATGACGCCCGCCCAGTATGCGTCGAGCGAAATACCCGCCGACGGCAGACCGAAGAACACGATGAAAATCTGCAAGAGGACAGGCGTATTGCGGATGATTTCAACGTAGCCACGGGCGATCCACCGAAGCAGCGCGAGCGGAGAAGCGCCGGCAAGCGCGGTCAACAAACCCAGGACTAGCGCCAGTACGAAGGCCAGCACGGTCACCTGCAACGTCAGCCAGCTCGCGCTCAAAAACTCAGGCACGTAGCCCCACAAAGTCAGCCACTCGTAACTCATCTCATGCTCCCCATCGTGCGGGTTTCACTGCCGCGCTTTAAAACTGCGGATTGAGCGGATAGCGCGGATCGGTGCCAAACCACTTGTTGTAGAGCTGCGCGTTGAGCTTCGACGCATTGACGTTGAAGAGGAACAGATTCAGATAGTTGAGCCATTCCTGATCACCGGCCTTGACGCCGAACGCGTTGTATTCGAGCGGCACCAGCGCTTCGTTCGTGACGGCAAGTTCAGGATCGAGCTTGGCCTGATACGCGAGGAAGTTGTTGTCCTCGATCATCGCGTCGGCCTGTCCCTGCTTGACGGCAAGTATCGCGGCCTGCGAGCTGTCGTATTCCTGGATCTTCACCGGGATATTCAGCGAGCGCACTTCATCGCCATTGGTCGAGCCCTTGACCGTCGCGATCGTGCGACCGCCCATGTCCTTGATCGACTGAATACCGCTGTTTTTTCTGACCAGCAGCGCTTCGCTGGCAACCACGTAAGGGGCCGTGAATTCGATCACTTTTGCGCGCTCCAGATTGCGCGTGAAGTTGCAGAACACGACGTCCACCTTGCTGGTCTGCAGATTCGGAATCCGGTTCGCGCTCGTCGTATTCACGACCTCGAGCTTCACGCCCATCTGCTTCGCGAGTTCCTTCGCGAGGTCCACGTCATAGCCGTCCGGTTGGCCGTCTTTGTTATAGAACCCGAACGGCGCGAACGTCAGGCAGTCCCCGACGCGCAGCGTGCCTCGCTGCAACACGCCCTGAAGCGTCGACGGAGCTGCCGCCGCGCCCTGCTCCGGCGTGGCCACCTTGGTGCAGCCAGTGATGGCGAGCAATCCAGCAAGAGCGAACAGAAAGGCGGCTCTGGCGCCTCGATTGGCAAGCTTCATGGGCAGGGTCCTATGCGGAGAAGAGGGTTCCGGGGCAGACGTACCGGCTTCGGCGCCTTTCGGCATGCACGACTATTCGCCGGCTCACGCATCGATTGTCCGATATATCAGACTGCTATCTGAGGAACCGGATCGATACTGAGTGTTGGACACTAATATCGAACCCGCAACCGGACACAAACCCTGATTGCCCACACCTTTTTGTCGGAATAGGTCGGAGCGGATTCCATGAGGCGCATCCAGTCCGGGCTGGCCCACGCCGCTTCGCCCTACCAGGCAATCATTTACAATTCCCGCAGGTCAATGCATTTATCGACAAACTGTCAAAGGAGGACTCATGCGAATCCTGCATACCATGCTTCGAGTCGGTGATCTGGACGCCTCGATCCGTTTCTACACCGAAGTTCTCGGCATGCGCCTGCTTCGAAAGAACGACTACCCGGACGGGAAGTTCACCCTCGCATTCGTCGGTTACGAGGACGAATCGGAAGGCGCGGCAATCGAACTGACCTACAACTGGGACACGAGCAAGTACGACCTCGGAACCGGCTACGGTCACATCGCCCTTGAAGTCGACGACGCCTATGCGGCGTGCGAACAGGTGAAGAAACGCGGCGGCGTCGTTACGCGCGAAGCGGGACCTATGAAACACGGCACGACGGTCATCGCCTTCGTCGCCGATCCGGACGGCTACAAGATCGAGCTGATACAGAAGAAGGGACGAGTCGACTGACTCGCGTTCAACCGTTCACGCTGGACACTTCCCGAAGCGCATGCGGCATGTGCCCGCGCCCCAGATTCGGGCGAGGCGCCAGAACGACCATAAAGCCCGGCTTCACGTTGTACCCGGGGATGTGCGGCCGGGCGTATTCGCCCGGCAATCCTGTCTCGCGCCGGCACTATCAAGAATAAAGCCGACTATTCACGATGAGCACGACCACCGCCTTGCCCGCGCGCCGCGCCCCGGATAGCTTCGCGATCCTGTTGATGATCGGCCTATGCGCAATCTGGGGGCTACAGCAAGTCGCGATCAAGACCACCAATGCGGCTGTGCCGCCGGTCTTTCAAGCGGGGCTGCGCTCGACGATCGCGGCACTGCTCGTGTGGGCATGGGCGCGCTCGCGCGGCACGCCGCTCTTTCGTGACGACGGCACGCTCGGTGCGGGTCTGCTCGCAGGGGTGCTGTTCGCGGCCGAGTTCGTTTGCATTTTTTTCGGCCTGACGCTGACGAGTGCGTCGCGCATGGCGGTCTTTCTGTACACGGCGCCGTGTTTCACTGCACTCGGCCTGCACTGGTTCGTCGATGGCGAACGCATGCGGCGCATCCAGTGGCTAGGCATCGGCGTCGCGTTCGCGGGGATGGCGCTCGCGTTCGCCGATGGCTTCCTGCACCCGAACGCCGGCGCGGCTGCAAGCGCAGCCCACGGCTCGACGCTCGTGGGCGCGGCCGGCGATGCGCTCGGCGTGCTCGCCGGCATTGCATGGGCCGCGACCACGGTGGTCGTGCGCGGCTCGCGGCTCGCGCAGACGAGCGCAAGCAAGACGCTGTTCTATCAGTTGACGGTGTCGGCGGTGGTGCTGCTCGCGCTGGCGCTCGCGCTCGGTGAAGTGCGCGTGGAAAGCGTGACGCCGCTCGCGTTCGCGAGTCTCGCGTATCAGGCCGTGATCGTCGCGTTCGTCAGCTATCTGTTGTGGTTCTGGCTGTTGACGCGTTACATCGCATCGCGGCTGTCGGTGTTTTCGTTTCTGACGCCGATGTTCGGCGTGACCTTCGGCGTGCTGCTGCTCGGCGAGTCGTTCAGCGCGCGCTTTCTGATCGCCGCGCTGCTGGTGCTGACCGGCATCGCGCTCGTCAACGCGCCGGCGAAACGATAAGCGGCTCGACGGCGGCGCGTCGTCGTCGTCAAACGTTGAGACTACTCCGGCGCAGCGGCCGAGCGCGCCGCCACCGCCTGCGCCACGCTCACGTATTCGGCGACCGGCACGTCCTCCGCGCGGCGTTGCAGATCGAAGCCGAGCGTGTCGAAATCGACGGTATCGCGCAGCGCGGCAAGCGTGTTGCGCAGCATCTTGCGACGCTGCGAGAACGCCGCCGTCACCACCTCGCCCAGCACGTTTCCATCGACTGCCGGCATTTCGTGCCGCTCGTACGGGATCATCCGCACGATCGCCGAATCGACCTTCGGCGGCGGCTGGAACGACTCGGGCGGCACGTCGAGCTGCTTGTCGATCACGTAGCGGTATTGCAGCATCACGGACAGGCGACTGAACGCCTTCGTACCCGGCTCGGCGACCATCCGCTCGACCACCTCGTTCTGCAGCATGAAGTGCTGATCGATCACGCGGTCCGCGAAGGTCGCCAGATGAAACAGCAGCGGGCTCGAAATGTTGTACGGCAGATTACCGACGATGCGCAGTGACGCCTTGTCGCCCGGTGCCGCGAGCGAGCCGAAGTCGAACTCGAGCGCGTCGCCCGAATGGAGTTCGAGCAGATCGCCGAACTTCGTCTTCAGACGGCCGATCAGATCGCGGTCGAGTTCGACCGCGTGCAGCGGCGACTCGGGCGTCGCGAGCCGCTCGATCAGCGGTTCGGTCAGCGCGCCGAGGCCCGGACCGATCTCGACCATGCGCTCGCCGCGCTGCGGCCGGATCACGTCGACGATCGAATCGATCACGCCCATGTCGACCAGAAAGTTCTGACCGAAACGCTTGCGCGCGAGATGGCCCTGGTGCCGGCCTTGCTGTCTGCTGGTGGACATCGGAGAAACGCTAGAAAGAAAACTGCTTGAGAATGAAAGACGTCACGGTGGAAATACGACGCCACGCGGCGCGTCACGGGCACCGCAACCGCTCAGGTCACCTGTGCGTCAGCCCGCGCGACGATGCTGCGCCATCGAAACAGCCGTCTCGATCGCGGCCATCAGGCTGCCCGCGTCGGCGCGGCCGGTGCCGGCCAGATCGAGCGCGGTGCCGTGATCGACCGAGGTGCGGATGATCGGCAGGCCGAGCGTCACGTTGATCCCTTCGCCGAACGTCGCGAATTTCAGCACCGGCAGGCCCTGGTCGTGGAACATCGCGAGCACGCAGTCGGCTTCGTCGAGATAACGTGGCTGGAACAGCGTGTCGGCCGGATACGGACCGCGCGCGTCGATGCCCTCGCCGTTCACCTGCTGCAACGCCGGCGTGATCACGTCGATTTCCTCGCGGCCCAGGTAGCCGTTTTCGCCCGCGTGCGGATTGAGCCCCGTCACGAGAATGCGCGGCGCGGGCAAACCGAAGTGATGACGCAGGTCGTGATCGATGATGCGCAGCGTCGCGACGAGGCTCTCGATCGTCAAGGCCGCCGACACGTCCTTCAACGGCAGATGCGTGGTCGCGAGCGCGACGCGCAGCGGCCGCTTGCCGGTGCCCGCGAGCATCATCACGACGCGCGGCGTATGGGTGCGCTCGGCCAGATATTCGGTGTGGCCGGTGAACGGCACACCGGCGTCGTTGATCGTGCTTTTTTGCAGCGGCGCGGTGACGATCGCGTCGAACCTGCCGGCCACCGCACCGTCGATCGCCGCATCGAGCAGATCGAGTACGTAGCGGCCGTTCGCGGCGTCGAGCTTGCCTGCCTGCGCGGGCGCGCCGAGCGGGTGAGGTTCGAGCCGCACGCGCGGGCCCTGCGCGAGCAGCGCGGCCCAATCGACACCGACCGCGCGCGCCCGCTCAGCGAGCAATTGCGCATCGCCGAGCACGGTGAACTGCGCGTGAGGCCAGTGCGCCGCCGCACCCGCCAGCGCCTGCGCGGTCAGTTCGGGACCGACGCCGGCGGGCTCGCCGGTCGTGATCGCGATCTGCAGCGGGCGGTGGGTGGGCTGAGCGGCGCTCGTCATGGCATGGGCTCCGTTACTGCACGTTCGCCGTGGTCGGCTTCACTTCGACGTACGCGGTATCGCGCAACTCGCGCAGCCAGTCGGCGTACGCCTGTTCCGCCTTGCGCTGGCCGATGGCCTGACGCGCGAGATCCATCTGCTGCGCAATCGAGCCTTCCGCATCGCGGCGGCCGAGCACCTGAATCAGGTGGTAGCCGTATTCGCTGCGCACCGGCTCGCTGATCTGGCCGTCCTGCAGCGCGTTCATCGCGCGCTCGAACTCGGGCACCGTCTCGCCCGGGCTGATCCAGCCGAGGTCGCCGCCTTGCGACGACGAGCCGTCCTGCGAGTAGGTGTGCGCGAACTTCGCGAAGTCGCCGCCCGCGGCGATCTGGTTGCGGATGTCGATCAGCTTCTGGCGTGCCTGCGGTTCGGACTGGCCGTCGCCGACGCGCAGCAGAATGTGGCGCACGTGCGTCTGCACGAGCTTCGGCGCATCCGCGCTGCTGCCTTGGCCGGCACGGCGCTCAACCAGACGCACGATTTCGAAGCCGTCGTTGGTGCGGATCAGATCCGGACTGATCTCACCCGGACGCAGTGCCGACGCGGCCTTTACGAACTCGGGCGGCAGCTTCGACGGTGCGAGGAAGCCGAGATCGCCGCTGTTCTGCGACGCGTCCGGCGCTTGCGAATTGGCCTTCGCGAGCTTTCCGAAATCCGCCCCGCCCTTCGCTTCCGCGAGCAGCCCCTGGGCCTTCTTCTGCGCCGCCTCGATCTCGGTCTCCGGCGCGTTCAGCGGCGCACTCACGAAAATGTGCTGCATGTGCAGGTCGCTCGTCTGGCCGGCGCCCGGGCCGCGCTGGCTGGCGATGTAGTTCGCGACCTCGGCGTCCGTCACCGTGATCTTGCTGTCCACTTCCTTCTCGCGCAGACGCGACAGCGTCAGCTCGGTGCGCGCGTCGTTCGAGAAGGTGGCCCAGGGCACGCCTTGCGCCTCGATGCGCGCGCGGTACATTGCGAGCGGCATGTTGTTCGCCTGCGCGAGACGCTCGAGCGTGCGCTGCACGGCTGCGTCGTCGATGTTGATGCCGTCTTCCTTGGCCTTTTGCAGCTGGATGCGCTCGAGCACCATCTGCGTGAGCACCTGCTGGCGCAACTGGTCCGTCGGCGGCACCGGAGCGTTCTGCTGGTTCAGCCGGTGCGCGATCAGACCGACCCGCTCGTCGAGCTCGCGCTGCGTGATGACACCGTTGTTGACCACCGCGGCGATGGTGTCGACCGTCTGGCCGCTATTGCCGCCCAATGCCTGCGCCTGTACCGACGCGACTGGAACGAAGGACGCCGCGGCGACGAGACCCGCCGCGAGTATTGCCAAGCGAAGCTGTTTCATGATTGCCACAGATACTCCAATGATGTCGGGCGCTTCGCCCGTCTTTTCGCAAGCCGTGAATGACCGGGCGACCGTCATTCGTAGTTGGTGAACCGCGACTCCGGCGGCGGCGGCGGCGGCAACGGCGTGTAGCCGGCCACACTGGTGCGGAACGCGGTCATCAGCCCATTGTCGACGCTCGACAAGCCTTTGAACGTCAACTGCGCCAGAAACCGCGTGCTCGACTGATTCTGTCCCGACGAGTTCAGGCCGTTCGCGTAGCGCTGGATGCCGGCGCCGAGCGTCCAGCAATCCGCGTCGTATTGCAGGCCGACGAGGCCGTCGACGATACGGTGGCCACCGAGGTCGTAGTTGAACCGGCCGACACCGTACATCCGGTGCGACAGCGGCCATTGGCCCGAAATCAGCACCTGATTGATCGGCTGGTTGTCGAGCGTGGTGTTGGCGCGGGTGTAGCGGTACGCCACGTTGAGGACCTTGCCGGTCTCCGGACTGAACCCGAAACCGACGCTCGTCTTCGTGAGCTGGTTATTGTCGGCATTATATTGGAACGCCGTTTCCGAAGCGAAACCGGCACCCAGCTTGATCGACGCACCCGCGATCAGGTCCGAGTGCGTGGCCTGCGCGCTCGTCTGCGAAGGCTGCAACGTGACACGCTGGTCCCGGAAATAGTACTGCTGCGCGATCACGAAGCGCGCGCGTTCGTCGCCGGTGGCCGGGTTGATGAAGCGCGTGGTGAGACCCGCGGTCAGGCGGTTCGCGTCGGCGATCCGGTCGTTACCGACGAACGTGTTCGGCGTGAAGATTTCCGCGAGGCCGAAGTCGGACTCGGCGGTATCGAACAGCGGCGCGTTGTTCTGGTTGCGGTACGGCGTGTAGACGTAGTACAGCCTCGGCTCCAGCGTCTGGATGAAATCCTGGCCGAACAGGCGCACCGAGCGCTCGAACGTCAGCCCCGTGTCGAACGTGAAGGTCGGGATCGACTCGGTGAAATTCTTCTGCGCGTTCGGCACCCCGTTCAGATCGGTGCCGATGTTGTTCAGGTTGTACGACGCGAAGTGCCACTGCACCTTCGGCGTGACGAAGTAGCCCGGCCCCACCACCGAATAGGACACGTACGGGTTGAACAGCACCCGCTGGCCTTCGGTCAGGTCCGCGGTGGTGATGCGGAAGTTCGTGTAGTCGGCTTCGGCGCCGAAGTCGAAGCCGCCGACGTTGTACTTCGCGTACTTCACGTTCAACTGCGGCTCGCGGCCGTACGGCGCGACCGACTCCTGCAGCGTCTGCCAGTGCTGCTCGCGCGCGAGCACGGACCACGGCCCGTTGTTGTAGGTCACCCCGGCTTCCTGCTGATACAGGAGCTGGAGGCCGTTCATGAACTGGTTGACCGACGACGACAGGTCTTGCGGATAGGTGTTGTCCGAGACCTTGTTGTAGTAGATGTAGCCGCCGAAGCCGTTACCGAAATTCTGGTTGTGCTGGATGTACAGCGCGTAGCGGTTGGTCTTCGTCAGGCGATCGTCAGGCAGAAATTCACCGGTGATCGAACCGGAATACGTCGGCGACAGATAGCGGAACGTGCTCTGCAACTGCACACCGCGCTTCGAGATCACACGCGGCGTGACCGTCAGATCGCGATTCGGCGCGATGTTGAAGTAATACGGTACCGACAGCTCGAAGCCGTTCGACGAGCTGAGCGAGAACGTGGGCGGCAACAGGCCGCTGCGCCGCTCGCCCGACAGCGGGAACGACAGCCACGGCGACGCGAACACCGGCACGCCCTGGAAGAACAGCACGCTGTTGTAGGCGACGCCTTCGTCGGCGCCGGTGTCGAAATCGAACTCGCTGCCCTTGATGTACCAGGCCGGATCGTCCGTGCACGCGCACGCGGTGTAGGTGGCCTTCGTGAACACCGAGCGCTCGGCGTCGAGCAGGTCGACGCGCTGCGCGCTGCCCGAGCCGCCCGTCAACGTGAAGTGATACTTCGGCGCGGTCATGAAGCCTTCGGTCGAATCGACGCGCAGATGCGCTTCGGGCCCGATGAAGGTATTGCCGGTATTGATCACGTGGACATTGCCGTACGCATCGGCCATGTCCGTGTCCTGGTCGTAGTGCAGGTCGTCGGCCTTGATCACGGACGTGTTGTGGCGCACTTCGGCCGAGCCCTTGGCGGCCAGGTCCTGGTCGATCGTGCCGCTCGCGTGGTCGCCGAGCACGAAGGTGGCCGGCCGCTGGCCCGTTTGCAACGGATGTTCTTCTAGCTGCGGAGCGAGCTGCATGCCCCACGGCGGGTAGACCGCTTGCGGTTGCGCAGCTTCCCCCACCAGCTGGGCGTGCGCAAGCGCGGGCATCAGGCCCGGAGCGGCGATCAACGCCGCGACGAGCCGCCTTTTGCGCGGCACTACTGCACAGGAAGGAGTGGTATCGGAAAGCTGTCTGGGCGGCATGTATCGTTTGGCGAGTCGACCCGTGTGCAAGCTTCCGTCATCACGATCCACCGCCTGCACACCGCGACCGTGAGAGTCGGCTGCACGTCTGGATTCCCAATTTGCCGAGTGATAAGGCGGGCGGTAAAACGGAGCACGCGAAAGCTGGCGTGTGAGTCGCGTCAAAAAAGTCGTGGGGTATTATATGGCAAGACGTTGTCCCCAAGAATTTGCCGCCGCTTTTCATGACGCTGCCTTCCACCCAAGACTTCACCGACACCCGCCTCTCCCTGCTCAAGGCCTGGCTGCAAGGCCACGCGGCGCGTCATGCGCTGGAGCTCGACACGATCGTTCCGGCCTCGTCCGACGCCAGTTTCCGCCGTTATTTCCGGCTCGCCGGTAAGGCGCCGCAAGGCAACGGCGCGGCCACGCTGATCGCCGTCGACGCGCCGCCGCCCGAAAAATGCCGCGAATTCGCGCAGATCGCGCAATTGCTCGACGCCGCCGGCGTGCACGTACCGCGCGTGCTCGAGGTCGACTTCGACGCGGGCTTCATGCTCGTCACCGATCTCGGCACCGCGTCCTACCTCGGGGCGCTGACCGACGCGCAGGCCGCGGGGGACACCCGCGCGGCCCGCACGCTGATGCGCGACGCGCTCGACGCGCTGATCCGCTGGCAGCTCGGCTCGCGCGAAGACGTGCTGCCGCCGTTCGACGAAGCGTTCCTGCATCGCGAAATGGAGCTGATGCCCGAGTGGTTCATCGGCCGGCACCTTGGCCGTGAAGTCGATGCCGCAACGCGCGCGCAGCTCGATCGCACGTTCGCGCTCTTGATCGCGAGCGCGCGCGCGCAGCCGCAAAGCTTCATGCTGCGCGATTTCATGCCGCGCAATCTGATGATCGCCGAGCCGAACCCCGGCGTACTCGACTTCCAGGACGCGGTGTACGGGCCGATCACGTACGACGTCGTGTCGCTGCTGCGCGATGCGTTCCTCAGCTGGGACGAGGAGTTCGAGCTCGACTGCTTCGTGTACTACTGGGAGCGCGCGAAAAAAACCGGCCTGCCGGTCGATGCCGATTTCGGCGAGTTCTACCGCCAGCTCGAATGGATGGGGCTGCAGCGGCACATCAAGGTGCTGGGCCTGTTCTGCCGCATCAACTACCGCGACGGCAAGGCGCATTACATGAAAGACCTGCCGCGCTTCATCGGCTATGCGCGCAAGGTGGCCGAGCGTTACGCGCCGCTGCGCGGGTTCGCGAAGCTGCTCGACGACCTCGAAGGCCGCGCGCAGGAAATCGGCTATACCTTCTGAACCGATGACGATGTCCGTGAAGAAAGCGATGATTTTTGCCGCGGGTCGCGGCGAGCGCATGCGTCCGCTGACCGACGCGTGCCCGAAGCCTTTGCTCGAAGCGGGCGGCAAGCCGCTGATCGTGTGGCAGATCGAACGGCTCGCGCGGGCCGGCATCCGTAGCATCGTGATCAATCATGCGTGGCTCGGCGCGCAGCTCGAAGCCGCGCTCGGCGACGGTTCGCGCTGGCAGGTCGAACTGCTCTACTCGCCCGAGCAAGAGGCGCTGGAGACCGCGGGCGGCATCGCGCAGGCACTGCCGCTACTGACCGACGACGGCGCGGATCACGTGTTCGTCGCGGTGGCCGGCGACGTGTACACCGATTACGACTACGCCGCGCTGCATGCGCACGCCGGCGCGCTGCAGGCGTTGCCCGAGCCCGGCATGCATCTGGTGATGGTGCCGAATCCGCCGTTTCACCCGAACGGCGACTTTGGTCTCGTCGACGGCGTGCTGTCGCTCGACACGCAGCCGCGCCTCACGTTCGGCAGTTTCGGGCTGTACGACACGCGCATGTTCCGCGATCTGCCGCGCGGCACACGGCGCGCGCTGAGCCCGTATTACCGCGCGACGATCGCGCGTGGGCTCGCGAGCGGCGAGCTGTACGAAGGCGTGTGGGAAAACGTCGGCACGCAGGCGCAGCTGGAAGCGCTCGATCGGCTGCTGCGCGCGCGCTGAGCTCTACTTCGCCGCGCTCTCGCCGGCCCCGACCGCTTCCGCCCTTTCCACCGCGTCCGTGGTCTGCGCGGCGCGCTGCTGCAGCGCCCACATCTGCGCGAACAGGCCGTTCGCGCGCAATAGCTCCGCGTGCGTGCCTCGCTCGACGATGCGCCCCTTGTCCATCACGATGATCTGCTGCGCGTGCACGACCGTCGAAAGCCGGTGCGCGATGATCAGCGTCGTGCGTTCGCGCGCGATCAGGTCGAGCTCATGCTGGATCGCGCGCTCGGAGCGTGAATCGAGCGCGGACGTCGCTTCGTCGAATAGCAGGATCGGCGGATTCTTCAGGATGGTCCGCGCGATCGCGACGCGCTGCTTTTCGCCGCCGGACAGCTTGAGCCCGCGCTCGCCGACCGGCGTGTCATAGCCCTTCGGCAGACTCTCGATGAACTCGTGGATATGCGCGGCGCGCGCCGCCGCGATCACTTCGTCGCGCGTCGCCGACGGCCGCCCGTATGCGATGTTGTAGTAGATCGAGTCGTTGAACAGCACCGTGTCCTGCGGCACGATGCCGATCGACGCGCGCAGCGAATCCTGCGTGACATCGCGAATATCCTGCCCGTCGATCCGGATCGCGCCGCCCGTCGAGCGGTCGAGATCGTAGAAGCGGAACAGGAGCCGCGCGAGCGTCGACTTGCCCGAGCCGCTGTGGCCGACCACCGCGGTCGTCGTGCCGGCCGCGATCGTGAAGCTCACGTCGTGCAGAATCGGTCGCGAAGACTCGTACGCGAAGCTCACGTTGTCGAAACGCACCTGCGCGCCGCCGACCTGCAAAGCCACCGCATTCGGCGCATCGGGCACTTCCTGCGGCGCGCCGAGCAGCGAGAACATGCGGTCCATGTCGGTCAGGCTCTGCTTCAGCTCACGATAGACCACGCCGAGAAAATTCAGCGGGATATACAGCTGCAGCATGAACGTGTTGATCAGCACCAGGTCGCCGAGCGTCAGGCGCCCGGCCATCACGCCCTGGGTCGCGCGCCACAGGATGAACACGAGCCCCGTGCCGATGATCGCCTGCTGCCCGAAGTTGAGCGCCGACAGCGAACGCTGCGACTTGATGGCCGCCGCGCGATAGCGCTTCAGGTTTTCGTCGTAACGGCTCGCTTCCCACTCCTCGTTGCCGAAGTACTTGACGGTCTCGTAGTTGAGCAGCGAGTCGATCGCGCGCGAATTCGCCTTTGAATCGAGCTCGTTCATCGTGCGGCGAAAGTGCGTGCGCCACTCGGTGACCTTCACCGTGAACGCGATGTACGCCGCGAGCGCGATGAACGTGACGATCGCGTAATAGGCCTCGTATTTGACGACGAAAAAGCCGAGCACGAGACCGACTTCGACGAGCGTCGGCAGGATGCTGTACAGCGAATAGGAAATCAGCTGCGTGATGCCGCGCGTGCCGCGTTCGATATCGCGCGACATGCCGCCCGTCTGCCGCTCCAGATGAAAGCGCAGCGACAGCCCGTGCAGATGACGAAACACTTTCAGCGCAAGCTGGCGCACCGCGCTTTCCGTCACTTTCGAAAACAGTATTTCGCGCAGCTCGGTGAAGAACGACGTGGACAGCCGCACCACTGCATACGCGACCACCAGCAAGCCGACGCCGCCGAGCAGCACGATGCCGGGCGCGTCCTGCGCGCGCCCGAGCGCGGTCAGATGGCGGATCGACGCGAGACTGTCGACGATGTGCTTCATCACGATCGGCACGCCGAGGTTCGCGACCTTCGCGCCGATCAGGCAGCCGAGCGCGATGCCGACTCGCCATTTGTAGGTTGCAAGGTATGGCAGCAGCGACAGGATCGTTTGCCAGTCGTTGCGGGGTCCGGTGGAAATCGGCGAGGGTTCTGACGAAGGAGCGCGGCGCATAAATCTTGGGGAGAGTGTGGAACTGCCGGAGTTCGCAGCGGCGCGGCTCGCGCGCCTGGCTGGGCGCTTTCCCGTACAATTCCTGATCCCCCGTATTGTCGCAGAAGCCAGCTGGCGGCGCTTTCCGCGGCCTGTGGCCGGGCTGGCCCCAGTCGTTCGGTCCGTGCGCGTCAATTCACTCGAACACGTTTCCCAAGGATGTCCCGATGACCGATCTTCTTCAACTTCCTTCCAAGCCTTGCGCGCTGCGCGTGATGCCGCAGCCATCGGACGCGAACATTCACGGCGACGTGTTCGGCGGCTGGATCATGGCGCAGGTCGACATCGCCGGCTCGATTCCGGCAAGCCGTCGCGCGAACGGACGGGTCGCGACGATCGCGGTCAATTCGTTCCTGTTCAAGCAGCCGGTGTTCGTCGGCGACCTGCTGAGCTTTTACGCGGATATCGTGAAGACCGGCAATACGTCGGTGACGGTGTCGGTCGAGGTCTACGCGCAGCGGATGCGCCTGTCGCAGGAAGTCGTCAAGGTCACGGAAGCGATCCTCACCTACGTCGCCACCGACAGCGACCGCCGTCCGCGCGCGCTGCCCGTGCTGGACTGAGCCGGCAAGGATGCTTAAGCTAGCGGTTCCATGCGTCACGCGCCGCGCCACCCGCTAGCCGTTTCGGCCGATCAGCGCACGAGGCCGGGCGCCCGATAGTCGCTCTTCTAATGGATACGTGATGAAACTGATCGGAATGCTCGACTCGCCGTACGTGCGGCGCGTCGCCATCTGCATGAAGCTGCTCGCGCTCGACTTCGAACACGAGTCGATTTCGGTATTCCGCACCTACGAGCAGTTCGCGAAGATCAATCCGGTCGTCAAGGCGCCGACGCTCGTCGCCGACAACGGCGCGGTCGTGATGGATTCGACGGTGATCCTGCAGTATCTGGCGACGCTCGCCGGCCCCACCCCGCTGTTCCCGACGCAAGCCGACGCGGCGTTGCGCGCCGCGCGTCTGACGGGTCTCGCGCTCGCCGCGTGCGAAAAGAGCGTGCAGATCGTCTACGAGCGCAATCTGCGACCGCAGGAGAAGCAGCATGAAGCGTGGGTGGAGCGCGTGCGAGCGCAACTGCTCGCCGCCTATGCCGAACTCGAACGCGAGTTGGGCGAAGGGCCGCTGCCGGACACGCAGCAGCAGTTCAGCGCGGCGGACGTGGCCGTCGCCGTCGCGTGGCAGTTCACGCACATGATGCTGCCGGAGGCGGTCAGCAAGGCCGATCATCCGCGGCTCGAGAAATTTTCCGCGTTCGCGGAAAGCCTGCCGGTATTCCAAGACACGCCAGCGGAGTGAGCGGCGTTTGACGCGACCCGCGATGACACGCGGCGACCTTGGGCGCCGCGCGTCACGCTCCCCTTACGCCGGCTCCAGCTCCGGCACCAACCCGCCGTGCAGCAGTTCGGAGATCCCTTCCGTCGATAGCGGCTTCGCGAAATAGAAGCCCTGCATCTCGTCGCACGCGCGTTCCCTCAGGAAGTCGAGTTGCGCGGACGTTTCCACGCCCTCGGCGATCACCTGCAGCTTCAGCGAATGCGCGAGCGCGATGATCGCCGACGTGATCGTCTCGTCGTCGCCCGACACGCCGATATCCGACACGAACGAGCGGTCGATCTTCAGGCGGTCCACCGGAAAGCGCTTCAGATAGCTGAGGCTCGAATAGCCGGTGCCGAAGTCGTCGATCGCGAGACCGATGCCGAGCGCGTGCAGCTCGTTGAGCATCAACACCGCTTCTTCCGCATTGCGCATGATCGTGCTTTCGGTCAGCTCGAGTTCGAGATACTTCGGTTCGAGCCCGGTCTCGGCGAGCACCTGCATCACGAGCTTCGCGATGTCGCGCTGCTGGAACACCCGCGCCGACAGATTCACCGACACGCGCGCCGGCGGCAAGCCCTGATCCTGCCACGCCTTGTTCTGGCGGCACGCCTCGCGCAGCACCCACTCCGACAGGGGCCCGATCAGCCCGCTTTCCTCGGCAAGCGGAATGAACGACGACGGCGGCACGAGGCCGGCCTCCGGATCGCGCCAGCGCACCAGCGCCTCGATGCCGACGATCTGGCCGCTGACGATATCGACCTGCGGCTGATAGTGCAGCAGGAACTCGTTGTCGCGCAGCGCGCGGCGCAGGCGTCGTTCGAGATTCAGGCGCGCGCCCGCGCTCGCGTTCATCTCCGGCTGATAGAACTGGAACGTGTTGCGGCCCATGTCCTTCGCGCGGTACATCGCGACGTCGGCCTTCTTCATCAGCGTTTCGGCGTCCTCGCCGTCCTGCGGGAACAGGCTCGCGCCCATGCTGCAGCCGACGTACAGCTCGGTGCCGTCGAGCCACACCGGCTCGGCGATCGACGCGCGCACGCGCTCCATCCACGTGATCAGCGATTGCTCGTCGACGGTGTCGGTCATCACGATCACGAACTCGTCGCCGCCGTGGCGCGCAACCGTGTCGCTGGTGCGCGAGCAGCGCGCGAGCCGTTCGGCGACCACGCTGAGCAGCCGGTCACCGACGCTGTGGCCGAGGCTGTCGTTGACGTTCTTGAAGCCGTCGAGATCGAGGAACACGACTGCCACGCCCGTGTGATGCCGCTGCGCGACGACGAGCGCATGTTCGAGCCTGTCGCGCAGCAGGTTGCGGTTCGGCAGCCGCGTGAGGCCGTCGTAGTTGGCCTGGTATTCGAGCTGCTCCTGGTAGCGGATCAGCTCGGTCACGTCGTTGATGACGCCGATATGATGGGTGATCACGCCTTCCGCGTTCGGCACCGGCGCGATGAACAGCTGATTCCAGAACAGCGCGCCGTCCTTGCGATAGTTGCGCACCACTGCGCTGACCTCCCGATTCGCCGCGAGCGCCTCGCGAATCAATGCGACGCCCTCCTGGTCACGGTCGTCGCGTTGCAGCACGCGGCAGTCGTGACCGATCACCTCATCGAGATCGTAGCCGGTGATACGCATGAACGCCGGATTCACGTATTCGATCAGATTGCCCGACGGCGACGGCGCGGTGATCAGGATCGCGTTGACACTCGCATCGAGCGCACGGCTTTGCAGACGCAGCGCGAGATCGGCGCGCTTTTGCTCGGTGATGTCGGTGTACGAGCCGAGCACGCCGATCACCTGGCCGTCGCCGTCGGTGAACGGCAGCTTGCTCGTGACCCTCGTGCGATGCACGCCGTCGATCACGAAGTCGACCTCGAAGTTCATCTTCGGCACGCCGGTGCTCGCGACTTCGCGATCGTGCTCGTTCAGCAGGTCGGCGAACGCGCGCCACGGCAAATCGGTGTCGCTCTTGCCGATCACCTGCTCGGGATACGCGAGCCCCGCGTCGCGCGCGAACGCCATGTTGCAGCCCAGATAGCGCGAGTTCAGATCCTTCCAGAAAATCCGCTGCGGAATGTTGTCGATCACCGCTTCGAGCATCTGATTCGAGCGCAGCGCTTCGGCTTCGGCGTTGATCTGATCGGTCACGTCGTCCGCCAGCACGAACGACGCGTCGCGGCCCATGAAGCTGAGCGCGTGATACGACACGTTGACGCTGATGATCGAGCCGTCGTTGCGCCGATGCCGCCAGATGCCCGCCATCGTGTGGCTCTGGCGCAAGTCCGCGCTGCGCGCCAGATGCTTCTCGAGGCGCGCAACCTCGGAATCAGGGTGAATCGCGCGGATCGTCATGCCCAGAAACTTGCTTTCCGTGTAGCCGTATTGCTCGATCGCGGCAGCGTTGACGGCGAGAAAACGCAGCGTATCGCGATCGAAGATGTACATCGGCACTCTGTGATCGTCGAACAGGCTGCGAAAACGCTCGTCGTTGCGCGCCAGCGCGCGGGCGCTGCGCAGCTTTTCACGCGCGCTGTTCTCGCGCACGCCGAACGTGAGCATCAGCAGCACGCTGCCGCAGAGCATCGTCACGAGCAGTACGAACATCGCGCGCTGGCTGTCGCTCGCCGATGCCGCGAGCGCGGTCTGCAACGAACGGTTTTCGTCGCTGCGCAACGAGGCGAGCGCGGCTTCGACACGCTCTAGCGAGGGGGCAAGCTGCGGGTCGGACGGCGCGGAGTCGTTGGATGCGTCGAATCGCGCATCGTCGTGGGCCGAGATCGGTGCTTCGGTCGATGCCGCGCCCGACATCGCGCTGGCCGGGCCGGGTAAGTCGCTCGCGTGGTTGCGCAGCGTGTCCTCGAGATCGTGCTGCAGCGCGTGCCGCGCCGCGCTCAGGCTGGCGAGCGCCGGCGACATGGACGGTTCGCTCGCGAGCTCGTCGCGCAGTGCATCCTCGCGGCTCGCGAGTGTGTTCGTCATCGAAGCGGCCGCGTCCGGCGGGACCGGATCGCCCGATTCCTTCAGGCGGTGCACCGCGGCGAGCGCTTTACCGAGCGCGGCGTGATAGGCATCGAGGTTCTGGCGCACGCTGGTCGAGCGCGCGAGGCGCGCATCGGCGTCTCGCTGCCCGCGAATCTGCGTGTACGCGACGAACGCGTTTGCACCGACCGCGACGACCACGACCGCAATATTGATCAGCAGTCGCTTCGACAAAAAAGGATTCATGGGTTCCGAACGTCAATCGTTCCGAGGGCGGGAAAGCGCGCTCGCTACCGGTGCGTCGCGCCGCATCGATGCAAATCTTTTACGCGCCAACCTTTGGATATCGGCAGCGATCGGAAGCGGGTTGAGGGTCGGCGTGAAAAAAAATCTGAGGATTGGGGGGAGTTGCGGAGCCGGTCGCGCCTAGCCGGCCGCGCCTAGCCGGCCGCGCCAAATTCCTTCATCGCCGGGACGAAATCGTGGTTCGCCTCGGGCTTGCGCGACAGCTTCGCGAGAACGTAACGTTTGAATGGATCGAGCTCCGCCCAGCGCGCGACGCTCGGCGCGGCGAGTCCGGCGAGACTCGCCTGATGCGCGACGCCGTCGGGCACGCTGTCGGTTTGTCGCCAGGCCGGCGACTCCTCCGGCGTGAACCACTCCGGTTCGATGTTCGCGTGCGTGCGCAGCATCTCGAACAGCGCGTGATCGAAATTCGGTTCGATTTGCGTGTCTTCTTCGACCGGGAAACGCGCGAGCAGCTTGCGGTCTTCGAGCGGCAGTTGCTGCCACTGCGCGAGCGTGATGCGCAGCCCGAACCGGTCGAGATTGAAGCGCACCGACATCGGGATATAAGTGAAATTCTCCGAAGACGCGACTTCGAAGTCGAACAGAAGCGGTGCTTCGTTGAGTCCCATGTCAGTGCTCCTTGTCGGTGGCGGACAGCGTACGGGCGTCGCTTGAGGTATTTTAGAACCTTATTCGCGCGACGGCGGCCCGCGCGGCGGCGGCCGCGAAGCATACGGCGAGCCGGGCGGGCACTTGAATGCGCGGCATGCTACAGGAGTGAAGCAGCTTGAACGGACAGGAAAACGGACGTGCGACCGAGGCGGCAAACGGCCAGCCCCACGACCTCGACAGCGACGAACAACCCGGCGCGGTGCAACTCGAGGTGCGCCGCCATCGGGGCACGGCGATCGAAACCGCGACCGATCACGTCGGCCAGGAGTGGCCGGTCGCGCTGGTGTTCAACGGCATCTCGCACGCGGTGATGATGTGCACACCGCGCGATCTCGAAGCGTTCGCGGTCGGCTTCGCGATTTCCGAGGGGATCGTCGAGCGCGGCAGCGATATTCAGGACATTGAGGTCGAACTGCACGGGCACGGCGAACTGCCGCATGCCGAGGTGCAATTGCAGGTCGTGCAGCAGGCGTTCGCCGGTTTGAAGGAAAAGCGCCGCGCGCTCGCCGGGCGCACCGGCTGCGGCGTATGCGGCATCGAAAGCATCGATCTGCTCGATCTGAAACCGCAGCGTGTACCCGACACCGGCTTTTTGCAGCGGCTCGCGCCCGATGCGATCGCGCGCGCCGCGCGCGCGCTGCCCGAGCACCAGGCGCTCACGCGTTTGACGGGCGGCCTGCACGCGGCCGCGTGGTGTGATGCGCAAGGCGCGATCCGCTATGCGTTCGAGGATGTCGGCCGCCACAACGCGCTCGACAAGCTGATCGGCCAACTCGTGCTCGAGCGCGCCGATACGCGCGACGGTTTCGTGTTTCTGTCGAGCCGCGCGAGCTACGAACTGGTGCGCAAGGCTGCGCGCGTCGACGTGCCGATGGTCGCGACGATCTCGGCGCCGTCGTCGCTCGCGATTGCGATTGCGCGCGAGGCGGGTGTGCGGCTCGTGAGCTTCTGCCGCGAAGGCAGCTACGTCGATTACGACACGTGGCAGCCGCTGGTTTGAGCGATCGAAGCGGCGCAGCGGCGACTCACGGCTAACCCGCCCCGAAGCACGGCTGCGCCGTACGCCCCTCAGTCGAACTGCCGGAAATCCGGCTTGCGCTTCTCGAAGAACGCCTTGAAAGCCTCGCGCGCCTCGGGCGCGAGCAGCATCTTGCCGAAGTGCACGAATTCCTCGGTC
This sequence comes from Paraburkholderia sp. BR13439, assembly GCF_040948805.1. NCBI lineage: Bacteria > Pseudomonadati > Pseudomonadota > Betaproteobacteria > Burkholderiales > Burkholderiaceae > Paraburkholderia > Paraburkholderia sp. BR13439. The sequence goes on along the minus strand of NZ_JBFPKN010000001.1, from coordinate 663,113 downwards.
ATCTGCGTCTGCACTTCCTGTTGGCTCGCGCGTTTCATCAGGCTCTTCGTCACGCGCAGCGACGACGCCGGCAGCGCCGCCAGCTTCGCAGCCTGCGACGCCGCGAACGCGTCGACCTCGCCCGCCGGCAGCACGCGATTCACCAAGCCCATCCGGAGCGCTTCCGCCGCGTCGAACGCCTCGCCGAGCAGCAGTTTTTCCGCCGCCGCCTGATAGCCGGCTACGCGCGGCAGCAGCAAGCTCGACGCAGCCTCCGGGCACAGCCCGAGTTGCGTGAACGGCAGCGAAAAGCTCGCGGTGTCGGCCGCGTAGACCAGATCGCAATGCAGCAGCAGCGTCGTGCCGACGCCCACCGCCGGCCCCGCCACCGCCGCCACGAGCGGCTTCTCCGCCGCGCTGATCGCGCGCAGGAACTGGATCACCGGGGGGTTGCCGCCGACCTGCGGCGTCTTCATGAAGTCTTCGAGATCGTTGCCCGCGCTGAAAATGCCCGCGCTGCCGCGAATCAGGATCGCGCGCACCGACGCGTCGCCCTGCGCTTCTACGAGCATGTCGGCCATCGTCTGATACATCGCGGCCGTGATCGCGTTTTTCCTGCCGGGCCGATTGAAGCTGATGGTCAGCACCGCATCGGCGCGCTCGACCAGAATATCCGTCGTCATCCCGCTCATCTCCTTGTGCTCCTGCTGAATGTAAAAACGGTTCGCAAGCCGGGCGGCCTGCGAACCGTTGCGCGGTCCTCACTGGATCACCGAAGGATCCCCGGTGAGATCAGCGGCTCACAGACGCTCGATGATGCCCGCCGCGCCCATGCCGGTACCGACGCACATCGTCACCATGCCGTACTTGTAGTTGCGGCGGCGCAGGCCGTGCACCACGGTCGCCGCACGAATCGCACCCGTCGCGCCGAGCGGATGGCCCAGTGCGATCGCGCCGCCGAGCGGGTTGATCTTCGATGCATCGAGGCCGAGGTCCTGGATCACCGCGAGCGACTGCGCGGCAAACGCCTCGTTCAGCTCGATCCAGTCGAGGTCGTCCTGCTTCAGCCCCGCAGCCTTCAGCGCGGCCGGAATCGCTTCCTTCGGGCCGATGCCCATGATTTCCGGCGGCACGCCGCGCACCGCGAAGCTGACGAAACGCGCGAGCGGCGTCAGGTTGAACTGCTTGAGGATCTTTTCCGACACGACGATCAACGCGCCCGCGCCGTCCGAGGTCTGCGAACTGTTGCCCGCCGTGACCGAGCCCTTGTTCGCGAACACCGCGCGCAGCTTCGCCAGGCCTTCCATCGACGTGTCCGCGCGCGGGCCTTCGTCGAGCTTCACCTCGCGCGTTTTCACGTTGATCTCGCCGGTCGCGAGATCGGGCACGCGGTCGGTGATCGTGTACGCGGCGATTTCGTCGTTGAATTCGCCGGCTTGCTGCGCGGCGATCGCGCGGCGGTGCGATTCGACCGAGAACGCGTCCTGCGCTTCGCGGCTGATCTTCCAGCGCTCGGCGACTTTCTCCGCGGTCAGGCCCATGCCGTATGCGATGCCAACGTCTTCGTTGCGATCGAAGATATGCGGCGACAGCGACGGCTTGTTGCCCATCATCGGCACCATGCTCATCGATTCGCAGCCGCCCGCGATCATTGCGTCCGCCTCGCCGACCCGGATGCGGTCGGCGGCCATTGCGAGCGCGGTCAGTCCCGACGCGCAGAAGCGGTTCACCGTGACACCGCCGACCGTGTTCGGCAGACCGGCGAGCAGCGCGCCGATCCGCGCGACGTTCAGGCCCTGCTCCGCTTCCGGAATCGCGCAGCCGACGATCGCGTCTTCGATCACGCCGGTATCGAGGCCGGGCACCTGGGCGACGGCCGACTTGATCGCGTGTACCAGCAGTTCATCCGGGCGCGTGTTCCTGAACATGCCGCGCGGCGCCTTGCCGATCGGCGTGCGGCTCGCGGCGACGATATATGCGTCTTGCAATTGCTTTGCCATTTGTGAATCTCCTTTGTCGGCAAACCGCTTAGTTGCGCACCGGCTTGCCGGTCTGCAGCATGCCCATGATCCGTTCCTGCGTCTTCTGCGTGCCGAGCAGCTCGACGAACGCGCGACGCTCGAGTTGCAGCAGCCATTCTTCGTCGACGAGGCTGCCCGCTTCGACGTCGTCGCCGCACACCGCTTCCGCGATGCGGCTCGCGATCAGGAAATCGTGATCGCTGATGAAGCGGCCGTCGCGCATGTTGACGAGCGACGCCTTGATCGTCGAGATCGCCGAGCGGCCCGCGACCGGCACCTGCGTCGCGCGCAGCGGCGCACGATAGCCCGCAGCAGCAAGCGCGCGCGCTTCCTTCTTCGCGACGTCGAGCAGTTCGAACACGTTGAAGACGATCGTGTCGGACGGCTTCAGGTAGCCCATCGCGCGAGCATCGAGCGCGGAGGACGACACCTTGGCCATCGCCGCGTTCTCGAACGACTTCTGCAGGAACTTCAGCAGATCGTTGGTCGCGCCGACCTGGCTTGCCGCTTCTGCCGCGCGCAGCGCCGCTTCCTTCAGGCCGCCGCCCGCCGGCACCAGACCTACGCCGACTTCGACGAGACCCAGATAGCTCTCGAAGTGCGCGACGCGCTTCGCGCTATGCAGCGCGAGCTCGCAGCCACCGCCGAGCGCGATGCCCGAGATCGCCGCAACCACCGGCACGTTCGCGTACTTCACGCGCAGCATGCCCTGCTGGAAACTCTTCACGAACGGCTCGATGCCCTTCGCGCCGCCCATCATGAACGCGGGCATCGCTTCTTCGAGGTTCGCACCCGCCGAGAACGGACCGCCCGGCGTGCCGAGCTTCAGCGACGTGGGCTGCCACACGACGAGGCCCTTGTAGTCCTTCTCGGCCAGTTCGATCGCCTGCGTCAGACCCTCGATCACCGCCGGTCCGATCGTGTTCATCTTGCTCTTGAACGACACGATCAGCACGTCGTCCTCGCCCGCGCGATCGTCGACCCATGCGCGCACCGCATCGGTCTCGAACAGCGTCTTGCCGTAGGTCTTCGGATCGGCGCCGGTTTCGCCGACGAGCGGCGCGCGGAACACCTGCTTCCTGTACACGTCGAGCGACGAGCGCGGCACGAAGCTCTGCGTGGCCGGCGACCAGGAACCTTCGGCCGTGTGCACGCCGCCCTTGTCGGCGACCGCGCCTTCGAGCACCCACGACGGCAGCGGCACGTCGGCGAGCGCCTTGCCCGCCGCGATGTCTTGCTGCACCCACTCGGCGACCTGCTTCCAGCCGGCCGTCTGCCAGCCTTCGAACGGGCCTTCGTTCCAGCCGAAGCCCCAGCGGATCGCGAGATCGACGTCGCGCGCGTTGTCGGCGATCGACTCCAGATGCACGGCGATGTAGTGATAGACGTCGCGGAAGATCGACCACAGGAACTGCGCCTGCGGATGCTGCGTTTCGCGCAACAGCTTCAGGCGTTCGGCAGCCGGACGCTTCAGGATGCGGCCGACGATATCGTCCGCCTTGCCGCCGCCGTCGACGTAGTTGCCGGTCTTCGGATCGAGCACCTTGATCGCCTTGCCTTCCTTGCGGTAGAAGCCGGCACCGCTCTTCTGGCCGAGCGCGCCTTTCTTCACCAGTTCAGCTAGCACGGCCGGCGTTTCGTAGACCGGCAAGAACGGATCGTCCGGCAGTGTGTCCTGCATCGTCTTGATCACATGCGCCATCGTGTCGAGACCGACCACGTCGGCGGTGCGGAACGTCGCCGACTTCGCGCGGCCGAGGCGCGCGCCGGTCAAGTCGTCCACCTCGTCGAAACGCAGGCCGAACTTCTCGGCTTCGGCGATAACCGCGAGGATCGAGAAAACGCCGACGCGATTCGCGATGAAGTTCGGCGTGTCCTTCGCGCGCACGACACCTTTGCCGACTACGCTGGTCAGGAAGGTTTCGAGCTGATCGAGAATTTCCGGACGCGTCGTCGCGGTCGGGATCAGTTCGACCAGATGCATGTAGCGCGGCGGATTGAAGAAGTGCACCCCGCAGAAGCGCGCCTTCAGTTCGTCCGAGAAACCTTCGGACAATGCGGTGATCGACAGCCCCGACGTATTGGTCGCGAAGATCGCGTTCGGACCGATGTGCGGCGCGACCTTCTTGTACAGGTCGTGCTTCCAGTCCATGCGTTCGGCGATCGCTTCGATCACGATGTCGCACTCGGCGAGCTTTTCGATGTCGTCGTCGTAGTTCGCGGGCTGGATGTATTGCGCGTCGTCCTTCACGCCGAACGGCGCCGGCGACAGCTTCTTCAGATTCTCGATCGCCTTCAGCGCGATGCCGTTTTTCGGGCCTTCCTTGGCGGGCAGATCGAACAGCAGCACGGGCACCTTGGCGTTGATCAGGTGCGCGGCGATCTGCGCGCCCATCACGCCGGCGCCGAGCACGGCTACCTTGCGAATGATCAGATTGCTCACGTCGTTTCTCCGGAGAGTTGTGCGGTGGCGCGAAGCGTCAGCCATGCTTCGCGCGAGGTGTGTGGTCTGGAGCGAGGCAGCGCGGGTTCGCTGCGCGCGGGCGCCTCGCTCTATCTGTGAGCGTTAGAACAACGCTTCTTCGACGTCCATCATCGGCTTCGAACCGGCCCGCGCCTGGCGGATCGTCATCGCCGTTTCGGGCAGGAGCTTCGCGAAGTAGAACCGCGCGGTCGCGAGCTTCGCCTTGTAGAACGGATCGCCCGATGCCTCTTTGTCCAGCGCGATACGTGCCATGCGCGCCCAGAAGTACGAGAACACCAGATGGCCGACCGTGCGCAGATACGGCACGGCCGCGGCGCCGACTTCGTCCGGGTTCTGCATCGCCTTCATGCCGATTTCCATCGTCAGCTTCTGCACCTTTTCACCGATGTCGGCGAGCGGGTTCACGAACTCCTGCATTTCCGGCTTGATGCCTTCGGCTTCGACGAACTCGGCGACGAGCTTGCCGAACTTCTTCAGCTTCGCGCCCATGTCGCCGAGTACCTTGCGGCCTAGCAGATCGAGCGACTGGATGCCGTTGGTGCCTTCGTAGATCATGTTGATGCGCGCGTCGCGCACGTACTGCTCCATGCCCCATTCGGCGATGAAGCCGTGGCCGCCGTAGATCTGCATCGCGTGATTGGTGCCTTCGAACGCGTTGTCCGACAAGAACGCCTTCAGGATCGGCGTGAGCAATGCGACGAGGTCGGCGGCTTCCTTGCGCTCGGCTTCGTCGGCGTGCGACAGCTCCTTGTCGATCTGCAGCGCCGACCAGTACGAGAACGCGCGGCCGGCTTCGGCGTAGGCCTTTTGGGTGAGCAGCATGCGACGCACGTCCGGATGCACGATGATCGGATCGGCGGCCTTCTCCGGCGCCTTCGGACCGGTCAGCGACCGCATTTGCAAACGCTCTTTCGCATACGTGAGCGAGTTCTGATAGGCGACTTCGGTGAGACCGAGGCTCTGCATGCCGACGCCGAGACGCGCGGCATTCATCATCACGAACATCGCATTCAGGCCTTTGTTCGGCTCGCCGACCATCCAGCCCTTCGCGTTGTCGAGATTGATCACGCAGGTCGCGTTGCCGTGAATGCCCATCTTGTGCTCGATCGAGCCGCACTTGACGCCATTGCGCTCGCCGGGCTCGCCCGCTTCGTTCGGGATGAACTTCGGCACGATGAACAGCGAAATGCCCTTGGTGCCCTTCGGCGCGTCCGGCAGACGCGCGAGCACGAGGTGAACGATGTTCTCCGCCAGATCGTGTTCACCGCTCGAGATGAAGATCTTCGTGCCGCTGATCGAGTACGAGCCGTCGCCATTCGGCTCGGCCTTGGTGCGCAGAATGCCGAGGTCGGTGCCGCAATGCGGCTCGGTCAGACACATCGTGCCGGTCCAGACGCCTGCGACGAGCTTCGGCAGATAGCGCTGCTGCAGTTCCGGCGTGCCATGCGCGTGCAGGCATTCGTACGCGCCGTGCGACAGGCCCGGATACATCGTCCACGCCTGATTCGCCGAGTTCAGCATTTCATAGAGCGCGTTGTTGACGAACGCGGGCAACCCCTGACCGCCGTATTCCGGGTCGCAGCCAAGCGCCGGCCAGCCGGCTTCGACGTATTGCTGATAGGCTTCCTTGAAGCCCTTCGGCGTGGTCACGACGCCGTCGCCGGCATACGTGCAGCCTTCCTGATCGCCGCTGTGGTTGAGCGGGAACAGCACTTCGGAGCAGAACTTGCCGGCTTCCTCGAGCACCGCGTTGATCGTGTCGGCATCGAGATCGGCGTGCTTCGGCATGTGCCGAAGTTCGGCTTCGACGTTGAGCAGTTCGTGCAACACGAATTGCATGTCGCGCAGCGGCGCGGCGTACTGTCCCATGACTTCCTCTCCCTGGATTGACAAAAAGCCAGGCCGTTGGCCGGGTCCGTGTAGGGACCTTGTGCGCCGCGCGTTTCCGGTAAGTTCCGGCGACGCCGCTAACGGCTTTCGCTCTGATACGAATTAATCAGTTTTTCCAGCGCGGCCCACGTGAGGCGCACCGCATCCGGCAAATGCAGGAAGCGCGCGTCGTGATGCAGGCCGAGCGTGACGCTATACAGTTCGAACAGCATCAGCTGCGGGTCGGTATCGGCGCGCAGATGCCCTTCTTCCATCGCTTGCGAAATCGCGCGCGTGAGCGCCGCACGCCACGTCGTCACGCTCGCCACCAGTTGCTCGCGCACCTGGCTGTCCGCGCGATCGTCGTATTCGACGGCGCCGCTGATGTAGATGCATCCGGTCGTGACTTCCTGAATGCGCTTCTCGTACCAGCGGGAAATCATCGCGCGCAGGCGTGGCAGACCACGCGGCTCGCGCAGGCTCGGGAAAAACACCTCGTCTTCGAAACGGCGGTGATATTCGCGCACGACCTCGACCTGCAGATCCTCGCGCGACCCGAAATGCGCGAACACGCCGCTCTTGCTCATCTGCATGCGCTCGGCGAGCAGGCCAATCGTCAGACCTTCCAGTCCGTCTCGGCTTGCCAGATCGAGTGCTGCGTCGAGAATCGCGGCTCGGGTTTGTTCGCCTTTTCGCATAGCTGTTCTACCGTTCTAATGTGACCGAATTAAAAATCGAACGGCCGTACTATTATTGAGTGCTTGCCGTCCCCGAAACAAGGACTTTATTAGAAACCGGTTTCTAACCGGCCTCTAATTTTGCGGCTTTCGACCATCAGATCAATCAGATTTTTAGAGGCGTTTGCCTTGTATTGACGGTTGCCGAGGAGCGCGCGCGTGTTCTATTGGTGTCAATCGTAGCCGCCCACCGTCAGCAGTTTCATCGCGACCCGGTAGCTCGTGTACGCGAGCCAGCTCAGCGCGCGCAAGCGCGCCGGTCGCGAATCGTAGTGCGCTTCATCGATCCGGCGCGCGTCCGTGAACGCATCGAGAATCGCATCGCGAAGTTTCGCGATCGACGGATCGTTGACGAGCACGACGTTCGCTTCGTTGTTGAGCATCAGGCTGAGCGCATCGAGATTCGACGAACCGACCGTGCCCCAGTTCGAATCGACCACCGCGACCTTGCCGTGCAGCAGCGTCTTCTCGTATTCGGCGATCTGCACGCCCGCGCGCAGCAGTGCGTGGTACAGGAACGGCACCGCGTAATCGAGCGCCTTGAACTCCTTGCGCCCGATGATCAGCTTCACGACCACGCCGCGCCGCGCCGCGAACACCAGCGCGCGGCGCAGCTTGCGCCCCGGCATGAAGTACGGATTCGCCAGCAGAATTTCATGGCGTGCCTGGCCGATCGCGGCCAGATAGGCCTTTTCGATCGCGCGGCGGTTGATCAGGTTATCGCGCGCGACGAACGCGACGCACGGCTCGCCGCCGGCCCACAGCTCCTCGTTGCGGCGCCGCCGGCGCCGGCGCAGACTGCCGAGCGAGTTGGCGTCCTGCGACGACACGTCTGGCCTGAACGAATCGAGCGGCCGATGGCCGAGGCGAATCCGCCGCCACTGCACCTCGATCGCGTCGCGCACGTCAGCGACCACCGGCCCGCGCAGTTCGACCGCGAAGTCCCAGCGGTGGTAGGGCAGCTTCTCGCCGTTGTTCTCGAAGTCATCGACGATATTGATGCCGCCGCAATACGCGATCCGATCGTCGATCACCGCCAGTTTGCGGTGCGTGCGCGAAAAGCCGAAGCGGCCGAACAGATGCGGGTTGTAGATGCGATGCTCGATGCCGCCCGCTGGCCATTGCTCGAACATTTTCAGGCGCGCGGTGCCGATGCCGTCGGTGATGACGCGCACCCTGACGCCGCGCGCGGCCGCGCGCAGCAACGCCTCGCTGACCGCGTGGCCGGCTTCGTCGTCGCAGAAGATGTAGGTTTCGAGCGCGACGCTGTGCTCTGAAGCATCGATGCGCTCGATCAGCGCGTCGAAGAAGTCGTCGCCGGAGCGCAGGAGCTCGACCTGGTTGTTGCCGGTGAAGCGATAGCGCTGAAAGTAACGACGGCCGAGCAACGTATGCCGCAGACGCGCGAGACGGCCCGAACCGCCTGCGCTCACTGGCCACGCTCCCCGGCCGGCTGGCCGGATTGGGGGTCGATCGGGCGCGCGGCGAGGCGGCGCGGCAACTGCAGGATCGCATCGGCATTCGACGACGAAAAGCAGCGCGATGCGGCCTCTTCATACGGCAGCCACATATAGGCGGTGTGTTCACGCGGCGCGAGCGACACGTCGATACGCTCGGGTACCTGCAGGCTGAACCAGTGCTCGGTGTTGTAGAGCACGCCTGCTTCGTAGCGGTAACGAAATTCCGGGTAGATCTCGTAGTCGATCGAGTACTGCCAGTCGAACAACGCGCTGCGCGGCACCAGCGCGCCGCCGATCATAATGCCGGTTTCCTCGCCGACTTCACGCACCGCCGTGTCGGCGAGCGGTTCGTCGAGCCGGTCTTTCGAACCCGTTACCGACTGCCAGAACGCGGCATGGTCGGCGCGTTCGAGCAGCAGCACGTCGAGCGCGGGCGTATGAATGATGACGAGGACGGACTGCGGAATTTTCGGCGGTTTCGGCATGGCTCAAAACTGGGCGCGACGAGACGCGCGGTACATGTCGGATGACGGTCGAAAGGGTCGGGAAAGCGGTGGCTTCACTGTAACGCAAAAAATGAAAAAGGCACTGAGGTGGAGAACACCTCAGCGCCTTTTCGTTTCGCTCGTGTGGCTTTTTTGCGGCCGCGAGAAGCGGCCACGGTTTTACGCCTTCGGTTCCGGCGAACGCAGACGGATGTGCAGCTCGCGCAGCTGGCGCTCGTCGACTTCGCTCGGAGCCTGCGTGAGCAGATCCTGCGCGCGTTGCGTCTTCGGGAACGCGATCACGTCGCGGATCGAGTCGGCGCCGGCCATCATCGTCACGATGCGGTCCAGACCGAACGCGATACCGCCGTGCGGCGGCGCGCCGTATTGCAGCGCGTCGAGCAGGAAGCCGAACTTGGCCTGCGCTTCTTCCGCGTTGATCTTCAGCGCGCGGAACACCTTGCTCTGCACTTCCTCACGATAGATACGCACCGAGCCGCCGCCGATTTCCCAGCCGTTCAGCACCATGTCGTAGGCCTTCGCGAGGCAGCGCGCCGGGTCCGTTTCGAGGTAGTCGAGGTGCTCGTCCTTCGGGCTCGTGAACGGATGATGCGCGGCGACGTAGCGGTTGTCTTCCTCGTCGTATTCGAACATCGGGAAGTCGACGACCCACAGCGGCTTCCAGCCGGACTCGACGAGACCGTTGGCCTTGCCGAACTCCGAATGACCGATCTTCAGGCGCAGTGCGCCGAGGCTGTCGTTGACGACCTTCGCGCGATCCGCCGCGAAGAAAATGATGTCGCCGTCTTGCGCGCCGGTGCGCTCGATGATCGCCTTCAGCGCTTCGTCGTGCAGGTTTTTGACGATCGGGCTTTGCAGACCGTCACGGCCCTTCGCCGCTTCGTTGACCTTGATCCACGCGAGGCCCTTCGCGCCGTAGATGCGCACGAATTCCGTGTAGCTGTCGATGTCGCCACGCGACAGCTCGCCGCCCTTCGGCACGCGCAGCGCCGCGACGCGGCCGTCCTTCGTGTTGGCCGGCGTGCTGAACACCTTGAAGTCGACGTCGCGCATCGCGTCGGTCAGCTCGGTGAACTCGAGCTTCACGCGCAGGTCCGGCTTGTCCGAACCGAAGCGGCGCATCGCTTCCGCGTACTCCATGACCGGGAATTTCTCGTCGAGCGCAACGCCGATCGTCGTCTTGAACACGTGGCGGATCATCGCCTCGAACAGATCGCGAATTTCCTGCTCCGACAGGAACGAGGTTTCGCAGTCGATCTGCGTGAATTCCGGCTGACGGTCGGCGCGCAGGTCTTCGTCGCGGAAGCACTTGGTGATCTGGTAGTAACGGTCGAAGTTCGCGACCATCAGCAACTGCTTGAACAGCTGCGGCGACTGCGGCAGCGCGAAGAACTGGCCCGGGTTCGTACGCGACGGCACGAGGTAGTCGCGCGCGCCTTCCGGCGTGCTCTTCGTCAGCATCGGCGTTTCGATGTCGATGAAGCCCTGCTCGTCGAGGTACTTGCGCACTTCGATCGCGACGCGATAGCGCAGACGCAGGTTGTGCTGCATCTGCGGACGGCGCAGGTCGAGCACGCGATGCGTGAGACGCGTGGTTTCCGACAGGTTGTCGTCGTCTAGCTGGAACGGCGGTGTGACCGACGCGTTCAGCACGATCAGCTCGTGGCACAGCACTTCGATCTTGCCGCTCTTCAGCGACGCATTGGTCGTGCCTTCCGGACGACCGCGCACGACGCCCTTGACCTGCACGCAGAACTCGTTGCGCACGCCTTCGGCAATCTTGAACATGTCCGCGCGATCCGGATCGCAGACGACCTGAACGAGCCCTTCGCGATCGCGCAGGTCGATGAAGATGACGCCGCCATGGTCGCGGCGGCGGCTTACCCAGCCGCACAGCGAGACGGATTGGCCCAGCAGTTCTTCGGTCACCAGACCGCAGTATTCAGATCTCATCGACATGATGTTTGTCTTTCGTTTTGCATTGGTTGAACGGCGCGCCGCAGACGATCCTGCATGAAGCGTTGCGCGCCGGCATTACAGCGGAGGCTCGACGGTGGTGCGGCGCACCGGCGCCGGCGGTGGCGCGGACGGCGCCACGACGCCCATCGAGACGATGTACTTGAGCGCAGCGTCGACCGTCATGTCGAGCTCGATCACTTCGCTTTTCGGCACCATCAGGAAGAAGCCGGACGTCGGGTTCGGCGTGGTCGGCACGTACACGCTGACGTAATCTTCCTTCAGATGGTTGGCCACGTCGCCGCCCGGGATGCCGGTCAGAAACGCGATCGTATAGGAACCGCGGCGCGGGTACTCGATCAGCAGCGCCTTGCGGAATGCATTGCCGCTGCTCGACAGCAGCGTGTCGGACACCTGCTTGACGCTGGTGTAGAGCGGGCCGACCACCGGAATGTGCGCGACCAGCAGCTCCCACCACTGCACGAGCTTCTGCCCAATGAAGTTCTGCGTCAACAGCCCGACGACGAAGATGAACGCGAGCGTGAGCACCGCGCCGAGGCCCGGCAAGCGATAGCCGATCGCGCGTTCCGGCTGCCACGAGGTGGGCAGCAGCAACAGCGTCTGGTCCATCGTGCCGATGATCAGACCGAGCACCCACAGTGTGATAGCCAGAGGCACCAGCACCAGCAGGCCGGTCAGAAACACCGATTTGAGCGTGAATTTCTTCGTCGTCATGTGTACCGCCAGAAAGCTGCGCAGGCCGAAGCCCATGCGCGGTAGATACGCCGCCCGCGCGGGGCGGCGGTCCCACTAGGCGCTGCCGGAACCGCTCGCGCTCGCGGCGGCGGGCGCTGCGGCGGGGGCCGCGGGCGCGGCCGGGGCAGCCTGTTCAGCCGGGGCAGCGGCCGCGGACGGCTCGGACTTCGCTTCCGACGCGGCCGGCGCGCTCGCGCCGCCGCTGCCACCGCGAAAATCGGTCACGTACCAGCCGGAGCCTTTCAACTGGAAGCCGGCGGCGGTGAGTTGCTTGCTAAAGGTGTCTTTTCCGCACTCGGGGCACTGCGTCAACTGGGGGTCGCTCATCTTCTGGAGCACGTCCTTCCCAAAGCCGCATGACCCGCAACGATAAGCGTAGATCGGCATGATCCTTTCCTACTCCAAATCCCTACTGAAATCTTGTAAACGCTTGCAAAGCCTTGAATTATAGCCGCAAACGATGTCCGTTCCCCGGATTTCGGGAAGCGGACGCGTGACGCGCCCGCCACTGCGCCAGATGGGGGCGTCCCGCGGACCTCTCAAGAGCGGCGCGTGGCGCTAGCCGCGACGCCGCCAGGTGAGCCAGCGCTCGTGTCCGGCAAAAACGGCGATCGAGTCGTCGACCGCTTCGTCTTCGATAAGCTCGAAGTGTGGCGTGAACAGCACGTCGAGCTCATCGCGTTCGATGCCGAACGGCGGCCCCTTCGGCGTCGCGCCGATAAAAAAGTACCCCGCGAGCAACCCGCCGGACGGCAGCAGTTCGACCATGCGTTGCGCATAGTCAGCGCGGCGCGTCGGCGGCAGCGCGCAGAAGAACGCGCGCTCGTAGATCCACGCGGGCGTGAAGGGCGGCGCATAGGTGAAAAAGTCTGCCTGCTCGACCAGCGATGCGTGCTGCGCGCCGAGTTGCTCGCGCGCCGCCGCGACGGCGGCGGCGGAGAAGTCGATCGCGCGCACCGGGTTGCCCCGCCGCGCGAGCCATGCCGCTTCGTGGGCACTGCCGCAGCCTGGAATCAGCACGGCGGCGTCGCGGTGCCGGTCAGCGAACGCGCGAAACGCGGACGGCACGCCCGCCTGGTCCCACGGCGTGAAACGGCGCTCGAAACGTTCGTCCCAGAACTCGGGTGAGTTGGGATCGCGGTTCGCGAAATCGGGCATGGGGGGTTGGGTCGGATCGCTCATCGGATGCCTCGTTCAGGTTTGCCCCTGTCGTCACCGCAAGCCGCGGCTGACACCGCCGCTGAAACACAGCGCGGCCAATGGGCCGTCAGCCGCGCTCAACCGCCGTATGCGAGCGCCAGGAACGCCCGCGCCAGCATCGCGCCGACGCCGACCGCCACGCCGAACAGCAGCAGGCCTTGCAGCAGACGGTTGGTGCGCTTCTGCTCGAGCAGGATCTGGCGGATCACGTCGTCGTTCGCGCCGCCCACTGGATGATGGCGCTCGGCCAGCATGTTGTGGACGAGACGCGGCAACTGCGGCAGCGTCTTGCTCCACTGCGGCGCCTCGATCTTCAAGCGCTCGTACCAGCCGCGCAAGCCGATCTGCTCGTTCATCCAGCGCTCGAGGTAAGGCTTCGCGGTCTTCCAGAGATCCAGTTCGGGGTCGAGCGAACGGCCGAGTCCTTCCACGTTCAGCATCGTCTTTTGCAGCAATACGAGCTGCGGCTGGATCTCGACGTTAAAGCGCCGCGACGTCGAGAACAGGCGCATCAGAACCTGGCCGAGCGAAATGTCCTTCAGCGCGCGATCGAAGTACGGTTCGCAGACCGCGCGGATCGCGCTTTCGAGCTCCTCGACACGCGTGGTCGGCGGCACCCAGCCCGACTCCAGATGCAGCGTCGCGACGCGATGGTAGTCGCGCTTGAAGAACGCGAGGAAGTTTTGCGCGAGGTAGTTTTTATCGAAGTCCGACAGCGCGCCAATGATGCCGAAGTCGAGCGCGATATAGCGGCCGAAGTGCGCGGGATCGAGGCTCACCTGGATGTTGCCGGGGTGCATGTCGGCGTGGAAAAAGCCGTCACGGAACACCTGCGTGAAGAAAATCTCGACGCCCTCGCGCGCGAGCTTCGGGATATCGACGCCTGCCGCGCGCAATGTGTCGACCTGGCTGATCGGCACACCGACCATACGCTCCATCACGAGCACCGTGGGCGTGCAGAATTCCCAGTACATCTCGGGCACGAGCAGCAGGTCGAGCCCCTGGAAGTTGCGCCGCAACTGGCTACCGTTGGCAGCCTCGCGCATCAGGTCGAGTTCGTCGTGCAGATACTTGTCGAATTCGGCGACCACTTCGCGCGGCTTCAGTCGTTTGCCGTCGGCCCACAGACGCTCGGCCCACACGGCGATGTCGCGCAACAGCGCGAGGTCGGAATCGATCACCGGCAGCATGTTGGGGCGCAGCACCTTCACCGCGACCGCCTTGCCTGCGTGCTGGCCGGCCTTCACCGTCGCGAAGTGGACCTGCGCGATCGACGCGCTCGCGACCGGGACCCGCTCGAAATCGTCGAACAACACGTCGACCGGCGCGCCGAGCGACTTCTCGACGAGTGCGATCGCGACCGCCGAATCGAACGGCGGCACCTGGTCCTGCAGCTTCGCGAGTTCGTTGGCGATATCAACCGGCAGCAGATCGCGACGGGTCGACAGCACCTGGCCGAACTTGACGAAGATCGGCCCGAGACTTTCGAGTGCGAGCCGCAGACGAACGCCCGGAGGCGCATCGAACTTGCGGCCGAGCGTCGTGATACGCAGCAGCAAACGCACGCGCCGATCGTTGATGCGGCTCAACATCATTTCGTCGAGGCCGAAGCGGATGACCGTGAAAAATATCTTGAGAAAACGCAGAAAACGCATGACTGGGCCCGTTGACTAGCGCGTGCCGCGCGACGTGGCGGCGCCGCCCGACGCTTGCGCGCCGCGGGCTTCGACCTTCTGTTCTAGACGCTCGATGCGCTTTTCGACGCGCGCGAGCGAATCACGCGCGCGCGCCAGTTCGACGTTGAAGTCCGCGAGCGCGGTACGGCGCACCAGCTGCGGATTCTCGTCGAGCAGATACTCGGCTGCCGTGTCGAGCAGGTTGCGGCCGGTGCGTTGCACATGCTCGCCGACCGAACGCACGAGCGACGTGATGCGCCACGCGGGCCCATCACCGATCAGCTTCGAGAGATCTTCCTCAGGCTCCCAGCGCAGATGCTCGGCGAGCTTCGCGATCACGGTCGCGAACTCGGCGTCGCCCTCGATCTTCACGTGCTTCATCACTGCTGCCTGGCCACCTTGCAGGAAGGCCGGCAGTGCGTCGGACGGCACCGAGATGGTCACGTCGAACTGATGCGCATCGGCTTCGTCGAGCGTGCCGAGATAGCCGTCGGGCTGCACGAGCAGTGCAAGCACAACCGGCGGACATGACAGGCGTGCGGTCTTGCCCGCGTACGGGGCGAGGCGCTCGCGGGCCCACGATTCGCGGGCGAGCAGATGATTGACAGCAGCAGCGAAGGGCTTGGCGGCGAAGGTCATCGAAGGTGGCAAGAAAAAACCCGCGCGAGCGAGGTGCTTGCGCGGGCTCCCATTGTAACGTCCGTTCGCTTCGCGGCCTTCTATGCCGAACGGCCTAAGCGATGCGCGAGGCGAGGAATCGCCGTGCCGTGGCCGGCCTTTTTCGAGGCAAACGCGACTCGATGCTTCGGCATGTCAGTGTTGCTCGACCTGCTGGATGCCGGCAAGCAGCCATCCTTCGCCAGGGCGGTTCGCCTTCGTCAGATTCCAGACTTCGACGAACGGCTCGGCTGCCGCGCCCGGCGCCTCGCGGATCAAACCGGAGAAGCGCACGCTCGCGAAGTATTCGGTCGCGCGCTCCTCGACGCCGAGCAGCTCGGCGTTCAACTGCACGACGTCGGTCTGGTTCGGCTGCGTGCCGCGCGCGGTGAGATCGACGCGCACTTCGGCGAACATTTCCGGCGTCGTGAATTCGCGGATGTCATCGACATTGCCGACGTCCCACGCGGCCTGCAGGCGCACGAAGTACACCTTCGCGTTACGCAGAAACGCTTCCGAATCGAACCCGGCCGGCACCGACGGCGTCGCGCCGAGCGATGGCGTCGTCAACGGGTTGCCCTGCGGTTCGAGATACGAGCCGGTCGGCGGCGCGGTGTAACGCGGCTCCTGAATATAGTCGGTGCCTTTGGTGTTCAGCGACGGCGCCGTGCCCGCGTAAGCCGGTTGCGCCGCATCGCGCTTGCGGCCGGTGAAGCGGCGGATGAGCCAGATCACGACCATCGCGATCAACGCAATCACGATCACGTTGGCGAACATGCCGGCGAACGCCTCGCCGAGCCCGAAATGCGACAGCAACGCGGCGATGCCGAGACCGGCCGCAAGACCGGCGATCGGCCCGAGCCAGCGATTGCGGTTCGGCGCGGCGGGCGGCGTGGGCCTGGTTGCAGGAGCCGCCGGTTGCGCGCTCTGCTGCGTGGCCTGATTGTTCTGCGCGGGCTGGGACGGCGGCGGCGTCTGGCGCTGCTGCTGCAGACTGTTCGATTGACGGCCGAAGCTACGGCCTCCGCCCATGCGGCGTGCTTCGGCGTCGAGAGAGGCAAGGGTGCCGGCCGTCAGCAGACCGACCATCGCGATCAGTCCGATTCTTCTCGCCAGCGACCCCTTAACCTTACGAGCAGATAACAGATTCGAATCGGACATTTCGCACTTTCCTTTAAAAATCGATGGGTTAGAGACCCTAGTATTTGGTCCCCACATGCAACGCTACCACGCCAGCTGACAAATTGTAATATTTGACGTTGTCGAGACCGGCTTGTTCCATCATAGTTTTCAAAGTTTCCTGGTCAGGATGCATGCGGATCGATTCCGCCAGGTACTGGTAGCTTTCCGCGTCCTTGGCGAAGCGCTCGCCGAGCCACGGCAACACCTTGAACGAATACAGATCGTAGACCTTCTTCAGCGGGTCCCATACCTTCGAGAACTCGAGCACGAGCAGCCGCCCGGCCGGTTTCAGCACACGGCGCATCTCGGCGAGCGCGATGTCTTTATGCGTCATGTTGCGCAAGCCGAACGCGACCGTCACGACGTCGAAATAGTTATCCGGGAACGGGATTTTCTCGGCATCGCAAAGCAACGTCGGCGTAATGATGCCCTTGTCGAGCAGCCGGTCGCGGCCGACGCGCAGCATCGATTCATTGATGTCGGTATGCCAGACCTCGCCCGTCTCGCCCGCCTGTTTGGCGAACGCCTTCGACAGATCGCCAGTGCCGCCCGCGATGTCGAGCACCTTGTAGCCCGGCCGCACGTTCGCCTGGGCGATCGTGAACACCTTCCACGCCCGGTGCAATCCGCCCGACATCAGGTCGTTCATCAGGTCGTAGTTGGCGGCCACCGAGTGGAACACCCCCGCCACTTTCTGCGCCTTGTCCTGTTCGTCGACCGATTGAAAGCCGAAGTGGGTTTTGCTCATCGCGCTCGTCCTTTCGCGTGTTCTTGAATGTTGCGCCGCTCGAGCGGCGTTCGGGGGCGAATCGTATCAGTGACAGTGCCCGTGCGCAGCAGCGGCGGGCACCATCGGCGTGTCGCGGTCGATGCCGGCCGCTGCCAGTTTGGCGAGATACGCGCGCCAGAGTTCATCCTGACGTACGGCCATGTCGTACAGCAGGTCCCACGAATAGATACCGGTGGAGTGGCCATCGGAGAAAGTCGGCTGCAGCGCGTAATTGCCGACGCCTTCGATCATCGTGATCGTCACGTCGCGCTTGCCCGTCTGCAGCGTTTCCTGGCCGGGCCCGTGGCCCTGCACTTCCGCCGACGGCGAATACACGCGCAGCAGTTCGAACGGCAGCCGGTACGCTTCGCCGTTCGCGTACTGCAGTTCGAGCACGCGCGACTTAGAATGCACGACCACGCCGGTCGGCACCGGCGTCTCGGGAGTCAATCCGCTCATGTTGGCCTCATCAGATAACGGCGGGGTGATAACGACGGCTCGGCCGCCCCGCGCACCGACTGGAGCCCGGCGGTGCGCGGCGGCGGATTCAGCGATGCTCAGCCCAGCGCCTGTTCGATTTCCTGCCGCACGGCTTCGCGCAACAACGTGGCGTGCGCGCGACGCGACGACAGCATCGCTTCGGACACCGTGCGCTGGCGCGGCGCCCAGATCGGCAGGGGGAAATGCGCGTCGTTCGAGAAACGCGGAATCACGTGCCAGTGCACGTGCGGCACCTGGTTGCCGAGGCTCGCGAGATTGACCTTCGCGGGCTGCATCACGCGCCGCTGCGCACGCTCGACCGCGTAGACGGCCTTCATCACGTGATCGCGGTCGTCGGCGGAAAGATCCGAAAACTCGGCTACGTGAGCGTTCCAGATGACCCGGCAAAAGCCCGGGTAGTCGTGTTCGTCGGCGAGGACGACTCGCAACGCGTCGTCCTGCCATAGCACATCGCCGCCGTCTTCACGGCAAAAAACGCAGTCCATCGTCGTCCTCGGCAAATATCGTCGGTCGTGCCATTAAACCAGCACGCGCTCGATTCCGCCATTGTTCGCCCGCTGTACGTAGTCCGCCATCCAGTTTTCGCCGAGCACGTGACGTGCCATCTCGACCACGATGTAATCCGCCTCGGTACCCGCGTCTTCGTTGTAGCGCGACAGCCCTTGCAGGCACGACGGGCAGCTCGTGAGGATCTTGACGTCGGTCGAACCCGCATTGCCGTTACCCGGCTGCGGACCGTCGCCGGCTTTCAGCACGGAACCGTTGGTCGCACCCGCGGCACCGGCCGATGCATTGGCCGGATTGATCGCGTTCGCGCCCGCTTCGGCCACAAGGGGAATGCCGCGCAGCTTCGCCGCGCCCTTGCGGATTTCCTCTTCCTTGCGGAAGCGCACCTGGGTCGAGATGTCGGGACGCGTGACCGCGAGCGTGCCCGATTCGCCGCAGCAGCGGTCGTTCTTCTCGATCTTGTAGCCGTCCTGCTCCGAACCCATCAGCTGGTTGACGAGCTTGACCGGGTCCATCGTCTTGATCGGCGAATGGCACGGGTCGTGGTACATGTAGCGCACGCCGTTCACGCCATCGAGCTTGATGCCTTTTTCCAGCAGGTACTCGTGGATGTCGATGATCCGGCAACCCGGGAAGATCTTTTCGAATTCGTAACCGGCGAGCTGGTCGTAACACGTGCCGCACGACACCACCACCGTCTTGATGTCGAGATAGTTCAGCGTATTGGCGACGCGGTGGAACAGCACACGGTTGTCGGTGACGATCTGCTCGGCCTTGTCGTACTGGCCCGAGCCGCGCTGCGGATACCCGCAGCACAGGTAGCCCGGCGGCAGCACGGTCTGCACGCCCGCTTCCCACAGCATCGCCTGGGTCGCGAGACCGACCTGCGAGAACAGCCGCTCCGAGCCGCAACCCGGGAAGTAGAACACCGCTTCGGTGTCGGTGGTGGTCGTCTTCGGATTGCGGATGATCGGGACGATCTTGTTGTCTTCGATATCGAGCAACGCACGCGCGGTCTTCTTCGGCAGGTTGCCCGGCATCTTCTTGTTCATGAAGTGGATCACCTGCTGCGTGACCACCGGCTTGCCGACCGTGGCGGGCGGATGCGCGGTCTGCTTCTTCGCGAACTTCTTCAACAGGTCGTTGCCGAGGCGCTGCGCCTTGTAGCCGACGCCCATCATCGCGGTGCGCGCGAGGTTGATGGTCTGCGGGTTGGTCGCGTTCAGGAAGAACATGCCCGCGGCGTTGCCCGGGTTGAACTTCTTCTTGCCCATCTTGCGCAACAGGTTGCGCATGTTCATCGTCACGTCGCCGAAGTCGATCTTCACAGGGCACGGCGTCACGCACTTGTGGCAGACGGTGCAGTGATCGGCGACGTCGTTGAACTCGTCCCAGTGCTTGATCGACACGCCGCGGCGCGTCTGCTCTTCGTACAGGAATGCCTCGACCAGCAGGGAGGTGGCGAGAATCTTGTTGCGCGGGCTGTACAACAGGTTCGCGCGCGGCACGTGCGTCGCGCAGACCGGCTTGCACTTGCCGCAGCGCAGACAGTCCTTGATCGACTCGGAAATCGCGCCGATATCGGACTGCTGCATGATCAGCGATTCGTAGCCCATCAGCCCGAAGCTCGGCGTGTACGCGTTGCGCAGGTCCGCGCCTTCGAGCAGCTTGCCCGCGTTGAAGCGGCCATGCGGATCGACGCGCTGCTTGTACTTGCGGAATTCGCCGATCTCGTCGTCGGTCAGGAATTCGAGCTTCGTGATGCCGATGCCGTGCTCGCCGGAGATCACGCCGTCGAGCGAACGCGCGAGCTTCATGATGCGCGCGACCGCCGTATGCGCGTCCTGCAGCATCTCGTAGTTGTCGGAGTTGACCGGGATGTTGGTGTGCACGTTGCCGTCGCCCGCGTGCATGTGCAGCGCGACGAACACGCGGCCGCGCAGCACCTGCTTGTGGATCGCCTGGGCTTCGTCGAGGATCGGCTTGAACTCGCCGCCATTGAAAATCTGCCGCAATTCGGCACGGAGTTCCTGCTTCCACGACACGCGGATCGTGCGGTCTTGGGCGAGGTGGAATACGGTTGCTTCCGGTTGCGCGTCGACGCGATCGGCAAACTTCTCCGCGAGCGATTCATAGCCGAGGCCGACCAGATAGTGCTGCGCCTCGCGCAGCGACAGATCGAGCTTGTCGCGCACGAACTCCCAGCGCGCGCGCACGCGCGCGAGCAGATCGAGCGCCTGCTGCACGCGGTCTTCGAGCAGCTCGGCGCTCGGGATTTCGTTCGCGTCGTCGCTCTTGCCGAGCGGCAGCTTGCCGCCCTTGAAGAACGCTTCGAGCGCGTCGACCAGTTGCAGCTTGTTCTTCAGCGACAGCTCGATGTTGATGCGCTCGATGCCGTCCGTGTACTCGCCCATGCGATCGAGCGGAATCACGACGTCTTCGTTGATCTTGAACGCGTTGGTGTGCTTCGCGATCGCGGCGGTGCGGCTGCGGTCGAGCCAGAAGCGCTTGCGGGCCTCGGCGCTGACCGCGACGAAACCTTCGCCGCTCTTGCCGTTGGCCATTCGCACGACCTCCGAGGTGGCCTGCGCGACCGCGTCCGCATCGTTGCCGACGATGTCGCCGATCAGCACCATCTTCGGAAACGCGTTGCGCTTGCTCTTGGTCGCATAGCCGACCGCGCGCAGATAGCGCTCGTCGAGATGCTCGAGGCCCGCGAGAATCGCGCCGCCCTGGCGCGACGTCTCGAACAGGTAGTCCTTGATTTCGACGATGCTCGGAATCGCCTCGCGCGCCTGGCCGAAGAACTCGAGACAGACGGTGCGCGTATGCGCGGGCATCTTGTGGAGCACCCAGCGCGCGGACGTGATGAGGCCGTCGCAGCCTTCCTTCTGCACGCCCGGCAGACCGGCGAGGAATTTATCGGTGACGTCCTTGCCGAGGCCTTCTTTGCGGAACACGCGGCCCTTGATATCGAGCGCCTCAGTGCGCAGCAGTTTCTCGCCCGGCGCGTAGTTGCCGTCGAACCACTTGAGCTCGAAACGCGCGACTTCGATGTCGTGGATCTTGCCCATGTTGTGCTCGAGACGCGTGACTTCGAGCCAGTTCCCTTCCGGGTCGACCATGCGCCACCACGCGAGGTTATCGAGCGCCGTGCCCCACAGCACTGCCTTCTTGCCGCCCGCGTTCATCGCGACGTTGCCGCCGACGCAGGACGCGTCGAGCGAGGTCGGGTCGACCGCGAACACGAAGCCGGCCTGCTCGGCCGCTTCGGTCACGCGGCGCGTGACGACGCCCGCACCCGAGAAGATCGTCGCGACCTTGCGATCGACGCCCGGCAGCTGGGTCATTTCGACCGGGCCGAGCTGTTCGAGCTTTTCGGTGTTGATGACGGCCGAGAACGGCGTGAGCGGCACCGCGCCGCCCGTGTAGCCGGTGCCGCCGCCGCGCGGAATCACGGTCAGGCCGAGTTCGAAGCACGCCTTGATCATGCCGGCGATTTCGGCTTCCGAGTCCGGCGTCAGCACGACGAATGGGTATTCGACGCGCCAGTCGGTCGCGTCGGTCACGTGCGAGACGCGCGACAGGCCGTCGAACTTGATGTTGTCCTTTTGCGTGACCTTGCCGAGCACGCGGGTGGTGCGGCGGCGCAGGTCGTAGGTCTGCTGGAATTCGCCGGCGAATTGGTCGATAGCGCGGCGCGCGGCCTGCACCAGCTTTTCGACGCGCGCGGCGCGATCGACGCCGGCTTCGTCGCCATGTTCGCGCAAATCGGCGCGGCGGCGCTTCTCGATTTCGGCGAGGCGGTGATTGAGCGCTTCGATCAGCAGCGCGCGGCGCTTCGGGTTGTCGAGCAGGTCATCCTGGAGATACGGATTGCGGCGCACGACCCAGATATCGCCGAGCACTTCATACAGCATGCGCGCCGAGCGGCCTGTGCGGCGTTCGGCGCGAAGTTCGGCGAGCGCGTCCCAAGCGTCGTTGCCGAGCAGGCGGATGACGATTTCGCGGTCGGAGAACGACGTGTAGTTGTAGGGAATTTCGCGCAGACGCGCTTCGGGATCGGCGGCCACCGCAGCGGCGGCGCCGTGCGGATCGAAAACTTGAGGTGCGTTCATGTTTGGACGACTCGGTAGGTCGGCCTGGCGCGCTCGTCACGAGGCGTCGGCCGACAATGCGCGTGGGGCGCAATGCTTGAAATCTTCTAGGGCTTCCAGGGGAGCGAACACGACCGGCGGCCAACTCACAGCGGTCGCTTCGCGGCACTCAGGGACAGCTACACGATCGCGCGTGGCGGACATGCCGCTCCGCCGCGGGGCAGGATTCGCGCGGAACGGGCATCAAATGGGCGATCCGAGGCTGCCAGTGCATCTTCCGATCCTTATTCCAAAATGGAATTCTACCGCATCATCCCGCCACGCGTTGACGGCAGGAACCTGGGCGGTTACGGCGCTTCGGGGGATTTGGCGGCGAATCCCGTAGCGTTTCGAATGCGACCCCATTGACCGGCCGGACGGTTTGGCAAACTTCGCTCAACGGTGCCGAAACGGCCCAGCCAGTGGCGTGCCACCCTTCTCCGCCGTGCGCGGAACGGCCAGAGCAGGCACCGTTGGCGCTATCATTGACGTTTTCCCGTCTCACACAGCGCACCGCGCGACCCGCATGGCTTCCCACGACTACCTGAAAAAGACCCTGACCGCGCGCGTCTACGACGTGGCGCGCGAGACCGAACTCGAACGCGCGCCGAACCTGTCGGCACGGCTGCGCAATCCGGTTTATCTGAAGCGCGAGGACAACCAGCCGGTGTTCTCGTTCAAGCTGCGCGGCGCGTACAACAAGATGGCGCATATTCCGGCCGAAGCGCTCAGTCGCGGCGTGATCACCGCGTCGGCGGGCAATCATGCGCAGGGCGTCGCGTTGTCGGCCGCACGCATGGGCGTGAAGGCGATCATCGTCGTGCCGGTGACAACCCCGCAGGTCAAGGTCGACGCGATCCGCACGCATGGCGGGCCGACCGTCGAGGTCGTGCAGTTCGGCGAATCGTATAGCGATGCCTACGGTCACGCGGTCAAGCTGCAGGAGGAGCGCGGCCTGACCTTCGTGCATCCGTTCGATGATCCGTACGTGATCGCCGGCCAGGGCACCGTCGCGATGGAAATCCTCAGCCAGCACCAGGGGCCGATTCACGCGATCTTCGTGCCGATCGGCGGCGGCGGTCTCGCGGCTGGTGTCGCCGCATACGTGAAGTCGGTGCGCCCGGAGATCAAGGTGATCGGCGTGCAGACCGATGATTCGTGCGCGATGGCAGCGTCGCTGAAGGCGGGCGAGCGCGTGACGCTGAACGAAGTGGGCCTGTTCTCCGACGGCACCGCGGTGAAGCTCGTCGGCGAGGAAACCTTCCGCCTGTGCAGCGAATATCTCGATGAAGTGCTGCTCGTGAACACCGATGCGCTGTGCGCGGCGATCAAGGACGTGTTCCAGGACACGCGCAGCGTGCTCGAACCGGCGGGCTCGCTCGCGGTGGCGGGCGCGAAGCAGTACGCCGAACGGGAAGGCATCGAGAACCAGACGCTGATCGCGATCACGTCGGGCGCGAACATGAACTTCGACCGCATGCGCTTCGTCGCCGAACGCGCCGAAGTGGGCGAAGCCCGCGAGGCGGTTTTCGCGGTGACGATCCCCGAAGAGCGCGGCAGCTTCAGGCGCTTCTGCGAACTGGTCGGCACGCGCAGCGTCACCGAATTCAACTACCGGATCGCCGACGCGAACTCGGCGCATATCTTCGTCGGCGTGCAGATCCGCAACCGCAGCGAACCGGCGCAGATCGCCGGCGCATTCGAAGCGCACGGCTTCGCGACCGTCGATCTGACCTTCGACGAACTGTCGAAGCAGCACATCCGCTACATGGTCGGCGGCCGCTCGCCGCTCGCGCGCGATGAACGTCTGTTCCGCTTCGAGTTTCCCGAGCGTCCGGGCGCGCTGATGAAATTCCTGTCGTCGATGGCGCCGAACTGGAACATCAGCCTGTTCCACTATCGCAACCAGGGTGCGGACTACAGTTCGATTCTGGTCGGCATTCAGGTGCCCGAAAGCGACCACGCGGCGTTCGAGCGCTTCATCGAAACGCTCGGCTATCCGTGCTGGGAAGAAACGAAAAATCCGGTCTACCGCCTCTTCCTCGCCTGATCTCTTCGGACCGGAACTCACCGATGGCGCTTTCGCTTGTCGACAAACTGGTGGTCGCAATCTCGTCGCGCGCGCTGTTCGACTTCGAGGAAGAGAACCGCGTCTACGAGGCCGGCGACCTGAAGGCTTACGAAGCGTTGCAGCGCGAGCGCCTGAACGTGCCCGCGAAACCGGGCGTCGCGTTTCCGCTGATCCGCAAATTGCTTGCGCTGAACGCCGTCGGTCATCGCGTCGAAGTGGTGATCCTGTCGCGCAGCGATCCGATCAGCGGCCTGCGCGCGTTTCATTCGTGCCGCGAACACGGACTCGCGATCGAGCGCGGGGTGTTCACGCGCGGCCGCGCGCCGTTCGGTTATCTGAAGCCGCTGAACGCGGCGCTGTTTCTGTCGGCGAATCAGCAGGACGTGCGCGATGCGCTCGCCGCTGGCTTCCCTGCCGCACGCGTGTTGCCGGAATCGGCGAAAATGGCGAGCAAGTATCCGGACGAAATCCGCATTGCGTTCGACGGCGACGCGGTCTTGTTTTCCGACGAAGCGGAACGCATCTTCCAGAAAGACGGCCTGCGCGCGTTCGTCGGTCACGAGATCGACAACAAGCATCTGCCGCTCGCGGACGGTCCGCTCAAGCCGCTGCTCGAAGCGCTGCACCGGCTGCAAAAACTGGCGGACGCGGCCGCGCCGATGCGCATTCGCACGGCACTGGTAACAGCACGCTCGGCCCCCGCGCATGAGCGCGCGATCCGCACCCTGATGGCGTGGAACATCGAAATCGACGAAGCGATGTTCCTCGGCGGCCTCGACAAGAGTGCATTTTTGCGCGAGTTCGAGCCCGACTTTTTCTTCGACGACCAGATCGGCCACTGCGAATCGGCCCGCGTCGTAACGGCGACCGGGCACGTGCTGAGTGGCATCGTGAACGCATCATGACACCCGAACAATCCCCGCTCGGTAAGTCCTCGACTTACACCGAACAATACGATCCGACGCTGCTGTTTCCGATTGCGCGCAGCAATGCGCGCGAGGCGATCGGCATTACCGCGCGACTGCCGTTTTTCGGCACCGATATCTGGAACGCCTACGAGCTGTCGTGGCTGAATACACGCGGCAAACCGCAGATCGCGGTCGCGACGTTCTTCGTGCCGGCCGATTCGCCGAACATCGTCGAATCCAAGTCGTTCAAGCTGTATCTCGGCTCGTTCGCGCAGACCGCCTTCGAATCGGCCGAGAGCGTGCGCGACACGATCAAGCGCGACGTGTCCGCGTCGTGCGGCGCGACGGTGTCGGTGCATCTGTACACGCCGCACGAATTCGGCAAGCTGAAAATGGAAGAATTCGACGGCCTGTCGCTCGATCGGCTCGAACTCGAGGCGAGCATCTATCAGCCGGACGCGTCGCTTTTGAGCGCGGCGCACAACGAAGCGCCGGTCGAGGAAACGCTGTTCTCGAACCTGCTGAAGTCGAACTGCCCGGTGACCGGACAGCCGGACTGGGGCAGCGTGCAGATCCACTATGCCGGGCCACAAATCGATCACGCGGGCCTGCTGCGCTACATCATCTCGTACCGCAATCACACCGGCTTTCACGAGCAATGCGTCGAGCGGATCTTCGTCGACATCATGAAGATGTGCAAACCGCTGAAGCTCGCGGTCTATGCGCGCTACACGCGCCGCGGCGGGCTCGACATCAACCCGTTCCGCACCAACTACAACCTGCCGATGCCGGACAACATGCGGCTCGCGCGGCAGTGACGGTAAAGCACCGACGCAACGAGGGCGCCGCAGGCCATCACAGCCTGCGGCGCCCTCGTCACATCGAAGCCGTCAAAGCGCTCAGGCCGCCGGCTTCTTGTAAGCGACGCAATCCACCTCGACCTTGCAGTCGATCACCATCGACGACACCACGCACGCGCGCGCCGGCGGATTCTCGCCAAAATACTCGCGAAACACCTTATTGAACGACGCGAAGTCGCGCGGATCGTCGAGCCACACGCCGCAACGCACGACGTGCTCGGCGCCGTAGCCCGCTTCCTTCAGGATCGCGAACACGTTCTGGATCGCCTTGTGCGACTGCTCGACGATGCCGCCGTTGATCACTTCGCCGTTTTCCATCGGCGTCTGGCCCGACACGAACAGCCAGCCATCCGCTTCGACCGCGCGCGCGAACGGCATCACCTGACCGCCCGTTCCCTTTCCGCCTTCCACGCCATATCGCTTCATCGTCACACTCCTTAAAAAGTCGGGCACGTGCGCGGCGCCCTCGCCGCGCGTGCCGCCATCAATCGATAAAAATCAGAACGCGCCCTGCGCATCGCCCTTCGACGGTGCGCCGCGCGTGACGAACCGGCCAGCCCTCTCGCCCGTCACCGCGCCGTCGCGATACGACAGCACGCCGTTGACCCACACCGCGTCGATGCCGGCAGCGGGCTGCTGCGGCTTGTCGAACGTCGCCAGGTCGAGCACTTTCGACGGATCGAACAGCACGAGGTCGGCGTGATAGCCGATATGCACTTCGCCGCGTTGCGCGAGTCCGAAGCGACGCGCGGACAGGCTCGTCATCTTGCGCACCGCTTCCTCGAGCGGCAGCAGCGCGGCATCGCGCGCATAGTGGCCGAGCACGCGCGGAAACGCGCCCCACAGCCGCGGATGCGGCAGCGGATCGTTCGGCAGGCCGTCCGAGCCGACCATTGTCGCCGGATGCGACAGGATGCGCCGCACGTCGT
This sequence comes from Paraburkholderia sp. BR13439, assembly GCF_040948805.1. Classification (NCBI taxonomy): domain Bacteria; kingdom Pseudomonadati; phylum Pseudomonadota; class Betaproteobacteria; order Burkholderiales; family Burkholderiaceae; genus Paraburkholderia; species Paraburkholderia sp. BR13439. The sequence goes on along the minus strand of NZ_JBFPKN010000001.1, from coordinate 635,948 downwards.
CTTCGGACATGTTGTGATAGACCGCGCCTGCCGGCTGCAGGCGCTTGCCCGCTTCCTGCTGCGAGACGCCCCATTCGGCGGCGACTTCCTTGATCAGCTTGCCCGCCATCTCGGGATGCGGCTCGGACCACGTGATCGTGATGTCGATGTCGCCCGTCACCTGCTTCAGATCGAGCGTCGACGAACTGCGGTTGTACGGATAGCAGTCGCAACCGACCGGCTGCCCGCCGCGCGCGCCTTCGAGCGACTTCAGCACTTCGACGCTGCGCCCCCAGTTCGCCGGTCCCGCGCACTTCAGATGCGAGATCACGACCGGCACGCGCGCATGCCGGCCGACGCGGTAAGCCTCGTCCATCGCGTCGAGAATTGCGTCGAACTCGGTGCGCATGTGGGTCGTATAGAGCGCGCCCGCGGCGGCGAGCGGCTCGGCGAGCGCCATCACTTCCTCGGTCGGCGCGGCGAACGCCGAACCGTACGCGAGCCCCGAGCTCAAGCCCAGCGCGCCGTGCGCGAGCGCTTCGTCGAGCTGCGCGCACATGCGCTCGATTTCCTCGGCAGTCGCGGCGCGATCGAGCCGGTCCATCTGGTTATTGCGCAATGCCGTGTGGCCGATCAGCGCGCCGACGTTCACCGCCGGCCGCGCGGCGTTCACCGCGCTCACGTAGTCGGCGAAGGTCGGGTACTGGAACGCATCGCGCTCGCCGAGCAGGTTCATCGGATCGGGCGGATCGCCCTTCAGCGACACCGGCGATGCGCTGATGCCGCAATTGCCGACGATCACCGTCGTCACGCCCTGGGTGATCTTCGGCAGCATCTGCGGCGAGCGGATCACGTGCGTGTCGTCGTGCGTGTGCACGTCGATGAAGCCCGGCGCGAGCGCGCGCCCCTCGGCCTCGATCACCTCTTCGGCGAGCCAGTTCGACAGATTGCCGATCGCGGCGATGCGCCCGTCGCGGATCGCCACATCGCGCTCTACAGGCGGGGCGCCCGTGCCGTCATACAGTTGCGCGCCGACGATCAGCGTGTCGGCGGCTTCGGGATGCGAATGCATGGATCAATCTCCTAACGGTTGTCGATCGCCGCCGCCGCGGTGCGCGTCGAGCGCGTGCTTCATGCGGCGCAGCAATTCGCGGCTCTCGTCGCCCTGGCTGACGGCAAGTTCGGTGACGAGCACATCGAGCGCCATCATCATCGCGTAACGGGACGAGGACGGCTTGTAAATGAAGTCGGTTTCGAACGCGACGATCGGGATCAGCCAGTCGGCGAGCTTCGCCAGTGGCGATGTGGGCGCGGTCACCGCGACCACGGTCGCGCCGTAGCTGCGCGCGATCTTGCAGTTCTCGAGCATCTCGGGCACGCGTCCCGTGGTGGACAGCGCGATCACCACGCAGTCGCGCGACACCGTGCTCGCCACCATGCGCTGCAACAGTCCGTCCTGATAGGTCGCGACCGGGCGGCCGAGGCGCACGAGCCTGAAACGCATTTCGTCGGCGAGCGCGGTCGAGCCGCCGCCCATGCCGAACACGTAGATCATGCGCGCATTGCGCAGCGCGGCCGCCGCTTCGGCGAGCGGCGCCTGACGCAGCAGTTGATGATTGTGCGCGAGCGCGGTTTGCAGTTCGTCGAAGACGCGCGTGGCGATCGGCTCGGGTGCGTCACTTGCTGCGTCGCGCTCGAGAAAACGCTGACCGACCGCGGCCGCCTGCGCGAGCCGCAGCTTCAGCTCGCGCACGTCGCGGCAGCCAACCGCCTTCGCGAAGCGCGTGACGGTCGCGATGCTGACCTCGGCCTGCTGCGCGAGCGCGCCGATGCTCGCGCGCGACGCGCCGGTCAGATCGTCGAGGATCAGCGCGGCGACCTTGCGTTCGGCCGAGCGCAATTCCGGCGCACATTCGGCGATGCGCGCGACGATGTCGAAAGCGAGCGGTTCGGCGCTACTGTTCATGGCGGGCGGCGGGGTTCGCGGCACGGCTTTCGCGGCCCTTTCCGGCGGCCTTCGAAACCCGTGGTACTAAATAACATTTCTCCGGACATCGTACTTTCGGTAACATGGTAAAGTCAAATCTGATTCAATTTAACCGGACGATGGAGCACGGAGACATGAAAGTTACAAACTATCAGGGCGCGACGATTGATCCTTATAGCAAGGGCTTGGGCATGGTTCCGGGCACGAGCGTCCAGCTGAAGGACGCCGCGCGCCTCGAGTGGAACCTGCTCGCCGAGGACGTCAGCCTGCCGGCCGCCGTGCTGTACGAGGATCGCGTCGAGCACAACCTGAAGTGGATGCAGGCGTTCGTCGCCGAATACGGCGTCAAGCTCGCGCCGCACGGTAAGACCACGATGGCGCCGCAACTGTTTCGCCGTCAGCTCGAAACCGGCGCGTGGGGCATCACGCTCGCCACCGCTCATCAGGTGCGGGCGGCGTATCACGGCGGTGTGTCGCGCGTCCTGATGGCGAATCAGCTGGTCGGCCGCCACAACATGATGATGATCGCCGAATTGCTCAGCGATCCGGATTTCGAATTCTTCTGCCTCGTCGATTCGGCCGAAGGTGTCGAGCAACTCGGCGAATTCTTCACCTCGGTGAAGAAGCCGCTGCAGGTGCTGCTCGAACTCGGCGTGCCGGGCGGGCGCACCGGCGTGCGCGATGAAGCGCAGCGCAACGCGGTGCTGGACGCGATCGCGCGCTATCCGGACGTGCTGAAGCTCGCGGGCGTCGAACTGTACGAAGGCGTGCTGAAGGAAGAAGCCGAAGTGCGCGCGTTCCTGCAAGGTGCGGTTGCAGTTACGCGCGAGCTAGTCGAGCAAGGACGTTTCGCGCGTTCGCCGGCGGTGTTATCGGGCGCAGGATCGGCGTGGTACGACGTGGTCGCGGAAGAGTTCGCACAGGCGACGCAAACCGGCAAGGTCGAGGTCGTGCTGCGGCCCGGCTGCTACCTGACGCATGACGTCGGCATCTATCGCAAGGCGCAGACCGACATCTTCAAGCGCAATCCGGTCGCGAAGAAAATGGGCGAAGGCTTGCTGCCGGCGCTGCAATTGTGGGCGTACGTGCAGTCGATTCCCGAGCCGGATCGCGCGATCATCGGCCTCGGCAAACGCGACTCCGCGTTCGACGCGGGCATGCCGGAGCCGGCGCGCCACTATCGTCCGGGCAACGAGGCGCCGCGCGACATCGCCGCGAGCGAAGGCTGGGAAATCTTCGGTCTGATGGATCAGCACGCGTATCTGCGCATTCCCGCCGGCGCCGATCTGAAAGTGGGTGACATGATCGCGTTCGACATCTCGCATCCGTGCCTGACGTTCGACAAGTGGAAGCAGGTGCTGGTCCTCGATCCGCAGTATCGCGTGAAGGAAGTGATCGAGACGTTTTTCTGATTGGATTGGAGTGGATTGCGCCGCGCTGAAGCGCGGGCTTTCCGACGATAGAAAAAAGGCTGTGAGCCCAAGGGCGCACAGCCTTTTTGTCGTCGCAAGCGGAGAAAAGATCACACGCGTTGGGCCGCCTCGTCGCCGGCGGCCTCCTGGGCTGCCGCGGCGGCGCCGGCCGCTGCGCTCGCATTGGCCGCCACTTCGCCGATGCGCGTCTCCAGCATTTTCAGCGCGCTCGACAACGCCGCGAGCGCCTCATCCGGCAACCCTGCCATCGTGTCGTGCAAGAACGCCTGGCGACGCGGCAGGCTCGCTTCGGTCGCGTCGCGACCTGCTTCAGTCAGGCGCACGTTGGTCACGCGGTTATCGCGCGCATCCATGCTGCGGGCGATCCAGCCCAGGCTTTCGAGCGCCTTCAACTGCCGCGTCAGCGCGCCCGGATCGACGCGTAGCCGCTCGACGAGCCGCTTCTGCGACGACTCGCCGGCCTGCTCGTGCAGCGCGAGCAGAATGCGCCAGCGTGGCAGCGGATGACCCACCTGGGTCTCGAATGCCGACATGAATGCCCGATACGTGCGGCCAAATTGCTGCATGACGGCGACGCGGTCCTGTTCTTCCATAATCTGCCTGTCCAACACCAAGTCAAAAAATCAGTCTGCGTGAATCACCGGCTCGAGCTTGCGCTGCAGCTTGACCGGCGGCACGCGGCGGCTTTGCCACACCGACACGACGGCGATCAGCGCGGCCATCGCGAGACCCAGATGAATCGCGCCGACCAGCGACTCGCGCGCGCTTTCGAGCAGCATCGCGCCGTTGTGGCCCGCGTGCGTCAGCTGGTTGACGAGCGTAGTCTGCGCATCGCGGTTGATCAGGATCTGGGGATCGCCCAAATCGCCGAACCAGTGCGACGCGCCCGCGCCTTCGAGCGCACTGCGCACGCCGCTCGTGTACATATGAGTCACGAGCGTGCCGGTCAGCGCGGTGCCGATCATGCCGCCGATCATCCGCAGCGACTGCAGCAGCGCGGTCGCGATGCCGAGGTGTTCGCGGCCCGCGGTCTGCTGCGCGAAGATCGTCAGGTTCGGCATCACGAAACCGAGCCCGAGGCCGCCGACGACCATAAACGACATCAGCACCCATTGCTGCATCGAACGGGTCGCGACGACGATGCCAAGGCATGACAGCGCGACCATCGCAAAGCCGATGTACAGCATCAGGTTCGGATTCTTGATCCGCGACACGACGCGCCCGTTCGTGATGCTGCCGATCGTGATGAACACGACGAGCGGCGTGATCACGAGGCCCGCCTCTTTCGGCGACATGCCGAAGCCGCCCTGGAACAGCAGCGGTGCGTAGAACAGCAGCGAGAACATCGTGAAGCCGCCGAGCACGGCCAGTGTGAACAGCGCGGCAAGACTACGGTTGCGGAACATGTCGACGGGCAGAATCGCGGTAGGGCAACGCTTTTCCCACTTCCACAGCGCGATGGCCGACACGACGCTCAGCCCGAGCAGCGCGAACGCGCTCAGCGTGATGCCATGCTTCGGCAACAACTCGACGAACAGTTGCAGCGAACCGAGCGCGACCGCGATCAACAGCGCGCCGGGCCAGTCGAGCCGCATCTTGCCTTCATGCTCGACGTGCCGCAGATGCGGCAGGAAACGCCAGACGAAAAACAGCGACAGGAGGCCTACCGGCAGATTCACGTAGAACACCGAACGCCAGCCGTAGTACTGCGTCAGAAAACCGCCGAGCGACGGCCCGACTGCATTGGCAATGCCGAACGCCGAGCTCATCAACACCTGCCAGCGCAACCGCACGACGGAATCGGGGAACAGATCGGGAATGCACGCGAACGCGGTGCCGACCAGCATGCCGCCGCCAATGCCCTGCAAGCCGCGCGCGAGCACGAGAAACAGCATGTCGTTGGCCGCGCCGCACAGCACCGATGCGCCGGTAAACACGACGATCGATGCGATCACGAACGGCTTGCGCCCGTAGTAATCGCCGAGCCGGCCGAAGATCGGCACGGTGATCACCGAGCTCAGCAGATACGAGGTGGCGACCCACGCGTACAGCTCGAAGCCCCGGAGCTCGGACACGATGGTGGGCAGCGCGGTGCCGACCACGGTCTGGTCGAGCGCGACCAGCATCGTGACGAAAGAGATGCCGAGCATGGCCAGCAGGGATTCGCGGAATGGTAAAACTTGCCCACTCGAATGGTGGGCGGCGGTATGGACAGCCATTTTTGATGCAGCAAAAGTTGACGTGTCAAAAGATTGGGAATCATACCACGCTGCAACGCTCCACGCGGGACGGAACACGTCTTGCAACGCGGTAGACTCACTTGCAGTACCCACGCCATCACATGCCAGGGAGGCTCATGCAGCCGAGTTCGCTCGCAGCACCATCCTTATTGGAGCAGGACCTCGCCGCGCTGCGGCGCGCCAAACATCAGCTCGAAAGCCCCGCGCTCGCAATGAAACTGGCAAGCGTCGTCGGCGCGCCGATCGAAAAGCTGCTGTCGCGCATTCCGGCGTTCGCCAACGAAAAAGTGTCCGATGCGACGCAGGCCGCGTTGCGCAAATGTCTGTCGATCGCGCTGCGCACGCTCGGCCGGCGCGACGACGCCAGGCTGCTCGCACCCGACAAGCCGAACAACCTGCTGCACAAGTTCGCGGTCGCGACGACCGGTGCGGCCGGCGGCGCGTTTGGATTGCTCGCGCTGCCGGTCGAGCTGCCCGTCACGACCACGCTGATGTTTCGCTCGATCTGCGACATCGCGCGCAGCGAGGGCGAGGACCTGACCTCGGTCGACACGCAGCTGCAATGCCTGACCGTGCTCGGCATGGGCGGCACCTCGAGCGAGGACGACGACGCCGACCTCGGCTACTTCTTCATGCGCGGCGCGCTCGCACAGGCGGTGTCGAAGGCGTCGTCCGAGGTGGCCAGCAAGGGCTTCACGGCCCACGGCTCGGCGGCTCTGTTGCGGCTCATCAACGCGATCGCCGCGCGCTTTTCGGTGCAGGTCAGCGAGCAGATCGCGGCCAAATCGATTCCGGCGATCGGCGCGGTGCTCGGCGCGATGGTCAATACCGTGTTTATCGATCATTTCCAGCAGGTCGCGCACGGGCACTTCACCGTGCGGCGGCTCGAGCGGCAATATGGCCAGCAAACGATCGAAGCCGTCTATCGGACGCTCGACATCACGCTCGACGCCTGAGCCCTGTTAGCGGCGCGGCTCGTCGCGCGTCGCACGAAGGCGGCCGCGCGATCGAGCGCTCGGTTCGCCTCCGGCATGAACGGCGCGAACATCGGCCACACGTGCGGCAGGTTTTTCCACACCTCGCATTCGCAATCGACTCCTGCCGCGTGCGCGTTGTCGGCGACGCGGCGCGTGTCGTCGAGCAGCACCTCGGTGCTGCCCGCCTGCAGGAACAGCGGCGGCAGACCGTGCAGGTCCGCATAGACCGGCGACGCGTACGGATGGGTGGGCGACGCGTCGCCCAGATAGACCTTGGCCGCGCGCTCGATCGAGGCGCCGCAGAACATCGGATCGACGCCGTCGTTGGCGCGCAGGCTCGCGCCAGTCGTCGCCAGATCGGTCCACGGCGAGAACAGCAGGCCGCCCGCGGGCATCGGCGCGCCCCCGTCGCGCAGCGCGACCAGCGTGGCGAGCGCGAGACCGCCGCCGGCCGAGTCGCCGGCGATCACGATCGAGCTGGGTGCGATGCCCATCGCGAGCAACTGGCGATAGGCGGCGGTGGCGTCGTCGAGCGCGGCCGGAAAGCGATGCTCCGGCGCGAGACGGTAGTCGAGGGAGAAGAGCCGCGCATCCGCGCGGGTCGCGAGAGCGAACGTTAGCGACCGGTGCGTGCGCGGCGAGCAGAAGTAGTAGCCGCCGCCGTGGCAATACAGCACCGTGGGCTCCGCGCCGCCGGCCGTGCCGCCGTCCACGCGCTCCAGCCATTCGCCGACGAGCGGCGCGTCGCCTGCGCGATACGTTTCGCGCAGATGCCAGCCGCGCGGCACGCGTGGCGACCACACGCGCCTCGAGGTCAGCGCGCGCGCCCGTTCGACGTTGATAAACGGTTTGAGGGTTTCGGGCCGGAACTGCCTGCGCAAATACCAGCACGCGAGCGCGCTTTGCCAGCTCATCGGGACATGCTCCTTCGTTGAAGTCCCGTCAGGGTACGTGGGTTGGCAGGGCACCGTGGTTTGGCGGATTCCAGGCACGTGACGGTGATCGTGGCCGCGGCACGCGCGCCCAGCCGCCGCGAGTCCGCCTAGTTCGCCGGCAACACCTGCCCGCGAATTTCGCCCGTCGGATTCTGTGCGGTGTGAACATTGAAGTACCACTGCCCCGCCATCAGATCCATGACCTGCTGCTCGGTCAGCTTCACCGTGCCTTTGATCGGACTCGCGAGCCCATTCTTCTCGATCGGCACCTGGACCTTCGCATTCTGGCCGACCGGCGCGGGACCGTGGAAATGCGCGGCGGTGACCGGACCGCTCAAGCCCTCGTAAGTCACAGTCCACTGCAGCGATTGGGTGGACGTGTCGAAGGTCGCATTCAGCATGCCATGCCCGTGACTCACGCGCGGCGGCACTTCGCTCGACGGCTGGAGATTCGCCTTCAGCGCAACCGTATCCGCAAATGCAGCGCTCGATGCAAGCGCCCACAACACTACGGCCAGATTAAATTTTCGCTGCGAAATCATGGTCTTCTCCGGACATTGACGCGCCGCCGCGGCGCCGTGTCGGCCGTGCGGAGTTTCCACATACTAGTGCAAATCATTTGGAGCCGGTGAGGCTGGGATGGTGGCTTGCGCCGGGCCGCTTTAACTCGACCCTGCCCAAAATGCAGGCGAAAAACGTAGCGCGAAATCGTTTTAATCGATTTAATCAAAAAGTTAATTGCGCGATTTGTAATGAATAAATCACGTTATTCCCGGTATGCTTCGACTCGCGAGAAGTGACTCCTTCATCGAAGGACGTCTCCAAATCTTTAACGCGGCTTCGGCCGCGTTTTTTTTCGTCCTGCGTTTGGTTGCGGCCGATTGAATCGCCCGTGCATTTGCGCGAGGTTACGGCGCGCCGCTCGCTACGCGAGCAATCCGGCCTGCTGTTCGATCCCATCGAGCATCGCCTCGCATTGCCGAATTAGCGCATACCCCTCGTCACGCACCTGCTGCGGCGACTTCGCGGCAATGACGCGGCGATAGGCTTCGAGCGCCTGTACGAGCGGCGGATACTGCAGCACGCTCGCCGCTCCCATCACCCGGTGCAGCCACTCGTGCACCCGCTCCATGTCCGAGCGTTCGAGTAACGTCGCCAGCGCGTTGATGTCGTCGTGCATCGACGAGACGAATGAATCTAGCAACGCCTTGACCGTCGACTCGCTTCCCCATAACTGCGTCATGCGTGCGAGGTCGACGGGCACGAACGGTTCAGTACCGACAGGTTGTGTGGCCTGCCGCTCGCCGGCCGACGCAGTCGAGACGCGATCGGAAGTTTCCGCCGGCGCGGGGGGCCACTCGGCGTCAGTGCCAAACCAGCGGCTCAGGTGGTCGCGCAGCGTGGCGAGCCGGGTCGGCTTGATCAGACTGTCGTCCATGCCGGCTTCGCGGCACAGACTCAGGTCATCGGGCGCGGTATTGGCGGTGATGCCGAGTATCGGCAGACGCTGCGCGCCGTCGTGCAGTGCCTCCGCTTCGCGGATGCGACGGGTCAGTTCATAGCCGGACAGGTTCGGCATGTGGCAGTCCGTGATCAGGCAGCCATAGCTCGTGCATTCCAGCGCGGCGAGCGCTTCGGCGCCGTCGTTGGTGACGTCGCACGCGAACCCCAGCAGGGCGAGCTGATGACGGATCAACTCCTGATTGACTGGATGATCTTCCGCGACAAGAATCAGCCGCCCGTTCGCGAGCGCGCGTTCGCGATCAGGCGGCGGCGCGATGCCGTCGGTCGTGAACGGCGCGCCCACCACGCGCGACGCCATCGGGACCATCGACGGCAGCCCTGTCGTCGCGGCCGCACACGCGGCGCCGAGGCCGCGCCACGAAATCGGATTGGTGCTGACTCGCACCTTGTCGTCGAGGATGCGGTAACCGGTCAGATTCGGTTTTTCGGTCAGCGTGACGATGCGCGCATTCGTGCCGATATGTGCCGGCAACGTGACGTCCTCGGCGACGAACAGCAGATCCGCGCGGCTCAGCACGTCGCTTTTGCCCAGCGTCGCCGCATCGGCCGAGAGGCTGCGCAGTTCGAGCCCGAGCGCCTTGCCGAAGTGTGCGAGGGCCCGGCCGATGCGTCGATCTCGCGTGGCCACTACGCCGAGTTTGCCGCGCAGAGCGTTGATCGGATAGCACTGTTCGACGATCGGCATCGTCAGCCGCACGATCATGCTCGTGCCGTGGCCGGGTTCGCTGTGCAGCGCGAGCGTGCCGTTCATCAGGTCGATCAGCTTGCGGCAGATCGTCAGCCCTAGGCCCGTGCCGCCGAAGCGCCGCGTGGTGGACGACTCAGCCTGCACGAACGGCTCGAATAGCCCCGCCTGCACATCGGGTGCGATGCCGATGCCGGTGTCCCGAACGGTCAGCTCCAACGTCTGCGAATCCGCGCAATCTTCGACGACCGCTACGCTGATACCCACCTCGCCCTTCGGCGTGAACTTGATTGCATTGCCGAGCAGGTTGAACAGAATCTGGCGCAGACGCACGCTGTCGCCACGGAGCGTCGCAGCGGCGTCGCTCGCGATGTGGACGCGCACTTTCAGCCCTTTTTCGTGAGCGCGCCCGGCGAGCAGGCCCACCGCGTTATCGACGAGCTCGCGGAGATCGATCGGCTCGGCTTCGAGCGTGAGCCGACCCGCCTCGATCTTCGAATAGTCGAGCAAATCATCGAGAATCTGCAGCAGCGCGCCCGCCGACTCGTGGATCATGCCGAGCATTTCGCTCTGGTCGGTACTGAGCGGCGAGCGTTCGAGCACTTCGACGAGACCGAGCACGCCGTTCATCGGGGTGCGGATTTCGTGGCTCATCATCGCGAAGAAGTTGTCCTTCGCGCGCGAGGCCGCCTCGGCCACATCGCGAGCTCGGGCGAGCTCCTCCGAACGCGCGCGCTCGACGCTCGCGTCGACCCAATAGCCGCTCCACAGGACGCCGCCATCGGCATCGCGCCGCGGCACCAGCTCGGCCCGCACCCATTTGAGTTGACCGGCGCTTTCGACGCGGAACTCCATATGCACCGGAGAGGTACAGATCGCAGAACGCTCGAGCTCGGCGAGAACGAGCGGCCGATCCAGCTCCGATATGCGCTGGAAGTCGACTCGCGCGCCGCCCTGCGAATCGCTGTCGCCGAGCAGATGTCGCGCGTCCCCGCCGATGTACGGGAAGGAATAGGCAGCGGCCGGCGAGCGCCGCATCTGGAACACGACGGCCGGCAACGAGCGCGTGACGTCGAACAGGCGCCGTTCGGTTTCGCGCGCGCGCATTTCGGCGCGCCGGATGTCCGTGATATCGACCATCGTGCCGAGCACGTACGCCGGCTGCGCATCGTCGCCTTCACAGACGCTCGTCCAGAAAATCCCATGCCGCGCCTCGCCAGCACCGTCCTCGAACTGAAGTTCGACTTTAGCGATGCCGCCGCCGCGCAGGAGCTCGCGCGTCATATCGTCGAGCACGCGGCTGTTTGCGTCGCCCCATGTGCCGACCTCGGCCGTCGTACGCCCGAGCACGTCCTTCCGCTCCAGCCCACACGCTTTCTCATAAGCCTCGTTGATCGCGATGTACCGTCCGTCCAGGCCTTTCGCGATGAGCGGATACGGCACCGTCTTCATCATCGTTTCCTGGAAGTTCAATTGCAGTGCAAGTTCGCGCTCGGTCTGCTTGCGCAGCCGGACTTCGCGTTGCAGCAGCACATACGCGCGCAACGTGACCAGCAGCACGACGCCGATGCCGATCAGCACCGGCAGCAACCGCACCGCGGTCACGCTCCACATCGCGTTGTCCGGCGCGGCGGGGCTCACCCACTTGCGCCGGATGCGTTGCTTTTCTGCTGCTGGCATGGCCTGCAACGCGCGATCGATCAGCTTGACGAGCGGGCTCAGATCCTCGCGTACAGCAAAATATAACGAGTCGGATTCACCGAGCGAGTCGAGCACCCTGAGTGCGCCTGTGTAATGCTGCCGGATTTGCACGTTGATCGCGGCAGCGTTGCCGACCAGTACGTCGGCCTCGCCGCTCGCGACCATGCGCATCGCCTCGCCCAGGCTCGCCGCGACGACGATGTGATCGACCGGCACCGCCCCCAACGCGAGCGGCACCGAACCGGCTACGTGCGGCGACATTACGACGCGGCACGACGTGATGTCGTCGAACCAGCATGGAGTGGGCACGCCGCTGCGTCCGACGATCACCAGCGGATCGCTCTCGTATACGCGGCTATGGTCGGCGCCCACGAGAAGCGCCCCGCGACTCGATGTAGAGGACAGCATCGCGAGCTCGCCGCGCTGGAACGCGTCGATGGTGGCGGCCCAGTCGGCCGTGCGCGCGCGGTTGAACACGACACCGAGCGTGCTGCTCAGGTACGCGAGGTAATCGGCGGTCAGACCGACGGGGCGACCGGCGGCGTCAACATAGCTGAACGGGGCCCAGTCGTCGTCGAAGCCGATCTGCAGCGGCGGCAGCGAACGCAGCCAGTTCTCTTCTTCCGGCGTCAGCGCGAAGCGTGCTGCACCCGTCGCGGGCGCCGCGTTGAAGTTGCCGGACAGCCAGAGCGCGCGTATCGCGGCAGCCTCGGCGGGATTCATCGACACGAGCGCGCGGTTCAGTTGATCGCGCAAGGCAAGCTGGCGGGGCGATACCGCAAAGCGCAGGTCGAGCGCTTTGCCGCCTTGCTCGAACGCTACGCGCAGATTGCGATACGCGTCGGTCGCCAGTTCGTATTGCACGACCGGCGTGAAGCCGAAATAGGCGTCGGCATCGCCATGCAGTACCGCGTTCAGTGCTTCGTGCGTGCTCGAGAACGAGACGATCTTCGCGCGAGGAAAACCGGCGCGCAACAAACGCTCACGCGCAAAACCGCGCTCGATCGCAATACGCGCGCCGGCGAGGTCGTTGTGTTTCATATACCGGGCATCGTCGCGACGCACGACAGCCGACGCGAACGAGTGGAAGTAGGGAACCGTAAAACCGAGGCAGCGCTCGCGCTGCGGCGTGCGCGCTATGCTCGTCAGCAGGTCGACCTCGCCGGCGCAAGCCGCGGCGACCAGTTTGGCCATGTCGGGAAAGCTCTTCGTCTCGATGACCACGTTCGGCCCCACGAGCGCGCGCAACAGGTCGCCGCTCACGCCTGCGAGCTGACCACCCCGCGGGATGTCGAACGGCGGCCAGCCACCTTCGAGTATGCCCACGGTCAGTTTGGAAGGAAATGCAATGGGTGACGAAGCGGAAGCATCGGCTCGTACTGTGGAGATGACGGGTGACTCTGACGCAGCGCCGGCAGGCGCGGCCATGCAGACCGCATGCGAAGCCGCCAGCAGACATAACGCCAGCCAACGCATCATTGAGTGGCGCGGCGAGCGCTGCCACAGACACCGCAACAAACGCCGCAGCCCCAACCTCAGCGTCACCTCGCCTTGAGAACTCGCATCGATCGGAAGTGGTGAGTAGCGTCCCCCGCTCACGAAACGTCACCCTGTCCGTCCAATGACTCCGCGGACGAATCAACTCGACCGTCCAGAAACGAAAACAGCACGCCAGCCGCGATTGCGCCGGCCAACGGCGCGGCCCAGAACAGCCACAACTGGTCCAGCGCCCAGTTGCCGACGAACACTGCCTGCGCTGTCGAACGGGCGGGATTGACCGCTCCGTTGGTAACCGGAATGGACACCAGGTAGACGAGCATCAGACATGCGCCGGTGATGAACGGCGCAACCGTTGCCAACTCTTTTCGAACGACGGCCAGCAGGCAGGTCCCGACAAACACGAACGACAGCACGACTTCCACGACGAGCGCCGAATGCAATGGATAGTCAGCGGGCGAATGAGCGCCGAAACCGTTCGCCGCGAATTCACTCGCGGCGAGTTCGAAACCCGGCCGCCCACTAGCGAGGTAGGCGAGAAGCGCCGCGGCGACTATCGCGCCGCCGATTTGCGCGGCGATATAGGGCAACAGATCACGCACCGGAAAGCGCTGCGCGACGGTCAGACCGATGGTGACGGCAGGATTGAAATGCGCGCCGGAGATCTTGCCGAACGCATAGCTGCCAGTAGCGAGTGCAAGCCCGAACGCCAACGACATCTGCAGCGCGCCACTAGCCTGCGATATGCCCGTGGTGTCCAACACCGTACTGCCGCAGCCGACGAACACGAGCCATGCCGTACCCACTCCCTCGCTCCACAATCGCTTGCCTAGCGCTACCATCTCTACCCCATCCGTCAAGTACGAGGCACAGACTCCGAACGATCGCGCGAAGATGTCTGCACCGGATTCCCTTGATCCATTGCTAATCGGATCACGAACTAGCCATAGCGGCAGTTGCGGCGCAAGGCGCGCAATGACCGGCGGCGGCCAGGATTATTAGGGGCTCCCGCAAGCCATGCCAATCAGATAAGTCTGATAAGGACTACATCAAAGCCGTCGAAAGCAAGAAAATGTGACCATCGCGCCGCCTCATATCAGCCCAATCTGAGTGGCGTAGTTGATCAGGTCAGCTTCTGTTTCCAGTCCGAGCTTGCGCATCGCGCTGCGCTTTTGCGTGCTGATGGTTTTGTCGCTACGTCGCAGACGTGTGGCGATCTCGTGCACCGCGAGGCCTCGCACATAAAGTTGAAACACCTCCCACTCGCGTGCGCTCATCGCACCGCCGCGCCGGGGCGAAGTAGGCTCCGCGGCCGCGAGTGCGGCACGAACCTGCTCCGATAGATGGGTGCCTCCGGCGGCAACGGCTTCGATCGCGTCGATCAATGCGTCCACGGCGTCGCGCTTGTCGACGATTCCAGTCACGCCGATATTGCGCAAGCCGGCCAATACATGCGCGCGCCCAATCATGGTCAGCACGACCACGTGGGGATGCGGCGTGCGCCGAAGCAGCCGACGCAATAGCGGCACCGCGCTGGTATCTCCGTCGAGTCCCGGCATGCCGATGTCCGACACGACGACGTCGCACGCGCAGGCTTCGAGCAGCTTCGCGAGACCACGGGTGTCGGCAGCTTCGCCGACGATCTCGATATTCGGCTTGTCGCGCAGCAGCGATCGGACGCCCGCGCGAATGGAGTCGTGATCGTCCGCCACGACGACGTGAATCTTGTTTGTCATTCTGTTCCGTGACTTTTTTATGGTGTCGATCGGCATACCGCACGAAATGTGTCTCCCCGGTTATGCCGATCTATTCGCCGCGCCCATGCGCGGCAGGTTGCCGCCCGGTTAGCGGACCTGACCAAGCCGGTCTGGCACTACTCCGTACTCGACTGCGAAGCGAAACAGTTCGGCGTCGCTATTCAGCGACAGCTTGCGCATGGCCATGCACTTCTGCGCGCTGATCGTCTTCACACTACGTCCCAACCGCAGGGCGATTTCCGTGACGCAGAGCCCTGACGCGTACTGCGTAAATACCTCGAACTCGCGGCGAGACAGGGTGGCGCGCACGAAGTCGAGACGTTGCGTCAGCGTTACGTCGGCCAGCATGGCGCGCACCGCCGGACCGACATAACACTCGCGCGCCAGCGCCATGACCAGCGCCACATGGATCAGATCGATACGATCACGCTTGCTCAGCAGCCCATCCACGCCCAGCGACATCACCTTGCGCAGCGTCGCCGCTTCCGTTTCCATTGTCAGGATGACGAGCGCCACGTTGGGATAGCGCGCCTTCAACTGCCTGACGATGTCGAACCGGTTTTCGTTGTTCCCTCCTGGCATGCAAAGATCCATCAGCACGAGATCGCAAGGACAGCGATCGACTTCGATCAACAGTTCGGCGACATCCGCCGCACGGCCAACCACCTTCAGGTTGGGATAGTTGCCAATCAGATTTTCTATAGCCAGCAGAACCAGCGGATGATCGTCCGCAATGATCGTTCGAACAGGCGTGCCTGATGCAGCCATGAGGTTCATCTTCTGGCGCTCCTCGATACTTTCATTTCTCGACACCCTGTTATGTGTGACCGGCGCTCACGCAATGGTCGAGCATTTCTTTTGCGACAAATATCAGAGCGCTCTGAAATGGACCGAACGACGGCGTGCCCGATGCTTAGTTTTCTGGTTCGAGGAGGAGCGATCCGCAGGCGCGCACACAGGAAAAGAGCTCGGGGTCGTCGGTCACGCCCAATCGCGCCATCGCTTCACGCTTTTGCCGACTCACCGTGCGGCGATGGCAGCCGAGCGCCGCCGCGATCTGCACGATGGACTCGCCGCTCACGAGCCTGCGCACGATGTCGGTCTGCCGCTTCGACAACAGCAGTGCCGACACGAACCGACCGTTGTCCGGCTGCGAACGCTCGAGCGTTTCGACCACCGAGCGGCCCAGATAGCGCGCGCCGCGCACACTGTCGCAGACGGCTCGCGGCAGTTCCTCGAGCGAATCGGCTTTGCCGACCACGCTGACTGCGGCATCGGCGGCGACGACGCGCAACATCGCGGCATTCGTCTGCCCGGTCACGACGACGACGCGCAATGACGGCCACTCGCCACGAATGCGCTGGATCAGGCCGAGTCCGTCGCCAATCTCGCCGGCGGGCTCCGGCATGGAAAGATCGACGACGAGCACGTCGCACGGTGTGTGTTGCAGCAACGCGATCAACGCGGTGGGCGTCTGCGCCTGACCGACGACAGTCAGACCTTCGTGTGCCTCCAGCGTCGATTTCAGGCCAAGCAGGACGAACGGATGATCGTCCGCCAGAATGATTCGAAGATTTGTCACGATTAGTCTCGCTCGTTATCGGAATGGTCGGAATGCGTGTGGGGGTGGCTGTGCAGGCGGCAGGCGTCGACCTTCGCCGCGTCAATCAAGCGACGTGCCGGAAAAGCCATCTCATCACCCTCGCAAATTCACGACAATCGGAGCGTTCCTAATCCGGTTGACTGATCGGGATAATTTATAGTTCTACCGAGCAATATGCGCACCGTTATTCGAATCGAATCAAAACCAATTCCGAAACGCAAAGCGGGCGCTGTTCACATCATCTCTCACGCCGCATCGCAAGCACGCGTCGCGCGCATCGCACGCGTCGACGCGGCGCGCGGAAACACTGGCAACGCGAGCAACGCGCACGCGCTCGCCACGGTCCACACCAGCGGCCATGCTCCGATGGACAGAAGCGCCGGAATCGCGAGCGGCGTCACGAACAGCGTGAGGAACACGCAGGTGTTGCCCATCGCGAGCGCGGTGCCCGCGCGGCGCGTACCGGCGAGCGACGCGAGTTCGGTGAACGCGACGCCGTGCCACGCCGACGCGCTAACTCCGCCGAACACGATCATCAGCGCGAACAGCACGACCGTCCCGGCGCGATGCATGCCGACGAGCCCGGTCGCGAGCGCGAGCAGCACGAACAGCACGGCGGTCAACAGACTGCATGCCCGCATATACGCACGACGGTTGCCGCGCCGGTCGGTCCACGCGCCGCTCCAGACCCGCGCGACCGCGGCGCCGGTCTGCACCGCGGCCATCGTCACGCTGATCGCGAACACGCCGGCACGTCCGAAATCGTGCAGGAACACCGTGCCGAACGTGATCACGGCAATCTGCGGCACGCACAGCGCGCCCGCGCCGAGCGCGACGCGCCAGATTGCGATGTCGCGCAATGGCGAACGCATCAGCAGCGGCGCGCCGACGTTCGAAGCGTCTACGCCGCGCCCGCTGGCCGCCGCTGCGCCGGCCGTCGCAGTCGCCCGCGCGGGCTCGTGAAGCCAGCGCCACGCGAACCACGCGGTGAGCGCGCACGCCAACGCCAGCACCGCATAAGCGCTCGCAAAACCGAAGTGCGAGGCGAGCACCGGCAGCACCAACGCACCGAGTCCACCGCCCGCCGGCACGGCGGTTTGCCGGATGCTCATCGCGAGACCGCGCTCGCCTTCGCGAAACCACGCCATCACGGCTCGGCCGCTCGATCCGTTGACGCTGCCGCCCAGCAATCCGACCAGCAGCAGCCCGAGCGCGAGCGGAACGATGCCGGGCACCTGCGCGTCGCCCGGCGACACGAACAGCGCGAGACCGGCGAGCGCGGCCGCTGTCGACAGTAAGCCGAGCAGCAGCACGCGACGATCGCCCCAACGGTCGGTCAGCAGTCCCCACGGCAACTCGCTGACCGCAATGCCGAGCCCGAGCATGCCGAGCACGAGGCCGAGCCCGTGGTTGCCGAGGTGGTAGTCCGAGCGCAGGAACACTGCCGTCGTCGGAATTCCCGAAAATGCCGCCGAAAAGCTCGCATTCGCGGCAAAGCCCACGCCCAGCACCTTCCAGCGATGCCGCGCGCCGCGCTCGCCGGCGCCGCGCGACGCTGTCATAGATCCGTTTTCCATCCCACCCTCCGCATGTATTCGGGGGTATGCTACGGCTGGGCATTCCATCGGAAAAGCCGGAAATTCAGATCACTGCCATCGGAAAAACCGAATCATGAGCCAGCGTGGTTTCGACCTTGCACAGTTGCGGACCTTCGTCGCCGTCGCCGAATCGGGCGGAGTGTCGGCGGGCGCCGAGCGCGTGTTCCTGTCACAGTCGTCGGTAAGCGAGCAGCTGAAAAAGCTCGAGGAGCGCGCCGGCCAGCCGCTCCTCGTGCGCGGCCGCCAGGGTGTGAACCCGACCCCCGCTGGCGGGCGTCTGCTCGAGCATGCGCGCCGCATCATCGCGATGAGCGAAGCGGCCTTCGACGACCTGCAAGGCCGCTCGCTTGACGGCGAGCTGCGCATCGCAATCACCGATTACTACCGCCCGCACGACATCGCGCGCATCCTCAAGACGTTTTCGGAACAGCATCCGCGGCTGAAGCTGCACGTGACGGTGCTGCCGAGCGCGGTGATCGACAGCGGCGCGGACGATCACGCGTCGTTCGACATCGGTTTGTCGGCGCGGCTCGTCATCGGCCAGCCGCGCGCACGCGGTGCCGGTGCCGGTGCCGGTGCCGGTGCCGCGAGTATCGTCGTGCGGCGCGAAAAGCTGCTATGGGCCAGCTGCGCCGATGCCCCCAACCGCCCCGCCACACCGTATCAACTAGTGCTGCTGCCGACGACCTGTCAGCTGCAGCGCTTCGTCGTCAAGCTGCTCGACGAACACAAGGTAGCGTACGTGGTGTCGCATTCGGCGTCGGGCGTCGCGGGGCTGCAGCTCGCCTTGAAGGCGGGGCTGGGGATTTCCTGTCTGAACGAGTCGTCGCTCGGCGGCGGCGTGGTCGCGTGCGCCGCGAACATCGGCTTACCGCCGCTGCCCGCCATCGAGTTTCATCTGTTGCCGCCGCGTCCGGGCGAAAGCGAACTGGTCGGCAATGCACGTGATGCGCTCGTGCGACTCTTCGCATGAAGCCACCGCCGTTTGCGCAAAACGTGAAACCACACGAATGAGACTAGACCCCGGCACAAATAAAATTCACAGCAAAATTTATGGATCGACATCAGCTAATCACATTAACCTGATGCATTGACATCGATAAGCCGAGGCGCAACAAAGTCCACCGCGCCAAGCCGTACATCCAAGCCGGTCCGCATTATCGGAACGCCTGTTTACCTTTGTATTCTCTATTGACGCATCCAGCAAATTGTTGCACGCTGCTACTGGATATCACGCGCTTTTCAGCGCCTCATGCGTCGCTCATTGGAGCCCGAAAGCCGCCGTCCCAGGCGCATCCAGCGCGGATCATTGTCGCAGATCAAAGTTTTGGCCGGACAATTGCATCATGATGGCGCTTCTGTAGTTCGCGTTCCCGAACAAGCCCGTTCCGAATAGCGGTTAATAGCAAGTCAATTAAAAGCAGCTAGTCCCGAGATGCGCCGTTTCCGGATTCATGAGTCAATCCGCACACCCGCGCCGGGTATATAAATCGAGCGATAAGAACGTTCCAAAACGAGGCCCGGTGTGTATCGCAAAACTATCGGCTCTGCGGTCCTGTTCGTGCTGTGCGCGCTTCACGCGCTATGGAGCGGCGCCGCGTTAGCGGCCACCGACGCGTCCGGCGCGATGCCCCCATCGATGGACCAGCGCATACGCGCTTGCACGTCGTGTCACGGCGAGCAGGGCCAGGGACGCAAAAACGACTACTTCCCGCGCATCGCCGGCAAGCCGGCCGAGTACCTGTTCAACCAGCTGATCGCGTTTCGCGACGGCGGCCGCACCTATCCGCCGATGGGCTATCTGCTCGCGTTCCTGCCCGACGACTACCTGCGTCAGATCAGCGAGTACTTCGCTGCCCTGCAGCCGCCCTATCCCGAATCCGAGCGCGCCGCCCTGTCGCCGAAGCTGCTTGCCGCCGGTGAAAAGCTCGTGACGCATGGCGACCCGGCGCGCGGCATCCCGGCGTGCATCGCCTGTCACGGCGCCCGCATGACCGGCACGCAACCGGGCATTCCGGGCCTGCTCGGCTTGCATGCGAGCTATATCGCCGGACAGATGGGCACATGGCGCTCGGGCACGCGCCACGCGCTCGCGCCGGACTGCATGCGCACGATCGCGCTCAAGCTGAACGACAACGACATCGCCGCGGTATCGAACTGGCTCGCGCGCCAGCCGCGTCCCGCCGATCCCCGGCCCGCACCGGCATCCGCCGAGCGGCTGCCCCTCGCTTGCGGGAGCCAACCGCAATGAAGCCGACACTCCGCCCGCCCGGTTGGCTGCGCCCGGCAAGCATGGCTAGCGTCCTTGCAACCGGCAGCTTCGCGCTCGCGTTAATGGTCCATGGACCGCTCACGACGCCGGCGCATGCCGCGACCGCCGCGCCCCAAGGCGCGGAAGCAACTGCCAAGGCTGGAACCAGTGCCGACACTCGCCCTGAGATCGTCAGACGCGGCGAATACCTTGCGCGCGCGGGCGACTGCATTGCGTGCCACACCGCGCCGCGGGGCCGGCTGTTCGCCGGCGGGCTCGCGATGGAAACGCCGTTCGGCACGCTGTACTCGCCGAACATCACGCCGGACCCGCAGTACGGCATCGGCACGTGGAGCGAGGAAGCGTTCTTCAAGATGATGCGCACCGGCCGCAAGCCGGACGGCGCGCCGATCTATCCGGCAATGCCGGTCGCCCAGTACACGAAGGTCACGCGCGAGGACTCGGACGCGATCTTCGCGTTCCTGAAGACCGTCGAGCCGGTGCGTCAGCCGAATCACCCGCACACGCTGCGCTTCCCGTTCAATCAGCGCGATCTGCTGTACGGCTGGCGCACGCTGTATTTCCACGAGGGTGAGTTCAAGCCCGACCCGACCAAATCGGTCGAATGGAATCGTGGCGCGTATCTGGTCGAGGGGCTCGGGCACTGCACGATGTGCCACACGCGCATCAACATGCTGGGCGGTTCGTCGCCGCGCGAGCAGTTCGCGGGCGGGCTGATTCCGGTGCAGAACTGGTACGCGCCGTCGCTCACTTCGGACAAGGACGGCGGCCTCGGCGACTGGAGCATCCAGGACATCGTCGATCTGCTGCAGGCGGGCATCTCCAATCGCGGCGCAGTCTACGGCCCGATGGCCGAGGTCACCTATCACAGCCTGCAGCATCTGAGCGAGGAAGACATCCGCGCGATGGCCGTCTATCTGAAGTCGCTGCCCGACCAGGGCGGCCGCAAGACCGGTCCGAGCGCGACGCCGAACCCGAAGGTGTTCGCGCTCGGCAAGCAGATCTATGCGGACAAGTGCGCGATCTGCCACGGCGACAACGGCGAAGGACAGCTGCCGCACTACCCGCCGCTCGCGGGCAACCAGTCGATCGAAATGGACTCGGCGGTCAATCCGATCCGCATCGTGCTGAACGGCGGCTTCCCGCCGGGCACCAAACGCAATCCGCAGCCGTTCGGCATGCCGCCGTTCGGCCAGGAGCTGAATGACGCCGAAGCGGCCGCCGTCGTCACGTTCATCCGCACCGCGTGGGGCAATCACGGGCTGCCGGTGACGGCCCGCGAGGTCAACGAGCTGCGCAAGGCACCGCTGCATTGAGTTGCCGTCCCGAAAGGGTCACACAGAAGCGCCGCATAGGAGAACCATCGACATGAAAGCGAATGACCCGCCCAGCGCCGCTCCGCCGACCGACGACGAAGTCGAACACGTCGTCGCGTCCGGTCCGCGCGGCGCGATCGCGCTGGCCGGCGTCGCCGCCGTCATCGTGATGCTGATCTGGTTCGCCTTCTACTTTTTCGCGTTTCTGCCGCGCGGCATCATCCACTGACCATGTCGACCGACTCTTCTCATCAACCCGGTAGCGGCCACGCGGTCGCATTGCGCGCCGAGCGGCGCTGGGCGATCTTCGCCGTCGCGCTGATCGTGCTGATGCTCGCCGTGATCGTGTTCGTGGGCGTGCATTGGTCGATGATGCCGCCGTCGCGCGTCGAGACGATCGATCCGTCGCGCCTGCAGCTATCCGGCGAATTCGCCGAAGACAACCTCGGCAGCGCGGTGCAGCCGGACGGCTCGGTGATCGTGCGCTTCGTCGCGCAGCAGTACTCGTTCACGCCGCAATGTCTGCTGGTGCCCGCCGATACGCCGATCACGATCCGCACCACCAGCGCCGACGTCGTGCACGGCCTGCTCGTCACCGACACCAACATCAACACGATGGTCGTGCCCGGCTACGTCGCGACGCTGAACACGCAGTTCGACCATCCCGCCGATCACGCGATGCCGTGCCACGAATTCTGCGGCTTCGGCCATCAGACCATGTGGGCGCACGTCAAGGTGATCGATAAAGCCGCCTTCTTCGAGCAGGCACGACAATCACGGAGAGTGAGCTGTGTTCCACGCTAAGCGACTCGTACTCGCGCATTTCTGGCTCGCCTTCATCACGTTCGCGATCGCGCTATGCCTCGGCGCATGGCAGATGCTGGTGCGCAGTCCCCTGTTGCCGTGGGTCGGCGATCCTGAGCTGTACTACCGTTCGGTCACCGCGCACGGCACCGTGATGGCCTACGTGATGCCGACGCTGGTCGCGATGGCCTTCGGCTACGCGATCGTCGAACTCTCGCTCGGGCAGCGCCTCGTCGGCCTCAAATGGGCGTGGGCCGCGCTCATCATGCTGCTGGTCGGCGCGGTGATGGCGATGGTGCCGGTCGCGCTCGGCCGCGCCTCGGTGCTCTACACGTTCTATCCGCCGATGGTCGGCAGTCCGTTCTACTACCTCGGCGTCGTGCTCGTAGTGGTCGGCTCGTGGATCTGGGTCGCGCTGATGCATGTGAACCTGCGCATCTGGAAGCATGCGAACCCGGGCAAGCCCGTGCCGCTCGCGATGTTCGCGAACGTCGCGGGCGCGTACCTGTGGGCCTGGACCGCAGTCGGCGCGGCGCTCGAGATCCTGTTCCAGATCCTGCCGGTCGCGCTAGGCTTCGCCCATACGATCGACGCCGGCCTCGCCCGCGTGCTGTTCTCGTGGACGCTGCACGCGATCGTCTATTTCTGGCTGTTTCCGGCTTACATCGCGTTCTACACGCTGGTGCCACGCTCGATCGGCGGACGGCTCTACAGCGACTCGATGGCGCGTGTGTCGTTCATCCTGTTCCTCGTGTTCGCGATGCCGATCGGCATCCATCACCTGTTCGTCGATCCGCAAGTCGGCGCTGGCTTCAAGTTCGTGCACGCGGTGTTCACCGGCATGGTGTCGGTGCCGACGCTGCTGACCGTGTTCACGATCTGCGCGTCGGTGGAAATCGCCGGCCGGCTGCGCGGCGGCAAGGGCGCGCTCGGCTGGCTGACCGCGTTGCCGTGGAGCAACCCGATCATGCTGGCGGTCGCGTTCTCGTTCGTGATGCTCGGCTTCGGCGGCGCGGGCGGCCTCATCAACATGAGCTATCAGCTGAACTCGACCGTGCACAACACGCAGTGGGTGACCGGCCACTTCCACCTGATTTTCGGCGGCGCGATCGTCATCATGTACTTCGTGATTGCGTACGAACTGTGGCCGCAATTGACCGGCCGCGCGATCGTGTCGGTGAAACTGATGCGTACGCAATTGTGGCTGTGGTTCATCGGCATGATGGTGGTCACGATACCGTGGCATTGGGTCGGCCTGCTCGGCGCGCCGCGCCGCATGGCCTATTACGACTACGCGATGCCCGGCGTGCAGGGACAGGGCGTGTGGGTCGTCATGTCGGCGGTGGGCGGCCTGATCCTGCTGGTGTCCGGCCTGCAGTTCGTCTATATCCTCGCGAAATCGCAGTTCGGCCCCGTGGAAGAACCGCCGGCGTTCCGCTTCGCGGTCGCGGCGCACCCGGTCGAGCGCGTGCCGGTCGCGCTCAACAGCTTCGGCCTGTGGGTCGCGCTGATGATCGGGCTCACGGTCGTCAACTACAGCTTCCCGATCGTCCAGTTGCTCAGACTGCCGCAGACTTCGGTGCCGGCAGTCGTCGTCGGAGCGCCGCGATGAATGAAGAACGCCTGTTCACCCTGCGCAATCCGTGGTTCGTGTGGAGCGTCGGCGGCACGGTTGCGATCGCGATCGTCGCGATCCTGATCGGCTTCGTATGGCTGCCCTCGGCCAGCAGCGCATTCGGCGACCTCAGCCTGTGGGCCAGGATTTGCGGCGCCGCCGGCGTGCCGTCGAGCTGGTACAGCGGCAGCGAGAAGAGCCAGGTGCCCAGCGACGTCGTCGTATTGCCGCCTTCGGGCACGAACCACCCGTTGGCGGATTCGATCGGCCGCGGCGCGACGCTTGCGAATCAGCACTGCTCGATGTGCCACGGCGTGCTCGCTACCGTGCAGGTCACCGCGCCGCCGCTAGCCGGACAGTACGCCGACGCGATCTACAAGGAACTGCGCGACTTTCAGAGCGGCCAGCGGCCAAGCGCGGTGATGCAGGCAATTATCGCGGGACGCAGCGACCAGGATCTGCACGATCTGGCCGCCTACTACGCGTCGCTCCCGCTCGCTCCGCCGGCCGAGAAAACCCGGGCCGGCGAAGGACCCGATCCGATTGCTGTCAGGCTCGTGATGCAGGGCGATCCGCAACGCAATATCGCGCCGTGCGCGGCGTGTCATGGACAGCTAGACCGCAAAGGCGCGGCACCGTGGCTCGGCGGACTGTCGGCGGCCTATCTGACCGCGCAGTTGCAAGCGTTCGCTTCGGGCGCTCGGCACAACGACATCAACGAGCAGATGCGCCATGTCGCGCGGCAGATGACACCCGAGGAAATGGACGCCGTGTCGAGGTATTACGCGGCCATGCAGTAGTGGGAGGGTGCGCGGTGACACAGCGCAACGGCTCGCGTCACGCCGCCACAAACTCGCTATCCAGGCTCCGCGCGCTGGCACCGCCCGCCCGCTTCGTGCCCGGAGCCACAACACCGCCACGCGACTCGCTGCCGGTCTGGAACACCGCCACTGCCGCCGACAGGCGTCGTGCCTGATCTTCCAGCGAACTCGCCGCCGCGGCCGCCTGCTCGACGAGCGCCGCGTTCTGCTGGGTGACCTCGTCCATCTGACCGACCGCGCGATTGACCTGATCGATGCCGGTGCTCTGTTCGAGCGCTGCCGCCGCGATCTCGTTCATGATCGAACTGACGCGGGCGATCGCGCCGACGATGTCGTTCATCGTCGTGCCTGAGCGTTCGACGAGCTGCGAGCCCTGCTCCACGCGCGCGGTCGACGCATCGATCAGGCCCTTGATCTCCTTGGCCGCCGCCGCGCTGCGCTGGGCGAGCGAGCGCACCTCGCTCGCGACGACCGCGAAGCCGCGTCCCTGCTCGCCGGCGCGCGCCGCCTCGACCGCGGCGTTCAGCGCGAGGATGTTGGTCTGGAACGCGATCCCCTCGATCACACCGACGATATCGGCAATCCGCCGCGAATCGTCGACGATGCCGTGCATCGTGCCGACCACCTGCTCGGTCAACTCGCCGCCCTGCGCGGCCAGCGTCGAGGCGCCCTGCGCGAGCGTGCTCGCCTGCTTCGCGTTGTCGGCCGTCTGCTTGACCGTCGAGGTCAGCTCTTCGATGCTGGCGGCCGTTTCTTCGAGCGCCGCGGCCTGCTCCTCAGTACGTTGCGACAGATCGGCATTGCCCGCTGCGATCTCGGTGACGCCGGTATCGATCGATTCGGTGCCTTGACGAACCGCGTTGACGGTCGCGATCAGCGACTCCTGCATCTTGCGCAGCGCGGCCGCGAGACGACCCATTTCGTTGCCGCCGAGCACTTCGACCCGGCCGCTCAGGTCGCCGTTGGCGATGCGCTGGAACTGCGCGATCGTCGCATCGACCGGCGCGACGATCGCGCGCGCGAGCACGAATCGGGCGAGCAAGCCGCCGACCAGCGACAGCGCAATGCCGATCGCCACCGCGGTGCAGATCGCGTAGAACAGCTCCTGCGCATCCTTATAGCGCTGTGCGCCATGATCGAGCTGCAACTGCTCGAGGGCGAGCATGGCCTTCTCGTACGCGCTGTACAGCGACGGCAGCTTATGCGCCTGCAATTGCTGGAAGCCGTTGGTGTCGGCCGACTTCAGCGCGGCGAGCGTCGGATCGACGCCATCGCGCAGAAACGCGTCGCGCTTTTGCTGCATGTCGGCGATCAGATGCTGCTCATCGGCATCCGTGCCCGCATGGCTCAAATAGTGGGCAAGCCGCTCGTCGGAGGCTTTGCGGTACTGATCGAAGCGCTTGAGCACCGCGCTCGCGCCGTCCTGGTCGTTAAGCGCGACGAGCGACGCGTAGGTCGCAAGCGCCAGACGCAGGCGCAGCAGCTGGCCGGAGCTGCCTTCGAGGTCCGCGACGGCGGGCGTGTCGACCGTATACATTTGCTGCAGCGACGCGTTCGACGAGCGCAGCGACAACAATCCCGCAGCCGCGCCGAGCAGCAGCACGATGCCGAAGAACACGATCATCAGAGTGAGGCTGGTGCGAATCGACAGCTTTTTCAACATCGGACTGGTCTCCTTGGGCTGCCCGGCCGATGGTTCCGTATCGTTGACGATAGCTGCATGGCCACGCAGGCTGCGCCCACGCCGTTCGGCCCGGTCCGCAACTTGTCTGAAAATTAAGCAAACAGCACATTGAGGACAACGGCGTACCGGTCGAAAACTTTATGGTTGATCGCTCGCCCCGCTTGCGTTACATCAATGAAGTCTCGAAGCCCGATTGCTGCAGCCTTTTTGTCGAAGCCCCTTCCCGCCCGGAGCGCGCCCATGTCGGAAATCGGTTCGGCCGTACTCGTGTTCGCGCTGCTGCTGATCGCCACCGGCCTCGGCGTCGGGGTGCGGCCGCTGCTGCCGGAGGAGCACAAGGCGCACGAGACCGTACAGCTCGTGCAGCTCGTGATCGGCATGCTGGTGACGTTCGCAGCGCTGGTGCTGGGTTTGATGACGGCATCGGCGAAATCGAGTTTCGACACCGCGTCGAACGATCTGCGCACCTATGCGGCCGAGCTGATCGAATTCGACACGACGCTGCGTGAGCTCGGCAGCGCGGCCGACGGGTCGCGGCGCCTGTTGCGCCAGTACACGGCGGCGGCGATCGCGTCGACGTGGCCGCGCGAGCCCGCGCCGAGCGGCGACTACCCGCGCGATCTCGGTTCGCCCGACAATTCGCAGCAACTCGAAAACGTCCGTCTGGGCGACATGCTGACCACGGTGGGGAGGCAATTGCGACAACTGCGCACGCAGGATGCGTTGCAGCAGCGCGCGCTCGATGACGCGTTGATTCAGTACCGGCGCGTCATCGACGCGCGCTGGAAGATCATCGAGGAAGCGCACAGCTCGATTTCGCAGCCGTTCTTCTGGACGCTGACGTTCTGGCTAGGCGTGATCTTTCTGAGCTTCGGGTTGATCGCGCCGCGCAATGCGTTGGCGCTGGTGACGATCACGCTGGGAGCGGTGTCGATTGCTTCGGCGGTTTATGTGATTGTCGATCTGGATACGCCGTTCACCGGGCCGATCGTGATTTCGAGTCTGCCGTTGCGGGACACGTTGGAGCATTTGAGCAGGTGACTTTCGGCGGGCAGGCAGGCTCCGTGCGCGCGTGTAACGTAAAAAATGCCGGCAAACAGAAGGCCCGCTTTCTTCACAGAAAGCGGGCCTTTCTCGTTGTGTCGATCAGCGGGACGCTGGTCGGGTCGGCATTGAGCCGGAACGATCAGAACGGGATATCGTCGTCCATCTCGTCGAAGCCGCCGCCAGCCGGCGCGCTCGGACGGCTCGCGCCGCCACCGCCACCGCCACTGCCGCCACGGGAGCCGCCGCCCGACGACATGCCGCGACCACCACCGCCGCCGCTACGCTCCGACGGCTCGCCACGGCTATAACCGCCTTCGTCGCCGCCACCCATCGAAGCGCCGCCTCGGCCGCCGAGCATTTGCATTTGTTCCGCGACGATCTCGGTCGAGTAACGATCGGTGCCGTCCTGGGCTTGCCACTTGCGCGTGCGGATGCGCCCTTCAAGGTACACCGACGAGCCCTTCTTCAGATATTCCGCCACGATTTCCGCCAGGCGGCCGAAGAACGCGACGCGGTGCCACTCGGTGGCTTCCTTCATCTCGCCCGACGCTTTGTCCTTGTAGCGGTCCGTCGTCGCAAGGCGGATGTTCGCCACTGCGTCGCCGCTCGGAAGATAGCGGACTTCCGGATCGGCGCCGAGGTTGCCGACCAGAATGACCTTGTTCACGGATGCCATGAATTTCTCCTGTTGATTCCTGTTGCAGGCGGCGCGGCACTACGCGGTTCGCGTCTCATGGCCGGCGGGCCCGAGACCAGAAGAGCGCCTCTGCCCGCCGCCGGGTGAGTTCTGGATGATTCGGGAAGTGCCCCGAGTACGCTGCGTTATGCCTTGCGCGGCGGCTGTTTCATCTTTGCGGCGATTATAAGCCAGCAAAATACCAGCCCGGAGCAGGCGAAGAAAACCGCGCTCTGGCCGTTCATCTTCAGCAGCCAGCCGCCGACCATCCCGCCCAGCGCAAGACCGATCGACTGCGTGGTGTTGTACACGCCGGCCGCGGCTCCCTTGCGGGTACCGGGCGCGAGCTTCGACACCAGCGAAGGCTGCGACGCTTCGAGAATATTGAAGCCGAGAAAGTACACGAACAGGATCGCCGCCACACTCAGAATCGTATGCGGAGCAACGCCCAATAACAACTGGCCGATCAGGATAAGGGCGATCGCCGACAACAGTACGATCTTCATCTTGCCGCGCTTCTCGGCGGCGATGATCGCCGGCACCATCATCACGAACGACAGCCCCATTACCGGCAGATACACCTTCCAGTGCGACGCGACCGGCAGCCCGCCCGCTTCGAGAATGCGCGGCACGACGAGGAACAGCGCGGTTTGCGTTGCGTGCAGCACGAGCACGCCGAAATTCAAGCGCAGCAGCTCGACGTTGTGCAGCACTTCGGCGAACGGCGCGCGCACGTGCACCGGCTTCGGCGCATCGGGCACGACCCACAGCACCACACCGATCGCGAGGATCGCGAACACGCCGACCAGCGTGAAGAGCCCGCTCATGCCGAGCCAGTGGAACACGATCGGCGCGCCAACGATCGCGACCGCGAACGACACGCCGATGCTGCCGCCGACCATCGCCATCGCCTTCGTGCGATGTTCCTCCGCGGTCAGATCGGCGATGAACGCGATCACCGCCGACGACACCGCCCCCATCCCCTGAATCACCCGGCCGACGATGATCCACGTCATGTCGTGCGCGCCCGCCGCGACGAAGCTGCCGATCGCGAAGATCAGCAGGCCCGTCGCGATCACCGGCTTGCGCCCGACCTTGTCGGAGATCCAGCCGTAGAAGATGTAGAGCATCGACTGCGTGACGCCGTACGCGCCGAGCGCGATGCCGACGAGCAGCACGTTCTCGCCACCGGGGATGGTCTTCGCGTAGATCGAGAACACCGGCATGATCATGAAGAGACCCAGCATGCGCAGCGCGAAGATGGCGGCAAGCGACACGGTCGCGCGCAATTCGGGCGCGCTCATGCGTGTGGAGATGGCGGACGGATTGGACATCGAAGCGTTGTTTGAATGAACCGGGCGGCGAGCCCGTGGGGACAGCCTTGACCGCCGGCACAGTGGAGCAGGACGAACAGGCGGGCGGCTAGCCCCGGCATATCGGCAGGTCCGCGCCGAAGAGACATCGCAATGCGCAAAGCCCGTGCCCTACCGTCCCCGCCGACGCTCGCGGCATCTTGTACTCACGGAAAACGGCCCCAGCTACGCCTCTTTCCCGCTGTCAGCACGCCGTAACGGCGGTCTGGAAAAGTCGTTATAGTAGCAGGTTTGGCCTCTTTCCCTTTCCGCAGTTCATGGAATAAATCCGTGGAACAAATCCGTATTCGTGGGGCTCGCACCCACAACCTGAAGAACGTCAATCTCGACCTACCGCGTCACAAGCTCGTCGTTATCACGGGGCTTTCGGGCTCCGGCAAATCGTCGCTGGCGTTCGATACGCTGTATGCGGAAGGACAGCGGCGCTACGTCGAAAGTCTGTCCGCCTATGCACGGCAGTTCCTGCAACTGATGGAAAAGCCCGACGTCGACCTGATCGAAGGGTTGTCGCCGGCTATCTCGATCGAACAGAAGGCGACCTCGCACAATCCGCGTTCGACGGTCGGCACCGTCACCGAAATCCACGATTATCTGCGTCTGCTGTTCGCGCGCGTCGGCACGCCCTACTGCCCCGATCACGAGATTCCGCTCGAAGCGCAAAGCGTGTCTCAGATGGTCGACGCGGCGCTCGCACTGCCTGAAGAAACGCGCGTGATGATCCTCGCGCCAGTCGTCAGCGATCGCAAGGGCGAGCACACGGATCTGTTCGAGGACATGCAGGCGCAAGGCTTCGTGCGCTTTCGCGTGCGCTCGGGAGGCGGCACCGCCAACGAAGGCACCGCGAAAATCTACGAAGTCGACTCGCTGCCGAAGCTGAAGAAAAACGACAAGCACACAATCGACGTCGTGATCGACCGTCTGCGCGTGCGTCCCGACATGAAGCAGCGTCTCGCCGAATCGTTCGAAACGGCGCTGCGTCTCGCCGACGGCCGCGCGATCGCGCTCGAAATGGATACGGACAAGGAGCATCTGTTCAGCTCGAAGTTCGCCTGCCCGATCTGCTCGTATTCGCTGCAGGAACTCGAGCCGCGCCTGTTCTCGTTCAACAACCCGATGGGTGCGTGCCCTGAATGCGACGGCCTCGGCCAGATCACGTTCTTCGATCCGAAACGGGTGGTCGCGCATCCGTCGCTGTCGCTCGCGGCGGGCGCGGTGAAGGGCTGGGACCGGCGCAACCAGTTCTATTTCCAGATGCTGCAGAGCCTCGCGGCGTTCTACGACTTCGACATCGACACCGCGTTCGAGGACCTGCCGGAGAAAGTCCGCAAGATCCTGCTGTACGGTTCGGGCAAGCAGGAGATTCCGTTCTCGTACATCAACGAGCGCGGCCGCACGTCGGTGCGCGAGCACGTGTTCGAAGGGATCATCCCGAATCTGGAGCGGCGCTACCGCGAAACCGATTCGTCCGCGGTACGCGAAGAACTCGCCAAGTATCAGAACAACCAGCCGTGCCCGGCGTGCGCTGGCACGCGGTTGCGTCGCGAGGCGCGCTTCGTGCGCATTGGCGCCGACAGCGACGCGCGCGGCATCTTCGAGATCAGCGGCTGGCCGTTGCGCGATGCGCTCGGCTACTTCCAGACGCTGCGCCTCGAGGGCTCGAAGCGCGAGATCGCCGACAAGGTCGTGAAGGAAATCGTCGCGCGTCTGATGTTCCTGAACAACGTCGGGCTCGATTACCTGTCGCTCGAACGCAGCGCGGAAACGCTGTCGGGCGGCGAAGCGCAGCGCATTCGCCTCGCCTCGCAAATTGGCTCGGGGCTCACCGGCGTAATGTACGTGCTCGATGAACCGTCGATCGGCCTGCATCAGCGCGACAACGACCGCCTGATCTCGACGCTCAAGCATCTGCGCGATCTCGGCAACTCGGTGATCGTCGTCGAGCACGACGAGGACATGATCCGCATGGCCGACTACGTGGTCGACATGGGCCCGGGCGCCGGCGAACACGGCGGCATGGTGATCGCAGAGGGCACGCCCAAAGAGATACAGAAGAACGCGGCGTCGCTGACGGGCCAGTACATGTCGGGCGCGCGCACGATCGAATACCCGGACGAGCGCAAGGAACCCGACGAGCGGCATCTGCGCATCGTCGAGGCGCACGGCAACAATCTGCACAACGTGACGCTCGATCTGCCGGTAGGTTTGCTGACCTGCGTGACCGGCGTGTCCGGTTCGGGCAAGTCGACGCTGATCAACGACACGCTGTACCAGGCGGTCGCGCATCATCTGTACGGCTCGGCCACGGAGCCGGCGCCGTACGAGTCGATCGAGGGCCTCGAGCACTTCGACAAGGTGATCAACGTCGACCAGTCGCCGATCGGGCGCACGCCGCGCTCGAATCCGGCAACCTACACGGGCCTGTTCACGCCGATCCGCGAGTTGTTCGCGGGCGTGCCGGCCGCCAAGGAGCGCGGCTACGATCCGGGCCGCTTCTCGTTCAACGTGAAGGGCGGGCGCTGCGAATCGTGCCAGGGCGACGGCGTGCTGAAGGTCGAAATGCACTTCCTGCCCGACGTGTACGTGCCGTGCGACGTGTGCCACGGCAAGCGCTACAACCGCGAAACACTCGACATCCAGTACAAAGGGAGCAACATCAGCGAAGTGCTCGACATGACGGTCGAGCACGCGCACGAGTTCTTCAAGGCCGTGCCGGTCGTCGCGCGCAAGCTGAAAACCTTACTGGACGTGGGTTTAGGCTATATCCGCCTGGGTCAGTCGGCGACCACGCTATCGGGCGGCGAGGCGCAGCGTGTGAAACTATCGCTGGAACTGAGCAAGCGCGATACCGGTCGCACTCTATACATTCTTGACGAACCGACCACCGGCCTGCACTTTCACGATATCGCGCTGTTGCTGGAAGTCATACACCGGTTACGTGACCAGGGTAATACCGTCGTGATCATCGAACATAATCTCGATGTAATCAAAACTGCGGACTGGGTCATCGATCTTGGCCCCGAAGGCGGCGCCGGCGGTGGGCAGATCATCGCCCAGGGCACGCCTGAGCAGATCGCGAAGTCGAAGGCCAGTTTTACCGGACAATATCTGGCGCCGCTGCTCAAGCGCGCCGCCAGCACAAAATAACGCTGCACTATCGAGGTTTGGAGACGGGATAAGCCATGACCAAGCGTAATCAGGCGCGCGAAGAAGATCGGGTGCAGGACCTGCGCCCGCGCCCGGTCAGGCTGACCAGCGACATGAGTCTGCCGAAGCTGTCGGCGGTCGAGATCGGCAGCTACGTCGTGATGCTGTTCGGCATGTGGGCGGTTATCGAACTGAAGCTGCTCGGCGCGCTGCTCGCCGGGCTGCTGGTGTTTCAGCTCGTGCAAATGATCGCGCCGCGCATCGAGCGCCACATGTCGAGCAGGCGGGCACGCTGGCTCGCGGTGGTGCTCCTGTCGACGGTGATCGTCGGCGCGCTGACGGGGCTCACGCTCGGCATCATCTCGCATTTCGAGAACGACGTGCCCAGCGTGCAGGCGCTGCTCGATCAGGCCATGCAACTGATCGACCAGGCGCGCGGCAGGATTCCGCAATTCGTCGCGAACTATCTGCCGGTCGACACCGAGCAGATGAAGACGAAGGCCGCGGAATTGATGCACACGCACGCGAACATGCTGCAGCAAAGCGGCACGACCGCCGCGCGCGCGTTCACTCACGTGCTGATCGGCATGATCATCGGCGCGATCATCGCGGTCGGCGCGCAGAAGCATATGCAGCGGCTGCCGCTGTCCACGGCGTTTGTCACGCGCGTCACGCGTTTTGCCGAAGCGTTTCGCCGCATCGTGTTCGCGCAGGTGAAGATTTCCGCGCTCAACGCGGTATTCACGGCGATCTTCCTGCTCGTGATCCTGCCGACCTTCCACGACCGGCTGCCGCTGTCAAAAACGCTCGTGCTCGTCACGTTCATCGTGGGTCTCCTGCCGGTGATCGGCAATCTGATCTCGAACACGATCATCGTCGCGGTCGCGCTGTCGGTGAGTTTTCCGGCGGCGATCATGTCGCTCGTGTTCCTGATCCTGATTCACAAGCTCGAGTATTTCCTGAACGCGCGGATCGTCGGCGGGCAAATCGAGGCGCGCGCATGGGAACTGCTGATCGCGATGCTGGTGATGGAAGCAGCGTTCGGTATCGCCGGGGTCATTGCGGCGCCGATTTTTTATGCGTACATCAAGCGTGAGCTGATTTATTTGCGGTTGGTGTGAGCGGGGCCGGGTTGGGCTTCAAAGTCAGCGCTCACTAGCGCTCATCGGCCTGCACGCCCGGCAGTCCACGCAGGCGACGGAAGCGAAGGCGGCACTTCGGCGCCGCTTTTTTTTTTGCTTCCCGCGACGCGGCACCGTCGCCTTCTGCTGACAGAAAACTTGCAGCCGAACGCGCCGACCCCTAAGATGCGAACAATTCCTATTTACGCTCAGTCCGCATCGTGACGTTTCAGCTGATTTCCCGCCCGCGATTCCGCCTGGCTCGCGCATGAGACGCCAGCTTGTCCGCCTGCACCGCTGGTTCGGGGTCGCGACTGCACTGTTTCTGTTCGTCGCGGGACTTACCGGTGCGATCATCGCGTGGGACCACGAGCTGGATGCCGCGCTGAACCCGTCGTTCTTCCTGGCTCGCACGGCTGGGCCGACGCTGCCCGGCCTCGAACTGGCGAATCGCGTCGAAGCCGCCGATCCGCGTCTTCGGGTGACCTATCTGCCGCTCGAGGTCGAACCGGGTCACGCGCTGCAAATGATGGTGCTGCCGCGCACTGACCCGGCGACGAAGCAGCCCTATCCGCTCGACTTCAACCAGATCGCCGTCGATCCCGTCACCGGCGAGATCCAGGGACGCCGCGAATGGGGCGCCGTGTCGCTCGCGCGGCTCAACCTGATTCCGTTCATCTACACGCTGCACTACACGCTGCAGCTGCCGTTCACCGGCGGCGTTGACATCGGCACGTGGTTGATGGGGACCGTCGGGATCGTCTGGCTGTTCGATAGCGTGATTGCACTGTGCCTGTCGTTTCCGAGCCTGAAGGCCTGGCGCAAGTCGTTCGCGTTCCGCCTGAAACGCGGCGGCTATGCGCTGACGTTCGATCTGCACCGCTCCGGAGGCGTATGGATCTGGGGCCTGCTGGCGACCGTCTCGCTGACGTCGATTTCGATGAATCTGTCGTCGCAGGTGGTGCGGCCGATCGTGTTGCGACTGTCGACATTGACGCCCGATCCGTTCAGCAACCCCGAAATCCTGCGCGCACCGCAACCGGGCGATCAGATGCTGAGCCGCGAGCGCATCGTCGAACTCGCCGGGCAAGCAGGCAAGGAAATGCATGTCGCCGCGCCACCGGGCGGGCTCTACTACGCCGAATTCATGCATGCGTATGGCGTCGGCTTCTACACGGCCGGCAACGACCACGGCGACGCCGGCCTCGGCAACCCGTGGATGTATTGGGACGCCGCCACCGGCCAGCGGCTCGCCACGCGGATTCCCGGTCAGGGCACGGCCGGCGATATCTTCCTGCAGATGCAGTATCCGCTGCACTCGGGGCGCATTCTCGGACTCGGCGGGCGGGTTCTGATCAGCGCGGTGGGGGTAGCGGTGGCCGTGCTGAGCGTCACGGGCCTGCTGATCTGGCTCAGGAAGCTGAGCGCGCGACGCCGTTTCGCGCAAAACGCGAATCTCGGGAAAAGCACGGGCGGCGCGGCAGCGCGTTCGTAACGCAAGCGGGGAAAGGACCGCGCCGGCCTGGACCGGCGCGGTGTTAGCGGTGCAATTTTTAGCGGAACACCACCGTCTTGCTGCCGTTCAGCACGACACGATGCTCGACGTGCCACTTCACCGCACGCGCGAGCGTCACGCACTCGACGTCGCGACCGATCGCCGTCAGTTGTTCCGGTGTCATGCTGTGGTCCACACGCTCGACTTCCTGCTCGATGATCGGACCTTCGTCGAGATCGGTCGTCACATAGTGAGCCGTCGCGCCGATCAGCTTCACGCCGCGGTCGAACGCCTGGTAGTAAGGCTTCGCGCCCTTGAAGCTCGGCAGGAACGAGTGATGGATGTTGATCGCGCGTCCGGCGAGCGCCTCGCACAGCTTCGGCGACAGAATCTGCATGTAGCGCGCGAGCACCACGAGGTCGGCCTGATGCTCGCTGATCACTTCGAGCACGCGCGCTTCCTGCGCGTTTTTCGCTTCGGGCGTGCCGCCGAGCAGCGGGAAGTGATGGAACGGGATGTCGTAACTCGCGGCGAGCTGGTAGAACTCCTTGTGGTTGGAGATGATCGCCGGGATGTCGATGTTCAGCTGACCGGTGCGGTAGCGAAACAGCAGATCGTTCAGGCAATGGCCGATCTTCGACACCATGATCACGACGCGCGGCTTCACGTTCGCGTCGTGCAGCTCCCAGCTCATGCCGAACTGCTCGGCGAGTGCCACGAACGACGCGCGCAGCGCGTCGAGCCCAGGATCGCCGCCCACCTGTTGAAAATGCACGCGCATGAAGAACTCGCCGGTGCGGCTGTCGCCGAACTGCGCGGAGTCGAGAATATTGCTGCCGCGCTCGAACAGAAAGCCTGACACGGCGTGAACGATGCCGGGCCGGTCGGCGCACGACAGTTTGAGGATAAAGCTGTGATCGGTCGACATGACCTCGGTGACTCCCTTCTTCAATGCGTGGTTTGTTTCAGTGGTACTGGCTGCGGGGCGGGCCTGACCGATGAGCCTCGGTTAGCCCCGCGGCGGCGGCGCGAACAGAGCGTCGATGCCCTCGCACGCGTCCTCGTCGATCCAGCGGCGGCGCAGCAGGCAATCGAGCGTCGCGAGGCTGGCGTCGACGGTTAGCGCGCCTTCCTCGATCCAGCGCGCGACTTCATCGATGCGCGCGAGCCGGTGTTCGCCCACTTCGCCGTCCTGGTTGCGCGGCGCGAAGTCGGCGGGCAGCGCGAGGTCGTAGATGAAGATCTGCTCGGCCTGTGTGCCTTCCGGCAGCGATTGCAGCACGTGCGCGGTGCGGCCCGCGACCGCGCCCGCCGCGATCTCCGCTGGAATGCCCGCTTCTTCCCAGCACTCCTTGACGATCGTTTCGGCGATACCGAAGCCCCAGCCGATCCCGCCCGCGACGACATTGTCGAGCATGCCGGGGTCGGTGGCCTTCGTGTCGCTGCGGCGCGCGATCCACAATTGCGGCGCGCCGCGGGGCGCACCGCCAGATGGCGCTCCGCCATCCGCATATTCTACGACGCCGTTCAGATGCACCGCGTACGTCATCGTGCCGAAGAAGCGCGATGCCGCGCGCTCGATATACGCGAGCGGCGGCGCGTCGAACGCATTGCGGATCGCGTAGGTCTCGTTGCGCCAGCCGGGGATGCGCCCATCGGCGGCGAGCGCGCCGATCACGGAAGCGAGCGCCGCGCTGCGCAGATGGACGGTATCGAAGGTGGCGGAGAGCGTCACGCCGTCGTTCGCGATCTCGAACACGTCGGGCCAGCGCGCGAGCAGCGGCACGTCGCGCTCGCGAATCCAGCCGACCTGTTCGGCGCAGATCAGAAACGGCCGATGCGCGGTCGCGTCGAAGCGGCGCGCGGCGGTGATGCAAGGCAAAGTCATCGAAAACTCCAAACTGTCCGCCGTCGTGGCGAACCTGGCAAAGCGGAAGCGGACGGGTTGCGTGACGCGCGTCAGTCGCGCAGTGCGACGCGAATCCCGATCGCGATGAACGTCGCGCCGGCCACGCGATCGAGCCACAGGCCGACACGCGGCCGCCGTCTGAGCCAGCTGCCGATGATCCCCGCGCACACGCCGAACAGCGAAAACACTACGACGGTCTGCAGCATGAACAGCGCGCCGAGCTCGAGCATCTGTACGGTCACGCTCTGCGCG
Source organism: Paraburkholderia sp. BR13439 (assembly GCF_040948805.1). Taxonomy (NCBI): domain Bacteria; kingdom Pseudomonadati; phylum Pseudomonadota; class Betaproteobacteria; order Burkholderiales; family Burkholderiaceae; genus Paraburkholderia; species Paraburkholderia sp. BR13439. The sequence goes on along the minus strand of NZ_JBFPKN010000001.1, from coordinate 598,503 downwards.
CCGCCGGGCTGCACGAACTGCGGCAGAAACACGACGAAGAACAGCGTGACCTTCGGATTCATCAGATTGCCGAGCACGCTCTGGCGAAAGACAGCCGAAAGCGGCTGCGGCGCACGCTCGTGCGCGGTCGCGAGCCCCTGACTGCGCAGCGCCTTGATACCGATCCACACCAGATACGCGGCGCCGGCGAGCTTCATCGCTTCGAACGCGAGCGGCGACGACCGCAGCAGCGCGGCGACGCCGAGCGCCGCGAGCGTCGTATGAAACGTGATGCCGGCGGCAAAGCCGAGCGCGGCGACGAGGCCGGCCGCGCGGCCCTGTGAGATGCCGCGCGCGAGCACCTGCAGATTGTCCGGGCCGGGCGCCACGGTGATCGCAATCGAAGTGGCGAGAAACAGCAGGAAATTGGGCATCGTGGTGGTCTTCTGGGTTGGGCGGCTGGTGAGCCCTGGCGGTGAGCCATGTCGTTGAACCCGGTTGGCCTTGTGCGGCCAACGGAGCCTGTGCGACTTTAACTGCTGGTACGGCGAGAAACCCGACCGTCACGGCGCACGCCGTAACGGCCTCCGGGTTCAGTGACCGCCGAAACTCGTCACTGTATAGAGCGCAAGACCGCCCTCGCACAGCAGCTTCGAACCGCCCAGGTCCGGCAGATCGACGATCGCCGCGCCTTCCACGACGACCGCGCGGAGCCGCTCGAGCAGCAGCTTGCCGGCCATCATCGTGCCGCCGGTCGCGATCAGGTCGTCGATGATTACGACGCGATCGCCCGGCTCGCACGCATCCTCGTGAATCTCGACAGTCGCGGTGCCGTATTCCAGTTCATACGATTGCGAGATCCGCTTGTACGGCAGCTTGCCCGCCTTGCGAATCGGGATGAAGCCGATGCTCAGCTCGTGCGCGACGATCGGCCCGATGATGAAGCCGCGCGCATCGAGCCCGGCGATGTAATCGAGCTTCGCATCGATATAGCGCTGCACGAACAGGTCGATCAGCACGCGCAGCGACTTCGGCTCGCGCAAGAGCGGCGTGATGTCGCGGAACTGCACGCCCGGCTGCGGCCAGTCGGCCACCGTGCGAATGTGACTTCTGATGTAGTCGGCCGCATCGAGCGGCGCGCTCGCGAGCGCGTTGGACATGATGTCTCCGGATGGACCTCGACAGGTCCGGTGAAATGCTTGAATCTGCGTCGCCCGCCAGAACGGGCCAGGTTCACGGGTTCAGGCCGCGGCGGCGCGGCGGTGCTTCGACAGCCGCTCCTCGGCCTGCGCCAGTTGCTCGGGCAGACCGCGCAGCACCACGATGTCGCTCGCGCGCAGTTTCGTCGACGGGTCCGGTTCGACGCCGCGGATGCCGTGCCGGCGAATCGCGGTCACTTCGACACCGAGTTCGTACAGGCCCACCTCGGCGAGCGTACGGCCCACCGCGTCGGAGCTCTCGTCGACCGGCACCGATTGTAGCCGCACCTGCTCGTGGCCGTCGTCGTCGTCGATGTCGTCGGCGCCGTGGAAATAGCCACGCAACAGCGAGTAGCGTTCGTCGCGCATCTCCTCGACGCGCCGCACCACGCGGCGCATCGGCACGCCCATCACGACGAGCGTGTGCGACGCGAGCATCAGGCTGCCCTCGACGATCTCCGGAATCACCTCGGTCGCCCCGGCGGCGAGCAGTTTCTCCAGATCGGCGTCGTCGACGGTACGCACGATGACCGGCAGCGTCGGCTCCATCTCGTGAATGTTGTGCAGCACGCGCAGTGCCGACGGCGTGTTCGCGTAGGTGATCGCGATCGCGGCCGCGCGATGCAGGCCCGCGGCCAGCAGCGACTCGCGCCGCCCCGCGTCGCCGAACACGACCGATTCACCGGCCGCCGCGGCCGCCGCGACGCGGTCGGGATCGAGGTCGAGCGCGACATACGAGAGCCCTTCATGCTCGAGCATGCGCGCGAGGTTCTGCCCGGCGCGCCCATAGCCGCAGATGATCACGTGGCCGCTCTGCTTCAGGCTCTGGGTCGCGATGCGTGTCATCTGCAACGACTGCATCATCCATTCGGTCGACGACAGCCGCAGCACGACGCGGTCCGCGTTCTGGATCATGAACGGCGCGGCGAGCATCGACAGCAGCATCGCGGCGAGAATCGTCTGCAACAGCGTCGCGTCGACCAGATGCCGGTCGAGAATCAGGTTCAGCAGCACGAAGCCGAACTCGCCCGCCTGCGCGAGACCGATACCGGTGCGCATCGCGACGCCCGGCGTCGCGCCGAAAAGCCGCGCGAGGCCGGTAATCATGACCATCTTCAGCAGCACCGGGCCGATGAAAAACGCCAGCACGACGAGCGGATGCTCCCAGATCACGCGCGGATTGAGCAGCATGCCGGTAGTCACGAAGAAGAGCCCGAGCAGCACGTCGCGAAACGGCTTGATGTCCTCTTCCACCTGATGCCGGTACGGCGTCTCGGCGATCAGCATGCCGGCAATGAACGCGCCGAGCGCGAGCGACAGTCCGAATTTGTCGGTGATGAACGCGGCGCCGAGCGTCACCAGCAGCAGATTGAGGATGAACAGCTCCTGCGAGCGGCGCCGCGCGACCACGTTGAACCAGCGCGTCATGAAGCGCTGGCCGACGATCAGCAGCAGCGCGAGGGCCACGACGATTTTGATCGCCGCGATGCCGAGCGCGCTGGCCAGATTCTCCGAGCGGCCGCCGAGCGCCGAAATGATGATCAAAAGCGGCACCACCGCGAGATCCTGGAACAGCAGCACGCCGAAGATATTGCGGCCGTGCTCGGTTTCGATCTCGAGCCGCTCCGCCAGCATCTTGCTGACGATCGCCGTCGACGACATCGCCAGCGCGCCGCCCAGCGCGACGCACGCCTGCCACGTGATATGCACCCAGCGCTCCAGCACGAAGCCGAGCGACACCGCCACCGCGACCGTGCCGATCACCTGCAGCAAGCCGAGTCCGAACACGAGCCGGCGCATCGTGCGCAATTTGGCCAGCGAAAACTCCAGCCCGATCGAGAACATCAGAAACACGACGCCGAATTCCGCGAGGTTCTGCGCACCCGCCGAATCGGGTATCAGCCCGAACGCATGCGGTCCAACGACGATGCCGACCGTCAGATAGCCGAGCATCGGCGGCAGATTCAGGAAACGAAAGATCACCACGCCCGCCACCGATGCCAGCAGCAGAAACAGCGTCATTTCGAGCGGGGAAATCATCGGCAAAAACGCATGGGTGAAGCGTCCTCGTTCGTCAGCGGAACCGCGCACGAGAACGCCGTGCGACATAATGGATTGGGCCGGCAAAAAGCTGCTAAAGAGCGGCAAAGCAGCTGCAAATGAGACTATCGACAGGCCGACGAAGACAGCGGCCCGGCACAGCAGGCCCGGCGCGGCGAACAGGCGCCTTTGCTATACTCCGCGCATGATAGCGAAAATCAATGGCGACAGGGCACTCACGCTTGCTCGCGACGTACTCGACATCGAAGCGGACGCCGTGCGCGCGCTTCGCGACCAGCTCGACGGCAGTTTTGTGGGCGCGGTCGATTTCATCCTGGGTTGCCGTGGGCGCGTGGTCGTCTCCGGCATCGGCAAATCCGGCCACATAGCCCGCAAGCTTGCGGCCACGCTGGCAAGCACCGGCACACCCGCGTTCTTCGTGCATCCGGCGGAAGCCAGTCACGGCGACCTCGGCATGGTCACCGCCGACGACGTCTTCCTCGCGCTGTCCAATTCTGGCGAAACCGAAGAGTTGATGGCAATCCTGCCGCTCATCAAGCGGATCGGCGCGAAGCTGATCGCGATGACGGGCCGCCCCGGCTCCAGCCTCGCGCAACTCGCGGACGTGCATCTGAATTCCGGCGTCGCGAAGGAAGCCTGTCCGATGAATCTCGCGCCCACCGCCAGCACCACCGCCGCGCTCGCGCTCGGCGACGCGCTGGCAGTCGCGGTGCTCGACGCGCGTGGCTTCGGCCGCGACGACTTCGCGCGCTCGCATCCGGGCGGCGCGCTCGGCCGACGCCTGCTTACCTATGTGCGCGACGTCATGCGCACCGGCGACCAGTTGCCGCAGGTCACACCCGAGGCGACCGTCAGCGATGCCCTCTTCCAACTGACCGCAAAGCGCATGGGCATGACCTCGGTCGTCGACCACGAAGGCCGTGTGACGGGCATCTTCACGGATGGCGACCTGCGCCGAGTGCTCGAACGCGACGGCGATTTTCGCCAGTTGCCGATCGGTTCGGTGATGACCGCGGGCCCACGCACGATCGGGCCGGATCAACTCGCGGTCGAAGCCGTGGAACTGATGGAGCGCTATCGCATCAATCAGATGCTGGTCGTCGACGAATCGGGCAAGCTAATCGGCGCGCTCAACATGCACGACCTGTTTTCGAAGAAGGTGATCTGATGGCCGTTGCTCCTCCTACCGCTACCGAACGCGCAAGCCGCGTGAAGCTGATGATTTTCGACGTCGACGGCGTACTGACCGACGGCGGCCTGCTGTTCACGGCGGAAGGCGACACGATGAAAGGCTTCAACTCGATGGACGGCCACGGCATGAAGCTGCTGCGCCAGGCCGGCATCGAAACGGCCATCATCACCGGGCGCCAGTCCGGCATCGTGGCGGCGCGGGTGAAAGAATTGAACATCACGCACGTCTACCAGGGCGTGCAGGACAAGCCGCAGGCGTTCGCCGACCTGCTGCGGCAAACCGGCCTCACCGCCGAGGAGTGCGGCTACATGGGCGACGACTGGGTCGATCTCGCGGTAATGCTGCGCGTCGGCTTCGCGGCTGCGCCGGCCAATTCGCATCCCGAAGTGATCGCGCGTGCGCATTGGGTCAGCGAGGCGCGCGGCGGCCACGGCGCGGCACGCGAAGTGGTCGATACGCTGCTGCGCGCGCAGCACAAATATGAAGCACTGCTTGCGGCGGCGTGCAGCGGCGAGCAACGGGGCCTCGTGGGATGAACCAGTTTCGCCTGACTTCGCTGATCCCGCTCATCGCGATGGCGGCGCTCGCCGGCATCACGTGGTGGCTGCTGCAAGCCACGTTGCCGCGCAAGACCGACAACGAGGTGCGCCCGAAAGAGCACACGCCGGACTACTTCGCGGACAACTTCTCGGTGTCCGAGCTCGACCAGTCGGGCGCGACGCAGTACCGGCTGACCGCGCAGTCGCTGATCCATTACGAGGACGACGAAATGAGCGACCTCGTCAAACCGGCGATGCGCGCGTTCCAGCCCGGCAAGCCGATCGTCACGGCGACCGGCGATACCGGCACGGTCAACGCGGATGCGTCGATCGTCAATCTGTACCAGAACGCCCGCATCCTGCGCGCGCCCGGCGGCGGCGATCCGCAGATGCAGGCTGATTCCGAGCATTTCAGGGTCCTCGTCAACGACGATGTGATCGAGACTGAAAAGCCAGTTAAACTTCAGCGCGGCATGTCGGTGATGACTGCCAGCGGCATGAAATACAACAATGTCACCCGGTTTATGCAATTGTTCGGCAATGTAAGAGGCGCAATCGCCGCGTCCGATTCCGGCCACTAAGCCAACGCATACCGGGTAATCCATTCCAGGCGTGACTGCATGAACGAATCGCTCCCCCGTTTTGATACCGGCCGTTCGCGCGCGCTGTCCGCGTGCCGCGCCGCACTAGCTGCGCTCGTCGTCGCGTTGCCGCTTGTCGGCTTCGCGCCGCTCGCGCACGCGGACCGCGCCGACAAGGACAAGCCGCTGAACATCGAAGCTGACAACATGACTTACGACGACCTGCGGCAGGTCAGCATCTTTACCGGCCACGTGGTGGCGACCAAAGGGACGATCCTGATCAAGGCCGATCGCGTCGAAGTGTCGCAAGACCCGCAGGGCTACCAGTTCGCGACCGGCACCTCGAGCGGCAACAATCTGTCGTATTTCCGCCAGAAGCGCGAAGGGCTCGATGAATACATCGAGGGTACGGCCATCCGTATCGATTACGACGGCAAGCAGGATCTGACCACGCTGACCACCAACGCGACGGTGCGCCGGCTGCAGAGCATGACGACGCTGCTCGACCAGGTGCACGGCAGCGTGATCACCTACGACGGCCAGAACGACTTCTACACCGCCAAGGCGGGCAAGGACGTCGCCGGTCCGGGCAACCCCACCGGCCGCGTGCGCGCGATGCTGTCGCCGCGCAATGCGGGCGCCGCGCCGCTGACCGGCGCGTCGGCCACGCTCACGCCGTCCAACTCGATCCAGGGAGCGCCGAACCAGTGAGCACCATCAGCAGCACCATCGCGCCCCTCCCCCATCGCAAGCCGGCCGGCACCAGTAGTTCGCTGGTCGTGCGCAATCTGAAGAAGCGCTATGGCTCGCGCACGGTCGTCAAGGACGTGTCGCTCGACGTGAAGAGCGGCGAAGTGGTCGGCCTGCTCGGCCCGAACGGTGCCGGCAAGACCACGTCGTTCTACATGATCGTCGGCCTCGTGCCGCTCGACGCCGGCGAAATCGATCTGGATGGCAAGTCGATCAGCCTTCTGCCCATTCACAAGCGCGCGTCGCTCGGCCTGTCGTATCTGCCGCAGGAAGCGTCGGTGTTCCGCAAGTTGACCGTCGAGCAGAATATTCGCGCGGTGCTGGAACTGCAGCATGACGAAAACGGCAAGCGCCTCGGCAAAGACGCGATCACGTCGCGCACCGAAGCGCTGCTCGACGAGCTTCAGATCGCGCATCTGCGTGAAAATCCGGCGCTGTCGCTGTCGGGCGGCGAGCGTCGTCGGGTTGAAATTGCGCGCGCGCTGGCAACCAATCCGAGCTTCATCCTGCTCGACGAACCGTTCGCCGGCGTCGACCCGATCGCGGTGCTGGAAATCCAGAAAATCGTCAAGTTCTTGAAGCAGCGCAATATCGGCGTCCTGATTACCGACCACAACGTGCGCGAAACGCTCGGTATCTGCGATCACGCGTACATCATCAGCGACGGCAGCGTGCTAGCCGCTGGCGCGCCTAGCGACATCATCGAAAACGAAAGCGTGCGGCGCGTCTATCTGGGCGAGCACTTCCGCATGTAAGCACACACGGCGTCCCCGGCCACGCGAGCGCGCGCGGCCGGCCGCGGCGCCAATTTTGCGGCACCGCACATTCGTTGTCAGACGGCGCAGGCTGGCGCCGGGCGGCGCGCCATTTCGGCGTACCCAAAAATTGCGTGTGCCGCAAGGTATCGCGGTCGTGGCAAACTCTCTACAATGAATCTCAACTTGCCATGAAAGCCAGCCTCCAACTCCGCCTATCGCAGCATCTTGCGCTGACGCCGCAACTGCAACAGTCCATCCGGCTGCTGCAGTTGTCGACGCTCGAATTGCAGCAGGAAGTCGCCATGGCGATCTCGCAGAATCCACTCCTCGAAAACGAAGACGAGTGGATTGCGAGCCCGTTGCGGGTTGCGGCCGACGGCTCCGTGATCGCCCAGACACCGGGCTCCTCGGCGCCGGCCGACCCGATGGGCGGAAACGGTTCGGCATCGTCCGAGGGCAGCGGCGAGCGAGCCGAAAGCGGCGAACCGCAGGGTGTCGATGAATACAACGGCCTTTCGGGCGACGGCGGCGGCGACACGTCACAGTGGAACCTCGACGACTACGGCCGCTCCGGCAACGCGTCGGACGACGACGACCTGCCCCCGTTGCAAATCCACGAATCGAGCACATCGCTGCGCGACCACCTGATGGCGCAACTACGTGTCACCCAGGCGAGCCAGCGCGACCGCGCGCTCATCACGTTCCTGATCGAATCGCTCGACGACGACGGCTATCTCGCCGCCACGCTCGAAGAAGTGCTGGCCGACCTGCCCGAAGAACTCGAAGTCGATGTCGACGAACTGAACGCCGCGCTTGCGCTGCTGCATAGCTTCGACCCGCCCGGCGTCGGCGCGCGGTCCGCGTCCGAATGTCTGAAGCTGCAGTTGCTGCGGCTCGAGCCATCGCCCACGCGCACGCTTGCGCTAGACATTGTCGGCCATTACCTGGAGTTGCTCGCCGCGCGCGATTTCACGCGGCTGCGCAAGCACCTGAAGGCCAGCGACGACGATCTGCGCGACGCGCATGTGCTGATCCGCTCGCTCGAACCATTTCCGGGCGCCGCCTACGGCAAGGCCGAAGCGGACTACGTTGTGCCCGACATCATGGTGCGCAAAACGGCACAGGGCTGGCTGGCGGAGCTGAATCCCGAGGTGGTGCCCAAGCTGCGGATTAACCATCTGTACGCGAATATTCTGCGCAACAACCGCGGCGATCCGGGCAGCGGTTCGTTGCGCCAGCAACTGCAGGAAGCACGCTGGTTGATCAAAAATATCCAGCAGCGTTTCGAGACGATCCTGCGAGTTGCGCAGGCAATTGTCGAGCGTCAGAAGAGCTTTTTTGTGCACGGCGAAATCGCCATGCGCCCCTTGGTTTTGCGGGAAATAGCTGATACGCTGGGCCTACACGAGTCGACTGTCTCGCGTGTGACAACCGGTAAATACATGCTTACCCCTTTCGGGACGCTGGAATTCAAGTACTTTTTCGGCTCGCACGTTTCGACGGACACCGGCGGCGCGGCCTCCTCCACGGCCATTCGCGCGCTGATCAAACAACTGATAGGAGCGGAAAACCCGAAATCGCCACTTTCAGACAGTCGCATAGCCGAACTGCTGGCGGAACAGGGCTTCGTGGTCGCACGTCGTACCGTTGCGAAATACCGTGAGGCGCTCAAAATCCCGGCAGTCAACCTGCGCAAGTCTCTGTAGCTCGCCGCGTTTTGCAGCGGGCATTTACCGGCCGCTCCGCACCTGGCGGACAGGCCGGCCGCTGCGACCTGCCAGATGTCCGTCACCGGGGGGCGACACAGGCAAGCCGTCAGATCGACCGGACCTTTGTCATTGTGCGGACCAAGCGGCCATTAGCTTGGAGAAGCACTATGAATCTCAAGATCAGTGGACACCACCTCGAAGTAACGCCTGCGTTGCGCGAATACGTGATCACCAAACTGGACAGGGTGCTAAGACATTTCGATCAGGTCATCGACGGCAGTGTGGTCCTCTCGGTCGACAACCATAAGGAAAAGGAGAAGCGTCAAAAGGTGGAAATCAACCTCCACCTGAAGGGCAAGGATATTTTCGTCGAGAGTTGTGACAGTGATTTGTACGCTGCGATCGATCTGATGATCGACAAGCTCGACAGACAGGTGATACGCCACAAGGATCGTCTGCAAGGCCATCAGCACGAAGCGATCAAGTATCAGCCGGCGCCGCAACTGGACGTGCCGCCGCAATAGGAGAAACTCGCGGGAATTGCTGATTTCTCTGGGACTAGTCAAGCCGCCCGCAACTGGGCGGTTTTTCGTTTCAGCGCCCGGTGCGCGCTCTGCGCCCGTGCGCCCTCGCCGAGGCCAGGCTCAACCATTCGCGCAGACGTTTGCGCAGCGCGACATATTCCGCGCCGCAAGGGGTGAAAAACCTGATATGCATAGATGGCGCGCCGCACCATCGGCTGTCACCCTGTTCTATAATGTTCCGGTTACCATCGGGGTCGAGCCAGTTCTGATGAAGTACGGCCGGTCGAAATCTCACGCTTTCCCGATCGACTCTCACCGTCTGTCTTCGCCAGCATCGAACGAATGGAACGTCACTCAACCGCCCCGGTGGGGAGAACTCAGGCCACGTTTTCGCCTGTCAACATGAATCGTTTAGCCAAATTTCTTCCCCTCGAGAACGTCGTCATCGGACTATCGGTCACCAGCAAGAAACGCGTGTTCGAGCAAGCGGGCCTGATCTTCGAGAACCAGAACGGCATCGCCCGCAGTACCGTCACAGACAATCTTTTTGCGCGAGAACGACTCGGCTCGACCGGGCTCGGCGAAGGCGTCGCGATTCCGCATGGGCGGATCAAGGGCCTCAAGCAACCGCTCGCCGCATTCGTCAGACTCGCGGAACCCATCCCCTTCGAAGCGCCGGACGGCCAGCCGGTCTCGCTGCTGATCTTCCTGCTCGTCCCCGAGCAGGCCACTCAACAGCACCTCGAAATTCTTTCCGAGATCGCGCAATTGCTGTCCGATCGCGACGCCCGCGAGCGGCTGCACACTGAAGAAGACCGCGAATCGTTGCATCGCCTGCTTACTCAGTGGCAACCTTGAGGCAATGGCGGCGGTAGTACATACGCGCGCGCACACGCAGGTAAGGCCCGGCAAGCGGCTAACACTGGAGTCACTGACTCATGGATACGTCCAGCATCAACGCCCAGAGCATTTTCGACGACAACGCCGCCATGCTGAAGCTCAGCTGGCTCACGGGGCATGAAGGCTGGGAGCGCGGCTTCTCTTCGGAATCGGTCGCCAATGCCACGTCGAGCGCCGACCTCGTCGGCCACCTGAACCTGATCCACCCGAACCGGATCCAGGTGCTCGGCGATGCGGAAATCGACTACTACAAACGTCAGACCGATGAAGACCGCTCGCGCCACATGGCCGAGCTGATCGCGCTGGAGCCACCGTTTCTCGTCGTCGCGGGCGGCGTCGCGGCACCGCCGGAGCTCGTGCTGCGCTGCACGCGCTCGTCGACGCCGCTGTTCACGACGCCGACATCGGCGGCGGCGGTGATCGATAGTCTGCGACTTTACATGTCGCGCATTCTCGCGCCGCGCGCGACGCTGCACGGCGTTTTCCTCGACATCCTCGGCATGGGTGTGCTGCTGACCGGCGACTCGGGTCTCGGCAAGAGCGAGCTCGGCCTCGAACTGATCAGCCGCGGCCACGGTCTCGTCGCCGACGACGCGGTCGACTTCGTGCGCCTCGGCCCCGACTTCGTCGAAGGACGCTGCCCGCCGCTGCTGCAGAACCTGCTGGAAGTGCGCGGCCTCGGTCTGCTCGACATCAAGACGATCTTCGGCGAAACGGCGGTGCGCCGCAAAATGAAACTGAAGCTGATCGTGCAACTGGTGCGCCGCCCCGATGGCGAATTCCAGCGACTGCCGCTGGAAAGCCAGACCGTCGACGTGCTCGGCCTGCCGATCAGCAAGGTGACGATCCAGGTGGCCGCGGGCCGCAACCTCGCGGTGCTGGTCGAAGCGGCCGTGCGCAATACCATCCTGCAGTTGCGCGGTATCGACACGCTGCGCGATTTCATGGATCGGCAACGTCTCGCCATGCAGGATCCCGATAGCCAGTTTCCCGGCAAGCTGATCTGAAGCCGACCACAGCGCCATGAAGCGCCCGCGGAAGGCAGGACGCGGGCACGCGCATGGAGGCCAGATGCTATGATGAAATCTACGCTTTCGACGACTCCATGCGCATAATCCTGATCACCGGTATCTCCGGCTCCGGCAAATCGGTTGCCCTGAACGCGCTCGAAGACGCGGGTTATTACTGCGTCGACAATCTGCCGCCGCGTTTTCTGCAGCAACTCGCCACCTACCTCGCCGCTGACGGCCAGGACCGTCTCGCGGTCGCGATCGACGCGCGCTCCGGTTCGTCGCTCGACGAAATGCCCGCGATGATCCGCGACCTCAAGCGCTCGCACGACGTGCGCGTGCTGTTCCTGAGCGCGAGCACGCAGTCGCTGATTCAACGCTTTTCCGAAACGCGCCGCCGCCATCCGTTGTCTGGCTCGCCCGCGCACGACGCGGACGTTGGCCTGCTCACGTCGCTCGCCGAAGCGATCGAACGCGAGCGCGAACTGGTCGCGGGACTTGCCGAATTCGGCCATCAGATCGACACGAGCAATCTGCGCGCGAACGTACTGCGTGCATGGGTCAAACGCTTCATCGAGCAAGAGGACGCGGGGCTCGTGCTGATGTTCGAGTCGTTCGGTTTCAAGCGCGGCGTACCGCTCGACGCGGATTTCGTATTCGACGTACGCACGCTGCCGAACCCATACTACGATCATGAATTGAGGCCGCTCACCGGGCTCGATAAACCGGTGATGGATTTTCTCGATGCGCAGCCGGTCGTCCACGAGATGATCGACGACATCGAGAAGTATCTGTCCAAGTGGCTGCCGCATTTCCGCGACGACAATCGCAGTTATCTGACCGTCGCAATCGGTTGCACGGGCGGCCAGCACCGCTCGGTATTCATCGCGGAGACGCTTGCCGCGCGTCTCGCAACATCGGCGAATGTGATTGTGCGGCACCGCGATGCGCCGGTCGACGTCGGCGAATCATCGAAGCTGGTGGCTTAACCGGCCGCATCGCGCGGCCTTAACCCGAAGCGTTGCGCCATGTCCTCTACGCCTACTGTGTACGCCGATTTGCCGCTGTTTCCGCTGCATACGGTGCTATTTCCCGATGGCTTGCTGCCGCTAAAAATCTTCGAAGCGCGCTACCTCGACATGGCGCGTGACTGCCTGCGCGAAAAAACACCGTTCGGCGTGTGCATGCTAAAAAGCGGCGCCGAAGTCGCGCGTGAGGAAGAACCTTCGGTGCCCGAAACGATCGGCTGTCTCGCCGAAATCGACGAGTGCGACGTCGAGGCATTCGGCATGTTGCTGATTCGCGCACGCGGCACGAAGCGCTTTCGTCTGTTGTCGCATCGCGTCGAAGCGAGCGGTCTGCTGGTCGGCATGGCCGAGCCGCTCGCCGACGACCTGCCGCTCGAAGGCAACGAGCTATTGGCCAAATTCGGCGCGTGCGCGGAAGTGCTCGAACGGATCATCGCGACGATCCGCGAGCGCGATCCGGACAGCCTGCCGTTCGCGGAGCCTTTCCGGCTCGACGATCCGTCGTGGGTGTCCAACCGTCTCGCCGAGGTGCTGCCAATCGCGTTGCGCGCGCGGCAAAAGCTGATGGAACTGACCGATGCCGGCGCGCGCATCGACGTCGTGCATCACTACATGCAGCAGCATCAGTTGCTGTGAAATCCTGAAGTCGTCCTTCCGCTAGATCAACGAACCATGCAGGCTGGCGAGCAGCTTGCGCACCGGCGCCGGCACGCCGAACGAATCCAGATCGCTGAGCGCAACCCAGGCGGTGTTCGCATCGTTGAGCGCGGCCAGAGCACCGACACCGCGATCGAGTTCGGCAAGCCGCGGTTCGATGTCGAGCTTGAAATGCGTGAACACGTGGGAAAACGACGCAAGCGCCAACACTTCACCGTTGCTGCCGAACGCTCGCGCGCGTTCGGCGAGCGTCGCTTCGTCGGCGGCTTCGGGCAGACTCCACAGACCGCCCCAGATGCCCGACGGCGGACGCCGCTCGAGCATCACCGCGTTGCCGTCGCGCAGCACCAGCATCCACGTGCGGCGCGTCGGCACCGCTTTCTTCGGGCGCGCGGTCGGCAATTCGCGCTGACGTCCGGTGACGTTGGCGACGCAGTCCGGCGCGAACGGACAGCGCGTGCAGTCGGGTTTGCCGCGCACGCACAAGGTCGCGCCGAGATCCATCAAGCCCTGCGTGTAGGCGCTGAGCTCCGCCTTCGACGCATTCGACGGCAATAGTGATTCCGCGAGCGTCCACATCGCGTTCTCGACTTTCTTCTCGCCCGGAAAACCTTCGACGCCGAACACGCGCGCGAGCACGCGCTTTACGTTGCCATCGAGAATCGTCGCGCGCGCACCGAACGCGAACGACGCGATCGCCGCGGCCGTCGAGCGGCCAATGCCGGGCAACTCGGCGAGTTCATCAACCGAGGCGGGAAACGCGCCGCCATGCTGCTCGACGACGACCTGCGCGCAGCGATGCAGATTGCGCGCGCGCGTGTAGTAGCCGAGGCCGGCCCACAGTGCCATCACGTCATCGGATGTCGCCGCACCGAGCGCGGCGACATCCGGGAAACGCGCGAGGAATTTCGCGTAGTACGGAATCACCGTCGAGACCTGGGTCTGCTGCAGCATGATTTCGGACAGCCAGATTCGATACGGGTCCCGCGTGTTCTGCCACGGCAGATCGTGGCGGCCATGCTGGCGCTGCCATGCGATCAGGCGCGCGGAAAAATCGGGTATCGGCGTGAATGCGGGCGTGGTGTCGGACGCGCTGGAGCGCGTGGCGATCGTTGGAGTCAGGCGGGAAGGCATCGAGAATCTAGCGCTGGCAAGTGGGACAGAAGTACGTGGAGCGTTGTCCCTGCACGATCTGTTTGATTGGCGTTGCACACACACGGCATGGCAGGCCCGCGCGATCATAGACGAAGTAGTCGAGCTGGAAATAGCCGCTTTCGCCGTTGCTGCCGACGAAATCGCGCAGCGTGCTGCCGCCCTTGTCGATCGCGGCGGCGAGCGTCACGCGCACGGCATCGGCCAGCAGTTCATAACGCACGAGCGACACGCGGCCGGCCGCGGTGGTCGGCCGGATGCCCGCGCGAAAGAGACTTTCCGACGCGTAGATGTTGCCCACGCCGACCACGATGTCGCCTGCCAGCAAAGCCTGCTTCACCGACACCTTGCGCCCGCGCGTCAACCGATGCATCAGCGCGCCCGAAAACGCCGGCGAGAAAGGCTCGACGCCAAGGCTCGCGAGCAGCGGATGCTCGAGGATGTCGCCTTCCTCGCGCGGATGCCACAGCACCGCGCCGAAGCGGCGCGGATCACGGTAGCGCAGGATGAAGTCGTCGAAGATCCAGTCGACATGATCGTGCTTCGCCGCGGCAGGCGGATGCGGCACATGACGCAAAACGCGCAACGTGCCCGTCATGCCGAGATGCACGATGAACCACCCTGCGTCGATTTCGAACAGCAGATACTTGCCGCGTCGCTCCACTTTGCGCACCACATGGCCACGCAAGGTTTTCGCAAGGTCGGCCGGAATCGGCCAGCGCAGCGCGGCCGTCCGCACGTCGACGCGCTCAACCTTGCGCCCGGACACATACGGTTCGATCCCTCGTCGGGTAACCTCGACTTCTGGCAACTCTGGCATGGCTGATTGGTCTGCTACTTGCGTGAGTGGTTGTGCGCGTATTGTAGCGAGCGCGTTACAATCGACTGAAACATTGAACGGATTTCCATGAACGTGTCCTTCGTGAAGCTGCTTTCAAAGCGCCGCGCGCGTGTGTCCAACGTGCCGCTCGCCGTGTCCGCTCGCCGGATGCTTGGTGCGGGTGCGCTCGCATTGTGGGCGCTCGCCGCCGTGCCCGCGCATGCGCAGGACCCGTCGCCAGATTCCGACGACACGTCGGTCACGATGCCGGACCCGCTGGGTCCGTCAACCCCTCAAGACGAAAAGTCTTTGCCCGGGGTGCCTCTGTCGAGCCAGATCGTCTTCCAGGTGCTGGCCGCCGAGATCGCGCTGCAGCGCGATCAGCCAGCACCTGCCTATCAGACCTACCTCGCGCTCGCGCGCGACACGCACGACCCGCGCATGGCGCAACGCGCCACCGAAATCGCGCTGGCCGCGCAGAGCCCATCGGACGCGCTCGCCGCCGCGCAATTGTGGCAACAGTACGCGCCCGGTTCGGAACGCGCCGCGCAACTCGACGCGTCGCTGCTCGTGCTGTCCGGCAAGCCCGACGACGCGTCGCCGATCCTGTCGCAGGAACTCGCGAAGGTACCTGAGGAAAATCGCGGCAGCGCAATTCTCGCGCTGCAATTGCTGTTGTCGCGCGGCCCGAACCGCGTCGGTGGCCTGCACGTGTTGCAGGACCTGCTGAAGAACGACATGAACCGGCCGGAAGCGCAACTGGCCGTCGCACGCCAGCAGTTGCTGGCCGACGACGCGCCGGGTGCGCGCAAGTCGCTCGAGCAGGCGCTCACGATCAAGCCCGACTATCTGCCCGCTGCGTTGGTGCTGTCGCAGATGGGCCCAGAGGAGCGCAAGGAAGGCATCGCGTCGCTCGAAAAGTACGTGCAGCAGAATCCGAAATCGCATGACGCGCGGCTCGCGCTCGCACAGATGTATCTCGCGAGCGACCGTCTCGACGACGCGCAGAAGCAGTTCGAGATCATGCGCAAGGCAAACGCCAACGACCTGACGCCGTTGATGGCGCTCGCGCTGATCAAGATCCAGCAGAAGAAACTCCCCGAAGCACAGACCTATCTGATTCAATACGCGCAGCAGGCCGAGAAGACGCCGGGCGCCGATGCGGGCCAGGCCTACATCTATCTCGCGCAGCTAGCGCTCGAACAGAAGAATGAGGCGGCCGCGAGCGACTGGCTGAACAAGATCTCGCCGGCGAGTCAGCAATACCTGGCCGCGCAGATCACGCGCGCGCAACTGCTCGCGAAGCAGGGCAAGACCGAGGAGGCGCGCCAGTTGCTCGCCAACTTGCAGGCCTCGGATCCGCGTGACGTGGCGCTGATCGCGCGCACCGATGCAGCGATCCTGTTCGACGCGAAGCGCTACCCGGAGGCCGAAGCGCGTCTGCAGCAAGCCACGGCGAACTTTCCCGACGACCCCGACCTCACCTACGACTACGCGATGGCCGCCGAGAAAACCGGCCATTACGACGTCATGGAAGCGCAGTTGCGCAAGCTGATCGAGACGCAGCCGGACAATCCGCAGGCGTATAACGCGCTCGGCTATTCGCTCGCCGATCGCAACCAGCGCCTGCCGGAAGCGGACAAGCTGGTCGAGAAGGCCTCGGCCCTTGCACCGAACGATGCGTTCATCATGGACAGCGTCGGCTGGGTCAAGTACCGGATGGGTAACACGGCCGATGCGATCAAGCTGCTGCGCAAGGCATACAGCCTCCAGCCGAACGCCGAGATCGGCGCGCACCTCGGCGAGGTGCTGTGGAAGGCCGGCGAACAGGAACAGGCGCGCGCCGCGTTCCGCGAGGCCCGCAAGCTCGAACCCAACAACGAGACTCTCGTCAAAACGTTGCAACGTCTTCAGGTAAACGATCTTTGATGCGTCTTTCCCGTTTGATTTCTTTTTCCATGGCACCGCGCGGCATCGCGCTTGGTTGCGCGGCGGCAGCGGTTGTCGCGTTGGCCGGCTGCGCATCGGTGAAGCCGCAAGGGCCGTCCACGTCGAACGCCGCGACCGAAGTCACCGCGCAAACGAGCCGCTCGTATCAGGGCCGCTTCGCGATCCAGTACAACGATCAGAACGGCCAGCAGCGCAACGCCTACGGCAATTTCTCGTGGCAGGAAACCGGCGACACTGTCACGCTGCAATTGCGCAATCCGCTCGGCCAGACGCTGGCCATCGTGACCTCGTCACCGGCTTCGGCGACGCTCGAGCTGCCGAACCGCCAGCCGCTCACCGCTGATAACGTGTCGACGCTGATGCAAAACGCGCTCGGCTTCACGCTGCCGGTCGAAGGGTTACGCTACTGGCTGCAGCCGTCGCCGGCGCCGACCTCGCGCGCGCAGACCGAGAAGGATCCCGAGCAACCGTCGCGCCTGAAGCAGATCACCCAGGATGGCTGGACGATCGACTATGTCGCCTATGCCGATGCGCCAGCCACCGGCGTGAAGCGCGTCAATCTCAGTCGCTCGGAGCCGCCGCTCAACATCAAGCTCGTGCTCGATCAGTGAGTCGTCGTTGCTGCTGTTTGTCCCGGCATCCGCTCACGTAACCTTGCCACCCGTTTGGCGCCACCGTGGCGCATGTAGCCTTCACTCATGATCGAAACAACCGATTCGCTGCGCGACTGTCTTGCGCCAGCGAAACTCAATCTCTTCCTGCACATCACCGGCCGTCGGCCGGATGGTTATCACACGCTGCAAACGGTCTTCCAGTTGCTCGACTGGGGCGACACGCTGCACTTCACGCGACGCGATGACGGTCTCATCACGCGCCGCACCGAAATCGCCGACGTGCCGCCTGAGCATGACCTGACCGTACGGGCCGCGACGTTGCTGAATTCGCATACGGGCTCTCGCGAAGGTGTCGATATCGAAATCGACAAGCGCCTGCCGATGGGCGCGGGCCTCGGCGGCGGCAGCTCCGACGCGGCGACGACGCTGCTCGCGCTCAATCGCCTGTGGAAGCTCGATCTGCCGCGTCAGGAGTTGCAGGATCTTGCGTTGAAGCTCGGCGCGGACGTGCCTTTCTTTGTATTTGGAAAAAATGCGTTTGCAGAGGGTGTCGGAGAATCATTAGACGTTGTACAATTGCCGCCGCGTCACTTTCTGGTAGTGACGCCGAGGGTGCAGGTTCCAACTGCAGCGATTTTTTCCGAAAAAGCGTTGACAAGAGATACAAAGCCTCTCATAATTACGGACTTTCCTGCAGAACACAGCTGCAACACTGAATGGCCAGAAAGCTTCGGCCGGAATGACATGCAGCAGGTTGTAGTAGGAAAGTACGCGGAAGTAGCGCAAGTGTTGCGATGGTTTGAGAGCATCGCGCCAGCGCGGATGTCCGGATCGGGTGCCAGTGTTTTTGCAGCGTTCCGTAGCAAAGCTGAAGCAGAAGCGGCGCAAGCCAAGCTGCCCGGCGAATGGAACAGTGCAGTAGCCGCGGGCTTGGATCAGCATCCACTCTTTGCTTTCGCGTCATAAGTTTTGCATCGTCGAACGAAACTCCACGTTCGGCGGAGCTCAAAGTTAGTGTAGGGGAGTCGCCAAGCTGGTTAAGGCACCGGATTTTGATTCCGGCATGCAAAGGTTCGAATCCTTTCTCCCCTGCCAAAAATTCTCGTAGTTCGCTGTAGTTCGCCGCAGTAATTCACATTCTCCCGCCCCCAGCCTGAAGTAGGTGCATGATGAGCAGCCATGACGGCCTGATGGTTTTTACTGGCAACGCAAATCCCGCGCTTGCACAGGAAGTCGTCAAAAACCTCGGTATTCCCCTCGGCAAAGCAATGGTTAGCCGTTTCTCGGACGGTGAAATCCAGGTCGAGATTCAGGAAAATGTGCGCGGCAAGGATGTCTTCGTCCTGCAATCCACGTGCGCGCCGACTAACGACAATCTGATGGAACTGATGATCATGGTCGATGCGCTCAAGCGCGCATCCGCTGGCCGGATCACCGCAGCCATCCCTTACTTCGGTTATGCCCGTCAGGATCGTCGCCCGCGTTCGGCGCGTGTCGCCATCTCGGCGAAGGTCGTGGCGAACATGCTGGAAATCGCCGGCGTCGAGCGGATCATCACGATGGATCTGCACGCCGACCAGATTCAAGGCTTCTTCGACATCCCGGTCGACAACATCTACGCAACGCCCGTGCTGCTCGGCGATCTGCGCAAGCAGAACTACGACAACCTGATGGTTGTTTCGCCGGACGTCGGCGGTGTGGTCCGCGCCCGTGCATTGGCGAAGCAACTCAATTGCGACCTCGCGATCATCGACAAGCGTCGTCCGAAGGCGAACGTCGCCGAAGTGATGAACATCATCGGTGAAGTCGAAGGCCGCACCTGCGTGATCATGGACGACATGGTCGACACCGCAGGCACGCTGTGCAAGGCCGCGCAGGTTCTGAAGGAACGCGGCGCGAAGCAGGTATTCGCGTACGCCACCCACCCGGTTCTGTCGGGCGGCGCGGGCGAGCGTATCGCCGCCTCCGCACTCGACGAACTCGTAGTCACGGACACGATCCCGCTCGGCGAAGAAGCCCGTTCGTGCGCGAAGATCCGTTCGCTGACGAGCGCCGGTTTGCTGGCCGAAACGTTCTCGCGCATCCGCCGCGGCGATTCGGTGATGTCGCTGTTCGCTGAAAGTTAAGCATTTGCGAAGACGCCGCGTACCGCTGGATGCGACACGCGGCGTTTTTGCACAATCGGCATGAACGAACGAAGGTTCTTGCCGCGATCCCGGGCCTCAGCCATTACGGCTTCGAGGCCCTGTTTTTACTGCCTGGTCGCGGGCAGTGCATTGGAGATTCAACATGAAAGTAGTCGCTTTCGAGCGTTCCCAGCAAGGTACGGGTGCGAGCCGCCGCCTGCGTAACTCGGGCAAGACCCCGGGTATCGTTTATGGCGCTGGTGCTGACACGCAACTGATCGAACTCGATCACAACGCCCTGTGGCACGCGCTGAAGAAAGAAGTATTCCACTCGTCGATCCTCGATCTGGAAGTGGCAGGCAAGTCGCAACAGGTTCTGCTGCGCGACGTGCAATACCACCCGTTCCGTCAGCTCGTGCTGCACGTGGACTTCCAGCGCGTCGACGCGTCGAAGAAGCTGCACACCAAGGTGCCGCTGCACTTCCTGAACCAGGAAACCAACCCGGCAGTGAAGCTGTCGAGCGCGGTGATCTCGCACGTCATCAACGAAATCGAAATCGAGTGCCTGCCCTCGGCACTGCCGGAATTCATCGAAGTTGACCTCGCGAAGATCGAAGCTGGTCAATCGGTTCACGCGAAGGACATCCCGCTGCCGGCAGGTGTGGCGCTCGTCGCCCACGTCGACGCGGAAAACCCGGTGGTCGCTGCTGCAACGATCCCGGCTGGCGCAATCGCTGAAGACGCTGCTGCTGCTGAAGGCGGCGAAACGCCGGCTGCTTAAGAGCCTTTCGGTTCGAAGCAAGCAATCCTCTCGATCCGTTTCCAATGAAACGGTCGATGTGACCCGCCGAGGTTCGCCCTGGCGGGTTTTTTTTCGGCTTTTTTTTAGTCCGGTGCATTTCACTTCCGGACCTGGTGGACTCACGCAATCATGATCAAGCTGATCGTCGGGCTCGGCAATCCGGGCGCCGAATACACCGCGACGCGTCACAACGCCGGCTTCTGGCTGGTCGATCAACTCGCACGCGAGGCTGGCACGACGCTGCGCGACGAGCGGCGCTTTCACGGCTTTTACGCGAAGGCGCGGTTGCATGGCGAGGAAGTGCATCTGCTCGAGCCGCAGACCTACATGAACCGTTCTGGTCAGTCGGTCGTCGCGCTTGCGCAATTCTTCAAGATTCTTCCCGACGAGATCCTCGTCGCTCACGACGAGCTCGACATGCCGCCCGGCAGCGTCAAGCTGAAGCTCGGCGGCGGCAGCGGCGGGCATAATGGCCTGAAGGACATCAGCGCGCATTTGTCGTCGCAGCAATACTGGCGGCTGCGGATCGGCATCGGTCATCCGCGTGATCTGATCCCCGAAAGCGCGCGCGCCGGCGCGAAGCCGGACGTCGCGAACTATGTGCTGAAGCCGCCGCGGCGAGAAGAGCAAGAGGTCATCGACGCGTCGATCGAGCGCGCGCTCGCGGTGATGCCGCAGATCATCAAGGGAGAGCTCGAACGCGCAATGATGCAACTGCATCGCAATAACAGCTGACGCGCGCCACATCCTTCGAAACCCGCAATCGACCCCGCGAGGAGAATCGCTTGAGCCGCTACTGGAGCGACATCGTTCACCGTCTGACGCCGTACGTGCCGGGCGAGCAGCCCGCGCTCGCGCATCCGGTGAAGCTGAACACCAATGAGAATCCGTATCCGCCGTCGCCGCGCGTGCTCGACGCGATCCGCCGCGAGCTCGGCGACACGGCCGACGTACTGCGCCGCTATCCCGATCCGAGCGCACGCAAGCTGCGCGAAACGGTCGCCGCGTATCACGGCATCCGCGCCGACCAGGTATTCGCGGGCAACGGCTCGGACGAAGTGCTCGCGCTGACATTCCAGGCCTTGCTGAAGCACGACAAGCCGCTGCTGTTTCCCGATATCACGTACAGCTTCTATCCGACCTACGCGAAGCTGTTCGAGGTCGACTACCGCACCGTCCCGCTCGACGGGGGTTTCGCAATCAACGTCGACGACTACGCGGTGCCCAATGGCGCCATCCTGTTTCCGAATCCGAACGCGCCGACCGGCCGGCCGCTGGCGCTGGCGGAAATCGAACGCCTCGTCGCCAGCCATCCTGATTCGGTCGTGGTGATCGACGAAGCCTATGTCGACTTCGGCGCCGAGTCGGCGATTGCGTTGATCGACCGCTATCCGAATCTGCTCGTCGTGCAGACCGTGTCGAAGTCACGTTCGCTCGCCGGCATGCGCGTCGGCTTCGCGTTCGGCGATGCGGCGCTGATCGATGCGCTCAATCGCGTGAAGGACAGCTTCAATTCGTACCCGCTCGACCGCCTGGCACAAGCCGCTGCCACCGCTGCGTACGAAGACGACGCGTGGTTTCGCGAATGCTGCGCGAAGGTGATCGCGAGCCGTGAACGGCTCGCGGCGGAATTGACCGCGCTAGGCTTCGAGGTGGTGCCGTCGGCCGCGAATCTGCTGTTCGCGCGGCATCAAGGGTACGACGCGGCGACGCTCGCGTCGCGGCTGCGGGAAAAGGAAATTTTCGTGCGGCACTTCAATGCACCGCGGATTGACCAGCATCTGCGGATCTCGGTCGGCACCGACGCCGAGTGCGACATCCTGCTCGACGCGTTGCGGGGTATTTTCAGCGCTTACGTCGGATAACGGAAACGCCGCCGCAAAAAAACGGCGAAGGACCGCTAACCTTCGCCGATTTCTTTTGCGCGTCACCCGCGCACGTCAGGTGCCTTTGGCGGCCTGCAACGCGTGATATTTCGCCATCAAACCCTCAGGCGTTTCGAGGTGGTTCGGGTCACGCGGAATGCACTCGACCGGGCACACCTGGATGCACTGCGGCTCGTTGAAATGACCGACGCACTCGGTGCACTTCTTCGGATCGATCACATAGATTTCCGGGCCCATCGAAATCGCGTCGTTCGGGCACTCAGGCTCGCAGACGTCGCAATTGATGCACTCGTCGGTAATCATCAGGGCCATGCTGCCACCAACTTTGCTAGATAAAACAATACATTATAGCTTTTGCGCCCCCGCGCGGTCGTGCAATCCCGCGCTTTATGCCGGGCTCGACAAGAATGTAGAGTCGATCCGCTCGAAGAAAAGATCCTGGAGTTCGTTGCTCGCATGAGGCAAAAAAACGAACGCCTGTCGGTTCGAGACATGATGGCCCAAAGTGCGCTCGGGCCTCCGGCCACCTTGCATGCCCGGATCAAGTCAATGCGCGAAAAAGGCTGGCTCCTGCTCAACGACACCGAAGATGCTCGCCGCAAACAGGTCGAGCTAACGCCCGCCGCCCTCCGACACTTCGACAAACTTGCCGAGGCATTCGCCAAGGCCGCGAAGGGTAGCTGACATTGCACTGCGTCGGATAAATGATCCGTCAAAATCGGCCATTCGCGCGACTCAGGCTCACGTCCCCTGGGCACCGCCCTGCGGGTCCAGCGACGCGACCTTCTCCTTCAGCCATTTTTCGACCGACGGGAATACGAACTTGCTGACGTCGCCGCCCAATTGCGCAATCTCCCGCACGATCGTGCCCGAGATGAACTGATACTGATCGGACGGCGTCATGAACATCGTCTCGACGTCCGGAAGCAGATAGCGGTTCATGCCCGCCATCTGGAACTCGTACTCGAAGTCCGACACCGCGCGCAGACCCCTGACGATCACCCGCGCGTTGTTGCTCCGCACGAAGTCCTTCAGCAGTCCCTTGAAGCTCATCACCTGGACGTTCGGATAGTGGCCGAGCACCTCGTGCGCAATCGCGAGGCGCTCCTGGAGAGTGAAAAACGGCTTCTTGGCACGACTGTCGGCCACACCCACCACCAGCGTGTCGAAAATGCTCGACGCGCGCCGAACGAGGTCTTCGTGACCGCGCGTCAGCGGGTCGAACGTGCCCGGGTACACGGCGACTACCATGAGACTTCTCCTCTTTTCAGACAAAAGGGCACGTCCAAGCGACGCATTTCGCACCGGCGCGGATGACGATAAACCGCCCGGCCCTTTTTTGGAACGCGCATTATTCCTTATTTTCGCGCTGCAGCAAATGAAAGTGCACGGCGCCCGCCTTGCCTTGCCGCACGACCTCCCAGTCCGCAAGCGACTGATGAGCGGTCGGTTCGAGCGCTTCGCCGGCCTCGACATAAAGATAGCCGTCGGGGCGCACGAGCGGCACGGCCACCGCGAGCGCCTTGCCGAGCAGGTCGGCATCGAACGGTGGATCGAGGAACACTACGTCGAACGAGCCTGGGGCGAGGCTCGCCGCAAGACGCAAGCCGTCCGCCTCGGCGATTTCGATCATGCGTGCATCGAGCCGCTGCTGGTTCGCGCGCAACTGGCCGGCGGCGCGCGCATGACGCTCCACCATCAGCACGCGCGCCGCGCCGCGCGACGCAGCTTCGAAGCCGAGCGCGCCGCTACCGGCGAACAGATCGAGACAGTGCTGGCCGTCCAGGCGCTGGCCGAGCCAGTTGAACAGCGTTTCGCGGACGCGGTCGGGCGTCGGGCGCAGGCCGTCCAGATCGAGCACGGGCAGCGGCGTGCGTTTCCAGTCGCCGCCGATGATGCGAATGGCATGCGGCTTGCCGCCTTTGGACGAGGCGCCAGCGGCGCGTGAAGGTGCTAAACGAGGCATGCAGTATCGTGCAGTTTCAGCTAGGTGGTGAATACGCCCGCGACGCCGGTGCGCGCGGGCCGGAGCGCCCACGTTACCACAGGGGCGGCGCGCGTCCAGCCTGCCCGGGCGGCCAATACGACGCACCGCGGCACGCCTGATAAAATGTGCGGCTGCCAGCGCCCCGCCGTTTCGCATCCCGGCGCTGCCCACCGCTTCGCCGGTCCCGTGCCGGCTGCGCGCATCGGCGCGCTCTCCCATACGTCAGATCATGTTCAGCTTTTTCAAACGATTCAAGGGTTCGAAAGAGTCCGATACCGCCGCAGACGAATCGCTGGCGGCGCAAGACGGCGCGACGCCCGAGGCCGAGGCCGTCGAGCCGGTTTCGCCATCCAAATCCGTTGAGCCCGCGCCGGCCGCCGTTCCGCCTGTGGTCACGACCATCATCGAGCCGCAGCCCGAGCCGCAAGACGCCGCGCTCGACAGCGTGGAAATCGTCCCGCCGCCCATGCAGGACGCCGGCGCAAAACGCTCGTGGCTCACGCGCCTGAAGAGCGGCCTCTCGAAAACCAGTTCGAACCTGACCGGCATCTTCGTCGGCACGAAGATCGACGAGGACCTGTACGAGGAACTCGAAACCGCGCTGCTGATGTCGGACGCCGGCGTCGAGGCGACCGAATTCCTGCTCGAATCGCTGCGCGAGAAAGTGCGCACCGAGCGCCTGACGGACCCGCAGCAGGTCAAAACCGCATTGCGCACGCTGCTCGTCGAGTTGCTGAAGCCGCTCGAAAAATCGCTGATGCTCGGCCGCGCGCAGCCGCTCGTAATGATGATCGCCGGCGTCAACGGCGCGGGCAAAACCACCAGCATCGGCAAGCTCGCGAAGCATCTGCAGAGCTTTCACCAGTCAGTGCTGCTCGCTGCCGGCGACACGTTCCGCGCCGCCGCGCGCGAACAGCTCGCCGTCTGGGGCCAGCGCAACAACGTGACCGTGGTCGCCCAGGAAAGCGGCGATCCGGCTGCGGTGATCTTCGACGCGGTCGGCGCCGCGCGCGCGCGAAAGATCGACGTGATGATGGCCGACACGGCTGGCCGCCTGCCCACGCAGCTGCATTTGATGGAAGAACTGCGCAAGGTGAAGCGCGTGATCGGCAAAGCGCAGGACGGCGCGCCGCACGAAGTGCTGCTCGTGATCGACGCCAACACCGGCCAGAACGCGCTCACGCAGGTCAAGGCGTTCGACGACGCGCTCGGCCTCACCGGCCTGATCGTCACCAAGCTCGACGGCACCGCGAAGGGCGGCATCCTCGCGGCGATCGCGCGGCAGCGGCCGATTCCGGTGTACTTCATCGGCGTCGGCGAAAGGGTCGAGGATCTGCAGCCGTTCAGCGCCGAGGAGTTTTCGGACGCGCTACTGGGCGGCTGATCCCGCAATCGCTTGACCGCCGCGGCGCTCGCCGCTCGCTGCGCGCAAAAAGGAAAAGGGCACTCCGCGGGGGTGCCCTTCTTCGTTTCGAGCCGCCGTCAATGCTTGAAGCGATCCCGCGATCACTCCGCGTCCGGCTGCGCGCCCGGCGCAGCGCGGGCGAACGCATCGAGTCGCATCGCGTGGTCGTAGATGCGCTGGATCGTCGGAAACTTTGCGGTGTCGACCTTGAAGCGCTGTGCGTTGAAAACCTGCGGAATCAGGCACGCGTCGGCAAGTGTCGGTGTGTCGCCGAAACACAGTTTGCCGGTGCGCGCGTCGCCGGCGAGATGCGCTTCCAGCGTCGCGAAGCCCGCGTCGATCCAGTGCCGGTACCACGCGTCCTTCGCGTCGTCGTCGACTCGCAGAGTGTGCTTTAGATAGCGCAGCACGCGCAGATTGTTCAGCGGATGAATCTCGCACGCGACCTGCAGCGCCACCGAGCGCACATAGGCGCGATCGAGCGGCGCCTTCGGCAGCAGCGGCGGCTCCGGATGCGTCTCTTCGAGATACTCGATGATCGCGAGCGACTGCGGCAGCAAATGATTGCCGTCGGCGAGCGTCGGCACGATGCAGTCCGCGTTGATCTTGCGATACTCGGGCTTTAGTTGCTCGCCGCCTTCGCGCACCAGGTGCACGGGCACGTAGTCGTACGTCAGGTTCTTCACGTTCAGCGCGATGCGCACGCGATACGACGCCGAGCTACGAAAATAGCTGTAGAGCTTCATGTTGTCTGCCTCCTCCACCTGCCCGCAAGCCGTCTCAAACGACGAGTACGCTGAATTCGCCGAGTCCGTCCACGCCGCCCTTCATCAGGTCACCCTTCACGACCGCGCCGACGCCTTCCGGCGTGCCGGTGAAAATCAGGTCGCCGGGCTGCAGTTCGAACAGCGTCGACAGATACGCGATCGTCTCCGCCACCGACCAGATCAGCTGCGACACGTCCGCGCGCTGCTTGTCCTCGCCGTTCACCGACAGCCAGATCGCGCCCTTGCCGATGTGACCAACTGCCGAAGCCGGATGGATCGGGCCGAGCGGCGCCGAGTGATCGAAGCCCTTGGCGGTGTCCCACGGACGACCCATTTTCTTCGCTTCGCCTTGCAGGTCGCGGCGCGTCATGTCGAGACCGAGCGCGTAGCCGTAGACGTGGTCGAGCGCGCGCTCGACGGGGATGTCTTTGCCGCCCTCGCCGATCGCCGCGACCATTTCCATTTCGAAATGGACGTTCTTCGTCTGCGATGGATATGGGAATTCGCCGGTGGTGCCCGGCGCGACGTAGACGACCGCATCGGCCGGCTTCGAGAAGAAGAACGGCGGTTCGCGGTCCGGGTCGTGGCCCATTTCGCGCGCATGCGCTTCGTAGTTGCGCCCCACGCAGTAGATGCGGCGCACCGCGAACTGCCCGCTCGACCCCACGACCGGCACCGCGACCTGCGGTGCGGGTGCAAACACGTAACTCATCCCGTTCTCCGTTTTTCGATGGGCGCCGCCGAGGCGGCGAGAAACATCGAGTGTAACGCGCGGCACGGCGCGGGTGCATGTCAGGCGGGCCGTCGCGCGTCACCGCGTGCCCGCTTCGCCGCTGTTCGTCCGCTCGCCATAGATGCGATACTCACACCGAACAGCTTCCCGAATGCCGTGGCCGACGCCCAAGCGCGGTACGCCACCCGCCTCCTGCGCACGATGACCGACTCGACCAATACGACTTCTCCCTTCCCCTGCGCCCGCTTCATCAAGGAAATCGGCCGCGGTCCGAACGGCGCCCGCGCGCTGACCGCCGACGACACCCGCGCGCTCTACACCGCGATGCTCGACGGCCGCGTCGACGATCTCGAGCTCGGCGCGGTGCTGCTCGCGTATCGCGTGAAAGGCGAAACCGCCGACGAACTCGCCGCGATGCTGGCCGCCGCGCATACGTCGTTCGAGCCGGTGCGGCTGCCGCACGGCGTGTTTCGGCCCGTTTCCATTCCGTCGTACAACGGCGCACGCAAGCAGCCGAACCTCGTGCCGCTGCTCGCACTGCTGCTCGCGCGCGAAGGCGTGCCGGTGCTCGTGCACGGCGTCACCGAAGATCCGGGTCGCGTGACGAGCGCGGAAATTTTCACCCATCTGCGCATCGTCCCTGCGCAGTCGCACGCGCAGATCGAAGCGGGTCTCGCCGAGCGTCGCGTCGCGTTCGCGTCGATCGACGTACTCGCGCCCAAGCTCGCGCGCCTGCTCGCGCTGCGCCGGCGCATGGGCGTGCGCAACTCGACGCATACGCTCGTGAAGCTGCTGCAGCCATTCGCGCCCGCGGGGCTGCGGCTCGTGAATTACACGCATCCGCCGTATCGCGACAGTCTCACGCAGCTGTTCATCACGCATCCCGATGCGGCCGTCGGCGGTGCGCTGCTCGCGCGCGGCACCGAAGGCGAGGCGGTCGCCGATACGCGCCGCCAGGTGCAAGTCGACTGGCTGCATGACGGCATCTGCGAGACGCGGCTGCCGCACGAGCGCTCTTCGCCCGATGCGCCCGAAGTCGAGCTGCCCGAAGCGCGCGACGCGGCGACCACGGCCGCCTGGATCGACGCCGTGCTGCGCGGCGAAGCACCGGTGCCGGGCGCGATCGAACGGCAGGTCGAGCTGATCGTCGATATCGCGAAGACGGCGGCCTGACGGTCGCGGCTTGACAGGCCAGCGTACGCCGTCATACATTTGGCCCCATGCGTTCCCTCCCGAACACCCTCCGAATTATCTCCGGCCGCCTAGCGCGGCCCCTATCGCTACGCCTGGCGTAAGTCACGCGTAGCGCCGCGCGCTGGCAGCTCCGGTTGCCGTCGGCGGTCCTCCCGGTAGTTCCCGCAGTCTCGCTTCACCCCCGTCGTAGTTCTCCACAACCTGTCGTCGTTTGCGTTCGTCCGTTTACCGCGCGGGCGAAGCGAGAGGATCAAATGCACGTTGCCTCGGGCATCCGCATCGTGCATGCGTGACAGTCGGCCAACCGCTCGACGTCCCACCCTCCGCCGACGACACCACGAATGAGGCACCTCACCATGTTGCGCAATCCCGCTGAAAAGTACCGCCCCTTTCCCGCCGTGCGGCTGACCGGCCGCAAATGGCCGAGTCGCACGATCGACGCCGCGCCCGTCTGGATGAGCACCGACCTGCGCGACGGCAACCAGGCGCTGATCGAACCGATGAACGCCGCGCAAAAGCTCGAGTACTTCGAGATGCTGGTCGCGATCGGTTTCAAGGAAATCGAAGTGGGCTTTCCGTCGGCCTCGCAGACCGATTTCGACTTCGTGCGCACGCTGATCGACGAGCGGCGCATTCCCGACGACGTCACGATCGAAGTCTTCGTACCGTCGCGCGCGGAGCTGATCGCACGCACGTTCGAAGCGCTCGAAGGCGCGCCGCGCGCGATCGTGCATCTGTATAACGCGATCTGCCCGTCGTTCCGGCGCATCGTGTTCCAGCAATCGAAGGACGAGATCAAGGCGCTCGCAGTCGAAGGCACGCGCGTCATCAAGGAATATGCGCAGGCGCGGCCGGGAACGCACTGGACCTTCCAGTACTCGCCCGAGATCTTCAACACGACCGAGCTGCCGTTCGCGCGCGAGGTATGCGACGCGGTCGCGCAAACGTGGCGGCCGACGCGCAATCACAAGATGATCGTCAACCTGCCGGCGAGCGTCGAAGCGGCCACGCCGAACGTATTCGCCGACCAGATCGAATGGATGCACCGCAATCTCGGCTACCGCGACAGCATCGTGCTGTCGGTGCATCCGCACAACGATCGCGGCACCGCCGTGGCCGCGGCGCAGCTCGCGCTGCTGGCAGGCGCGGATCGCATCGAAGGCTGTCTGTTCGGCAATGGCGAGCGCACCGGCAACGTCGATCTCGTCACGCTCGCGATGAATCTCGACGCGATGGGTATCGACAGCGGTCTGGATTTCTCGGATCCCGCGGCGATCCGGCGCGTGGCGGAGCGCTGCACGCGGCTTCCAGTGGCCGCGCGGCATCCGTATGCGGGAGAAGTGGCGATGCGCGGCACACGCGCGGCGCGCGACGCGGATGCCGAGCGCGATGAATACGGCGCAAACAGCCGCGATAAAGCTGAGGATTGCGCAACCGCGTGAATCCGACTTGAGCTTGCGGCGGCGGAGTGCGCACCCCGCATTCGGCTGCCGGGACGGGCGCGCTCACGAGGCGCACCCGCGCGATGAAAATCTCACTCCAGCGCGCAACGCGTCGCCTGCCATGCGATCAGCCGCCACTGGCCGTCTTCGTGTGTGTGAATCGCGGTGTAGGCAATCGGGAACAGCAGCGCGCCGTTGTTCGCTTCCATCTCGATCAGCGCGCGGCCCGTGACCACGTAGGTCTCGCGCCCGGCCGGCAGGACGTCTTGCGACTGCACCTCGATTTGCCGATAACGACGGCGCCCCGCGGTGATCCCGTCGATGAACTGTCGCTTCGTCTCGCGCTTGCCGTTCGTATGAACGTAGCTCACGTTGTCAGCGAGCAGCGTGTCGAGCGACTGCCCATCGCCGTCGACCATCGCGCGAAATCGCTCTCGCTCGAGCCCGCGAATCGCTTCGATCATCTTTGCCGCCATTGCAGAGCCCCTCGAACACCGCGAGCCGCAAGGGGCCACGGTCAGAAGTGATATTGCAAATATAGCTGGCTGAAATTTATACCAGGATTCGGCTCTTTGATACCGCCATTGGAAACATGCTGGAAGCGGTAGCCGGCGACATACTGTCGATGAGCGCCGAACTGCAGTCCGACGCCCGCCATCTCGGAGAACTGGAACGCGGTGCCCAGCGTGAAGTCGGAAGAAATGCGCGGGCTGGTCAGCAGCCCGACGCCGGCACCCACCTCGATGAATGGCCGCACCAAGCCCGACGACTTGACGAAGCGGATCACCGGCGTCACACCGATCTCGCCGATGTTGTCGTGAACGTTTCCTTCATTGGTGTGCCACCACGCGACGTGCGCCTCGCCGATCAGCGCGAAATGCCAGTCACCGATCTGCCACCAGGTGAGGTTCGGGTCCCAGGCCAGGCCGAGATCGAGCCTCTTGACGTGACGATCACCGACGCCGGCGGCCACCAGCACGCCGAACTGGTCAGCCTGGGACTCGCCCGCCGCACCCAGCAGCAGAACGGCCAACGCACTTTTTAGAGTAAGTCCACGGACCACAAGATTCTTGTTGTTCATTCAGCCCCCATCGTGGTGACTATTCAGCGAGCGCCCCCTTTGTTCCAAGCACGATTTAGGTGCAAGTATCTTCCAGATAATGCGCCCAAACAGCAATTATTCACTTAAAAACAGAACGATGTCAGTCGATCATGAGGCTGCAGCCGCCTCGAACGGTAATTTGTACAGGTTCAGCGCGCAATGCAGATAGAGCGTATGATGACTATCAGAAATCAAGACTCCATAGGATTTTCCGGAACTTGGATACCCCTGCGACATCTAAGTATTAGCACTCGGCAGATCTGAGTGCTAACATCCATCGCTGGAGTCGTTTACTGAGTACGCAATTGTCTGATTCCAAAGGAGCTTCACACGTGAGCCATGCAATGACCCTTCCGAGTACTTTGAGCCCGTCGTCGGCTAAGGCCGCTCCGGCAGGTGCACTGGCGCTCTCGCATTCCTCGCTGCTGTCCGGTCAACTGGGCAACATCGACGCCTATATTCAGGCGGTCAACCGGATTCCGATGCTGACGCCGGCGGAAGAACGCCAGTTCGCCACCGAATTGCGCGAACACGACAATCTGGAGGCGGCGCGCCGCCTCGTGCTGTCGCACCTGCGACTCGTCGTGTCGATCGCGCGTAACTACCTCGGTTACGGGTTGCCGCACGCCGACCTGATCCAGGAAGGCAACATCGGCTTGATGAAAGCGGTCAAGCGCTTCGATCCCGAGCAAAACGTGCGTCTCGTATCGTACGCGATGCACTGGATCAAGGCAGAGATCCACGAATACATCCTGCGCAACTGGCGCATGGTGAAGGTCGCCACCACGAAGGCGCAGCGCAAGCTGTTCTTCAACCTGCGCAGCCACAAGCAGGGCCTCGGCGCGTTCACGCCGGACGAGATCGAAGGTCTCGCGAAGGAACTGAACGTGAAGCGCGAAGAGGTCGCGGAGATGGAAACGCGTCTGTCGGGCGGCGATATCGCGCTCGAAGGTCAGGTCGAAGACGGTGAAGAGTCGTACGCGCCGATCGCCTATCTGGCCGACTCGCATAGCGAGCCGACCGCCGTGCTGGCTTCGCGTCAGCGCGACCGGCTGCAAAGCGACGGCATCGCAAGCGCGCTCGACGCGCTCGATCCGCGCAGCCGCCGCATCATCGAAGCGCGCTGGCTGAAGGTGGCCGACGACGGCTCGGGCGGCTCCACGTTGCACGAGCTGGCCGACGAGTTCGGCGTGTCGGCCGAACGTATCCGCCAGATCGAAGCCAGCGCGATGAAGAAGATGCGCGGCGCACTGACGGAATACGCGTAAAAGCGTGGAAGCCATGCGCGCGTCAATTGTGTCCCGCCCGCGACGTGGGTAAAAGCGACACACGGTAACCGGTCGCGTACTATTTAGCGACCATCGCGCTCAAGCCCCGCCCTCGCAAGACGGCGGGGCTTTTTCATTCCTTTCGTCCATTCGTGCGTCTCCCGGCCGCAGCGCATTCGCATAGGCCTGTCCCCAAGCCGGCCTGTCGAGCCCGGTAAGCCTTTCTTGACGTATCGCGAGTCCGGTAGCAATACTGCACAGACGCGGCAAGTTTCGCGACGAGATGCCGCATGGCTAACCCTGAGCGCGCGAGGTTCCCCCTCCTACAACCGGCATGCATTCGCCAGACTGCCTGACGGCAAGGGCGGTCTGGATCCGGCCGGACTCTCCGGCGTGAAGTCGTCTTTCGACCGATCATGACCCTAGCCCTCAATCGCAGCAGCACTGTCCGGTCGCGCTTGCGCGGCGGGTTCACCAGGTGGGTGCGCGGTCCAACCCTGGCGCGCGATATCGCCATCATCCTCGCCATCAAGTTCGCCCTACTGATGGCGCTCAAATTCACATTCTTCAATCATCCGCAGGCGGAGCACATGATGCTGCCGCCTCAGCAGGTCGCGCAGGCGCTGCTGTCGGTGCCCGCCCCGCATCCGT
Organism: Paraburkholderia sp. BR13439; assembly: GCF_040948805.1. Classification (NCBI taxonomy): domain Bacteria; kingdom Pseudomonadati; phylum Pseudomonadota; class Betaproteobacteria; order Burkholderiales; family Burkholderiaceae; genus Paraburkholderia; species Paraburkholderia sp. BR13439. The sequence continues at coordinate 565,717 of NZ_JBFPKN010000001.1, read as the reverse complement.
CCGGAGGTGATCAACATGCCCGTTAGCGAAGTCGTAGAACTGTCGCGGCTCCAGTTCGCCATCACGGCGCTTTATCACTTTCTGTTCGTGCCGCTCACGCTCGGCCTCGCCTGGTTGCTCGTCATCATGGAGTCGGTCTACGTGATGACCGGCAAGCAGATCTACAAGGACATGACGCAGTTCTGGGGCAAGCTGTTCGGCATCAACTTCGCAATGGGCGTCGCGACTGGCCTCACGCTCGAATTTCAGTTCGGCACCAACTGGGCCTATTACTCCCATTACGTCGGCGACATTTTCGGCGTGCCGCTCGCCGTCGAAGGACTGATGGCGTTCTTCCTCGAATCGACGTTCGTCGGTCTGTTCTTCTTCGGCTGGAATAGATTGTCAAAAGTGCAGCATCTGATCGTCACGTTCTGTGTCGCGCTCGGATCGAACCTGTCGGCGCTGTGGATTCTGATCGCCAATGGCTGGATGAACAATCCGGTCGGCGCGACGTTCAACTACCAGACGATGCGCATGGAGCTCGACAACATCGGCTCGGTGATCTTCAACCCGGTCGCACAGGTGAAGTTCGTGCACACGGTGTCGGCCGGTTACGTGACCGCGGCGATGTTCGTGCTCGGGGTGTCGTCGTGGTATCTGTTGAAGCGCCGCGACACCGAGTTCGCGCTACGCTCGTTCGCGATCGCCGCCGGTTTTGGCCTCGCGTCGGCGCTGTGCGTAATCGTGCTCGGCGACGAATCCGGCTATCGCACCGGTGAAGTCCAGCAGGTCAAGCTCGCCGCAATCGAATCCGAATGGGAGACCGCGCCCGCGCCGGCGCCGTTCACGGTCTTCGGTATTCCCAATCAAAAGGAGCAGCGCACCGACTACGCGATCCGCGTGCCGTACGCGCTCGGCATCATCGCGACCCGCTCGCTGAGCGAACCCGTGGTCGGCCTGCGCGACCTGATCGTCGAAAACGAGGGGCGCATCAAGAACGGCATGCTCGCCTACTCGGCGCTGCAGAAGTTGAAAGGCGGCGACTCGAGCGACGAAGCGCACGCCGCGTTCGACAAGTACAAGGACGATCTCGGCTACGGCCTGCTGCTCAAGCGGTTCGCGCCGAACGTCACCGATGCGACGCCAGACCAGATCGCGGCCGCGGCAAAAAGCACGATTCCGCCAGTGCTGCCGCTGTTCTTCTCGTTCCGCATGATGGTCGGCCTCGGCCTGCTGTTCCTCGCGACCTTCGTGCTCGCGTTCTGGTTCTGCGCGCAGCGCACGCTGCTGCTCGAAAAGCGTCGCTGGTTCCTGCGCTGGGCGGTCATCGCGATTCCGCTGCCGTGGCTCGCCGCCGAGCTCGGCTGGATCGTCGCCGAAATGGGCCGCCAGCCGTGGAGCATCGCGGGCATTCTGCCGACCAACCTGGCCGCATCGACACTGACGCCGCGCGATCTCTATCTGAGCATCGGCGGCTTCGTGCTGTTCTACACGGGGCTGTTCGTCATCGAGATCATGCTGATGCTCAAGTACGCACGGCTCGGCCCTTCGTCGCTGCATACCGGCCGCTATCACCACGAGAACGACCAGCAGGTGACTCAGCCGCTGTCGAACACGGCCGCGTGACGCGCCGCCACACCGCTTCAGAGGAATAAGCCATATGGACTACGCAGCTCTCAGACTGATCTGGTGGGTATTGATAGGTGTACTGCTGATCGGCTTCGCGCTCACCGACGGCTTCGACATGGGCGCGGCGATCCTGCTGCCGTTCATCGCCAGGACGGACGCCGAGCGCCGCATCGTCGTGAACACGGTCGGCGCGACGTGGGAAGGCAACCAGGTCTGGTTCGTGACCGCGGGCGGCGCGATGTTCGCGGCGTGGCCGCTCGCCTACGCGGCATCGTTCTCGGGCTTCTACTTCGCGATGCTGCTGGTGCTGTTCGCGCTGTTCTTCCGTCCGGTCGGGTTCGACTATCGCGGCAAGCGCGAGGATCCGCGCTGGCGCAACGCGTGGGACTGGGGTCTCTTCATCGGCGGCTTCGTACCGGCGCTGGTGTTCGGCATCGCGTTCGGCAATCTGCTGCAAGGCGTGCCGTTCTCGTTCGATACCGATCTGCGCGTCACCTATCACGGCAGTTTCTTCGGCCTGCTCAATCCGTTCGCGCTGCTGACGGGTCTCGTCAGCGTGTCGATGCTGGCCGCGCACGGCGCGGCGTTCGTCAAGTGGAAGACCGATGGCGAGGTTCACGAGCGCGCGTCGAAGGCGCTGCGGCTCTCGGCGCTATGCGCGGTGGTGCTGTTTCTCATCGCGGGCGCGCTCGTCGCGACGATGATCGGCGGCTATCAGATCGTCGACATGCCGCCGCTCGACGCGGTCTCCAATCCTTTGATGAAAACCGTGATCGGCGCGCCGGGTTTGTGGCTGAACAACTACGCGCTCTATCCGTGGATGGCGATCGCGCCGCTCGCGGGTTTGGTCGGCGGGGTGCTCGCGGTGCTGCTCGCACGCTCGCGCTTCGAGGCGACGGCGTTTCTGTCGACGTCGCTGATGGTCGTCGGCGTGATCCTGACCGCGGGCTTCTCGATGTTCCCGTTCATCATGCCTTCGTCACTCGACGGCCGCAGCAGCCTGACCATGTGGGATTCGACGTCGAGCCAGATGACGCTCGAAATCATGCTGTTCGCGGTGATCCTGTTCCTGCCGATCATCCTCCTCTATACCGGCTGGGTTTATCGCGTGATGCGCGGCAAGGTGACCGCCGCTGCGATCAAGGAAAACCACCATTCGATGTATTGAGCGAGACCATAAGCGGGTGACTCGCCAGGCCGCAAGCTTTGGTCGTAGACGCGAAAGCGGCACCTTGGAACAAGGTGCCGCTTTTTTCTCAACAGTGCCCGACAGCCATCAGCCGATCAAGCGGGCACCGGCGCCGCGCCCGCGCCACCGCCTTGCGACGACAGCCGCTCGGCCAGCTTCTGCGCATAGCGCTGCGCGGCCTCGCCGACGACGATATGGAACGTGTCGGTCGACACCCACGCGGTATCGAGCGACGCGAGGCGCTGACGATCGATCGCCGCCGCATCGCGCACGACCACGCGCAGACGCGTCGCCGCGACCGCATCGAGCGACACCACGTTGCCCGCGCCGCCGAACACGGCGAGCCAGCGCAGCGGATCGGGGTCGAGCGGACCGCCTTGCGCGTCGTCGGCGTGCCCAGCGTTTCGCGCGGCCGGCGCGGCAGCGGTAGCCGGCGCCGACACGGCAGCACTTGCCACCTTCACTGCGTCGCCCTGACCCTGCGCGATCGCCGTACGCATCTCATCGGCGATGATGTCCGCTTCCGGTCCGATGATCACCTGCACGTTGTTCGCGCCGCGCTTGAGCACGCCACGCGCGCCGATCGACTTCAGTTCGCTTTCGGAGACCTTGTCCGCATCGACGACCGACAGGCGCAGACGCGTCGTGCATGCATCCACGACCGACAGGTTCGCCGCCCCACCGAGCGCCGCGATATAACGCTGCGCACGCGGCACGGCCGCACCGGCCGCCGGCGCGACGAAACCACCCTCCGCGAACGACTTGACCTGCTCTTCCGCAGCGGCGGGCTCACGGCCCGGCGTCGCCATGTTGAACTTGCGGATGAAGAAGCGGAACAGACCGTAGTACACGACCGAGTACACGATACCGAGCGGAATCGCCCACCAGCCCTTCGTCGACAGACCGAAGTTCAGCACGTAGTCGATGAAGCCCGCCGAGAACGTAAAGCCGAGGTGAATGCCGAGCGCCGAGCAGATCGCAAGCGACAGCCCCGTCAGCAGCGCGTGGATCGCATACAGCACCGGCGCGAGGAACATGAAGCTGAACTCGATCGGCTCGGTCACGCCAGTCAGGAACGACGTGAGCGCCATCGAGAACAGCAGGCCGCCGGCCACCGCGCGACGCTCCTTCGGCACCTCATGGAACATCGCGAGACACGCGGCCGGCAGGCCGAACATCATCACCGGGAAGAAGCCGGTCATGAAAGTGCCCGCGGTCGGGTCGCCGGCGAAGAAGCGGTGCAGGTCGCCCGTGACCGGCGCGCCGCTGGCCGGCGTGAAGCTGCCGAACACGAACCACGTCAGCGAGTTAAGGATGTGATGCAGGCCCGTGACGAGCAGCAAGCGGTTCAGCACGCCGAACACGAAGGCGCCGAGCGCGCCGGCCGTCGTGAGCCAGTGGCCGGCCAGGTCGATCGCGCTCTGCACCGGCGCCCACACGTGGCCGAATATGATGCCTAGCACCACGCAGACCACGCCTGTCACGATCGGCAGGAAGCGCTTGCCGCCGAAGAACGCCAGGTAGTCGGGCAGCTTGATGTCCTTGTAGCGGTTGTACAGCAGTCCCGCGACGATCCCCGCGATGATCCCCGACAGCACGCCCATGTTGAGCTTGTCGTTGATGTCCTTCATCACCGCGATCTGCACCAGATAGCCGATCGCGCCAGCCAGACCCGCGACGCCGTTATTGTCTTTGGCGAAGCCGACCGCCACACCGATCGCGAACAGTAGCGGCAGGTTGTCGAAGATCGCGCCGCCCGCATCGGCGATCATCTTGATGTTGAACACGTCGGGCTGGCCGAGCCGCAGCAGCAGGCCGGCGACCGGTAGCACCGCGATCGGCAGCATCAGCGCGCGTCCCAGGCGCTGTATCTTCAGAAACGGATTTGCATCCATCGGTATCTCCAATTTTGTCTCGTGGGGTAAGTCTTCGGTGAGTAGTGCAGCGATGCGGAGAATCGCGCCGCGCGTGAAGGCAGCCGTACTGCCGGACGCACGGCGTGCGAGTTCTCCATTTGATTAATCTTTCAATCGAGCGGCCACGTCGCGCGGCTTGCGGCTCGAACCGCCTGCGCCGAGTCGAGCGCGAGCGCCTCGCGAGCGCGCTGGCGGCACAACTGATAGTCGAGCGTGCGCACGCGTGCCTTGATGCCGGGCACCGAGACCGGATCGACCGATAGCTCGGTCACACCCAGGCCCACCAGCAGCGGCATCGCGAGCGGGTCGCCGGCGAGCGCGCCGCACACGCCGACCCATTTGCCATGCTTCGCGGCACCTTCGACGGTCGCCGCGATCAGCCGCAGCACCGCCGGATGCAGGCCGTCCGCCTGCGCCGCGAGATCGGGCTGGCAGCGGTCCATCGCGAGCGTGTATTGGGTCAGGTCGTTGGTGCCGATCGACAGAAAATCGGCGTGCTGTGCGAGCTGATCGGCGAGCAATGCGGCCGACGGCACTTCGATCATCACACCCACTTCGACCGGCTCGGTGCTGCCCGCTTCGCGTGCGAGTTCGTCGATACGCTTGCGGATGCGGATCAGTTCGCCCGCATCGGTGACCATCGGCAGCAGGATGCGCACGGCGCCGATCGGACGCACCGCGAGCAGGCCACGCAGCTGGTCGTCGAGCAGATCGGGGCGCACCTGCGCGAGGCGCACGCCGCGCAGGCCGAGCGCGGGATTCGGCTCGGGCGGCAGCGTCAGATAGTCGACTTCCTTGTCCGCGCCGACGTCGAGCGTGCGGATGATCGCGCTGCGGCCGCGCAACGCATCGACGATCGCCTGATAGCTGTGGCGATGCTCGTCCGCGCTCGGCGCGGCCGGGCGGTGGATGAACAGCAGCTCGGTGCGCAACAGGCCGACCGAGTCGGCGCCGTTGTCGACCGCGGCGTTCGCGTCGTCGAGTGTGGCGATGTTGGCGGCCACTTCGATCGCGCGGCCGTCGGCGGTCGCCGCTGCCTGTTGCGAGGTGCGGCGATTCGCTTCGCGCACGGCGGCGAGGCGGCTGCGTTCGCACCGCGCGCGTTCGACGTCGAGTTCGGTCGGCGCGAATTCGAGCCGGCCGGTGCTCGCGTTCACCACCACCTGCGTGCCATCGGGAATCGCATGCAACGCGTCGCCGACCGCGACCAGCGCCGGGATGCCCGCCTGACGCGCGAGAATCGCCGCGTGCGAGGTCGCGCCGCCACGTGCCATCACGAGCGCGGTCACACGCGTGCGATCGAGCGACGACAAATCCGACGGCGTGAATTCGTCGGCCGCGAGCACTGCCTCGTCCGGCAGCGTGCGGGCGGCGCTGCTCGTGTAGCCGAGCGCGCGCTGCACACGCTTTTCGATGTCGCGCAGATCGGCGGCCCGCTCGGCGAGCAGTGCGTCTTCGACATTACTCAGGATGTCTATTTGTGCGCGGATCGCCTCGCGCCACGCAAAACCCGCGCTCTTGCCGAGGCTGATCAGATCGCGCGCGGCGTCGAGCAGCGTCGGATCTTCGAGCAGCACGCGATGCACCGCGAAAATTCCCGCCTCGCCGACCGCCCCGCGTTGCGACGCATCGCGCACGATCGTGTCGAGATCGGCGTCGACGGTCGCGATCGCCTTGTCGAGCAGACGGCTTTCCGCCGCCGACGTGCCGCTCGCCTGCTCGGGCGGATCGACATCCGCATCGTCCCAGCGCACCAGTTTGCCGAGCGCGACGCCCGGCGCCGCGCATACACCCGCGAGCGTATTCGGCGCGAGCGGCTCGCCCGCGGCGGGCGTGGCAACCACGGTCGTCGGTGCTGTCGCCGGCCGCGCGGGCTTGTGTTCCACCTCACCGTGCGCTTCGCGCGTCAGTTCATCGGCGATCGCATCGACCGCCGCCTGCGCGTGCGGACCGACGCCGAGCAACTCGACGCGCGCGCCTTCGCCGGCACCGAGTCCCAGCAGACCCACCACGCTTTCGATCGGCGCCTTGCGCCCGTCGTAGCGCACCTCGACGCGCGCGTCGAAGCCGCGCGCCGCTTCGCGCGCGCGCGCCGCGGGCCGCGCATGCAGACCGCCCGCGTGCGTCAGCGTGATCTGCCGGCGCGCTTCGTCCATCACCTGCGCGGCGCACGCCTCGCGCACCGCGTCATGACTGACGCCTTCGCGTGCGCGCAGCACCAGCAGCGGCGTTTCGCCGGCCTTGACGTGACCGTTCGGCGCCCGCTCGATGATTTCGAACATTTCCGAATTCGCAATCGCGACCACCGACACGAGGCTCGGCGCATTCAGCGCGACCTGATCCTGATCGAACTCGATCAGCACATCACCAGCGCGAACCTGCGCGCCCTGCCCGACCATCGGCGCAAAGCCCTTGCCGTTCAGCCCGACCGTGTCGATACCGATATGCAGCAGAATCTGCGCACCTTTGGCGCTCTCGAGCGTCACCGCGTGGCCGGTGCGCGCGAGATGCGTGACGACGCCGTCGCACGGCGCGACGAGCCGCCCCTCGAGCGGATCGACGCCGATGCCGTCGCCGAACATGCCGCCCGCAAACACCGGGTCCGGCACCTTCGCGAGCGGCACCACCGGACCGGTCAGCGGTGCAAGCAAAACAATGTGATCTTCGGAATGGCTCATCAGGTTGGTCTTCTCGACACGTCGCATCGTCGTTCTCGTCAGTGAGTTTCGGTGACTTTGTTCAGATGGCGTGGCGCGTCGGGATTGCGCCCGCGCGCGGCGGCAAGATCCGCGGCCATCACGTAAAAGGACAGGATGGCGGCGATCGGATCGAGCGCCGCGTGTGCGGTGGCGACGAGCGGCAGCGAAGCTTCCGCGACGTCATCGGGCGCGGCGAGCAGCACGCGCGCGCCGCGCGCGCGCATGTCGTGCGCGAGTTGCAGCAGACCCGCCTGCTCCGGCCCGCGCGGTGCGAACACGAGCAGCGGATAGTCGCGGTCGATCAGCTCCATCGGACCATGACGCACTTCCGCGCTCGAAAACGCTTCGGCCTGGATGCCGGAAGTTTCCTTCAGCTTGAGCGCGGCTTCCTGCGCGATCGCGAGGCCAAGGCCGCGGCCGATCACGATCATCCGCTCGATGCCGCGCAACTCGTTGACGGCCATCGACCAGTCGAGCCGGCCCGCGCGTTCCAGCGCGTCGGGCAGCGTATTCAGTCCAGCGAGCAACGCGGCGTCGTTCTGCCAATGCGCGACCAGTTGCGCGGAGATCGACAGCATCGCGATGTAGCTCTTGGTCGCGGCAACGCTCAGCTCGGGACCGGCGACGAGCGGCAGATGCCACTCGCACGCGTCGGCGAGCGGAGAGCTCGGGGCGTTGACGGCGGCGACCGTCAGCGCGCCGGCTGCTCGCAACGCGTTCATCGTGCCGACGAGGTCGGGGCTCTTGCCCGATTGCGAAAACGCGAGCGCAAGCTGATCGCGCACCTGAAGCGGAGCCTGCTGCAGCGTCGCGACCGACATCGGCAGCGACGCGACCGGCACGCCCAGGCGGCTCATCGTCAGAGAGGCAAAGTAACTGGCGGCGTGGTCCGAGCTGCCGCGCGCGACGGTCAGCGCGACGTGGCGCGGCTGTTGCGCGAGCTTCGCGGCGAGCGCCGCGACGCGCGAGGTGTCCTTGAGCTGCTCGGCGACCGTTGCGGCGGACGCGAGCGCTTCTTTAAGCATATTCGACAATGGCTTCTCCTTCGACGTAGGTTGCGCTAAGCGCCAGCTCGCGGTCGAAGACGACCACGTCGGCCCACGCACCGCGCGCGATGCGGCCGCGGTCCTCGATGCCGAGATAGTCGGCGGCGTAGCGCGACAAACGGTGTGATACATCGGCGATCGGCAGGCCGATCGAGACAAGATTGCGCAGCGCCTGATCCATCGTCAGCGTGCTGCCCGCGAGCGTGCCGTCGGCCAGACGTACGCCGCCCAGACACTTGGTCACGTGCTGGCTGCCGAGACGGTATTCGCCGTCGGGCATGCCGGTTGCCGACGTGCTGTCCGTCACCACGTACAGGCGCGGAATCGCGCGCAGCGCGGTGCGGATCGCACCCGGATGCACGTGCAGCAGGTCGGGAATGATTTCGGCGTATTCGGCGTGCGCGAGCGCCGCGCCGACGAGGCCAGGGTTGCGGTGATGCAGCGGCGACATTGCGTTGAACAGATGCGTGAAGCCGCACGCGCCGTGCTTGAGCGCGGCGACCGCGTCGTCGTAGGTGCCGAGCGAATGGCCGAGCTGCACGCGCACGCCGCGCGCCGCCATCTCGGAGATGATCTCCATGTGGCCGGCGATCTCGGGCGCTAGCGTGACGACGCGGATCGGCGCGATCGACAGATACTTGAGCACCTCGTCCATCACCGCCGATACCGCCGCGTCGGGCTGCGCGCCGAGCTTGCCGGGGTTGATGTACGGCCCTTCCAGATGCACGCCGAGCACCCGCGCGCAGCCCGGCGTGCGCACCCGCGTGACGGTGCCGAGCCCGGCGACGACGTTCATTAGTTCGTCGCGCGGCGCGGTCATCGTCGTTGCGAGGAGGCTCGTGGTGCCGTAGCGCGCATGCGTGCGGGTGATCGTTTCGATCGCGTCGCCGCCTTCCATCACGTCGGCGCCGCCGCCGCCATGCACGTGCAGATCGATGAAGCCGGGCAGGATGTACGGTGCGTCGTTCGTCGACGGATCGACGCGCTCGCCTGACAGCGCCGTGATGCGGCCGTTTTCGTATTCGAGCGTGCCGTGGATCCACCCTTCGGTGGTGAGTATGTTTCCGGTCAGCATGGGTCTCTCTGGTGCGTGATACGTATGCGGCAAAAGTGCGTTCGCCGGACTTGCGGCCCGTGCGGCCCGCGCAGTTCAGGTGCGCAATTCAGCGACGAAGTCGTAGTAGTCGTCGCGGCAATAGGTGTCGGTCAGCTCGATCGCGCGCTGATCCGCGCTGTAGCCGATACGGGTAATGACCAGCAGTGCGGTGCGCGGTTCGATGTCCATCAGCGCGGCGATTTCGCTCGACGCGTTGACCGCGCGGAAGTGCTGCAACGCGCGTACGACAGCCGCGCCGCGTTGCTCGAGATAGCTGTACAGCGAGTCACCGATCACGAGCGGATCGGGCACGATCGCGACCGGCAGCGCCGAATGCTCGACCGCCATCACGATGCCGTCCGCGCGCCGCAGCCGCCGCAGGCTCGCGACGGCCGCCCCCGGTGACAGGCCGAGGTGCAGAAGCTCGTCGCGATTGGCAGCGCGCACATCGCGTTCGAGCCATACCGAATCCGGGCGGAAACCGCGCTGCCGCATCTTCTTCGTGAAGCCGGTGAGACGCGACAGCGGGTCTTCGACGCGCGGCGTGATGAAGCTGCCGGCGCCGCGCGAGCGCCGGATCAGTCCCTGCTCGACCAGCAGTTCGATCGCCTTGCGCGCGGTGATGCGCGATACGCCGATCGCGTCGGACAGCGTGCGCTCGGAGGGCAGAGCCTCGCCGGCCGACCAGACGCCGCAATGGATCGCCGTCGCCAGGTTGCGCGCGAGCTGCAGGTAGAGCGGCGTGACGTTGCGCACGTCAGGCATCAATGCGGACCAGCGAGTTTCCATGGGGCTCCAGGAACGCCGCGAGCAGCACGGCCTCGAAAAATGAGAGCCCATTATATAACCAACATAATACCAGTCAACGGACTGGTTACATGTTGACCAGGACGGCCGGAAAGCCTTACCAGGTAAGGTTAAGATGCGGTTTTAAGGGCTGCTGCGAAAGGGATTCACGGACTAGGACTTTCCCGAATGCGACCAATTGACGATACCAGCGAGCTGCGACCGGGCTTTAGTGGTATCAAAACACCCTCGATGATCAATACCTGTTTAATACCAATTGGCGCCAAGCTGCGATGGACTGGCTTTGTAAATAAGGGTCGTGCCGATATAGTGCGCTGTACGACCACAAAAAGTTGCGGGGGAGCCGTCCTTGACTGATTCCGAGGCGCTGCGGCGCGCTCAGGCCGTCCGCCATTTCAATCGCTTCTATACCCAGTGCATCGGCGCCCTGCACGAACATCTGGCGCGAAGCGAGTTCTCGCTGACGGAAGTGCGCGTGCTGCACGAGCTATCGCGTGCCCGTGCGCAGACCGCATCGGTGCTCGGGCGCGCGCTAGGCCTCGATAGTGGCTATCTGAGCCGCTTGCTGACCAGTTTCGAGCGACGCAACCTGATCTCGCGCCGCCCGTCCGACACCGACGCGCGCCAGTCGCTGATCGCGCTCACCGAGCACGGCCACGCCACCTACGCACCGCTCGACGCCGCCGCCATCCACGAAGCACTCGGCCTGCTCGACAAACTCAGCGCGCTATCGCAGGAGCAATTGATCGCCGCGATGAAGCTGATCGAGCGGCTGCTCGGCGACAAGCCGAAGCATGAGCTCGTGGTGCTGCGTCAGCCGCGCGCCGGCGAATGCGGCTGGCTCGTGCATCGGCAGGCGCAGTGGTTCGCCGCGCAGTACGGCTGGGATCACACGTTCGAGGGCTTGCTCGCGCGCGTCGTCGCCGAGTACGCGCAGCGCAACGACCCAGTGCGCGAGAAGTGCTGGATCGCCGAACAGGAAGGTCTGGTGGTCGGCTCGGTTTGCCTCGTGGGGGTCTCGACGACGGTCGCGGGCATACGCCTGCTGTGGGTCGAACCGGACGTGCGGCGGCTCGGCATCGGCACGCAGCTGATCAGCGAATGCGTGCGCTTCGCGCGGCGCGCGGGCTACACGAAGCTGACGCTGACCACCGCGAGCGCATTGGCGGAGCCGCGGCGGCTTTGCGAGCGCGCTGGGTTCAAGCTGGCCGACAGCGCGACGCAGCACCGCTTCGGCCACGATCTGATGATCGAAAGATGGGAGTTGGAGCTATAAAAAAAAGCACGCGCCTGTGCGGCGCGTGCCTTTCCCGATGCTGTGCGATTGCTGTTCGCGATCGCGCTGAACGCGTCGCTTAGAACGACGGCACCATCGAACCCTTGAACTGCGTCTTGATGAACTGGCGCACGTCTTCCGACTGATACGCTGCGACCAGCTTCTTCACCCACGGCTGATCCTTGTCCTTCGTGCGCACGGCGATCAGGTTCGCGTACGGGCTGTGGATGTCTTCGAGCGCGATCGCGTCCTTGGTCGGCTGCAGGCCGGCGGCCAGCGCGAAGTTCGTGTTGATGACGGCAGCATCGACGTCGGCGAGCGAACGCGGCAGTTGCGCAGCGTCGAGCTCGACGAACTTGATTTTCTTCGGATTGTCGACGACGTCGAGCGGCGTCGCATTGTTGCCGCCCATGGCCGCGCCGTCCTTCAGCTTGATCAGGCCTTGCGCCTGCAGCAACAGCAGCGCGCGATTTTCGTTCGACGGATCGTTCGGCACCGCGACCTTCGCGCCTTGCGGCAGATCCTTCAGCGTCTTCAGCTTCTTCGAGTACGCGCCGAGCGGCGAGATGTACGTGAGGCCCGCGTTGACGAGCTTGTAGCCGCGCTGCTTGGTCTGGCTATCGAGGTACGGCTGGTGCTGGAAGCTGTTGGCGTCGAGGTCGCCGGCATCGAGCGCGGCGTTCGGCTGGATGTAGTCGTTGAACTCGACGACCTTCACGTTCAAGCCTTCGCGCTTCGCAACCTTGGTGACGACTTCCCAGATCTGCGCGTCCGGGCCGCCGATCGTGCCGACCTTGATGACCTTGTCGTCGGCGTGCGCGCCGAAGCTGGTCAGGATCGCCGCACCGGCGACAACTGCGGTGAGGGCTTTGAGGATATTTCTGCGCTGCATGTGTTTCTCGCTGTTGCGGTTCGACGTTTGAGTCGATGGCCCCGATCGGTACCGGAGCCGGATGAAAATGGGCGGCGCTCCGGTTCCTGCTGGTGCGCCGTCGGCCAAACCCTAAATTGTTTCATATGGGCGGCAAGTTTGGAAAATACCCTTAGCGCAAATGGATATGCAGAGCGCGAGCGTGCTGACTAGCGCGACGCAAAACCGCAGCTAACCGATAATCCGGAGCCGTGGCCTCGCACGGCCCACTCAACCACCACTGAGAACGACCATGTATGTGATCAACCTGATCTACACCGCCCCGCTCGATCGTATCGACGACGCGCTCGACGCGCATCGCGCGTTTCTCGCCAAGCAGTTCGACGCGGGCATCTTCGTCGCGGCTGGGCCGAAAGTGCCGCGCGACGGCGGCATCATCCTCGCGGTGCGTATCGAACGCGACAGGCTGGATCGCATTCTCGCGAGCGATCCGTTCGCCGAGCAACAGCTCGCGCGCTACGAGGTGACGGAGTTCAAGACAACGCGTATCGCGCCGGGGCTGAATCTGCCGACCCCGGTTTGAGCGCGAGTTGCGAAGAAGAGATCGATGCGAGGACGCGTAAGCGGCGGCGCGACAAAAAGCCGCCTGCGATACGCGTCAATCGAGCAAAAGCTTGAAGTCGTGCACCCACGGCGTCGCGCCCTGACCATCGCGCGCGAACAGACGCAGCTTGCCGTCCGTGTCGAACACATAGCTCGCGGCCGTGTGGTCCATCGTGTAGCTGTCGGGCGTTTTGCCCGGCACCTTCGCGTAGTAGACGCGGAAGTCTTTCGCGAGCTTCGCGAGTTGCTCTTCGCTGGCAGGACGCAAGCCCACGAAGCTCGGATTGAACGCCGGCACGTATTGCGCGAGCAACTGCGGGGTGTCGCGCTCGGGGTCGAGTGTGACGAACAGCACCTGCACACGCTTCGCGTCTTCCGGGCCGAGTTGCTGCAACGCCTGTGACAGCTCGGCCATCGTCGTCGGGCAGACGTCCGGGCAATGCGTATAGCCGAAGAACAACACGACGACCTTGCCTTTGTAGTCGGCAAGCGTGCGAATCTTGCCGGACGTGTCGGGCAACGAGAAATCGCTGGCGAATTGTGTATTGCCGGTGATGTCGAGATTCGTAAAAGCCGGCGGCTGCTTGCCGCAACCGGTCATCAGCAGTGTGCCGCCCAGCGCCGCGCCGAGCGCGCAAGCGATCACAGCGGCGCGCGCGACGCGCGCAAAGCGGTTGTTGAGCATGGTGTTACGCGCCGATTACGACGCGCGCATAGTGGTCGATCAGCAGCGCGGCGAACAGCAGCGACAGATAGACGATCGAATAACGGAAGGTTTTGCGCGCGAGCTGGTCCGAATACTCCCGGTAGATCTTCCACGCATACGCGAGAAACACGGCGCCCAGTAGCACCGCCGACGCGAGATACACGACGCCGCTCATGCCGGAGATGAACGGCATCAGGGTGACCGCGAACAGAATGACCGTGTAGAGCAGGATATGCAGGCGCGTGTACTTTTCGCCGTGCGTGTTCGGCAGCATCGGCAGGCCGGCGTTTTCGTAGTCCTTGCGGCGATACAGAGCGAGCGCCCAGAAATGCGGCGGTGTCCATACGAAGATGATCAACACCAGGATCCATGCGTCGCCGGGCACGTGGCCGGTGACCGCTGCCCAGCCGAGCGCCGGCGGCATCGCGCCCGACGCGCCGCCGATCACGATGTTCTGCGGCGTGGCCGGCTTCAGCAGCAGCGTATAGATGACCGCATACCCGACGAACGTGGCGAGCGTCAGCCACATGGTCAGCGGATTGGCGAACGTGTACAGCGTCCACATGCCGAGGCCGCCGAGCACGGCCGAGAACAGCAGGATTTGCCGGGTAGTGATTTCGCCGCGCGCCGACGGACGCCACGACGTGCGGCGCATTTTCGCGTCGATCTGCTGCTCGACGAGGCAATTGATCGCGAACGCAGCACCGGCCAACAGCCAGATGCCGACGGTGCCGCCGATCAGGACGGTCCACGGCACCATGCCCGGCGTCGACAGGAACATGCCGATGACCGCGCAGAACACCGCGAGCTGCGTAACACGCGGCTTGGTCAGTGCGAGATATTGGGAGACCCGGCTGCCGGGCGATTGGGAGAGTGTTGTGCTGTCCATGTGAGTCACGCTGGCGCGGCTTCGCGCGCAGGGAGCGTGGCGCGGCCGGGACGGCTATAAGCTATTCGAAAGTTTAACATAACGAGCAGTAGCAGCAGGATCGCGGCCCCGCCGTTATGGGCGACCGCGATCGGCAACGGCCATTGCAGCACGATGTTCGACAAGCCGGTGATGAACTGGATCAGCACCACCAGCAGCACGCCGTTGGCGGGTCGCCGCAGCGACTCGAAGCGGCGTATCCTCACCGCGAACCACACCAGATAGGCGATCACGGCGAACGCGAACGTGCGATGCGTCCAGTGAATCGCGACCAGCGCATCCTGCGTGATCACGTCGCCGTCGCCGGTCATGCCGAGCGCGCGCCACAGGTGAAAGCCGTGCGCGAAGTCCATCGGCGGAATCCATTGGCCGTTGCAGGTCGGGAAGTCGGTGCACGCGAGCACCGCGTAGTTCGTGCTGACCCAGCCGCCGAGCGCGATCTGCAGTACCAGCAGTCCAAGACCCGCGAGCGCCGCCGCGCGCCAGCGCGCGGCTTCCGGCTCGTAGGCGGGCAGCGGCGTCAAGCGCGCCGCGAGCCAGCCGAGGGTGCCGAGCAGCGCGAGGCCGAGCAGCAGATGCGTGGTCACGATGATCGGCTGCAGCTTCATCGTCACGGTCCACGCGCCGAACGCGCCTTGCACGACGATCAGGTGCAGCAGCGAAGTCGGCCACCACGGTGACACGTGCAGCGGACGACGCTTGATGCGCGCCGTCCACGCAATGATCGTCTGCGCGATGATCAGCACGCCGATCGCCATCGCGAAGTAGCGGTGGATCATTTCGATCCACGCCTTCGTCATGCTGACGGGGCCGCTCGGCATCGCCTGATAGGCGGCGGAGATCGCCGCGTGTGCGATGAACGGTGACGACGTGCCGTAGCAGCCGGGCCAGTCCGGGCAGCCGAGGCCCGAATCGGTGAGGCGCGTGAAGCCGCCGAACATCACGAGATCGAGCGTCAGGAAGGTGGTGAGCCAGACCAGCTTGCGGAATTTGTTGTCGTCGGCCTTGACCCATACGTAGGACAGCGGCAGCAACGCGATACACAAGCCGATCAGGCCCAGTTGCAATACGAACATCTCATTTACCCAGGTTGCGGCATCAGCCGATGGTCGACCACTTGAGCAGCTTGGTCAGGTCGCCTTTGATCTTGCTCGGGTTCGCGTCTTTCGGAAAACGCATCATCAGATTGCCGTTCGGATCGACCAGGTAGATGTGGTCGGTGATCCGCGTGCCGGTGTCGGCGGGCAGCCACGCGGCAACCTGCGCCGGATCGGCGATCAGCATGTCGGTGTTGGGGTAGGCGCTTTGTATCACATCGGCGACCTTGTCCGCATCGGTGCGCAGCCACACCTCCATGACGCGCTCGCGTTCCGGGCCTTGCGCTGCGCGGATTTGTCGCATGAAGTACAGCTTCGTCACGCAGGCCTTGTCGCACGCGCTGTTGTCGACCGAGATCATCAGCCAGCGGCCGTGCAGCGACGCGAGCTTCAGCGGCTTACCGTCCTCGCCGGTGACCACGAGCGAGTCGGGGATCGGCCGTTGCGGGTCGATCAGCGCGCCGTAGTTCGTGCTGCCGCCGGTCGGCTTGATGACGTAGTACATGAAGTACGAGAT
The DNA here is from genome assembly GCF_040948805.1 of Paraburkholderia sp. BR13439. NCBI lineage: Bacteria > Pseudomonadati > Pseudomonadota > Betaproteobacteria > Burkholderiales > Burkholderiaceae > Paraburkholderia > Paraburkholderia sp. BR13439. The sequence continues at coordinate 549,355 of NZ_JBFPKN010000001.1, read as the reverse complement.
CGCGATCGGCGCCGCACAGATCACCGCGAGCAGCAGCAGCACCCAGCGGCCGCGTCGCCACGAGCCCGGGCCGTTCGGTTGGCCGGGCATCGGCCTGGCCGCGGCGGGTTTGCCGGCGGCTTTGCCAGCGGGTTTGCCAGCTTCCGGCGAACGGGGAGTACGAGTCGACACTACGGAACCTCTTTCAATGTTTGGACGACGGCGAGCCGTGCCTTGCGTGCCTCACGCGCCCTGCGCGTGTTCTTTTTTGCCCGCGCGGCGCGCCGCATACAGACCGAACGCGAGCGCCGCGGCGGCCATGCCCCACCACTGCAGCATGTAGCCGTAGTTGCGCTCGACGCCGGTGGTCGGCGCGGGCCAGTCGCGCACCAGACCGTCTTGCGCGTCGCCGATCTGCTGGATCACGAACGATTGCAGCGGCAAGCCGGTCTCCGCCGCGTACGCGGCGACATCGAGATTCTGCCGGATCAGGTGATGCGCGGCCGATCCGCCCTCGCCGAGTTCGAACGCGCGTGACGCGTCGGCTCGCGCAATCCCTTCGATCTCGAGCTCGCCCGACGGCGTCGTGTACGGCGCGATGGTCTCGCGATTGCTCAGGTTGCGCGGCAGCCAGCCGCGATTGACGAGCACGTAGCCGCCGTCGGCGAGTTTAAAAGGCATCACGACGTAAAAGCCCGGCTGATCGTTATACGGACGATTATCGAGGTACACGACCTTGTCCGCGACGAAACTGCCGCGCGCTTTCACCCGATGAAACTCCACGTCTTTCAGGGCGAGCGGCGCCGCGCTGACCGGCAGCGCAGGCGCGTTTTCGAACTGCGTGATGCGCGCCTCGAGCGCTTCCTTCTGATGCGCACGATCGCGCTGCCAGAAACCGAGCCGCACCGTCACGACGACGACCAGCAGGATCAGCAGCACGGGAATCAGGCGAAACTTCATTGCAGGTACTCCGTCATCGCGTGCAGGGCCGCCGGGAACCTGCGGCAGACGCCCGCGCGCGGTGCGATAATGAGTGTCTTGCCACTGCGCTTTCCGGTTTCAGTTGGTTCCATGCACATTATCGTTCCCATCGCCTTTGCTCTGATCATCGCCAGCATGGTGTCGGCGCTGTATTTCATGATGCACGACAAAGGCAAGACCAAGCGGATGGTCTGGTCGCTCGCCACGCGCGTGGGCCTGTCGATCTCGCTGTTCCTGTTCATCCTGTTCGCACACTGGATGGGCTGGATTCAGTCGACCGGGATTCCGTACGGACGCTGACGCTCGCGGATAGGTCGCCGGCGCAAAGCGTCGGCGGCAAAATTTTCACGCCACCAAACAAAACGCCGCCCTGACAGGTCGAGGGCGGCGCTGCATTCATCCTTGCATACTGCTCGTGCGCGCCGCCTGACAGGTGTTGCGCGCACGTCCCGCGCCTGCGCCGACGAGCGGCGCGCGCGGGTCTGACTGCTGCATTACAGCCAGTACACGACGACGTACAGACCGAGCCACACGACGTCGACGAAGTGCCAGTACCAGGCCGCGCCTTCGAACGCGAAGTGATGTTCCGGCGTGAAGTGGCCACGAATCAGGCGCGCCAGCACGACGGCGAGCATCGTGCCGCCGAGGAACACGTGAAAGCCGTGGAAGCCGGTCAGCAGGAAGAATGTCGAACCGTAGATGCCCGAAGCCAGCGTGAGGTTCAGCTCGTGGTATGCATGGAAGTATTCGAAACCCTGCAGGAACAGGAAGCACACGCCCAGCACGAGGGTCGCCGCGAGCCACGCGATCGCCTTCTTGCGATGGTTGTCGCGCAGGGCGTGGTGCGACACCGTCAGCGTCGCACCCGACGACAGCAGCAGCGCCGTGTTGATGGTCGGCACCGGCCACGGCTGCATCGACTTGTAGGTGCCCACGAGCTCGGCCGGGCCGTTGTTCGGCCACACTGCCGTGAAGTCCGGCCAGATCAGCTTGTAGTCGAGGCTGCCCAACTGATGCATCGCGATTTCGCGAGCATAGAACAGCGCGCCGAAGAATGCGCCGAAGAACATCACTTCGGAGAAGATGAACCAGCTCATGCTCCAGCGGTACGAGCGGTCGACGTTCTTGCCGTACATGCCGCCTTCCGACTCGGCGATCGCGTCGCCGAACCAGTGCCACAGCGTAAAGAGCAGCCACAGCAGACCGATGAGCACGCCGAGCGGCGCCCACGTGTGGTCATTGATCCAGGCCGCAAGCGATCCGAGCATGACCAGCAACCCGGTAGCGGCGCTGATCGGATGCCGCGACGGATGCGGTACGAAATAGTACGGGCTCTCGTTTTGACCGCTCATTCTTGATTCTCCACTTCAGTCCAGTTGTTCCGGAATCTCCGGCTGTATCTTCGGCGGCGCGTCGATACCGCACCGCTTCTCTCTAATTCGTGGGCTCTTCTGTGCTGCTGCGCCCTGCTACTGCCTCAACCGACCACGAGGCGCACGACCAGAATCAGCACCCCGATCAGGACCGCCGCGCCGATCAGCGCCGCCACGATCACATGCAGCGGGTTCAGCTGCGTCGCGTCCGCTTCGAGATCGCGGCGCTTGCGCACGCCGAAAAACGACCAGAACACCGCGCGCATCGACTGACCGAAACTGCTCTTGCGCGGACTGCCGCCGTTATCGTTCATCTCGCTTCGTCTTCCTTCGTTCGTCCGTGGCTCGCGCCGTCAAAGCTGCTTCAGGCCGGCTTCGCGGGAGTGGCTGCCGCGTTGTTCACTGAATTTGCCTTCGGCACCGCGTCATCCGCGCTTGCCGCCGCCGGCGTGTTCAACTCGAAAAACGTGTACGACAGCGTGATCGTCTTCACGTCCTTCGGCAACTTCGGATCGACCACGAACACCACGGGCATCCGCTTCGTCTCGTTCGCGTTCAACGTCTGCTGCGTGAAACAGAAACACTCGATCTTCCTGAAGTACTCGGTCGCCTGCTTCGGCGCGTAGCTCGGGATCGCCTGCGCACGGATCGTGCGCGACTGCCCGTTGCTGACGTCGTACATGACGGTCGTCACTTCGCCCGGATGCACGTCGAGACTGCGCTGCTCCGGCTTGAAACCCAACAGGCCGCGCGCGTTCGCATCGAATTCGATCGAAATCGTGCGGCTCATGTCGACCTGCGTATTCTTCGCCTCGCGCGCCGAAACGTCGCGCTGCACGAGGTTGTTCACGCCGGTGATCTGGCAGATCGCGCGATACATCGGCACCAGCGCGAAACCGAAACCGAACATCATCAAAGCGACGACGAACAGCTTGATCAGCATCGAACGGTTGAAAGAGCGGTCGGCCTCGGCCGGCGGTTGCGTCGACATCTGAATCCTCAACAAACCTGCATACGGACTGCGACTGCGGCGTTAGCTGAACCAGCACTGCTTCACAATGACGCTCGCGAAAAACACCGCGGCGATCGCGAACATCACCAACCCTATCCGCCTGTTGCCCGCGCGAATCTGCTTCGGCGTACGTCTTTCCTGTGGATTGCGCGTCATGCTCGACTTTCTGAATACGGTTCTTGACCGGTGAGACCGCCCGACTGCAGCCGCCTCGCGAAGCGCCCGGTTCCGGTAGCGGCATGTGTCGCGCCGCCGGAACCCGGCACTTCGCCGGGACAGGCTTACTCGACGGTAGGCGGATGCTCGAACGTGTGGAACGGAGCCGGGCTCGGGACGGTCCACTCGAGGCCCGTTGCGCCGTCCCACGGCTTGTCGCCCGCCTCGACGAGCTCACCGCCACCACGGTACGCCGGCAGCGCCACCGCGAACAGGAAGTAGACCTGCGACAGACCGAAGCCGAATGCGCCGATCGAGATCACCTGGTTCCAGTCGGTGAACTGTGCCGGGTAGTCCGCATAGCGACGCGGCATGCCCGCGAGACCGACGAAGTGCATCGGCAGGAACGCGAGGTTGAAGAAGAACATCGACGCCCAGAAGTGGATCTTGCCGCGGGTTTCGTTGTACATCCAGCCGGTCCACTTCGGTGCCCAGTAGTACCACCCGGAGAACAGCGCGAACAGTGACCCCGCCACCAGCACGTAGTGGAAGTGCGCAACCACGAAATAAGTGCCGTGATACTGAATGTCGAGCGGCGCCATCGCGAGCATCAGACCCGACAGGCCGCCGAACGTGAACACGATCAGGAAGCCCACCGCGAACAGCATCGGCGTTTCGAACGACAGCGCGCCGCGCCACATCGTCGCGACCCAGTTGAACACCTTCACGCCGGTCGGCACCGCGATCAGCATCGTCGCGTACATGAAGAACAGCTGGCCAGTCACCGGCATGCCGGTCACGAACATGTGGTGCGCCCAGACCATGAACGACAGGATCGCAATCGACGCCGTTGCGTACACCATCGAGCTATAGCCGAACAGCGGCTTGCGCGAGAACGCCGGAATCACCTGCGAGACGATCCCGAAGGCCGGCAAGATCATGATGTACACCTCGGGGTGCCCGAAGAACCAGAAGATATGCTGGTACATGACCGGGTCGCCGCCGCCTGCCGCATTGAAGAACGACGTGCCGAAGTGACGGTCGAACAGCACCATCGTGATCGCGCCCGCGAGAACCGGCATCACGGCGATCAGCAGGTACGCGGTGATCAGCCACGTCCAGACGAACATCGGCATCTTCATCAGCGTGAGGCCGGGTGCGCGCATGTTCAGGATCGTCACGACGATGTTGATACCGCCCATGATCGACGACGCACCCATCAGGTGGACCGCGAAAATCGCGAAATCCATGCCCGGGCCCATCTGCGTAGACAGCGGTGCGTACAGCGTCCAGCCTGCGGCGGTCGCGCCGCCCGGTGAGAAGAACGAGCCGACCAGCAGAACCGCCGCGACTGGCAGCAGCCAGAAGCTGAAGTTGTTCATCCGCGCGAAAGCCATGTCCGATGCACCGATCTGCAGCGGCACCATCCAGTTCGCGAAGCCGACGAACGCCGGCATGATCGCGCCGAACACCATGATCAGCCCGTGCATGGTGGTCAACTGGTTGAAGAACTCGGGACGCATGATCTGCAGGCCCGGCTCGAACAGTTCGGCACGGATCATCAGCGCCATCACGCCCCCGGACAGGAACATGGTGAACGAGAAGATCAGGTACAGCGTACCGATGTCCTTGTGGTTGGTGGCGAACAGCCAACGGCGCCAGCCGTGCGGCGTTTCGTGGGCATGGTCGCCGTGCACGTGCTCGTGGCCCGCGACTACATCGTGTCCGATGCTAGACATGAATATCTCCTAAAGCGAATTCTGCGGTGCTGACCATGAACACGTCAGGCTGCCGGGCTGATCTGAACGCGCCGGGCTTCCTTCGCGTCGGTGCCGCCGGTGATCGTTTCCGGCTTCTTCAAAATAATATGGTCTTCGGCAATGCCGGCTGCTTTCAGTGCGTCGCGAACGGCCTCGGCACGACTCTTCGCGAGCTTCGCGTTGACGTCGGCGGAGCCGGTTGCGTCGGTGAAGCCCGACAGCGTGAATTTCGCGTCCGGATGCGCTTTCGCATAGGCCGCGGCCGCGTCGACCGCCGCTTTCGCGTCGGCCGGCAGCGTGCTCTTGCCGGTCTCGAAGTAGATGCTCGCCGGCAGCGTGGCCTCTGCGCTATTCGCAGCAGCCGCGCCAGCGTCATTGCCCGATGCAGCCGCCGGTGCGGAAGCCGCTTCCGCACCCGATGCCGCAGCGGCGCCGCTTGCCGCGGCACCCGCTTCGGCCAGATGGTCGCCGCCTTCCGGCAGCTTGCCGTTGCGCGCTTCGGTGACCTGCTTCGGCTGCAGGATGTCGCCCGTGTGGTTGCCCCACGAGTTACGTTCGTACGTGACCACCGAGGCGATTTCGACGTCATTCAGCGTCGGCGCCCACGAAGGCATCGCATTCTTGCCCTTCAGCACGAGGCTCACGTGCTGACCGATCGGACCGTTGGCGATCTTGCTGCCGTCGAGCGCCGGGAATGCGCCCGCGCCCTTGCCGGTCGGCTGGTGACAGACCGCGCAGTTCGCCGCGTAGACCTTGCCGCCGCGCTCCATCAGCTCGGCCATCGTATAGGTCTTGTTCGGATCGTCCTGGCCGGCGGCCATTTTCTTCTTCTCCGTGTCGACCCACTTGGCGTAGTCGTCGTCGGACAGCACTTCGACGACGACCGGCATGAACGCGTGTTCCTTGCCGCACAGCTCGGTACAGAAACCGCGGAACGTGCCGGTGCGGTTAGCCTTGAACCACGTGTCGCGCACGAAGCCTGGGATCGCGTCCTGCTTCACGCCGAAGGCCGGCACGTACCAGGAGTGGACCACGTCGTTGGCAGTGGTGATGATGCGGATTTTCTTGTTGACCGGCACCACGAGCGGATTGTCGACCTCCTGCAGATACAGCGTGGAGATCGGCTCGCGGCCTTCGGTTTGCGCGCGCGGCGTGGCGAGTGTGGACAGGAAGCCGATGCCCTCGCCCGGACCCTTCACGTAGTCGTAGCCCCACTTCCACTGGTAGCCGGTGACCTTGATCGTGAGGTCGGCGTTCGAGGTGTCCTTCATCGCGACGACGGCCTTGGTAGCGGGTAGCGCCATCAACACGACGATGATGAACGGCACGATCGTCCAGATGATTTCGACGGTGGTGCTCTCGTGGAAATTGGCTGCCTGGTGGCCCTTCGATTTGCGGTGCGCGAAGATCGAATAGAACATCACACCGAATACACCGACGAAGATCACGGTGCAAAGGAGCAGCATGAACATGTGGAGGTCGAACAGCTCCTGAGCGATTCTCGATGCAGGCGGCTGGAGATTGATCGCATTGACGGCAGGGCCGCCCGGAGCATCGCCCACTGCCAGGGCGGCACCGGCGAAAAGCAGTCCGCTCGTCGCCAGCACGCTCATGAGCGCTCGCTTGATTGTTTTCATAGCTTCCTTACCCAAATTTTCCATTCAAACCCCTCGACCCCGCTGGCAGCGTGTCGCGCCCCCTTGAACGCCGCGCGCCCGGCACCATCTAACAATGTGCCAGCCACATACGCAGTTCGCCTGCGAACTGCGCGCGCCGATTTTGCGCGAGATGTTGCCCGATCATGATCGTCTGCCCGCGCGAGACCAGCTTGATCTGATCGCGCGGCGTTGCGCCCGGCTCTATCCGCACCCAGCGCGGATTGAATTCGAACTGCGTAATCTGCTCGGCGCTGACCTGCTCGATCACGAGCCGGTTCGGAAACAACCGGATGCGCTCGTAATCGACAGCATGACGCGCATATATTGCAAACGCGATACCTACCGCCAGCAATTCGATTCCGGTGAACGGCAACACCAGCCAGGCGCCGATCAGAACCAGCATGAATGCAATTGCCAACGAGAACAACGCAAGCGACGCGTACAGACAAACGAACTGCCGCGGCGATATCGAACAGTTGCGCTTCATGGTCCAGTCCCTGAGGACCGGTTCTGAATCCGCCAGCAGATGATCTGATGCGCCCATCGCTGCCTCCTGCGAATCGTCGCGTCCGGCCTGCCTTCTTTTACTTCCGGATGCATCTCGCGGCCGCCGCTCGTATCACTGTGTACAGCATCACTCGCGACCGCGCCAACCCCTACCGCATCACTTCATTTTGCAGCCCTGCGCCTCAGGCTTGCCACCCCAAATGTGGGAACGTCGGGCGACAAACTGACGCATTATAGGCGCGATCCATAGCATCGACAAGCAAGCCCCGATCGGCCCACAAGCCCGGCGCGACAAGCCTTCGCGCCATTTTGCCCGGCGTTTTGCGGCTCTTTCGGAGGGCAAATCCCAGGCATAACGGATGTCCTCTTTACCGCTTTTGCAACACGTCAACCGCACCGTCGGCAAGCAGTTGATGACCGCGCTGCAATCTGCTACCCACGCTTGCCCGGACCTCGTCCGATGTCCTCGAGCCGCACGATGCCATGTCCTTCCGCCGTGGTGCGCGGCACGGCTTTCCATGCGTGTCCGTAGATCACCTCGAAGGTCAGCGCGATTGTGCCGTCGGCGCGCCGGCGCGCTTCGAGCGCAGCGAGCAGGGCTTTGTGCAACCGACGCGCAAGCGCGCCGTCATGCGCATCGCGCTCGAACGGGTATGCGCCCCAGCGGCGCACGTCCGCGAGCAGCGACTCGGGTGACTTGTAGGTAATCGTCAGCGTCTCCTGGTCCATCACCGGGATCTCGAAGCCGGCCTCGACGAGCATATCGCCGAGATCATGCATGTCGACGAAGTCGATCACATGCCTGCGCGACGCGACGCCGTGCGCAGCCTCGATCTCGGCATAGGCACCGCGCAATTCCTTTAGCGTATCGGGGCCGAGCGTACTGAACATCAGCAGGCCGTTGACCTTCAACACCCGCTGCCATTCGGGAAAGACCAGATCGGGCCGCGAGTGCCAGTGCAGCGCAAGGTTGGACCAGATGAATTCGAATGCGCCGGCCGCGAATGGCAGCGCGGAGAAATCGGCTTGCGCGAAGCGCGGGCCACGCGCGCCGAGCGCCTTGCCGAGCGAGGCGGGAAGAAAGCGTCGCCAACTGGTGTCGCCGGCATCGTGACGCAGCGCGCGGCGCAGCATGCCATGCGACAGATCGGCGCCGAACACCGGCGCCTCGGGAAAGCGCGCGCGCAATGCGGGGATGTCTTCGCCCGCACCGCATCCGGCGTCGAGCACGCTCGAGGGCGCCACCTTGATGTAATCGAGACGCTCGCGCATGCGCTGCGCAATCTCGCGCGGCAGGAATGCAACCTCGTCGAAGGTAGCGGCGCGACGGTCGAAAATACGCCTGAGGCGCCGTGAATCGTAGGCCGGACGGCCAGATTGAGCGGATGTTGGGGACATGTGTGTCGTGCTGGCGTGAGCTCGAAGTATACTCGTTCGTTCCCCTCCATTCAGCGTGAACGGCATTCAGCGGCACTCACCCGTGCGATTCCAGTCATTTTCTTCGTCGTGTCGAAATCAGGCCGCGCGTTTTGTGCGTGGTCTGCATTCGGCATGGCCGCGGGCTTTGAACGTCGCGTTGCCGAACCTGTGCGCGTTGTGCGGCAATATGTCGCATAAGACGCTGTGCGACGGTTGCGACGCGGCCTACTGGAACGAGAGCCGCCTGCGCTGCACCGTTTGCGCGGTGCCGTTGCCGGCGTCACGCTGGGTCGCTCAGGCGCGATATCGCTGCGCGGATTGCGTGGCCGAGCCGCCGCCGTTCGACGCGAGCTTCGCGCTCGCCGACTATCGCGCGCCGCTGGATACCCTCGCGGTCGGCCTGAAATTCCGCGCCCGGCTGATGCTTGCGCGCGATTTCGCGCAACGTCTCGCGTGGCTTGCTCAGGACAACTGGCACGACGCGGCCGAGCGGCCCGACGTGATTGCGCCAGTGCCGCTCGCCGGTCGCCGTCTGATCAAGCGCGGCTACAACCAGGCCTGGCAGATCGCGCGGCCGCTTGCCCGGGCGCTCGCCGTGCGCAGCGACGCGACGCTGCTCGAACGAACGCAAAACACCGCGCCGCAATCGCGCCTCGATCTCGATGCGCGCCGGCACAACGTCGGCCGCGCGTTTCGTGTCGCGCGCCCGGTGCGCGGCCTGCACGTCGGCATCGTCGACGACGTGATGACGAGCGGAGCGACGCTCGAAGCGCTCGCGCATACGCTGAAGGCGGCCGGCGCGCGGCGGGTCACGAACTTCGTCGCGTTGCGCACTCCGAAAAACTAGCTTTTACGTGGTCCCCTTATGTTCAACGTCGTTCTCGTAGAACCGGAAATTCCGCCCAACACCGGCAACGTGATTCGCCTGTGCGCGAATACCGGCGCCCGACTGCACCTGATCGAGCCGCTCGGCTTCCCTCTCGACGACACCAAGATGCGGCGCGCCGGCCTCGACTATCACGAGTACGCGGAAATGAACGTGCACACCGATTGGGACGCGTTCATCGCGAAAGAAACGCCCGACCCGTTGCGCATGTTCGCGTTCACCACACGCGGCTCGGGGCGCTTTCACGATCACGCTTTTCGACCGGGCGACTGGTTCGTGTTCGGCGCCGAAACACGCGGTCTGCCCGATACGGTGCTCGAGCGCTTTGCGAACGAACAGCGCGTGCGTCTGCCGATGCGTCCTGGCAATCGCAGTCTGAATCTGTCGAACACGGTGGCGGTCGTGGTGTTCGAAGCGTGGCGTCAGGCCGGCTTCGAGGGCGGCGCCTGACGGCGTTCGAGTTCGGCCTCGTAGCGCGCGAACATCGCGTCGTCGAAGCACGCGAACGTCACGTGCTTCATGTGGGGTGTGCGCGGCAACGTGTCGAGCACGGTTCCGACCGCGATGCTCACCGCATAGTCGGCGGGGAAACGGTAGATGCCGCAACTGATCGCGGGAAACGCAATGCTCGTGCAATGAGTCTCGCGCGCGACTTCGAGCGAGCGCTGATAGCACGATGCGAGCAGGTCGGCTTCACCGTGCGCGCCGCCGCGCCACACTGGACCGACAGCATGGATCACATGCTTCGCGGGCAGCCGATAACCGGCGGTGATCTTGGCGTCGCCGGTCGCGCAGCCGCCGAGCGTTTCGCATTCGCGCAGCAACTCCTTGCCGGCCGCGCGATGAATCGCGCCATCCACACCGCCGCCACCGAGCAGCGAAGTATTCGCGGCATTGACGATCGCATCGACGGCGAGCGTCGTGATATCGACCACGCGCGCTTCGAGCGTGCACGTGCCGTGACTGAGATTGAAGGTGGGCATGAAAACCTCGCTGACCTGAGTCTCGCTCAAGAAGTGGACAGCCAGGTGAGGCAGCCGTTCAACGCGAATTTGCGCTAAACGGCTGAAAGAAAAGACTTTATTCGGCCTTCGAATCGCGCCGCAGCAGCGCGCTGACCGCATCGCGCGGCGCCACGCCGTCGAACAGCACCGCGCAGACCGCTTGGGTGATCGGCATTTCGATTGCATGGGCGCGTGCGATCGAGAGGACCGCCTTCGCGCAGCGCACGCCCTCGGCCACGTGACCGAGGCCGCCGAGGATGTCGTCGAGTGTGCGGCCGCTGGCGAGCTGCAAGCCCACGGTGCGGTTGCGCGATAGATCGCCGGTCGCGGTCAGGATCAGATCGCCGAGGCCGGTCAGCCCGGTAAAGGTTTCCGCGCGCCCTCCAAGCGTCACGCCAAGACGCGACATTTCGGCGAGTCCGCGGGTGATCAGCGCCGCGCGTGCATTGAGGCCGAGGCCGAGGCCATCGGCGATGCCCGTCGCGATCGCGAGCACGTTCTTCACCGCGCCGCCCACTTCGACGCCGACCACGTCGTCGCCGGTATAGATGCGCATCGCGCCGTGATGGAACGCCGCGACCGTGCGTTCGCGGCACGCCGCCGACGAACTCGCAATCGTCAACGCTACCGGCAGCCCCTGCCCGACTTCGCGCGCGAAGCTCGGTCCGGACAACACGCCGTTGCTCGCATGCTCGGGCAATTCCGCCGAGACCGCCTGATGCGGCAACAACTGCGAATCCGCCTCGAAACCCTTGCACAGCCACACGATATGCGCGGGCACCTTGCCGGCATCGCGCATCGCTCGCAACAGACCGCGCAGGCCAGCCACCGGCGTCGCGATCACGCACAGCGCATCGTCGGCGAGCGCGTGATCGAGCGCCGCACCGAGATCCGCTTCGTAGCGGAGCGCGGGCGGCAACGCGACGCCCGCCAGATAGCGGGCGTTTTCGCGCGAAGTGGAAAGCTCGGCGATGAGCGCGGACTCGCGCGCCCACAACACCGTGTCGTGCCTGACGGCCAGATGGCCGGCGAGGGCGGTGCCCCACGCGCCAGCGCCGAGAACGGCGACCTTCATAGCCGGCACTGCCCGCGGCGCCTTAATGCGTGACGCCGCTTTGCGCCGCGCCGTCGCCCTGCTGGGCCGCGCTCATTTGCGCGAGACGCTGCTCGTACAGCGCCTGGAAGTTGATCTCGGCGAGGTGGATCGGCGGGAAACCGGCGCGGGTGATCGCGTCGGCGATGTTCGAGCGCAGGTACGGGAACAGGATGGTCGGGCAGGCGATGCCAACCAGCGGATCGATCTGCTCGGCAGGAATGTTGCGAATGTCAAAAATGCCGGCCTGTTTCGCTTCGATCAGGAACGCGACCTTGTCCGACACCTTGGCCGTAACCGTGCCCGTCACGAGGATTTCGAACACGGATTCTGCGAGGCGCTCGGCCTTCACGTCGACTTCGACCTCGACCGACGGCATTTCCTGCTCGAGGAAGATTGCCGGCGAATTCGGCTGCTCGAGCGACATGTCCTTCAGATAGATGCGCTGGATGTTGAAGAACGGCTGGTTATTCTCGTCGGACATGATGGTATTTCCTGATAGGTATGCGTGGCGGCGGCCGATGCACGCATCGGCCGCCAGATTATTGCGCCGGCTCGCCGGCTCCACGAGGAGCGCGCACGCGCCGGCTTATCGAGTGGTCCGCCCGCTCGCGCGGCGCGAAACGCGCGAACTCAGGCTGCTTCGAGCAGCGGCGTAAGACCGCCCGCGCGATCGAGCGCGGAAAGGTCATCATAGCCACCGACATGCGTCTCGCCGATGAACACCTGCGGCACCGTGCGACGACCCGTCCGGGTCATCATCTCCTCACGGCGGGCCGGGTCTTTGTCGATCAGTACTTTTTCAACCTGCTCGACGCCGCGCGACTTTAAAAGACGCTCGGCCATCTGGCAATACGGGCACACCTGGGTGCTGTACATGATCACTTTGTTCACTTGGCTGCTCCTTGTTTCACAACCGGCATACCGGCTTTCTGCCAGGCGTCGACGCCGCCTTCGAGAACATGGACTTCCGCGTATCCCGCTTCCTGCACGATACGCGCGGCCTTGTTCGACTGCTGGCCGGTCTGGCATACCAGCAGCACCGGGTTGCTCTTGTTCTTCGCGAGTTGCGCGACTTTCGCCTGCAACTCCGCGAATTCGAAATGCCGTGCCGAGGGCAGGTGCCCCTTGGCGTAGTCGGCGGACGGCCGCAGATCGATGACCGCCGCGTTGCGCCGGTTGATCAGTTGGGTGGCTTCAGCGGCCGACAGGCCGCCACGTCCACGCCGACTGATGGTGGGCCACAGCAGCAACCCACCAGAGATAAGGACGATTGCGATCAGGACAAGGTTTGTGTATTCGGTGAAAAACTTCACGGAAGATCCGCCGGAAAGAGAGAAATCGAAAAGGTCAACCCGACCATTATAAAATAACCGTTTGACGCGATGGCGATGCGCCGCCGAAGGCGCCGTACAGCGCGAGACCGCTTCCTCACTACCGACCGGCAAATCTCATGTACAAACTCGTTCTCATCCGCCACGGCGAATCGACGTGGAACAAGGAAAACCGCTTCACCGGCTGGATCGACGTCGACCTCACCGAGCAGGGCAGCCTCGAGGCGCAGCAGGCGGGCGTGCTACTCAAGGAGTCGGGCTATACGTTCGACATCGCCTATACGTCGGTGCTCAAGCGCGCGATCCGCACGCTGTGGCACGTGCAGGACAAGATGGATCTGATGTACCTGCCCGTCGTGCATTCATGGCGCCTGAACGAACGCCACTACGGCGCGCTGTCGGGTCTGAACAAGGCCGAAACGGCAGCCAAATTCGGCGACGAGCAGGTGCTGGTCTGGCGCCGCAGCTACGACACGCCGCCGCCCGCGCTCGAGCCGACCGACGAGCGCGCGCCGTACACCGATCCGCGCTACGCCAAGGTGCCGCGCGAGCAACTGCCGCTGACCGAGTGCCTGAAAGACACGGTCGCGCGCGTGCTGCCGCTGTGGAACGAGTCGATTGCGCCGGCCATCAAGTCGGGGCGCAGCATCCTGATCGCCGCGCACGGCAACTCCATCCGCGCGCTGGTCAAGTACCTCGACAACATCTCGGACAGCGACATCGTCGGCCTGAACATCCCGAACGGCGTGCCGCTCGTCTATGAACTCGACGAAGATCTGAAGCCGATCAAGCACTACTATCTCGGCGACCAGGACGCGATCGCAAAGGCGCAAGCCGCGGTCGCGAGCCAAGGCAAGGCGGGCTGAGCGCGCGTTTCCGGCCGCGGCCCCTCGCCACGGGAAGGCCCGGGGCCGCACGGAGACAACCGGCCCGGCAGGAAAAACTGTATTGCGCCGCGCGACGTATCGCACGGCCCGCCAGCCGCGGGCCGGTTCGCAAGAACCAGGACCTTCCCGTACTGTCGAAGCACGATTGCCTGCACCACGCCCTGAGCAGGCGGGTGTGCAGTTATACTTGTCCGTCCAATCTTTATCGACGCTGCCACGCGCTTCCGACCGCAATAGACTCTATGCGAAAGAACCTGAAAAATATCGGCCTGATTGCCGCGGGCCTTGCTACCGGTGTCCTTGCCACCCTGCAATTCTCCGCCTCGGCCCAGCAACCCGCTAGCGCCGCGGTCGCCCCGCTGCCGCTAGACCAGCTCAGGCTCTTCGCCGAAGTGTTCGGGCAGATCAAGCACGAATACGTCGAACCGGTCGACGACAAGAAGCTTCTCACCTCCGCGATCAAGGGCATGGTGTCGAGCCTCGACCCGCACTCGTCGTACCTCGACAAGACCGATTACGAAGAGCTGCAGGAGCAGACCAAGGGCCGCTTCGCGGGCCTCGGCATCGAAATTTCGTCGGAAGACGGCCTGATCAAGGTGATTTCGCCAATCGAAGACACGCCCGCGTTCCGCGCCGGCATCCGTCCGGGCGACCTGATCACGCGCATCAACGACAAGCCCGTGCGCGGCATGACGCTCGACCAGGCGGTCAAGCAGATGCGCGGCGAGCCGGGCACCAAGGTCACGCTGACCATCTTCCGCAAGACCGACGACCGCACGTTCCCGCTGACCGTCACGCGCGCGATCATCAAGGTGCAGTCGGTGAAGGGCAAGATCGTTGCGCCGGGCTTCGCGTACGTGCGCATCACGAGCTTCCAGGAACGCACCACGCCTGACCTCGCGGCCAAGCTGCAGGATCTGGCGCGCCAGGAGCCGAACCTGAAGGGCCTCATCCTCGACCTGCGCAACAACGGCGGCGGTTTGCTGCAAAGCGCGGTCGGCGTCGCGGGCGCGTTCCTGCCGCCGAATTCGGTGGTGGTGTCGACCAACGGCCAGATTCCGGATTCGAAGCAGATCTATCGCGACACCTACGATAACTACCGTCTGCAATCGTTCGACAGCGATCCGCTGAAAGACGTCCCGGCCATCTTCAAGACCGTGCCGATGATCGTGCTGACCAACGCCTACTCGGCGTCGGCATCGGAAATCGTCGCCGGCGCGCTGCAGGATCAGCACCGCGCGCTGATTCTCGGCAAGACCACGTTCGGCAAGGGTTCGGTGCAAACCGTACGCCCCATGACGGCAGACACCGCGCTGCGCCTGACCACCGCGTATTACTACACGCCGAGCGGCCGTTCGATTCAGAACAAGGGCATCCGCCCCGACCTTCCGGTCGATCAATACGCGGACGGCGATCCGGACGACGCGCTCGTCACTCGTGAAGTCGACTACTCGAATCACCTTGCGAACACGCAGGACCCGAACGAGAAGAAGGAAGCCGAGCAGCGCGAGTCGGAGCGCATGGAGCAGTTGCGTCAGCTCGAAGAGCAGAACGACAAGAAAACGCCGGAGCAGCGCCAGAAGGAACGCGAACGCAAGCCGGTCGAGTTCGGTTCGAACGACGACTTCATGATGCAACAGGCGGTCGGCAAGCTCGAAGGCAAGCCGGTTCAGGAATCCAAGTCGCTGATGGAACGCCGTCTCGCGCAGAACAAGCCGGGCACGTCGGCCTCCGCGCCGGTCGCGGTGAAGCCGACGCAACCGGTGCCGGGCGCATCGGGACCTACGCCGGCTTCGGCACCGGCTCCCGCTGGGAAGTAAGCCGGCAAATAAGCTGGCCAATAAGCTGGCCAATAAGCAGCGAACCCGCGCGTGTCTTCGCAGCACGATAGTCTGCGAAGACACGCCGCAGCAGTTTCAGCACAGGCCGCCGCTTAACCGGCGGCGTCTCACGGCAAGCCGCAGCAGCCACCCTCCCCGCGCGATTAAAATAACAGCCACGAATGCGCGCCGCGGCCCTTCGGCCTGCCTCTCCTTGCGCGACACCGCGACATAGCGACACACCCCACGCGCCCCGCCATGAATGACGATCAACTCCTTCGCTACTCCCGCCATATCCTCGTCGACGAAATCGGCATCGAGGCGCAGCAGCGTTTTATCGACGCCCACGCGATCGTCGTCGGCGCGGGCGGGCTCGGTTCGCCGGCCGCAATGTATCTCGCGGCGGCGGGCGTCGGCCGTCTGACGCTCGTCGATGCCGATACCGTCGACCTGACCAATCTGCAGCGCCAGATCCTGCACGTCACCGCGTCGGTTGGACGCAGCAAGGTCGAGTCCGGGCGCGACACGCTCGCGCAGATCAATCCCGAGGTCGTCGTCAGCGCGGTCGCCGAGCGCGTCGACGATGCATGGCTCGATCGCGAGGTGCCCCACGCGAGTGTCGTGCTCGATTGCACCGACAACTTCGCGACGCGTCACGCGATCAACCGCGCGTGCGTCAAGCATCGCGTGCCGCTCGTGTCCGGCGCGGCGCTGCGCTTCGACGGCCAGATCAGCACCTTCGATTTCCGCGACGAAGCGTCGCCATGCTATGCGTGCGTGTTTCCCGAAGACCAGCCGTTCGAGGAAGTCGCCTGCTCGACGATGGGTGTGTTCGCGCCGACGGTCGGCATCATCGGTTCGATGCAGGCTGCCGAAGCGCTGAAGGTGATCGGCGCAATCGGCACGCCGCTCGTGGGCCGCCTGACGATGCTCGATTCGCTGCGAATGGAATGGAACACGATGCGCATCGGACGTCAGCCGGATTGCCCGGTGTGCGGCCACGCGCACGGCTCTTGAGGCGGTTCCCCACTGCGCGTCCGAACGACGCCGAAACAGAAAAACGCCGCATGGGCGGCGTTTTTTTTCGTTCAACGAGGCGAGACGAAGCGCGTCGGATTCACACCAACGCGACCCGCTTGAGCGCCGCCTGCACCTCTTCCGGCTCGAACGAAGCCAGCACGTCGGCCACGGGCTTTTCGAGCGTTTTCAGATGCGAGCGCAGCACCTCCTGCTTGACCTCGAGCAGTTGGCTCGGATGCATCGAAAACTCGGTCAGACCCATGCCGAGCAACAGACGCGTCAACGCCGGATCGCCCGCCATCTCACCGCACACCGACACCGGTACGCCCGCACGCTTCGCCTCGCGCAGCGTGAACGCGATCAGGTGCAGCACCGCCGGATGCAGCGGGTCGTACAGATGCGCGACCGCGTTGTCCGCGCGATCGATCGCGAGCGTGTACTGGATCAGATCGTTGGTGCCGATCGACAGGAAATCGAGCCGCTTCAGAAACAGCGGCAACGCGATCGCGGCGGCCGGAATCTCGATCATCGCGCCGACCTGCACGTTCGGATCATAAGCAATGCCCGCGTCGTCGAGTTGGCGCTTGGCTTCGCGGATCAGATCGAGCGTCTGGTCGATTTCCTGCGCGTGCGCGAGCATCGGGATCAGGATCTTTACCTTGCCGAACGCCGACGCGCGCAGGATCGCGCGCAGCTGCGTGAGGAACATCTGCGGCTCGGACAGGCTCCAGCGAATTGCGCGCAAGCCGAGCGCCGGATTCACGGCGGTCTCGTAGCCGTCGCCGCCGGCCATCGAATCGAGCGGTTTGTCGGCGCCGACGTCGATCGTGCGGATCGTGACCGGCAAGCCGTTCATCAGTTCGACCGCGCGACGATACGCGCTGAACTGCTCCTCCTCTTCGGCCATCCGGTCCTTGTGATTCATGAACAGGAACTCGGTGCGAAACAGACCCACGCCGGTCGCGCCCGATTCGATCGCCGCGCGCGCATCGTCCGGCAACTCGATGTTCGCGCACAGTTCGATGCGGGTGCCGCACAGCGTTTGCGTCGGCGAGAACTTGAGCCGTTGCAGCTTGCGCTGCTCGAGCTCCTTCTCGCTTTGCCGATACGAGTATTCCTCGAGCACGATCGGCGCGGGATCGACGATCACGATGCCGTGGTCGCCATCGACGATGATCAGATCGTCCTGGCGGATCAGCGCGCTCGCATGCTGCACGCCGACCGCGGCCGGAATGCCGAGGCTGCGCGCGACGATCGCGGTATGCGACGTGCGCCCGCCGAGATCGGTGACGAAGCCCTGGAACGTCTGCGTCTTGAACTGCATCATGTCGGCCGGCGCGATGTCGTGCGCGACGACGATCATTTCATCGCACGCGCCATGCACGTTGTCGACGATGCCCGGCGCACCCGCGAGCGCCTTCAGCACACGTTCGACGACCTGTTCGATGTCGGCTTTGCGTTCGCGCAGGTATTCGTCTTCGATATCGTCGAAATGGCGCGAGAGTCTTTCGAGCTGTTCGGTCAGCGCCCACTCGACGTTGTAGCGGCGCGTGCGGATGAGGTCGATGGTTTCCTGAACCAGCATCACGTCGTTCAGGATCATCGTGTGAACGTCGATGAACGCGCCCATTTCACTGGGGGCATCCGCGGCGAGATCGGCGCGCAGCACGTTGAGTTCTTCATGCACGCGTTGCTGAGCCGCGCGAAAGCGCCCGACCTCCCCTTCGATCTGGGCGGGTTCGATCAGATAGTGGTCTACGTCGAGTGCTGCCGGGGCGATCAGATAGGCCCGCCCGATGGCGATACCGCGCGAGACGGGAATTCCATGCAGCGTGAATGACACGCGCACCTCCTCTAGTTGTGTGATGCCGCGGCAAACCGCTGCAATGCTCTCAGACTGTACCTGGCATTATAAATTCCGCGCCTTTTTGAAGTATGTCGGCGGTGTGTGCAGCGCAGCACGAGTTATTGCAATCAGGTTTCCTCGTACACCGCGAAGCTTCGTTTTATACGCGTCGCGCAAAATATATGGTTTAAACATTGAAAACGCGTGTCGCCCTACGCGCATGTCGCCTTACGCACTCTTCCCCGCGGCTTTCGCGCCGCTTCTATAAGCCTTAATGTCGATTAGCAGCGGGCCTGTTCTGATATTCAGATGTCGGTGGCGAAAAAAAGCCGCGGACTGAGCCGCGGCATTTTCGGGTTTGTCGAACACAAAGCGCGCGGCGTTATTGACCTTCGCCAAATTTATCGGCGATCAGTTTCAACAGCGCGTCCATCGCTTCCTGTTCGTCGGTACCTTCCGTTTCGATCAGCACGGTACTGCCGATGCCCGCGGCCAGCATCATCACGCCCATGATGCTCTTTGCGTTGATACGACGGCCATTGCGGCTCATCCAGATTTCCGCCTGGTAGTTGCCCGCGAGTTGCGTCAACTTGGCCGACGCGCGCGCGTGCAGCCCCAGCTTGTTCACAATTGTCGTTTCTTGTTGCAGCATGTGATGGTCCGAAGCGCGGGTGAATGAAATGGTGAAAAGTCAAACTGCAAAGCGGCTGCAATGCGCTTGGCGCCGTTGCGAAACCGCTTGAATCCGTCGAAGCTTGCCTGCGAACCAGCCCGATTTACAGGCCGGGCGCGTCCGGCTTCTGCGTCAGATCGGCATCGGCCGGCAACGCGGGAACACAGTCGGCGGGCGCCGCGTCAGCCGGCAGGCAATCGGCCGGGCAGGCTGACGCCGCGACCGGTTCCGGCGCCGCGGGTCCGATCGCGTGCACGCCCTTGGTCGCGCCGGCGAGCGCCTTGTCGACGAGCGTGTCGAGCGGCGTCGCGCGATAGCAGACCGCACGCACCAGCATCGGCAGATTGACGCCGCACAGCACGCGCACATCCGGCTCGGTGGCGAGCCGGCCCGCGATGTTGGCCGGCGTCGCGCCGAACATATCGGTCAGCACGAGCGCGCCGTTCTCTTCCTTCAACCGCGCGACTTCCGAATGCGCGAACGCGACGACCTGCGCGGGATCGCAATCCGGCGACACATCGATCACGCCGATACGCGCCGGCAAACCGCCATAGATGTGGGAAATGCAATCGCGCAACGCGGTGGCGAATGGAGCGTGCGCAATGATCAGAATGCCTGCCATGTCAGCCTTACTGCAATAGAACGGCCCCAAAACCGTGGACCGGGACTCGAGCCCGGTTCGCCATCGCCCCGGACCGGCCGTGGGTCGCGAGGGTGGAAATGCATCGTCGGGCGAGCGGGCATTGTAGCAGCCTCATTTTCGCGCCAATCCCGACGGCGCGCCTGATGCGGATTTACTACACAGATTGGGGGTGCGGCCGGGCAATCAAGGCCGCTAGAGTCGGCGCGTCAGCCAACCGCGCGCTCCAGCGCGTCGACGAACATCGCGGCGACGTCGAAGCCAGTCTGATCCATGATCTCGCGGAAACACGTCGGGCTCGTGACGTTGACTTCGGTGAGCCAGTCGCCGATCGCATCGAGTCCGACCAGCAGCAAGCCGCGCGCCGCCAGCACCGGCGCGAGCGTATCGGCGATCTTGCGGTCCTGCTCGCTGAGCGGCCGCGCGACACCAAGTCCACCGGCCGCCAGGTTGCCGCGCACCTCATTACCCTGAGGAATGCGCGCGAGCGAGTATGGCACCGCTTCGCCGCCGATCAGCAGGATGCGCTTGTCACCCTCCTTGATCTCGGGGATGAATTTCTGCGCCATCACCGAGCGTGCGCCGTCGTGGCTCAGCATTTCGACGATCGAGCCGAGGTTCATACCGTCCGCCTTCACGCGGAACACGCCCATGCCGCCCATGCCGTCGAGCGGCTTCAGGATCACGTCGCCGTGCTGTTCGTGGAACGCGCGCAGACGCGCCGGGTCGCGCGTGACCAGCGTCGGCGCGACGAACTGCGCGAACTCGCCGATCGCGAGCTTCTCCGAATGATCGCGGATCGCCTGCGGCTTGTTGAAGACGCGCGCGCCGCCACGCTCGGCCAGTTCGAGCAGCCACGTCGATGTCACGTATTCCATGTCGAACGGCGGGTCTTTGCGCATCACAACCGCGCCGAAGCTCGCAAGCGCGCGCGGCGCGGCGGCATCGGCGACGAACCAGACGTCACGATGCAGATCGGCGGTATCGCCGGTGATCGCAATGCGCTGCACGTTCGCTTCGACATCGCCGCCCGTCCACGCCAGATGCTTCGGCTCGCAGGTGTACACCGTGTGACCGCGGCGCGCCGCTTCGGCCATCATCGCGTAGGTCGAGTCTTTGTAAATCTTGAAATGGCTGAGCGGATCGGCGATGAAAAGAATGTCCATGAAAGTCCCGGTGCGCCCTGACGGGCGTGACATTGTTCGTCAATATAGTCTTTGAAGACGGCGATGGCGGCACGCATGCCGCCATCCTGCCGCGCGAGATGGCTTAGACCTGGATCGCTTCGGGATCGGTCTTTTCGAGTTCGACCGATGCGGCCAGCAACCCGAGCCGCGCCACGACGCCATACATATAGAAGCGGTTCGGCGGCGCCGCGCCGGGCTTCGCGTGCGCATCGGGCAGCGCCGTATGCTCGAAGCCGAGCGGCACGAAGTGCATGCCCGGCGCGTTCAGGTTCTGGTCGCGCTCGCGGCTGCCGTGCACGCGATAGAAGCCGCCCACCACGTAGCGGTCGATCATGTAGACGACCGGCTCGGCGACTTCCTCGCCGATGCGCTCGAACGTGTACACGCCTTCCTGCACGATCACGTCGTGCACTTCGAGGCCGTCCTTGGTCGCGGCCATGCGCGTGCGTTCGCGCTTCGTCAGCGCGGCGACTTCCGACGCGTCGTGCACGGTCATCACGCCCATGCCGTAAGTGCCCGCATCCGACTTGATCACGACATACGGTTTTTCGGAGATGCCGTACTCGCGATACTTGCGCGCGATCTTCTTCAGCACGCCGTCGATCGCATCGGCCAGCGCTTCCTCGCCGGTGCGCTGCTGGAAGTCGACGCCCTCGACGTGCGCGAAATACGGATTGATCATCCACGGATCGATCTCGACCATCTTCGCGAACTTCTTCGCGACGTCGTCATAACACGAGAAATGCGTCGACTTGCGGCGTACTGCCCAGCCCGCATGCAGCGGCGGCAGCAGGTACTGCTCATGCAGATTTTCGAGCACAGGCGGAATGCCGCCGGACAGGTCGTTGTTCAGCAGAATCGAGCACGGGTCGAAGTTCTTCAGCCCCAAGCGCCGCTGCGAGCGCTCGAGCGGTTCGAGCACGAGCTTCTGGCCGTCGGACAGCGCGATCGTGACCGGGCCGTTGATGGTTTCGTCGAGCGTGCCGAAGCGCACGTTCAGGCCCGCCTGGCGCATGATCGACGCAAGCCGGGCGACGTTTTCGAGGTAGAACGCGTTGCGCGTGTGGCGCTCCGGAATCACGAGGAGATTCTTCGCGTCCGGGCAGATCTTTTCGATCGACGCCATCGCGGCCTGCACCGCGAGCGGCAGCACTTCCTGCGGCAGATTGTTGAATGCGCCGGGAAACAGGTTGGTGTCGACCGGCGCGAGCTTGAAGCCCGCGTTACGCAGATCGACGGAGCAATAGAACGGCGGCGTGTGCTCCTGCCATTCAAGCCGGAACCAGCGTTCGATAGCGGGCGTGGCGTCGAGGATCTTCCGCTCGAGGTCGAGCAGCGGGCCGTTTAACGCCGTAACTAGGTGCGGAACCATTGATCACTCGCAGACTGGAGAAAAAAGATTGTAGAGCAAATGCTTTGTCCATTTGGGGACGGTTTCTCCATTCGCAAGCAGACTCGAATGCATTCTCCCTATCTCGATGATAGGCGCGGAAAATTGCCGCTCGCAACCCGATCAGCAAGAAAAAAGCCCGCCATGAAGGCGGGCGAATTTTGCTGCGCTCAGCTTTTTCCAGACTGGCGGGCCCGGGAGCGCGGGCCCGCAGCGGAACAGGTTCTTCGTTATTCGACTTTCTCGCCGTGCAGGCTCACGTCGAGGCCTTCGCGCTCCTGCTCTTCGGTCACGCGGATGCCGATCACCAGGTCGATGATCTTCAGCAGCACGAAGCTCACCCCGCCGCTGTAGATCAGGGTCGTCAGCACGCCCTTCGCCTGCAGGATCACGTTGCCGTCAGCGCCGCCGATGTCCTTGACCGCGAACACGCCTGTGAGGATCGCGCCGATGATCCCGCCGATGCAGTGCACGCCGAACGCGTCGAGCGAATCGTCGTAGCCGAGCTTGTGCTTGAGCCACGTGGCCGACCAGAAGCAGACCACGCCCGCGACGATGCCGATCACCAGCGCGCCTACCGTGCCGACGAAGCCCGACGCCGGCGTCACCGCCACCAGACCCGCGACCGCGCCCGACACGATACCGAGCACCGACGGCTTACCCTTGGCCGCCCATTCGGCGAACATCCACGCGAGCGCCGCCGCGGCGGTCGCCACCTGTGTCGCGAACATCGCGAAGCCGGCACGGCCGTCCGCCGCTACCGCCGAACCCGCGTTGAAGCCGAACCAGCCGACCCACAGCATCGCGCCACCGATCAGCGTCAGCGTCAGGTTGTGCGGCGCCATCGACTCCTTGCCGTAGCCGACGCGCTTGCCGAGCACCAGACAGCAGACCAGACCCGCGATACCCGCGTTGATGTGCACCACCGTGCCGCCCGCGAAGTCGAGGATGCCCGCGGTCGCCAGCCAGCCGCTCGGTTCCCACACCATGTGCGCGATCGGCGAGTAGACGATGACCGACCACAGCGTCATGAACACCAGCATCGCCGAGAACTTCATGCGGTCCGCGAACGCACCGGTGATCAGCGCCGGCGTGATGATCGCGAAGGTCATCTGGTAGACGAAGTAGACCGTCTCGGGGATCGTCGGCGCGAGATGGCTGACGGTCAGCGTCGTGGCCTTGTCGCCCTTGATGTAGTTCATGCCCGTCATGAACACGCGCGAGAAGCCGCCGATGAACGAGTTGCCCGGCGTGAACGCGAGGCTGTAGCCGACCACGGTCCAGACGATCGTCACCAGACAGGTGATCGCGAAGCTTTGCATCAGCGTCGCGAGCACGTTCTTCTTGCGGACCATGCCGCCGTAGAACAGTGCGAGGCCCGGGATCGTCATGAACAGCACCAGCGCGGTGGAAGTCAGCATCCACGCGGTGTCGCCGGAGTTGATCTTCGACGAATCGACCGAGAACGGTGCGGTCGGCGCGGCCGGCGCGGCTGCGGCTGCGGCAGCCGATGCGTCCGTGGCGGCCGGTGCGCTTGCGGCCGGCGCGGCGGACGCTTCGGCGGCGGGAGCCGAAGCAGCCGGGGCAGCGGCTGCGGCGGAGGCGTCCGGTGCGGGCGCGCTCGCCGTCGTATCGGGAGCGGAGGCGGCCGCGGGAGCGGACGCGTCGTCCGCGAGGGCGGTGCCGACACCGGCCGCGAGCAGCGAGCCGGCCATCAGCAGGGACATCATGAGTTTGCGCATCTTGGTTTTCCTCTTGTCGCGATCCGTGTCGCTATGCTTTGATTTTTTACAGTGCGTCCGCGCCGGTCTCGCCGGTGCGGATCCGAACCACCTGCTCGATCGGCGTGACGAAGATCTTGCCGTCGCCGATCTTGCCGGTTCGCGCGGCGCGCTCGAGCGCCTCGATCGCCTGATCCACGATGTCGTCCGATACCGCCGCTTCGATCTTCACCTTCGGCAGAAAATCGACCACGTATTCAGCGCCCCGATACAGCTCGGTGTGGCCCTTCTGCCGTCCGAAGCCTTTGACTTCGGTCACCGTGATGCCCGACACGCCGATCGCCGACAGGGCTTCGCGCGCTTCATCCAGCTTGAACGGCTTGATGATTGCGGTAATGAGTTTCATAAAATCCTCGCTAGTTGTTGCTGAACCGTTGCTGCCCCGTTGCGTACCCGTGACCGCGGTCTCCTGCGCTCCCGGTAAAAGTGCCTTGGCAGTGCGCGCGCGGCAGTAACAGCAACTCCTATGCCATATCGTGTCTGACTGCGCGTCGCGCGCGTGGCGCAGCGCGCCCGGGCGCCCTTGTCCGAACGGCCAGCGGCGCGGCCGGCGGTGGCGCGGCGGGGGGATCGTTGCTAGAGTGTTCGAACGTTCTGAACGCGAGGCGCGCACCAAACACGCTCACGAGGCCGCGGCAGCGAAGCAGCCGCGCGCACCAGGACCGCCCATTCGCCGCAACGGGGCGCAGGCGCAATGAAACATGCACATTTTTTGTGCACCAAGGGGAACACGATGAAACAACCGAACGACGTTTTTAACGACTTCCAGGCTCGCGTCAGCGATCTGTTCAAGAATTCGCCTGCCAAGGATGTCGAACGCAACGTCAAAGCAATGCTGACGCAGGGCTTCTCGAAGCTCGATCTGGTCACGCGTGAGGAATTCGATACGCAGACCCAGGTGCTCGTGCGTACGCGCGCGCGCCTGGAAGAACTCGAGCGCCGCGTCGCCGAGCTCGAACAGAAGCTGCCGCTCACGCAGACGCCATAAGCACTGGTTGCAGCCTTAGCGTTTGCGCAGTGCCGCACATCACCGGCAAGCGGGCCGTGACGTCATCAGCGTTTTAGGGGATTTGCGCGCGAAGTGAGCGCGCTGTCCGACGGGAGGGAATATGTCGCTTGCCGTGGTGCGCAGCCGCGCGCCGGCCGCTGGCCGTGCGCCCGAAGTGACCGTCGAGGTTCACCTCGCCAATGGACTGCCGTCCTTTTCGATCGTCGGCCTGCCCGACCTGGAAGTGCGCGAGAGCCGTGAGCGCGTGCGCGCGGCGCTGCAGAACTGCGGTTTTGATTTCCCGGTCCGCCGCATCACTGTCAACCTCGCGCCCGCCGATCTGCCGAAAGAATCCGGTCGTTTCGATCTGCCTATCGCGCTCGGCATCCTCGCCGCGAGCGGGCAAATTCCGGCCGAATCGCTGCTCCATCGCGAGTTCGCCGGCGAGCTGTCGCTGACCGGCGCGCTGCGGCCGATGCGCGGCGCGTTCGCGATGGCATGCGGCACCGCGCGGGGCGCTCTGACGAGCGCAGACGCCGCCGGCGCAGACGCCCACGCATCATCTGAAACGCGTTCCGCGTTGCCAGCCCTCCTCGATCAGGTAACCGCACAGGCGTTTCATACCCCACAGCTTTACCTGCCGGCCGCTAGTGCGGCGGAAGCGGCGCTCGTGCCCGGTGTCGACGTGTTCGGCGCCGCCGATCTGCCGTCGCTATGCGCGCACCTCGCAGGCGCGCCGGACGCGCGTCTTAGCCCGGTCGCCGCACCCGAGCTCCACGAGCACGCCGGCGCTCCGGCGCCGGACATGGCTGACGTGATCGGCCAGCGTGCCGCGCGGCGCGCACTCGAAGTCGCGGCGGCCGGCGGCCATCACGTGCTGTTGATCGGGCCGCCCGGCGCCGGCAAGTCGATGCTCGCGGCGCGCCTGCCCGGCCTGCTGCCGCCCATGACCGACGACGAAGCGCTCGCTTCCGCCGCGCTGCTGTCGGCGAGCCGCATCGGCTTCAAGCCGTCGCAGTGGCGGCAGCGGCCGTTTCGCGCGCCGCACCATTCGTCGAGCGCGGCGGCGCTGGTCGGCGGACGCAATCCGCCGCAGCCTGGCGAGATCACGCTCGCGCATCTGGGCGTCCTGTTTCTCGACGAGCTTCCCGAATTCGACCGCGTGGTCCTCGAAACGCTGCGCGAGCCGCTCGAAGCCGGCCGCATCACGATCTCGCGCGCCGCCTGGCAAGCGGACTTCCCCGCTGCCTGCCAACTGATCGCCGCAATGAACCCGTGCCCGTGCGGCTGGCGCGGCGATCCGGGCGGGCGCTGCCGCTGTACGCCCGAAGTTGCGGCGCGCTATCTGCGTAAATTGTCGGGACCACTGCTCGACCGCATCGACATCCAGCTGGAAATTCCGGCTCTGACCGCCACCGAACTCGCGGCCCGCGCCGCTACCGCCGGCGAAGCAAGCGCGGCGATCGCACACCGCGTGAGCGCTGCGCGCGAGCGGCAACTGGTCCGGCAAGGCAAGACCAACCGCGAACTGGACGGGCGCGAAGTCGACGATGTGTGCCGCCCGGACGCAGCAGGCGAGGCACTGTTGCGCGAAGCCGGCGAGCGGTTTGGGTGGTCGGCGCGCGCGTACTACCGGGTGTTGAAGGTCGCGCGCACCGTCGCGGATCTGGCTGGCGAGGCGATGCCGAGCGCCGCACAGGTCGCCGAGGCAATCCAATACCGCCGCGCTTTTGGCTCGTTATGATGAGAAAAAACTACTGTCAAGACTTGACTTATTCACACAGCCACGATCCTGTTAGATTTTGATACAAGTCGAAAGCGCGCCGACAGGCATCTCTCCAAGCCACTGATTTAATTGACTTTTTTAAAACGCCCTGCGCTCATGAATTTTGACGAAAGGCCCGTCTGATGGGCTTTTGCGGCCTTTGAAGGCGACTTCTCAACAGAGTTATCCACAGGTTGTGCGCGTAACTCAAAAAGCTCAACGTAAACCGGCAATTAGCGCGCAAACCTGCGAAGGAACTTTCACTGCATTCGGCATTCTGAGACGCGTCCGTTCGGCCAAAAATACCGCGTTCAGTAGAGTTGGAACGACGAAAAAAACTGGTCGACCTGGTCTTGCGGCAGCGGTTGATCGGCGATGATCGCCGCCTGGTACACGTGCCGGCCGCGCGCGACGAGCCGCGCATACACGGTGCGCGTTTCGTGTTTGGCGCCCGCGGCGCCGCTCACCGTCATTTCCTGCCCCGGAATCTTGCCGCCCGCCGCCAGCGGGATCTGCACCGCGTGAGCATCGGGTGTCGCGCCGACATTGCGAGCCAGTCCCGCGCGCAGGAAATCGAGTGCGGCGCGCTGCGTCGCGTCGCTGTCGTCGGGCAGCATCACGGTGCCGACCGCGAAGACCGCATTGCCCGCTTCGGCAGTCTGCATCGCCATCTGCATGAGTGTGCCGTCGATCTTCACCGCGCGCTGGTCGTTGCCCGGCTTGGCCGGGAAGTCGACCGTGTAGCCCTTGTCGTTGTTCATCACGGTGCGCCAGTCGAAGGTCGGCGAGCAGGCGCTGAGCGCGACGCCGAGCGCCAACGCGGCCGTCATCGCGCCGAGCACGGTACGAGCGTGACCGGGTCGCGTGAAAGCGCGAAGGAAATGGCCCGCCGGCTGGAATACGTCCGCACGGCGGGCGGGAATTCGGCGGATCAACGGAAAGCGGCACGAAACGCGGGCAACCAAGCGGCAGACGCGAAGAACGATTTGGAGCATGGGGCGAAAGAGATCGGGCTTGCGGAGCGTAAAACGCCATTATCCGCTGATCGGCTGCCGGCCCGTCGCGCCGAGCCGCACGCTCCCGCCATCTCGGCGCAGCCGCCCCATTGCAGCTACAATATAAAAGCTATTCGGCACCGGCCCGAGCGCCATTGCACCGACCCATTGTTCCGCGCCACGCGCGACTCACGAGGTTCCGTCCATGAGTTCCAGTTCACCGACCGCCGCCCGGCGCACGAACCCGCTTCGCTATCTGATTGCGGTGGCCGTGGCCATTGCGCTCGCCGTCGCCGGTTACCTGGCGTTTGCCGGTCAACAGCGCGTGCCAGATGCGACCTTCACGCTGCTATCGGGACAGAAGCTCACGACCGCGGACCTGAAAGGCAAGGTTTATCTGGTCAATTTCTGGGCAACGAGCTGCGACACCTGCATGAAGGAAATGCCGCAGATGGTCGAGACCTATAACCGCTTCAAGAGCCAGGGCCTCGAATTCGTCGCGGTGGCGATGAACTACGACGCGCCCATGTACGTGACCAACTACACGCAAACGCGTCAGCTGCCGTTCAAGGTCGCCATGGACGACGGCTCGGCCGCCAAGCAGTTCGGCAACGTGCAGCTCACGCCGACCACCTTCGTCGTCGATAAAGACGGCAAGATCCTGAAGCGCTACGTCGGCGAGCCGCAATTCGCGGAACTCGACCAGTTGCTCGCGAAAGCGCTGAAAGCTGGCGCGGCTTAAGCCGGGTCAAGCAGATCCTCAACGCGCCGGCGCAATCTCCCGCCGCCGGTGTCCTCCCCCTCACCGCTCCCCTTCGCCTTTTGCCGCAAGGCCATATCGCTTGATCTTCTCGTAGAGCGTCGCCTTGCCAAGCTGCAGCCGGTCTGCCGCGACCGCGACCACGCCGCCCGCCTGCTCCAACGCCTCGGCAATCATCGCGCGCTCGAACTGCTCGACACGCTCCTTCAGCGGATGGGCAGCCCCGTCGTCTTCGCCGAACGACAGCACCGGTTCGTCGGCGATGCCCAGCACGAAGCGGTCGGCGGCATTGCGCAGCTCGCGCACATTGCCCGGCCAGTCGCGCTGCATCAGGCTCGCACGCTGGCGATCGGTGAGCATCGGCGCCGGCCGCTGATAACGGACCGCAGCATCGAGCAGGAAATGCTCGAACAGCGGCACGATGTCCTCGCGACGCTCGCTCAACGGCGGCAGCGCGATCGTCACCACGTTGAGCCGGTACAGCAGATCGCGCCGGAACGAGCCATCCGCGACATGCTCGGCCATATCGCCCTTCGCCGCCGCGACCACGCGGCAATTGACCCGAATCGGCTGATTCGAGCCGAGCCGCTCGAGCACGCCGTCCTGCAGCACGCGCAGCAGCTTGACCTGCAGCGCGAGCGGCATGCTCTCGATCTCGTCGAGAAACAGCGTGCCGCCCGACGCATGTTCGAGCTTGCCGATCCGCCGTTTGGCCGCACCGGTGAACGCGCCCGGCTCGTAGCCGAACATCTCTGACTCGAACATCGGCTCGGGCAGCGCGCCGCAGTTCACCGCGATGAACGGCTTGTCACGCCGCGGCGACATCTCGTGCAGGCTGCGCGCGATCAGCTCCTTGCCCGCACCGGTATCGCCGTTGATCAGCACGGACGCGTCGGTTGGCGCGACGTTGGCGATCAGGCGCCGCACCTGCTCGATCGCCGGACTGCGGCCGATGATGCGCGGCGCGACCGCGTTTTGCCCGGCCAGCTCACGGCGCAGCGCGAGGTTTTCGAGCACGAGCTTGCGGCGCTCCATTGCACGCCGCACGGTTTCGATCAGCCGCTCGGACGCGAACGGCTTTTCGATGAAGTCGTAGGCGCCATCGCGCATCGCCTGCACGGCCATCGAGATATCGCCGTGGCCGGTGACCAGAATCACCGGCACGTCGGGCGCGCGCTCGTGGCACTGCGCGAGCAGATCGAGGCCGCTCGCGCCGGGCAGCCGGATATCGCTGACGATCACGCCGGAAAAGTCCGCGCTGATCAGCCTCGCCGCCGCCTCGACCGATGCATGGCCGATCACGTCGAAGCCGGCCAGTTGCAGGCTCTGCACGCTCGCGCGCCGCACCAGTTCGTCGTCTTCGATATACAGCACTTGCAGGCCGTCGTTCATTGCGTGTTCCGGGTGATGCGTCAGTGTGAAATCAGGAGCCCGCCGTCAGCGGATCGTGCGAAGGACTGGTCTGCACGCGCGCGCGACGCAGCGTCAACACGAATGATGCACCGCCTTGCGGCGCGTTGCGCGCGACCAGCGAGCCGCCGCAATCACGCGCGATCGACGACGAAATCGCGAGGCCAAGGCCGAGCCCCTGGCCCATTTCCTTCGTCGTGAAGAACGGTTCGAACAGGTGCGGCAACACGTCGTCGGGAATGCCGGGGCCGTTGTCGCCGACCGCGATCGACAGATTCGCGGCGCCGGCCTCGACCTCGACCGTGATACGCGGCGGGTTCATGCCGGCAGTTGCGTCGAGCGCGTTGCCGAGCAGGTTGATCAGCACCTGTTCGAGCCGCAGATCGTCGCAATTCGCGATCAGCTCCGGATGATCGTCGGCGAGATTCAGCGGCGTGCGCGCGCCGCCTGGCGCAGCGGCGGCCTTCACGACGGTGTCCGCCTGGGGATCGGTCAGCACGAATTCAAGCTCGACGCCCTGCAGACGCTTCTGCAGCAGCGCGACGACGTTGCGCAGCGCCCGCACGATCGACGCGCGCGCGCTGCGTGGCCGCGCGCGGCCGACGAACAGCTTCAGCTGATTGGTGATCTTGCCCATGCGCTCGGTGAGCGCCGCGATCGCTTCGAGATTCTCGCGCGCCGATGCCTGATCGCCGCGTTCGAGCAGCACGCGGGTGTTGTCGGAGAAACTGCGCAGTGCCGCGAGCGGCTGGTTCAGCTCGTGCGTGATGCCGGCCGCCATCTGGCCGAGCGCGGCGAGCTTGCTCGCCTGGATCAGTTCGTCGTGCGCGGCGCGCAGCTCCTGTTCGGCGCGGGTGCGCTCGGCGACTTCCTTGTGCAGCTGCTCGTTCGCCTCGGACAGATCCGCGGTGCGCTCGGCGACGCGCTGGTTCAGTTCGGCATACGCCTTCTGCAGCAGCGCGCGGCTGCGCATCACTTCGCGCACGCGCGCGCGCCGCATGCGCCAGTAGAACGCGAGCAGCACCAGCGACACGTAGCCGAAGCCGGTGACGATGGTCGCCTTGAGCGCGTCGGCATCGACGGGATCGACTGGGGACATCGTGATCAGATGCCAGTCCGGCTCGCCCATCGCGTGCCGCGACGCGAGGTAGCGCGGTGCCAGGCGCCCGCCGCCGATCCGCAGAATCTGCGCATTGCCTTCGAGCATGCGCTCGACCGTCACCGGCAGCGGCTCGATCGGCTGCTGCGCGTACTGGCGCGCCTGATAGATCGAATCCGCGATCCGGCCGGGCAGCGGCCGGATCGTGTGGTACTTCCACGCCGGCACCGACGACAGGAAGATCACGCCATGATCGTCGGTGACGACGAGCGGCTCGGACGCGTCGACGCCCTGAAACCATTCGAGGTCGAGCTTGACGACTGCCACACCGACGATCTTGCCGTCGCGCCGCACCGGCTGCGAGATGTAGTAGCCGGGCGCCTGCGAAATCGTGCCGATGCCGAAGAAGCGGCCGACGGCGCCATTCATCGCATCGACGAAATACGGCCGGAACTGATAGCCGGCGCCGACGAAGCTGCCCGGGCCGCGCCAGTTGCTGGCGGCGACGCAGTAGCCGTCGAGCGAAATGATGTAAGTGACCGTCGCGCGCGCATGGCGGTTCAGGTCTTCGAGATAGAGATTCGCGCGCTGGACGTTGGCGGGGTTCGGATCGATCAGCACGTCCTGCACGATCGGATGCTCGGCGAGCAGATAAGGCAGCGATTCGTAGCGCTCGAGCGTGCTCCTGAGCGCGCTCGCGGTGCGCTCGGCGCGCACGGCGGCGTTGCGCCGCAGCGTGTCGACACCGCTTTTCCACGCAAGGCTGTAGGTGAGCCAGCATGCCGCCACGAGCCCGGCTGCGAGCGCGAAGAGAATCAGCAGGCGGCGGGTCACGTTGGCAAGGTCCGATAGATGAGCATCGGACATTGTGGCATAGGGCGGCAAGGGCTCGCCGCCAGAGGTAGGCGTCGAAGACTCCGGGGACACCGGAGCGACAGCAGACGCCTCGGAAAGACGCGCGGACGCCGGTTTCATGCTCAAGCGTCCGCGCTGGTCACGACAGGGTTGGCGAGCGCGGCTCAAACGCCGGCCGGCTCTTTGACCGCCACCTCTCCGCGCAGCACCTTGTTCAGCCTGGCGCGATCGAGCTCTTTTTCCCAGGCCGATACGACGACCGTCGCGACACCGTTGCCGACGATGTTCGTCAGCGCGCGGCACTCGCTCATGAAGCGGTCGATGCCAAGGATCAGCACCATGCCCGACAGCGGAATCGTCGGCACCACGGCCAGCGTCGCCGCGAGCGTGATGAAGCCCGCGCCGGTCACGCCGCTCGCGCCCTTCGAGGTCAGCATCGTCACCGCGAGCAGCGTCAGCTGCTGGCCCCACGAGAGGTCGGTGTTGGTCGCCTGGGCGATGAACAGCACCGCCATCGTCATGTAGATGTTGGTGCCGTCGAGGTTGAACGAGTAGCCGGTCGGCACCACGAGGCCCACCACCGAGCGCGAGCAGCCGAGATTTTCGAGCTTCTGCATCAGTTGCGGCAGCGCGGCTTCGGACGAGCTCGTGCCGAGCACGATCAGCATCTCTTCCTTGATGTACGCGACGAAACGCAGGATGTTGAAGCCCACCATCCGTGCGATTGCGCCGAGCACGACCACCACGAATACGATCGAGGTCAGATAGAACGTGCCGATCAGCTTGAGCATCGGCAGCAGCGAGCCGATGCCGTACTTGCCGATCGTGAAGGCCATCGCGCCGAACGCGCCGATCGGCGCGAGCTTCGTGATGATGCGCACCATGCCGAACAGAATGTGCGAGAGCCCTTCGATGAAGTTCGTGACGGGCTTGCCCTTCTCACCGGCCGTCGCGAGCACGGCGCCGAACAGCAGCGCGATCAGCAGGATCTGCAGGATTTCACCCTGCGCGAACGCCGACGACAGCGTGTCCGGAATCAGGTGCATGAAGAAGTCGACGGTCGACTGGCCGTGCGCCTTCGCGGCGTAGGACGCGACCGCGCGGCTATCGAGCGAGGCCGGGTCGACGTTGAAGCCGGCGCCGGGTCGCAGCAGGTGCGTGGCGGCGAGGCCGAGCACCAGAGCGAACGTCGAGACGATTTCGAAGTACAGCAGCGCCTTGCCGCCGACGCGTCCGACCTTCTTCATGTCTTCCATGCCGGCGATGCCCGTCACGACCGTGCAGAAGATGATCGGCCCGATCACCATCTTGATCAGCTTGATGAAGCCGTCGCCGAGCGGCTTCATGTCGGTGGCGAGGTTCGGGTAGAAATGTCCGAGTACGATGCCGATGATGATCGCCACGATCACCTGGACGTACAGCACTTTATGGATAGGTTTCTTCACGATGGTTCCTGCGAGGGATATGAGCGAATGACCTGCCGCGACGCGCGACACGCAAACGAAACGTCGTCACGTGCGCGCACGGTAGCGGGCCGCTGCAAAGACGACGAATTCAGAAATACCGGGAAGGGAAATCGGACATCGTTGTCTCCTTGCTTTTATGTCGGGCCGTGGCGGCCACGCGTTTTAATTCGCAAGGTCGATGCCAGTTTAATCTCAGACTGAGAGCCTTGATTTTTATGGGTTTTTAGGCAAGGCGCGGCGCGCGCCGTCCGGGATTCCGGAAATCCGGACGAATGCTGTCGGGGAATCCGGAATCCAGTGCGCGCACGGTTGCGGGAAAACCCGCAGGGGTTGGTGCGAAGCTCGCGAGCGCGACTTCAGTTCAACAGATCGATCCGATCCGTGCAAATCATGTCGACGCCCCATTCTTCGAGGACCCGCGCGCGCGCCGGATCGTTCACCGTGTACGCGAGCACGCGCAGCCCGGCCGCGCGGATCTGCGCGACCAGCGGCTCGCTCAGATAACGGTGACTCGCGTGCAGCGATGCGCAGTCGAGCTCACGCACGATGCTCAACCAGTCCGCCGGCACCTGCTCGAACAGCATGCCGCGCGGCAGCGACGGCGCGGCAGCGCGCGCGGCGGCGAGCGCGTCGAACGAAAATGACGACAGGAGCGGCGGCGTCTGCCCTCGCCAAAGCTCGAGCGCGCCTTGGGCAACCAGCGTGCCGGTGATGACTTCGCGGCCCGCACACGGCTTGATCTCGATGTTCGCGGCGATGCCGTCGCGCGCGCAACGCCCGGCCGCGTCGGCCAGCGTCGGCAGCCGCATGCCGGCGAACGCGGCGCCGCGCCACGCGCCGGCATCCAGAGCAGCGAGTTGGTGCCAGGTGTGCATGGCCGCAGGCCCGTGGCCGTTGGTCGTGCGATCGAGCGTGTCGTCGTGCAGCAGGAACGGCGCGTTGTCGGCGGACAGCTTCGCGTCGAATTCGACCATGCGATAGCCGTAGCGCACGCAGGCGTCGAAACCGGCCAGCGTGTTTTCCGGCGCGAGCGTGCCGCCGCAGCGGTGCGCGATCAGCCGCGGATAAGGCCATTGCGCGGAGGTCCCGCGGTCGATCCCAGTTTCCACGTATCGTTTCCTTACTGATAGATGAACGGTTCAAAAAAAAGCCCGCACATCGGCGGGCTTTTTCATTTTTGCGGGCTTGAAGCGAGGCAACAGCGGCGAGGCAACAGCGGCGAGGCGTCAGCGCGTCAGACTACGCCGGCTCCATGCGCCTGCACGTCGGCGTGATAGCTCGAACGAACCATCGCGCCCACCGCGGCGTGCGTGAAGCCCATCTTGTACGCCTCTTCCTCGTACATCTTGAAGGTGTCCGGATGCACGTAGGCGCGCACCGGCAGATGGTGCTCCGACGGCTGCAGATACTGGCCGATCGTCAGCATGTCGACGTCGTGATCGCGCAGATCGCGCATCACCTGCAGGATTTCCTCTTCGGTTTCGCCGAGACCGACCATCAGGCCGGACTTGGTCGCGACGTGCGGATGCAGCGCCTTGAAGTCCTTCAGCAGCTTCAGCGAATGCGCGTAGTCCGAACCCGGGCGCGCTTCCTTGTACAGGCGCGGCACCGTTTCGAGGTTGTGGTTCATCACGTCGGGCGGCGCCGCGTTGAGGATGCCGAGCGCTCGGTCGAGGCGGCCGCGGAAGTCCGGCGTCAGGATTTCGATGCGCGTTTCCGGCGACAGCTCGCGCGTCTGACGAATACATTCGACGAAGTGCGCCGCACCGCCGTCGCGCAGATCGTCACGATCGACGCTCGTGATCACCACGTACTTCAGCTTCAGCGCGGCAATGGTGCGCGCGAGGTTGGCCGGTTCGTCGACGTCGAGAGGATCGGGACGGCCGTGGCCCACGTCGCAAAACGGGCAGCGGCGCGTGCACTTGTCTCCCATGATCATGAAGGTCGCGGTGCCCTTGCCGAAGCATTCGCCGATGTTCGGGCAGCTCGCCTCTTCACACACCGTGTGAAGATTGTGCTCGCGCAGGATCTGCTTGATCTCGTAGAAGCGCGAGTTGCCGGTGGCCGCCTTCACGCGAATCCAGTCCGGCTTCTTCAGCTTTTCGATCGGGACGACCTTGATCGGGATGCGCGCGGTCTTGGCTTGCGCTTTCTGCTTCGCGGTAGCGTCGTAGGCGGCGGGGGCCGGCACGCCTTCGGGCGCGGGGTTGGCTGCTGCGGAATTCGCGGTTACGTCAGTCATTCGTTCGATCCAGTCAGGCGGTGAGCGCACCGGCCTGTGGTTGGGCGACGGCCGCGGGATTGCCGTCGAGGTTTGCGGTGAGGCTTGCTGCGAGGGTACGGGCCACGTCGTCCCAGCCGGCGGCGACGCCGAGCGTCGCCATATCGACTGTTTCGAGCCCCGCGTAGCCGCATGGATTGATCGCGAGAAACGGCCGCAGGTCCATGTTCACGTTCAGACTCACGCCGTGATAGCTGCAACCGTTGCGGATTTTCAGGCCAAGCGCCGCGATCTTCGCGCCGGCATGCGACCCGGCCTCGGGCCCGGGCGCCACGTAGATGCCGGGGGCGCCCGCCTTGCGTTCTCCGGCGAGATTATACGCCGCCAGGGTGTCGATCACGGCCTGCTCGATTCGCGTGACCAGCTCGCGCACCATCAGCTTGCGCCGGCGCAGGTCGAGCAGCAGATACGCGACCACCTGGCCGGGCCCGTGATACGTGATCTGCCCGCCGCGGTCGACCTTGACGAGCGGAATGCTGCCGTCGGCCGCGAGCAGGTGAGCCGGATCGCCGGCCTGGCCGAGCGTGAAGACGGGCGGATGTTCGACGAGCCAGATTTCGTCGGGGGTGTCGGCGGTGCGGGCGTCGGTGAACGCGCGCATCGCGTCGAAACTGACCTGGTAGGGTTCGAGGCCGAGCCAGCGCAGCTTGGGTGGCTCGATGGCAGCTAGAGGAGACGGAGAAACCGGGGTGGCGCACATGATCCCGCGAGTTTACCGAAATCTCGGAAACCGCGCCCGAGGGGACGGGACGCAACGCAGAGGAGCTGGCGCGCCGCCAGCCCCATCGTAAGACGCGGCGCAGCCGCCGCACCCACGCTCAAACCGTGCGCCAGCCGCCGCGCACGCGCATCATCCAGCGCTCGCCGATGCGCGCGAACCAGTTCAGCGCGCGCTTGTCGCAGCGGGTCGGCACCGAGAACGTGACCTTTGCGAACGTGGCGCCCTCGGCGCTGAGCCAGAGCCGCTCGCCGCGGCGCAGATGCAGCGTCTGGCCGGGCTGCAGCCAGTAGTCTTTGGTGTCGTCGCTGCGCGTGACCCATACCGCGCCGCCGCGCACGGTCAGCTTCGTGCTGCGCGCGACCTTCAGCGGCAGCGTGTCGCCAGTGCGGATTTCATATGCAATGCTAGAGGAAATTTCTCGCATGAGGCCCTCGCCAAAAATGGTTTCCTGACTAGAATCCTAGGTGCAGCAAGGACTTGGGCAAAACGATCAATTTTCACGTCTATGTGAGAAATATTGCGATGGACCTGCGTCAACTCCCCGCTCTGAACGCGATCAAGGCGTTCGAAGCCGCCGCCCGCCACGAGAGCTTTTCGCGCGCCGCCGACGAGCTCTTCGTCACGCACGGCGCGGTCAGCCACCAGATCCGCGGGCTCGAGGCCGAGCTCGGCGTGTCGCTGTTCGCGCGCGACGGCAAGCGCGTGCGCCTCACCGATACCGGCCGGCGCTACGCCACCCAGGTGCGCGCCGCGCTGATGGAACTGGCCGACGCGACCCGCGCGATCCGCGCCGGCGACCGCGAGCGCCGGCTCGTGATATCGATGTTGTCGTCGTTCGCGGCGCGCTGGGTGACGCCGCGCATCGGCAGCTTTATCGAGGCGCATCCGCAGTGGGATCTCGAGCTGCTGACCACCAACGCGCTGACGGACTTCGCGCGCGACGACGTGGACGTGGCGATCCGTTTCGGCTTCGGCAAATATCCGGGACTGCACGCCGAGCTGCTGCTCGACGAGATTTTCTTCCCGGCCTGCTCGCCCAACTTCAACGGCGGCAAGCTGCCTCAAACCCCGGCCGATCTCGCCAAAGTCCCGCTGCTGCGCTCCGACGACGAGCTCTGGCGCCCGTGGTTCGACGCCGCCGGCCTCACCGACTGGCCGGAGCCGAAACGCGGCGTGCTGTATCAGGATTCGTCGAATCTGCTGCAGGCGGCCGTCGACGGCCAGGGGGTTGCGCTCACGCGCCGCTCGCTC
This sequence comes from Paraburkholderia sp. BR13439, assembly GCF_040948805.1. Lineage (NCBI taxonomy): Bacteria > Pseudomonadati > Pseudomonadota > Betaproteobacteria > Burkholderiales > Burkholderiaceae > Paraburkholderia > Paraburkholderia sp. BR13439. The sequence goes on along the minus strand of NZ_JBFPKN010000001.1, from coordinate 511,358 downwards.
GCGATGCACGAAATCGCGGCGGGCCGGCTCGTGCGGCTGTTCGATGTGGATGGGCCCAGCCCGTGGCAATACTATCTGGTCTGCCTGCCGCAAATGCTGGAGACCGCGCGGGTCAAGGCGTTTCGCGACTGGCTGTTCGACGAGGTGGCGCGATTCAGGCAGCTGTTCGATCTCGCCTGCGCGGCGGGTCCTGAGGCGTGTGCGCGCCTGGTAGGGGAGCCAACGCCGGCGGACGCGTTGCGCGTCGCGCCGTGAGGCGAGAAATCGCGTGTGGCGTGTTGGTTACAGCACGACCTTGACCATCGGGTGCCCGGTCAGCGCGCGATAGATGTCGTCGAGATGCGCGCGGCTCGTCGCGCGCACGTGGACGGTCAGCCCCGTGTAGGTGCCGCTGCTCGACGGCCGCGTCTCGACGCGCGCCGCATCGACCTCGCTATCGAACTCGCGCACCACTTCGACGATCGTCGCGGCAAACTCGGGGTGCGATTTGCCCATGACCTTGATCGGGAAATCGCAGGGGAATTCAAACAGTGAGTCGTTCTCGGGAATCATTCTCTACTCCTTCTTGCGCCGTGGCGGCTTCGGCCGCCTTGGCTCGCTGATACGCCGCATACAGCGCCGCAAACACCGCGCCCGGCTGGCCCGCGCCGACCGGCGCGCCGTCGAGCCGCGTGACCGGCAGCACTTCCTTGGTCGCCGAGCTGACGATGATTTCATCGGCCGCGCGCACTTCGGCCTCGGTGATGTCGCGCGCCTCGAAGCGGATGCCGCATTTGGCCGTCAGCTCCTCGATGAGCCCATAGCGGATTCCTTCGAGAATCTTGTTGCTGCGCGGCGGCGCGGCCAGCACGCCATCCTTCACGACCCACACGTTCGACGACGACCCTTCGGTCAGCAAACCATCGCGGAACTGCAGCGCCTCGAAGGCGTCGTTTTCGGCCGCGTATTGCGCCATCAGCACGTTGCCGAGCAGCGACACCGACTTGATGTCGCAATTGAGCCAGCGACGATCCTCGGCGCTCACGCACGCCACGCCGCTCGCGCGCTGCGCGGCGCCGGGCAGGCTCAGCGCGGTAACCATCACGAACACGGTCGGCTTCACGCCGGCCGGAAACGCGTGAGCGCGCTTCGCGACGCCGCGCGTCACCTGAATGTACGCGATCGCGTCCTGATCGGCACGCAAGCCGCCGTCCACTTCGTTGGCCTCGACCACCCGCTCGATCAGCTCGCGCCAGCCGGCGTCGTCGAGCGGATTGGCGATGCCGGTCTTGCCGACCGAGCGCGCGAGCCGCGCCAGATGCTGCTTCAGACGAAACGCGGTGCGTCGGCCGCTCGCGTGCGCGTACAACGGCGCCACTTCGTAAATGCCGTCGCCGAAAATGAAGCCGCGGTCGAGCACCGGCACGCGCGCTTCGGACAACGGCACCAGTTCGCCGTTCAGAAAAACGATCGGCTCCGGCGAAACCTCGCAGACAGCGGTCATTGCGACGTAGCCCTTACTTTTTCTTGTTGAACATCAGCATCAGCGAATCCCATACGCGGCCGACCACACCGGCTTGCGGCACCGGCTGCAGCGCGAGCACCGGGAACTGCGCGAGCACCTTGCCGTCGGCGACCAGCTTGGCGGTGCCGATCTGCTGGCCGTTCGCGATCGGCGCGATCAGCGGATCGTTCAGTTCGATCTGCGGCTTCGCCTTGTCGCCGGCGCCTTTCGGCAGCGTGATGTACTGGTCGCTCTTCACGCCGACCTGCACGCTGTCCTGCGAACCCTTGTAGACGCGCGGCGTGGCCACGACCTGGTTCGCCTTGTACAGACGCGTCGTGTCGTAGGCGGTGTAGCCGTAGTTCAGCATCTTCAGGCTGTCCTGCACGCGGTCGTGCTCCTTGGTCTCGCCCATCATCACCGAGACGAGACGGCGCGACGCGTCGGTCGTGCCGGGCAGCGGACGCTTCGCGCTCGCGATCAGGCAGTAGCCGGCCGCTTGCGTGTGACCGGTCTTCAGACCGTCGACGCTCGGGTCGATCCACAGCAGACGGTTGCGGTTCGGCTGCTTGATCTTGTTGTACGTGAATTCCTTGACCGAGAAGATGTTGTAGTAGTCCGGATAGTCGCGGATCAGGCGCGCCGACAGGATCGCGAGATCGCCCGCGGTCGTGTAGTGCTGCGGGTCGGGCATGCCGTTCACGTCGGCGAAATGCGTGTTCTTCATGCCGAGCTTCTGCGCTTCCTTGTTCATCATGTCGACGAACTGCGCCTCGTTGCCGCCCACCAGTTCGGCGAGCGCGATCGCCGCGTCGTTGCCCGACTGCACGATCATGCCGTACACGAGGTCGTGCACGGTCACCGGCTTGAGCGCCTCGATGAACATGCGCGACTCGTCGTTGCGCACGCGCCGCACGGCTTCGCTCGGCTCGATGCTCTGATCCATCGTGATCTTCTTGGTGCCGAGCGCTTCGAACACCAGATACGCGGTCATCAGCTTGGTCAGCGACGCCGGTTCGACGCGTTCGTCGGCATTGGCGGACGCGAGCACCTGGTTGCTGGTCGCATCGACGAGCACCCACGAGCGCGCGTTGACGCCCGGCGGAGGCACCTGCGCGAACGCGGTGCTCGCCACCAGCGTGGCCGGCAGCACGAGGCCGACGGCGATGGCACGATTGAGCGAAGTGGGAATGAAAGAAGCGACTGACGGGAAAGACGTGCGGCCAGAGGAGGAGAAACGCATAGGGTCGATTGGTGCAGAAAAATACGTTGCGCGACAGCGCGCGGAGTTGGGGGAGCCGGTCGGCGGGGCATCTGGCCGTAAAACGGCGGGCGCCCGTTGGACTGATGGCGACGCAATCGGTTCGCGAGCACAGCGCTAAGCACCCGGCCGCGCCCTCCCGCGAAATGATTCCGCGGCGCGCGATTCTGCCGGCTGGGCGGCGCTGTGCCCAAAAAAAGAGCGCTCATTATACGCGCGCTACTTGGTCAACTTCGTGCGTGTGTCGTTGATTTGCACACGTTTGCGCGTACCTGTCCCCCGCAAAACGCGTGTCGCGCGGTTTCAGCGCCAGGCGTCGACGATGATGCGCTTCAGGATGTGAAGCTTACGATGCAGAAAGTGCTCGGCGCCCGGAATCACGACGACCGGCAGTTCCTGCGGCCGCGCCCAGTCGAACACGGATTGGATCGGAACGGTCTCGTCGACTTCGCCGTGAATCACGAGCGTGCCTTCGGGCACCGGCGCGACGTCCCAGCGGCTCGCCGCGGTACCGACGAACACGATGCGCTCGATTTCCCGGCCTTCGTCGCGCAGCTTCGCCGCGACGTGCGACAGCACCACGGTGCCGAACGAAAAGCCCGCGAGCACGAGCGGCAGATCGCCAAAGTCCGGATCGGCGCGCATGTGCTCGAGGACCGCGCACAGATCGTCACGCTCGCCGACGCCCGCGTCGTGTTCGCCCTGAGTCTGGCCGACGCCGCGGAAATTCGACCGGTACGTGACGTAGTTCAGTTGCACGAGCGTGCGCGCGAGTGTCTGCGCAACCTTGTTGTCCATCGTGCCGCCAAACAGCGGATGCGGATGCGCGACGAGCGCAATGCCGCGCGGCGCGGCGCTTTTATCGCGCACGTCGTCGGGCAGGTCCAGCGCGACCTCGATCTTGCCGACCGGGCCGTCGATCAGATACTTCTTCGTGTTGACGTTCATCGGGATGCCTGTGGATCGTTTCGTGGTTCGCGTTATTGATCGATCTTCAGACGCTCGACGACCTTGCCGTTCACGAGATGCGATTCGACGATCTCGTCGATGTCGCTCTCGTCGACGTAGGTGTACCAGACCGCCTCGGGATACACGACGAGCGCCGGGCCCAGTTCGCAGCGATCGAGGCAGCCGGCCTTGTTGATGCGCACCTGGCCGGGACCGGCGAGCCCGAGTTGCTTCACGCGTTTTTTCGCGTACTCCTGCATCGCCTGCGCATTGCAGTTCGCGCAGCTCGGACGCTCAGCGCCGGGGTCGCGTTGATTCAGACAGAAGAAAACGTGGTGCTTGTAAAAGGAATCCATGATGTTCGGGAGGCGAGCCTGAAAGGAAGTGCAATGGCGCAGTCGGCATCCGGTATGCCGACGCGCCCGTCGTGCGGACGATTATAGCGACCGGGCTGGGCACGCGCCGCGGCCTGGTGGCCGCAGCGCAAGCGCGTCAGGCCGGCTTCACCCGCCGCTTCAGCCACGCCCGCTCGACCGCGAACGCGAGCCACACCAGCGCCGCATAGGGCCACATCCACGCGAGCCAACGCGCGAGTCCGTTGAAATGCAGGTAGCGTCCCTGTCTCCAGTCGGCGAGCACCGCGTCGAAATACGGATTCACCGGCAGCAGATTGACGAACACGAGTGCGATGACCAGCGCGACCCCGGCGAGCGTCGCGCGCACGCGCCGCCGCAGCGGCAGCGCGACGAGCGCCGCGACGGTGCCGCAGACGAGTCCGAGCAACGCGCCCGGCGTCGCCCAGTCGAACGCGAGGCCCGATTGCGATTGCAGGAACGTGGCGCCGGCCTTCACGCATAAGGTCGCGACGATGAACACGAACAGCAGGCGCACGCGCGGCGCATGACGGCGCATCGGCACCGACGCGAGCGCGAGCGCCGCGAACAGGTTCAGCGTCGTGATCAGCGCTTCCCATGTGTCGTCGTCCAGCCACGCGGCGGCCGCCGCCGGCCATGTGCCGACCTGCCATGCAGACGGCGTCCACGCGAGCAGCGCGTCCTGGGTGGCCGGATCGACGCTCAGCCACAGCGCGCGCGGCCAGTTGCCGAGGCCGAACAGGCGCGGCGCCGGAAACATCGTCGCGAACGGCCACGCGGCGACGATGCACGCGAGCGTCGCATGGCCGCGCTCGAACCACAGCAGCCGCAGACGCCTGAGCAGGCCGCGATCGAGCAGCGCGCCGGTCAACGGCGACATCATCGCCGCACCGACGAGCGCGCCGAGCGTGTTGGCCGCAAGGTCGAGATTGGAGGCAACGCGGGTCGGCAGATAGGTCTGCACGGCTTCCATCGTGCCCGACAGCAGGCCGCCCAACACGAACGCGAGCGCGACGGCCAGTGTGCCGCGCCAGCGCGGATACACCGCGAGCACCACCAGCGCGCCGAACGGCATATAGCCGAGCACGTTGGTGACGACGTCGAATGCAGTCAGGTACTGCGGCATCGGATCGAACAGATAGGCGAACGGCGCGATGCCGAGCGAGCGCCACCCCGAGAACGGATACCACGATCCGTACACGATCAGCGCCGCGTACAGCAGCAGCGCCCGGCGTGCCAGCGTCGACGGGCGGCGCAGCCAGGGGCGTTCGCTCATGCGGCGCTCCTTTGCGTGCGCTGCCTGCCCGTCATTGCGCGGCGACCAGCGCCTGCGAGCCGAGCCACGTGGCGATCTGCGCGACGAGATCGTCGCTGGCCGCGGCGAGCGCCCGCGCGCCGCCGGCCGCATCCGCCGAATGCGCGGGCGCGTGCGCGACAAAGGTGTTCTGGGCGAGCACCTTGCCGCCCTGCATCAGCGTGGCGCGCGCGGTGATCGCGCCGTGGCTGTCGGTCGGGCTGGCGAACACCTGCTCGAACTCGGTCAGATCGACCCGCAGCACCGGCGCGCTCACGCCGTCCGCGCCCGTCAGCACGGTGCCGCGCTCGCTCAGCGCGTTGCGCAGGCGCTGCGTCAGCAGTTGCGACGGCATCATCGTCCAGTGGCTGTTGGCGTAGGCGGCCGTCTGCTGCGCATCGGCGTAGCTCAGCCGATACGTCAGCCGGTCCGATTCGAGCACGGACGGCGCGCTGACCTCGAGCACCTTGACGGCCGCCAGCCGGCTCGCGGCGGCGGCCTGCGGCGGCGGTCCGAAGTCGTAGCGGACGTCCGACACGACCGCGGACGTGCCCGCGCAGCCCGCCGCCAGCACGCCGAACGCAAGCAGCGCCGCAAGCGCGGCGCGCGAGGACAACAGTCGGTGAATCGAGCGTGACATGGGCATCTTCCTCTGTTCTAGCCTGCGAATTTAGTGGGCTGCGGGGGTTGCGGGCGTGGCGGCGGGCCACGCGAAGCCGGCCTCGCCCGGACCCGGCGCCGCGCGCGGCGCGCCGAACAGCACGCTGCGCGGATTGGTATTGAAGGTGTCGGCGGCGCGATCGATCGATTGCGCCGCCGAGCGCACGTCCTCGGTCAGCGAATTGACGCGCGGCAGCGTCTCGAAGCCGACCCGCGCGGACAGGTCCTGCAGCGATGTGTTCATCTGCGTGAGCGCATCGCCCGCCTGCTGCGCGGCCGTGCCGACCTTGTTCAGATTGCGCTCGAGGGGTCCGTCCGGACGGTTCAGGCCGGTGATCATCTGGTTGGTCGACGCGAGCGTGTGGTTCAGCTGGTCGATCGTGCCGGGCAGCTTGCTGGCGACCGGCGCCATCTCACGAGTCAGCGTCGCGACGCCCGAAGCCGCCTGCGCGATGCTCGCCGCCGTCTCGTGCAGCTGTTCGACCATTTCCGGCGAGAGCATGTCGTTCACGCTGTCGGTGACTTTTTCGAGCTTGCGCAGCAGCACGTCGCCGCGCTGCTGCAACTGGTCGAACAGACCGGGGCGCATCGGCAATTGCGCGACCTGGTGCGCCGACGAGTGCAGCGGCGTCAGGTCGCGCCCGGTATCGTCGAGCTGGACGAACGCGATGCCGGTCACGCCCTGTAAGCCGAGGCTGCCGAACGTCGAATGCGTGATCGGCGCGTGCTCGTCGACCATGATGCGGATCAGGATCTGCCCCGGATGTGTCGGATCGAACTTGATCGACTGTACGCGGCCGACGTCGAGGCCGCGAAAGCGCACCGCCGCGTCCGCAAAGAGGCCGGTCACGTTGGTGCGCGCGATCAGGTCGTACGGCACTCGCACGGTGCGGTCGACATTGAACAGATACACGGTCAGCGCGATCGCCGCCGTCAGCACGACCGTAAAGAGCCCGGCCCAGAACGCATGCGCTTTGTTTTCCATGGTCAGTTTTCCTGATTCATAGCGGCCCGCTTGATGGCGGCCGGCCTCACAGCGACAACTCGGACGACGCCGGCTCGAGCGCCGCCTGCGGCAGCTTCGCGCGGCGCTCGGGCGGCAGCGCCTGGAGCGCGCGGCGCCCGCGCAGGCCGAGGAAATATTCGCGGATGAACGGATGGTCGACGCCCGCGGCCTCCTCGACCGGCGCGTTGACGAGCACTTTCCGATCGGCGAGCACGGCCACGCGCGTCGACAGCGCGACCATCGTGTCGAGATCGTGCGTGATCATCACGACCGTCAGACCCAGCGCGCGATGCAGCCCCGAGATCAGCTCGACGAATTCGTCGGACGCCTGCGGATCGAGGCCGGCGGTCGGTTCGTCGAGGAACAGCAGTTCGGGTTCGAGCGCGATCGCGCGCGCGATGCCGACCCGCTTGATCATGCCGCCCGACAGCGCCGACGGCATCTTCGACGCGTGCTTGCACGGCAGTCCGACCATTTCGAGCTTCAGCATCACGATGTCGCGCAGCAGGTCTTCGGGCACCTTGCCGAGCTCGCGCACCGGTTGCGCGACGTTGTCGAACACGGACAGCGACGAGAACAGCGCGCCGCGCTGGAACAGCATGCCGGAGCGGCTGCGCATCAGCAGCGCGGTCTCGGGCGAGATCGTGGCGAGGTCTTCGCCGAACAGCTTGATCGTGCCCCGCGACGGCCGCTCGAGGCCGAGAATCTGCCGCACCAGCGTGGTCTTGCCCGAGCCCGAGCCGCCGACGATCGACACGATCTCGCCGCGCCGCACGTCGAGGCTCAGATGCTGATGCACGATGTTGCGGCCGTAGCGCTTGGTGATGTCGATCACCTCGATCACCGGCTCGGCGATCGACGGTACGGGCTGGCCGCGTACGGCCTCGGTTAGTGGCGCGATCATCCGAGCCCCACGTTCTGAAAGAGGATCGCGAACACCGCGTCCGCGAGAATCACGATGGTGATCGACGTGACCACCGAGGTCGTCGTGCCTTCGCCGAGACTCTGCGAATTGGCCTTGATACGGAAGCCGAAATGACAGCCGGCGATCGCGATCAGCATGCCGAACACCGCGCCCTTGCCAAGGCCGATCCACAGGTTCGCGATCGGCACGACGACGGGCAGCTGCCGCGCAAAGAAGCTCATGTCGATGCCGAGCACGAGCTTCGCCGCGAGCGCACCGCCCGTCAACGAGATCACGTTGGTCCACATCACGAGCAGCGGCATCGCGACGGCCAGTGCGATCACGCGCGGCAGGATCAGCCGCAAGCCGTGCGGGATGCCCATCACGCGCATCGCGTCGAGCTCCTCGGTCACGCGCATCACGCCGATCTGCGCGGTGATCGCCGAGCCCGAGCGGCCCGCCACCAGAATCGCCGACAAGACCGGGCCGAGTTCCCGAATCACCGCGAGGCCGAGAATATTGACGATAAACTGGTTCGCGCCAAAGATGCGCAATTGCTGTGCCGACAGATAGCTCAACACGATGCCGATCAGGAACGCGACGAGCGCGGTGATCGGCAGCGCGCGGGCGCCGGCGTTGTAGATGTTCGCGGAGATTTCGGTCCACGGCGTGAGTTTCGGTTTGCGCACGATCGCGAGCAGATCGAGCACGAAGCGCCCGAGCATCGTGACGCCGCCCTGCATGTGCTCGACGAACGAGAAGATGCCAAGGCCGAGACGCGTGAAGGGATCGAAGCGCGTGACCGGCTCGGCGCTCTCGCGCACCGTGTCGAGCAGCGCGATGCGCTCGAAGATGTCGCGCTGCGTGTCCGTGAGCGCGGTGCCCGGCGGCAATTTGCGGCCCCATACGCGCCACAGGGCCTGGCCGCCGACGTGGTCCATGCTGTCGACGCGCGACAGGTCCCACCCGCCGATGCCCTGCGCGCCGGTCAGCGAACGCAGTTGCGGAATCACGTGCCCGGTGTCGCGATCGCGCGCGAGCGCGAGCGCCGTCCACTGGCCCGAGAGACGGACGATCTTGCCTTGGCTGCCGGCCGCGACTTCAAGGCCGGGCGGAGTGTCGTAGTTCAAGGATCGCGTGAATCTGGTTATCGGATTAGCGGCCATTGTAACGAAGGCTCGGCCGCCGGTCCGCCAGGATGTGCATCGATCCGCGTCGCCTCCTCGCCGGTCGGCATTCGAGTCCCAGCCGGGTTTGCTGTGGCTACAATACGAGGCATGAATGCCTCCAAGACTCCCGCCTCTCCGCCCGCTGCGGCAAGCGCGGCCGCGGCCTCGTCGTCGGCTTCGGCCGACTGGCGCATCGATCGCGAGCGCGCGGTCAAATTGTTCGGCGCGCATGCGCATGACTGGCCGATCGAAATCGTCGAAGAAACCGGTTCGACCAACGCCGATCTGATGGCCCACATCAAAGCACTACCGCGACACGCGAACGCGCTGCCGCGGCCGATCGTGCGCGTCGCGTACCTGCAGACCGCCGGGCGTGGCCGTCGTGGCCGGCCGTGGTACGCGGAGCCAGGCAACGCCCTGCTGTTTTCAGTCGCGTGCGTATTGCCGCGCCCGCTCGAAGGGCTCGCGGGCTTGAGCCTCGCGGTGGGCGTCGCGCTCGTCGACGGGCTGCGCTCGCTGCCGGTCGCGGGTCCCGGACAGATCGCGCTGAAGTGGCCGAACGACGTGCTGCTCGAAGGCGACAAGCTCGCCGGCATCCTGATCGAAACCGCGTGGAGCACCGACGACGCGAGCGCGGTCGTGATCGGCATCGGCACCAACGTGAAGGGCGCCGACGAACTCGCGGCGAAGGTCGGCGCGCTGAACGCCGAGGTATCGCCGCAGGCGCGCGGCACCGTGCCGACCGCGTTGCAGCGCGCGCTGCCGAACGCGAATCTGACCGATACGCTGGCCGCCGAATTGAACGCGCTCGAACCGATGCTGCAGCGCTTCGGCGCTGAAGGCTTCGCACCGTTCCAGGGTCGCTGGAACGGAGTGCATGCATACGCGGGCCGCGATGTAGTGCTGCTCGAGCAGGGTCAAGAACTCGCGCGCGGCGTGGCGGCGGGCGTCGACGAACGCGGCCAGTTGCTGCTCGATACGGCCGAAGGCCGCCGGAGCATCGCGACCGGCGACGTGTCGCTGCGCCTCGCCGACGGTGCCGCATGACGCAGCGCGCGCCTTATCTGCTGATCGACGCGGGCAATAGCCGGATCAAGTGGGCGCTGGTGCAGCCGGACGGGACGCAGTTGGCGAGCGGTGCGCTCGCGCATCACGACATTGCCGGGCCACGCACGCAATCTGCTTCGCAAACCGGTTGGGCCGACTTGCAAGCGCCCTGCGGCGCGTGGCTCTCCAACGTCGCGGGCACGCAGATGGCGACGCACATCGCCGCGCTCGTCGAAGCGTACTGGCCGCAACTGCCGCTCGCGACGATCCGCGCGAGCGCTCATCAATGCGGCGTGACCAATTGCTATACGACACCGCGCTCGCTCGGTAGCGACCGCTGGTGCGGCTTGATCGGCGCGCACGCGGCCTTTCCCGGCGAACATCTGCTGCTCGCGACCTTCGGCACCGCGACGACGCTCGAGGCGTTGCGTGCGGACGGCGCGTTCATCGGCGGATTGATTGCGCCGGGCTGGACGCTGATGATGCGCTCGCTCGGTGAGCACACCGCACAACTGCCGACGCTCGACGCCAAGTATGCGCGCGGTCTGCTCGGCGGGGCCGCTACAGCCGACGCGGCACGACGCGGTCCGTTTTTCGCAACGGATACGCCGCGCTCGCTGTCAGCGGGCTGCACGCTGGCGCAGGCCGGATTGATCGAGCGGATGTGGCGGGATCTGCAGGATGAATGGCAAGTGCCGGTGCGTCTCGTGGTCAGCGGCGGCGCCGCCGACGAAGTGGCGAGCGCGCTGAAAGTGCCGCATACTCGCCACGATTCGCTGGTGCTGTCGGGGCTCGCGCTGATCGCCGCCGAGGATACGGCGCGCCAAAGCGGCTGAATGCCTGCCGGGCGGGTGCGGCCGAGTTGCGCCCTCAGACCCCGCGCTCAACTTCTTTCTGGATTGGAAACACCCACGATGCTTCGCTGGCCGATTGCCATTCTGATTGTTGTCAACGTGCTGGCTTTCGTCGCGCTGCGTGGCGCCTTCGGCCCGATGCCCACCGCCAGCGGACGCGAGCCGAATCATCTGAACCGCCAGATTCATCCGAACTGGCTGAAGGTGCGCCCGGTCAGCGCCGCCGATGCGGCCGATCAGGCAGCGGTCGGCGCACCCGCACCGCAGGCACAGATTTCGACATCGGAGTTGCCGCAGTAATCGGCCGAGCGACGCGGTCGATTAGACGCTCGGCATTGCGCCGCGCGTTCGCGCGGCAACACGCAGCATCAATCCTGCGTGCGCACCTTCTTCAACAGCGCGGTCGTCGAGCGATCGTGCTCGAACGCGATCGCGAGCGCCTTGCCGCCCCAACCGCGCACGAGCGCCGATTCGGGTAGCGCGTCCATGTCGTAGTCGCCGCCCTTCACGAGCACGTCCGGGCGCAGCGCGGAAATCAGCTCGACCGGCGTTTTCTCGCCGAAGCCCACCACGTAGTCGACGCTTTCCAGCGCCGCGAGCAAGGCCATGCGGTCAGCCTCGTTGTTGATCGGCCGGTCGTCGCCTTTGCCGAGCATCCGGACCGATGCGTCGCTATTCACACCGACGATCAGGCACGCGCCCAACGCCTTCGCGTCGGCCAGATAGGTGACGTGACCGCGATGCAGGATATCGAACACGCCGTTCGTGAATACGACGGGCGCGCGCAGCGAAGGACGCAGCTTCACCAGGGCATCGCGCGTCAGAATCTTGCGTTCAAAGATGGCGGTCATCGCACGGTCACAGAGTTGGGGAGTTGCGAAGTTGCGGGAAGAGGAATGCCGGGTGCCGCCACGATACATGCTGGGCGGCTCGAAGCAAAACGGTCCGGCAAGCTCACGCCTGCCGGACCGCCATTTGAAACGGTGCTGACACCGCCCGAGCCGTTACGCCGGTTGCTGCTGCGCCGGGCTTTGTTCAGCGGCTTGCAGACGCGCGACCACTTCCTTGCGATAACGGTTCAGTTCCTGCGCGGTGGTGAACGTGCGTTCGAACAGCAGCGACAGGTTGTGCAGAATGCGCTCGACGACCTTCTTTTCCCAGCCGTCGTCGAAACGGATCTGCTCGTCGAGCCAGCGCTCGAGCCATTCCGGATCCGGCAGACGCGACTGGATCGTGTCGCGCGGGAACAGCGCCTGGTTCACGTGCAGGTTGGTGGGGTGCAGCGGCTTTTCGGTGCGACGCGCCGACGCCATCAGCACGCCGATCTTGGCGAACGCGGCACGCGCGATGTCGCCGGTTTGCGCCATCGCCTTCTTCATGTAGCGCAGATACGCGCCGCCGTGGCGCGCTTCGTCGCGCGAGATGGTTTCGTAGATGTGCTTGATGACCGGCTCGGTGTGCCATTCGGCGGCGCGGCGATACCAGTGATTCAGGCGAATTTCGCCGCAGAAGTGCAGCATCAGCGTTTCGAGCGGCGGCGCGGGATCGAACTCGAAGCGCACCGCGTGCAGTTCCTCTTCGGTCGGGACCAGTTCCGGCTTGAAGCGGCGCAGGTATTCCATCAGCACCAGCGAGTGTTTCTGCTCCTCGAAGAACCAGACGCTCATGAATGCGGAGAAATCGCTGTCGTGATGATTGTCACGCAGAAACATTTCCGTGGCGGGCAACGCCGACCATTCGGTGATCGCGTTCATCTTGATCGTCGCGGCCTGCTCGTCGGTCAACAGCGATGCATCGAATTTGTCCCAGGGAATGTCCTTCTCCATGTCCCATCGAACGGATTCGAGCGATTTATAAAGTTCCGGATAAAGCATGGTGTTCATAGTCCCACCCCTGTTCTGCACATACTGTGTGTGTCTGTTGCTGCTACGTGTAGCCGTTTTCACCTGTGGCGAACGGACATGCCGTTTATCGGCCAAGCATTCAATTTTACGCGTTAACCGGCCGCCCAGAAGCATCGGGCAGCAAAGAAGTCCGGTCTGTTGTATTGGCGCCTGGAGCGTGAATCAGGCGCCGCGGCCAACCGTGGGTGAGGAATACCCTTTGCCTGAGGTCGAGCCAGTCCGGGTCGACAACCGCACCGTCCAGCCCTCCACCGGTAGCGCCGGCGGCGAATGACGAGAGAGCGGCGGGATTGGTTGTTCTCGGCGCACGCCCCAAAGCCAGATCAAGCTTGCACGATGATAGCACGCGCCTCCGGCGAAACCCGTGACAGAAGCGGTGCGAGCGCGCTATGGCATTGACTTCTCTCAATAAAGTCGGCAATTCGCGCGGCAGGAAATCGCCGGCGTTGGCATACGGCAAAAAGGTAGGCGATGGCTTGTCTCGTCATCGGGCACTGATTCGCGGGGGCGAGAGGTGATGCAAGCGCGGACCTGAGCGCCCCTGCTTTTGATTGCTTGCGCAGTCGCACGGTGTGAGCGTGTCGCCCGCACCGCCTGCTCACGTCGACTTTTTCTGCGTTGCTGCGCTCGCGCCCTCGCCGGACGCGCGTTTGGCCGATGTCGCGGCGCGCTTCGCGGCCGGCCGTTTGGCGGCGGGCTTCGCGCTTCGCGCACCGGTGCCCGACGGATTGCCTCCCGACGGATTGCCTCCCGACGGATCGCCGCCCGACGGATCGTCGCCCGACGCGTCCGCAGCTTTCGACGACTCCGGCTTGCCCTGCGTGCCCCCGCCCGCCGCCGCGACCGCGACGGACGGCTGCGTCATCGCGAACTGCGCGATCTGATTGAACTGCGATTGCAGCAGATTCCACCACGCGGATGCATCGAAACCGGGTGCCGCCGGCGCTCCCTCGTCGTCTTTGTCGGCTGGAGGGGCGCTTTCGGGCGCGGGCTCAGCGGGCTTCGTCCAGCTCGGCGCCGGCGCGGGGCTCGGAGCGGGGCTCGGTGCGTCAGTCGCGGCCGCACCCGTTGCAGCTGCCGCCGCCTGCGACATCGAGGTCTGTGCGAACGCGCCGAACGCGCGCAGCGTCGCGAGCGTCGCGCGCTGCACTTCGAGCGCCTGGATCGCCGACTGCAGCATGCTCAGATTCAGCTTCAGCCATTGCTCGACCGCGCGCATGTCGGTGATGCGCTTGTCGAGCTCCTCGACGCTCGTGAGCGGCGCCATCATGTCGGACATCATCGACAGCGACGGACTCGTGCCGCCACCCGGCTGCGCGCCCGTCATGGCGGCGCCGAACGGTGACAGCCGAATCATGCTCCACATCCGATCGAGCATTTCAGCGGGCGGAAAACCGGGAAAGCCGGGAAAGGGCGGCGCGGAGCCAGTGGTGTCGGTCATGGTTGTCGCCTCGGTGCTGGATGACAGGTAGAGCGCGCGATGCCGCGCGCGTTGATTCGATCATACCGTTTGAGGTATGACATCACGATGGTTCGTCGTGACGCGGACGGCCCGCGCCAAAATCCGGCGCGCGCCGCTCGCGCAACGAGCTCAAGCCCTCGCGCACATCGGGCCCCGCGAAGCCCATGAACTCCAGCGCGAGCGACGTATCGAACGCCGGCCCCGCCGTGCGCAGCCAGTTGTTCAGCGCGTACTTGGTCCAGCGGATGGAGGTCTGCGACCCGTCGGCGAGCTTGCGCGCGACCTCGAACGCCTTCGGCAGCAGCGCGCTTTCGTCGACCGCGAGCGACACGAGCCCGATGCGCTCCGCCTCTTCGCCGCTCACCGGCTCGCACAGCAGCAGGTAGTACTTCGCCTTCGCCATGCCGCACAGGAGCGGCCAGACGATCGCCGCATGGTCGCCCGCGGCGACGCCGAGACGCGTATGTCCGTCGATGATGCGCGCCGTCTTCGCCGCGATCGAGATATCGGCGAGCAGCCCCGCGACGAGCCCCGCGCCGACCGCGGGCCCGTGCATCGCCGACACGATCGGCTTGCCGCAGTTGATCACGTTGTAGACGAGGTCGCGCGCTTCGCGCCACACCCGCGTGCGCACCTCGAAATCGTTCGCCATGTCCTCGACGAGCTGCAGATCGCCGCCGGCCGAAAAGCCCTTGCCCTCGCCGCGAATGATCGCGACGCGCGTGTCGGGATCGCGATCGATGTCGCGCCAGATTTCCGCGAGCTCGTAATGCATGCGTGCGTCCGCGGTCGCGAGGCCGCTTTTATTCGCGCCCTCGCCGCTCATCACGACTTCGAGCACGCCGTGCGGATGACGCTGCAAACGCAGCGACTGGTAGTGCGCGTAGTACGCATCGTTCGGTTGCGATGACTGAGTCATGGTGAGCAGTCCGTAGGTGATTCGTTCAGTCGCGCGCGGAACGTCGCGACCCGTTCAATGCGGCTGATAAAGCCACTTGCCATTAGTGATTTCGACCATCACGCGCGCGCGCTGATCGAGCCCGAGATGATCGGCCGCGCTCATGTTGACGACGCCGTTGGTATCCGCGAGACCGCGGGTTCCTTCGAGCGCATCGCGCAGCGCGCGGCGAAACGCCGGCGTGCCTGGCGCACCGCTCTTCAACGCAAGCGGAATTGCGTGCTCGAGCAACGCGTCCGCGTCCGAGGTGTACGAACCGAACGCCGACACGCTGCCCGCGCCGTGCTGCGCCTCGAAGCGCGCGATGTATTCGAGCGCGAGGCGCCTGGCCGGATGATCGGCCGGCAATTGCGCGGCGACCAGCACCGGGCTCGCGGGCAGGTAAGTGCCGTTGCAATCGGCTCCGCACACGCGCAGGAAGTCGTTATTGCCGACGCCGTGGTTGTGATAGATGACGCCTTTGTAGCCGCGCTCGCGCAGCGTTTTCGGCGGCAGCGCGGCAGGTGTGCCGGCCGCGCCGACCACCACCGCGTCGGGGTGAGTCGCGAGAATCTTCAGCACCTGGCCGGTCACGCTCGGATCGGTGCGATTGAAGCGCTCGCTCGCGACCACGTCGATGTGATGCAACTGCGCGAACTTCGCGACCTCGGCGTAGAAGGTCTCGCCGAGCGCGTCGGCCTGGCCGATGAACGCGATCGTCTTCACGCCGTGTCCGCTCGCATGCTCGGCGATCGCCGAGGCCATCATCGCGTCGGTCTGCGGCGTCTTGAAGACCCAGCGACGTTTCGCATCGACCGGTTCGATGATTTTCGCGGACGACGCGAGCGAGATCATCGGCGTTTCGCCCTCGGCGACGACGTCGATCATCGCGAGCGAGTTCGGCGTGATCGACGAGCCGATGATCGCGTCGACGTGGTTCTCGCTGATCAGCTTCTTGGTGTCCTGCACCGCCTGGGTCGTGTCCGATGCATCGTCGAGCACGATGTACTCGACGTTCTGCCCGCCGATCTGTTTGGGCAGCAGCGCGACGGTGTCGCGCGCGGGAATGCCGAGCGATGCGGCCGGTCCGGTCAGCGACAACACGAGACCGATCTTCACCTGCGCGAACGATGTCAGCGGCAACGCGCAGACGAGCGCGGCGCACAGCGTCGCGGCGCGCCGCGCGAAGCGCCGGCCGCGTTGATACGAGCCGCGCGCGCTCGTGCGCGCTTGAACGAGTGACGCATCAGCGCGTCGATGTCCAGCTGCGGGGAAGTTCAATCGCGGCATGCTGTCTCCTCACGTCGGGATTTTCGTTGTGATGTATTGCCGATGTGCTACCGATCCGTTGCTGCACGCTTTATGACATTCGCACCGTCCCAGCCGGCGCGCCAGTCAGTGTAGCCGCGCGCGCGGGCGGTGGCATCGGGCGAAACCCTTTCGCACATCTCGCCGCGTCAACGCATCGCCGCGTGAGCGCCGCGCTTCATTCGAGCGGCGCGATGCTCTGCTCGATCGCACCGAAAATCGACTTGCCCGCGTCGTCGAACATTTCGATCTTCACGGTGTCGCCGTACTTCATGAACTCCGTTTGCGGCGCGCCGTGCTCGATCGTTTCGAGGCAGCGCTTCTCCGCGATACAGCAGTAGCCGCGCTTCGCGTCCTTGTTCGACACCGTGCCCGAACCGACGATCGAACCAGCCCGCAGATTGCGCGTTTTCGCCGCATGGGCGATCAGCTGACCGAAGTGAAACACCATATCGGTGCCCGCGTCGGGCTGGCCGACTTTCCTGCCGTTCCAGTGGACGATCATCGGCCGATGCACGCGGCCTTCGCGCCAGTGTTCGCCGAGCTCGTCGGGCGTCACCGCGACCGGCGCGAACGACGTGGCCGGCTTGCTCTCGAAAAAGCCGAAGCCCTTCGCGAGTTCGGCGGGGATCAGATTGCGCAATGACACGTCGTTGACGAGCGCAACCAGCCGCACGCCGCGCAGCGCCTGCTCGGGCGTCGCGCCCATCGGCACGTCACCGGTGATGACCGCGACTTCGGCCTCGAAGTCGATGCCGTACTGTTCCGATGCGCACACGATGTCGTCGCGCGGGCCGATGAAGTCGTCGCTGCCGCCCTGGTACATCAGCGGGTCGGTCCAGAATTCGGGCGGCATTTCCGCGCCGCGTGCGCGCCGCACGAGTTCGACATGGTTCACGTACGATGAACCGTCGGCCCACTGGAACGCGCGCGGCAACGGCGCCATGCACTCTTTAGCGTCGAACGAAAAGCTGTTGCGCGCGCGGCCCTGGTTCAGCGCATCGTAGAGGTCGTGCAGTTGCGGCGCATAGAAGGCCCAGTCGTCGAGCACGCGCTGCAGCGTGGGCGCGATCGCGTCGGCGATGGCCGCCGTGTGCAGGTCGCGGGACACGACGATCAGTTGACCGTCGCGCGTGCCGTCCTTTAGCGAGGCAAGTTTCATAGAGCTGTGAACCGTGTATTAGTGACGATGGAAGGAATCTATTCTACGATGGTGAATCGGCGCGGCCCAAGATGTGCGTGTTCTTCGTCGTTGTCACTGTCACCACCGCCGTTACGCGCCTTTTACGATTACCGAACGCGCTGCCCGCGCCTTTTGCAAATGTCCGCCAACGCCCGCTCCGGCACGATCCGCACCCGCACCGACCCCGCGTCCGCCGACGAACTGCCCGACCCCGCCGATGCCACCAACGCAACCGGTGTCGAAGACGAAGCTGGTGAACCCGGCGAAGAAAAACTGCGCTCAGGCATCCAATCGATCGAGGTCGGGTTCAGGCTGCTCGACGTGCTGACCCACGAGCCGCGCGCAATGATGCTGCGCGATCTCGCGCAGCGCGCGGGCATGAGTCCGGCGAAGGCGCATCGCTATCTGGTCAGCTTTCTGCGTCTCGGCGTGGTCGCGCAAGACCCGCTGTCCGGCCGCTACGAACTCGGCGGCTTCGCTTTGCAGCTGGGGCTCGCGCGGCTTGCGCGGGTCGACGGTGTGAAGCTCGCGCGCATCGCGCTCGCCGAGTTGCGCGACCAGCTCGATCTAACGGTCGGCATCGCCGTGTGGGGCAATCAGGGGCCGACGATGGTGCACTGGATGGAGTCGAGCTATCCGGCCAAGGCATCGTTGAAACTCGGCGACGTGATGCCCTTGCTAAGTTCCGCGACAGGCCTGCTGTTCGCCGCCTACCTGCCATCCGGCAAGACCGAGGCGATGATCGAGCGCGAGCTGGCCGACTCGCGGCGTTCGTCGCATAGCGGCGCGCCGCGCACCCGCGAAGACGTCGACAATGTGCTCGCCGAGGTGCGCGAGCACGAGGCCGCGCGAGTCGAAGGCATGCTGCTGCCGACGATCCACGCGTTTTCGATGCCGGTGTTCGATTCGACCGGCGAACTCGCACTCGCTCTCGTCGCGCTCGGCCATGAAGGCGGGTTCGATATCCGCTGGGGTGGCGAGATCGATACCGCGCTGCGCGAATGCGCGCGCAAGCTGTCGTACGAACTCGGCTATAGCGCGATCCCGCGTAGCGACAACGGTTGATACGCGCCAGTCCTTTCAAGCTCTCACAGATTCAAGCGCCGATGGATTTTGCTTCCGCCAACCGCCGTGGTGATCGCCTTCCCGCTTTGGGCAGCGGGCCAGGACGCGGGGCGCGCGCGGGACGCTGGATCGCGGTGCTCGTGGTCGTGGCGGTCTTGCACTGGATCGCGGCGCAATGGTTCGAGCGCAATCGCGTGGATCTGAATCCGGCGAATCACGAGCATGTGCCGGTGCAGGTCGCGCTGCTGACGCCCGAGAGGGTCGAGCGTCAACCGGCGCCAAAGCCGGCCGCGCCGGCACCGCACCCACCCGCGCCCACACGCAAGCCCCCGGCGCGCCCGCCGCACGAGCAGCATGTGTTGAGCGCGTTGCAGCCGGCCAAGCCGAACGAGCCTGCGGCCACGCCGGCATCGGAGGTCGCGGCAAGCGCGCCGCCCGCCGCCGCGAGCGCGAATGCGCCGGTCAATGCCAATGCCAGCGGCGCCGCGGCGAGTGCCGCTGGCGCGGCCAGCGCGCCGCAGGCGTCGCAGGGCGTGAAGTTTTCGGTGCCGCCATCGGCCGAACTCGACTACGACACGTTCTACAACGGCGTGCGCAACGCGCCTGGCACGATCCATTGGGCGAGCAATGGGCAAGGCTACGAAATGGTCGTATCGGTGCCGCTGCCGTTCGTCGGTCCGTTCGTGTTTTCGAGCCACGGAGGGATCGACGCGTTTGGCCTCGCGCCGGCGCAGTACAGCGAAAAGCGTGGCCGTCGCGCGGAAGACATCGCGATCTTCAATCGCAGCGACAGGAAGATTGGCTTCACGCGCACGCCCGCCTCGCTGCCGTTGCCCGACGGCGCGCAGGACCGCTTCAGCGTCGTGATGCAGCTCGCAAGCCTCGTGCGCGGCGAACCGGACGCCTATAAGCCCGGCGTGACGCGACAGTTTTTCGTCGTCGATTCCGATAGCGGCGAGAACTGGCCGATCGAAACGATCGGCGACGAAACGATCCGCGCGGCACAGGGCTACCTGCAGACGCGTCATTTCAAACGTCTGCCGCGGCACGATGGCGACCAGCGCCGCATCGACGTGTGGCTCGCGCCGTCGCTCGGCTGGCTGCCCGCGCGCATTCTGCAGACGGAGCCGAACGGTACCCAGTTCGAGCTGGTGTGGCGCGGCAAGCTAAATGTCGATGGGGCGTCGGCGGTGGATGCCTCGCCCTCAGCCCCCTCAGCCCCCTCCGCCACGAGCCCTGCGCCGGCGCCGGCCGACGCATCGGCAGTAACGCCCGAGCCCGCCCCCGCCGCAGCGGTCGA
This sequence comes from Paraburkholderia sp. BR13439, assembly GCF_040948805.1. Classification (NCBI taxonomy): domain Bacteria; kingdom Pseudomonadati; phylum Pseudomonadota; class Betaproteobacteria; order Burkholderiales; family Burkholderiaceae; genus Paraburkholderia; species Paraburkholderia sp. BR13439. Next base: position 491,199 of record NZ_JBFPKN010000001.1, on the reverse strand, counting down.
TTCAACCGCTCCAACAATCATCAAACCGTGACACTTGTCGTGACACAGTGTCACCAGCAGAACTGCTCAAGATCGGCGAAACTTACTTTGCAGCACTGACTCGCACGTCAATGGAGCCTCCGTTTGCGCGAACGGGGCGACCCACCGCGTTTTTTCACTGCGTTTCCTTCAAAGGAGTCTGCATGCAAGTGAACATCAACGGTATCGAAACACGCTACGTGCTGAGCAACGAAGGCGGCGGCCCGTGGCTCACGTTCATCCATCAGCTGGGCGGCGATCTTTCCATCTGGGATCAGATGGCCGGCTATTTCCGCGACGATTACACAGTGCTGCGCTACGACGTGCGCGGCCACGGCCACAGCGCGGTCGCGCGCGAGCCGTTCACCATGCGCGATCTGGCCGACGATCTCGCCAAACTGCTCGATGCGCTCGGCGCGCCGACGACTCACCTGGTCGGCCTGTCGCTCGGCGGCATGATCGCGCAGCAATTCGCGCTCGACCATCCATCGCGCCTCGACACGCTGACGATCGCCGACAGCACCGGCGGCACTCCGCCCGAAAACCGCGAGTTGTGGAATCAGCGCGCCCACACCGCTCGCAGCGACGGCATGGAGGCGCTGCTGCCGTCGACGATCGCGCGTTGGCTCACACCCGACTTTCAGGCCGCGCATCCCGAAGCGGTCGAGCCGATCCGTGAGGCATTTGCGCGCACCCCGCCGGAAGGCTTCGCGATGGCCTGCGAGGCGCTGCGCGACTTCGACCTGCGCGGCAAGCACGGCGCGATCCGCGTGCCGACGCTGACGGTGGCCGGACGTCACGACACGGGCACGCCCCCTGCTGCTACGCAGGCGATAGCGGAGGCGATCGAGGGCGCCCGCTTCGAGTTGCTGGATGCCGCGCATCTCGCGCCCGTCGAGCAATCTCACCGTTTTGCCGCGTTGCTTGAATCGTTTCTGGAGCGGCGAGTCTAACCGTCAGGTCCGGAGTTTTTTTACTTGCGTCGTCCGGACCCACCCCTTGAATTCCATCCCCCATGCTCCACCTATGTTGCAGAAAAGGGCGGGAGCCCAACGGAAATAAGGAGTGTCGCCATGCAAATGATCTATAACAGCCCTAACTACTGTGTCGTCGAGTTTCCTCCGCAGGAAGGTCAGCTGGCCATGAAGTCGGGCGGCTACGAGATTGTTGACAAGAACATGCAGCGCGAAATCTACATCGACGGTGCAATGGCGGCGCGTTTTCGCGAGCATGTGCAAAAGCTGATCGAAGGCGAGCCGACGCTCGACGAGGTCGACGAATTCCTCGGTCAATTCGACAGCTTGATGCACCAACCCGTTGTTCTGCATTGACCGGAGGGGTTTAGCTGGCGCTCAGGCGACATCGATCGACCGTACCGCGGGCTTGTCCGACGGGTTCCATCTTGCGGTCGACGGCAACGAAAACGGCCCGGCAGGCTTTGGCTTGCCGGGCTATTTTTTATTGCTTCATCTGTTAGCTCGTTCTGAATTGCTGACGCGGCACATTCGTATCGGTCGATTTTGCCGGTCGCGCCTCAAACCCGCCTCCCGCCCGCCGGGCGCATCCGCGCCGCAGCGGCTACAATGACAGGCTTTCCGCCAATGCCGGCGCAAGCCCTCGTCCGCCATGACCCAGCCTGCTCAATCCGTCACGCCAGTCCGTTCCGAGCCCGCCTATACCCGCGGCGCAGCGCTGCCCGCGCTGCTGAACTCGCGCATCCTGATCCTGGACGGCGCGATGGGCACGATGATCCAGCGCTACAAGCTCGACGAAGCCAGCTATCGCGGCGAGCGCTTCAAGGACTACGCGCGCGACATCAAGGGCAACAACGAACTGCTGTCGATCACCCAGCCGCAGATCATCTCCGAGATTCACGAGCAGTATCTGGCGGCGGGCGCGGACATCATCGAGACCAACACGTTCGGTGCGACCACGGTCGCCCAAGCCGACTACGGCATGGAGTCGCTCGCCGTCGAGATGAACCTCGAATCGGCGAAGCTCGCGCGCGCCGCGTGCGATAAGTACGCGACGCTGGACAAGCCGCGCTTCGTCGCCGGCGCAATCGGCCCGACGCCGAAAACCGCCAGCATCTCGCCGGACGTCAACGATCCCGGCGCGCGCAATGTGACCTTCGACGAACTGCGCACCGCGTACTACGAGCAGGCGAAAGCGCTGCTCGACGGCGGCGCGGACCTGTTCCTCGTCGAGACGATCTTCGACACGCTGAACGCGAAAGCCGCGCTGTTCGCGCTCGACGAACTGTTCGAAAATACCGGCGAGCGTCTGCCGATCATGATCTCGGGCACCGTCACCGATGCCTCAGGCCGCATTCTGTCCGGCCAGACCGTCGAGGCCTTCTGGAACTCGCTGCGTCACGCGAAGCCGCTCACGTTCGGCCTGAACTGCGCGCTCGGCGCGGCGCTGATGCGTCCGTACATCGCCGAGCTCGCCAAGCTGTGCGACACCTACGTCTCGTGCTATCCGAACGCCGGTCTGCCGAATCCGATGAGCGACACCGGCTTCGACGAATTGCCCGCGGATACCTCGGGCCTGCTGAAGGAATTCGCCGAAGCGGGGCTCGTGAACATCGCGGGCGGCTGCTGCGGCACGACGCCCGAGCACATCGCGGCGATCGCGAAGGCGCTCGCCGAGCTGAAGCCGCGCAAGTGGCCGAGCCAGTATCGCGACGCGGCCTGAGCCGGCCTCACGCACTTCACCCCGACGCCCAGCACGCCCTGCACGCCCCTTAACGCACGCACCCGACTCGTACATACGCCATGACCGACCACACCATGCGCCTTAGCGGCCTCGAGCCGTTCAACGTCACGTCCGGGACGCTCTTCATCAACGTTGGCGAACGCACTAACGTGACCGGCTCGAAAGCGTTCGCGCGAATGATCCTGAACAATCAGTTCGACGAGGCGTTGGCCGTCGCGCGCCAGCAGGTCGAGAACGGCGCGCAGGTCATCGACATCAACATGGACGAGGCGATGCTCGATTCGAAAGCGGCGATGGTGCGCTTCATGAATCTGATCGCGTCGGAGCCGGACATCGCGCGCGTGCCGATCATGATCGACTCGTCGAAGTGGGACGTGATCGAGGCGGGGCTCAAATGCGTGCAGGGCAAGGCGATCGTCAATTCGATCTCGCTAAAGGAAGGCAAGGAGCAGTTCGTTCACCACGCGAAGCTGATTCGGCGCTACGGCGCGGCCAGCGTCGTGATGGCCTTCGACGAACAGGGCCAGGCCGATACGTTCGCGCGCAAGAAGGAAATCTGCCGGCGCTCGTACGAGATACTCGTCAACGAAGTCGGCTTCCCGCCCGAAGACATCATCTTCGATCCGAACATCTTCGCGATCGCGACCGGCATCGAGGAGCACAACAACTACGCGGTCGACTTCATCGAGGCGACGCGTTGGATCAAGCAGAACCTGCCGTACGCGAAGGTGAGCGGCGGCGTGTCGAACGTGTCGTTCTCGTTTCGCGGCAACGACCCGGTGCGCGAGGCGATTCACACCGTGTTCCTCTATCACGCGATCCAGGCGGGGATGGACATGGGCATCGTCAACGCCGGTCAGCTCGGCGTCTATGCCGAGCTCGATCCCGAACTGCGCGAGCGCGTCGAAGACGTCGTGCTGAATCGCCGTGAAGACGGTACCGACCGTCTGCTCGAAATCGCCGACAAGTTCAAGAGCGGCGCCGCGAAGAAGGAAGAGAACCTCGAGTGGCGCAACCAGCCGGTCGAAAAGCGTCTCGCGCACGCGCTCGTGAGCGGCATCACGACCTTCATCGTCGAAGACACCGAGGAAGTGCGCGCGAAGATCGCCGCCGAGGGCGGCCGTCCGATCAATGTGATCGAAGGCCCGCTGATGGACGGCATGAACATCGTCGGCGACCTGTTCGGTCAGGGCAAGATGTTCCTGCCGCAGGTCGTGAAGTCGGCGCGCGTGATGAAGCAGGCGGTCGCGCATCTGATCCCCTTCATCGAGGAAGAAAAGCGCCAGCTCGCGGCGGCCGGCGGCGATGTGCGCGCGAAGGGCAAGATCATCATCGCGACCGTCAAGGGCGACGTGCACGACATCGGTAAGAACATCGTGTCGGTCGTCCTCCAGTGCAACAACTTCGAAGTGGTCAACATGGGCGTGATGGTCCCGTGCAATGAGATCCTCGCGAAGGCGAAAGTCGAGGGCGCGGACATCGTCGGGCTGTCGGGCCTGATTACGCCGAGTCTCGAAGAGATGGCCTACGTCGCGTCGGAAATGCAGCGCGACGACTACTTCCGCGTGAAGAAGATTCCGCTGCTGATCGGCGGCGCGACCACCTCGCGCGTGCACACCGCGGTGAAGATCGCGCCGCAGTACGAGGGTCCGGTGGTCTACGTGCCGGACGCATCGCGCTCGGTGTCGGTCGCCTCGAGCCTGCTGTCCGACGAGGGCGCCGCGAAGTACATCGACGAACTGAACGCCGATTACAACCGCATCCGCGATCAGCACGCGAACAAAAAAGCGCAGCCGATGGTCACACTCGCCGAAGCGCGCGCCAACAAGACGAAGATCGACTGGGCGGGCTATCAGCCGGTCAAGCCGAAGTTCATCGGCCGGCGCGTGTTCAAGAACTTCGATCTGAACGAACTCGCGAACTATATCGACTGGGGTCCGTTCTTCCAGACGTGGGATCTCGCCGGCCCGTATCCGGCGATCCTCAACGACGAGATCGTCGGCGAATCGGCGCGACGCGTGTTCTCCGACGGCAAGTCGATGCTCGCGCGTCTGATTCAGGGCCGCTGGCTGCAGGCCAACGGCGTGATCACGCTGTTGCCGGCCAACACGGTGAACGACGACGACATCGAAATCTACACGGACGAATCGCGCAGCGAAGTCGCGCTGACGTGGCGCAACCTGCGTCAACAGAGCGTACGGCCGGTGGTCGACGGGGTGATGCGACCGAACCGGTCGCTCGCCGACTTCATCGCGCCGAAGGACTCGGGCGTCGCCGACTACATCGGCATGTTCGCGGTGACGGCGGGTCTTGGCGTCGACGCGAAGGAGAAGCAGTTCGAGAAGGATCTCGATGACTACAGCGCGATCATGCTGAAGGCGCTCGCGGACCGGCTCGCCGAAGCGTTCGCCGAAGCGATGCACGCGCGTGTGCGGCGCGACCTGTGGGGCTACGCGAGCAGCGAAAACCTCTCAAACGACGAGCTGATCGCCGAAAAATACCGCGGCATCCGCCCGGCGCCGGGCTACCCGGCCTGCCCCGACCATCTCGTCAAGCGAGACATGTTCGACGTGCTGCAAGCGAATGAAATCGGCATGAGCGTGACCGAATCGCTGGCGATGCTGCCGGCGGCGAGCGTCTCGGGCTTCTACCTCGCGCATCCGGACAGCACCTATTTCTCGGTCGGCAAGATCGGCGCGGATCAGCTCGACGACTACGCGCAGCGGATGTCGCTCTCGAAAGCGGACGCCGAGCGCGCGTTGGCGCCGTTGCTTTGAGCGTGAAGCGATGCGCGGCCCGGGCCGCGCATGCGCCACTATATCGAGTCCGAAAGACTGAATATTTGGCGCCACGGCAATTTCGGCTTTGTAGACTGAGTCGGCTTTCATCCCCTCAGGCGCGAGCACAACGCGCCGGCTCACCGAGATTGCAACCGTCAACGGAGAAAATCGTATGAAGAAGCTGACACTGTTATTGACCGCTGTTTCACTGGCCGCCGGAGCTTCCGTGGCGCTCGCGCAGCCCGCCGCGCCGGGGGGATCGAGCTCGGTCAGCTCCTACTCGCCCCCCACCGAGGCGCATGTCAAAAAGGCGAAGAAGCAAAAGATGAAGAAAGGCGCGGCAGCGTCGGCGGCCTCCGAGAGCCAATGAGCGGCACGGCGGATAAAACCTTCTGAATGGCAAAGAGCCCGCGTCGAGCGGGCTCTTTTCTTTGGTGCGCCAAAAGAGCGCTTACGGAGACCTTCTGAGTCCGGGCCGCGGCGCTCGGGACCCGCCAGAAATCAGATCCCCCAGACGATATCCGCGTTTTCCTTCTGCGCCGCGCGCAGCATGTCGAGGAACGGATACGCGCGCTGCGCGAGACCGGGCGGAATCTCGTGACGATCACGGCCGTCCTCGCCCTCGTGGAAATGGCCCTCGTGCTCGGCGCGCTCCTGCTTATCGGATGTGATCGCCGCTTCGAGCTTTTCAATGGCCGGGCCCAGTTCGTCGTGAGTGATGACGCCCCGCTGCCCAAGGCGTTTGCCGACAATGCCGACCAGATACTGCGCCAGATTCTCCAGCATCATCACGTCCGGGCAGGCGTGGCACTTGAAAGTAATCAGCATGACTGTTCCCTTTTTCGTTATGTCGGGTGAGCGCACGAGCGTCCCAAGGGCTGCAACTGCGCGCGCCTGACGTGGCGCCGGCAAGGCGCGGCGGCCACACCCTCGCGGGCAGCTCATTGAACATATTAGCACCTGCTAAAATCCGTCTGAACGGAAAAGCGCGCCGCCCAGCGCCACGTACGGCGCGGCTCGACGAGCATCGCGCACGCGGGCAACCGGGGGCGTCGAATCATCGGCCGCAATCCGCATACCGCGCGAGCCTGCGTAACGGCAAGCCGCCGTGCGGAGTCCACCGCGTTGCGCGGCTTGCGTTGCGGGTCGTCGCATCGCCTGGGGACGCTGTGCCGGCGGCGCAGCCATCACGGCCGCAAAGCGCGGCCGCGCTCCACGCTTGCGACACCGGCCGCGGCCGGCGCCTCTTCCGCCTTACCGGATTGCCTCACTGGACTTGCAACAAGCATGCTGCCCGCACATAAACACACACTCGAAACACTGCTCGCCGACACGGTGAAGCAGGTCGCGACCGCCACGCAAGGCGCGACCGAAGCCGCTTTCGTCTCGCCCGCCATCGCGCTGGAGCGCCCGAAAGTCGCCGCGCACGGCGACGTCGCGTGCAACGTCGCGATGCAGCTCGCCAAGCCGCTGCGCGCCAATCCGCGCCAGCTCGCGCAACAGATCGTCGACGCGCTGCTCGTCAATCCGCAGGCCAAAGGCCTGATCGATACTGCCGAAGTGGCGGGCCCCGGCTTCATCAACCTGCGCCTCACGGCCGCCGCCAAGCAAGGCGTGATCGCCGCCGTGTTCGCCGAGAAGGATGCGTACGGCCGCTCGCGGCGCGACGCCGGCAAGCATGTGCTGATCGAGTTCGTGTCGGCCAACCCGACCGGCCCGCTGCACGTCGGCCACGGCCGCCAGGCCGCGCTCGGCGACGCGCTTGCGCACGTGCTCCAGTCGCAAGGCTGGGACGTGCATCGCGAGTTCTACTACAACGACGCCGGCGTGCAGATCAACACGCTCGCGCTGTCGACCCAGGCACGCGCACGCGGCCTCGCCCCCGGCGACGAAGGCTGGCCCGCGTCGGCCTACAACGGCGAGTACATCGCCGACATCGCCAAGGACTATCTGAACGGCATCACGGTCGAGGCGAGCGACGGCGAGCCGGTCACCGGCGCGCGCGACGTCGAGGACCTCGAGGCAATCCGCCGCTTCGCCGTCACGTATCTGCGTCGTGAGCAGGACATGGATTTGCAGGCGTTCGGCGTGAAGTTCGACCAGTACTACCTGGAATCGTCGCTGTACACGGAAGGCCGCGTGGAGAAAACCGTCGACGCGCTGATTGCCGCAGGCAAGACTTACGAGCAGGAAGGCGCGCTGTGGCTGCGCACGACCGACGACGGCGACGACAAGGACCGCGTGATGCGCAAGACCGACGGCACCTACACGTACTTCGTGCCGGACGTCGCCTATCACGTCGCGAAGTGGGAGCGCGGCTTCACGAAGGTCATCAACGTGCAGGGCTCGGATCACCACGGCACGATCGCGCGCGTGCGCGCCGGTCTGCAGGGTCTCGGCATCGGCATTCCGAAGGGCTACCCCGACTACATCCTGCACAAGATGGTCACGGTCATGCGCAACGGCGAAGAGGTGAAGATCTCGAAGCGCGCGGGCAGCTACGTGACGGTGCGCGACCTGATCGAATGGTCGGGTGGCGCGATGCCGGGCTCGGAAGCGGCCGTCGATCTGATCGACGAGGAAACCATCCGCCGCGGCCGCGACGCGGTGCGCTTCTTCCTGATCTCGCGCAAGGCGGACACCGAGTTCGTGTTCGACATCGACCTCGCGCTGAAGCAGAACGACGAGAATCCGGTGCACTACGTGCAGTATGCGCACGCGCGCATCTGCTCGGTGATCGCCGAATGCAACGCGCGCTACGGCCTCGACGAAAGCGCACTGCCGAGCATCGATCTCGCGCCGCTCGCGAGCGAGCGCTCGATGGCGCTGCTCAACAAGCTCGCCGAATTCCCGGACATGCTGCAGCACGCCGCCGACGAACTCGCGCCGCACGCGGTCGCGTTCTACTTGCGAGAACTCGCCGGCGAATTTCACTCGTTCTACAATGATCGTGCCGAGCGCGTGCTGGTCGACGATGCGGCCGAACGCAACGCTCGCGTCGCGCTGCTCGCGGCCACGCGCCAGGTGCTGGCCAACGGTCTCGCGACGATCGGCGTCTCCGCTCCCGTCAAGATGTAACTCCTCCAGCGTAATATGCGCGCGGCCGTCGTTATAATCGGCGGCCGTTCCTGGATTCTTTTTGCAGGTGATTCGTACGATGGCAAAACCACGCCGCACAACAAAGCAATCGAAGCAAACCGGGGGCACTTTTCTCGGCATCGTGCTGGGCCTGATCGTCGGCCTGGCGATCGCGGTGGTGGTGGCGCTGTATATCACCCGTGCGCCTACGCCGTTCGTGTCGAAGGTCGCGCCACCGGCGCCGACCGACAACGGCGCGAGCCAGGCGCAATACGATCCGAACCGTCCGCTGCAAGGCAAGACGCCGGGCCAGCCGGTGCCGCAGGCCGCGCAACCCGCGCCGCCGAACACCGCGCCGGGCCAGACCAACGCGCAGACCCAGTCGGGCATGCTCGAAGAACCGCAGATCGTCGAAGTCCCGCCGTCGGGCGGCAACGCGAATAACAACGGTACGGCGGTCGCGCCGAACCCCGCGCAGGAAAACGGCACCGGCGGCATCGTCGCGCCCGCGCCGGCGAAGAAGCCGCAGACCTCGAGCGCGCCGGCCGCCACCGCGGCAGGCTCCGCGCCGAAGAGCACGAGCGCGACCACCCTGGCCAACGTCAAGCCTGGCTCGGCTGCCGCGCCCGCGCCCGCACCTGCACCCGGCGACGCGAACACCGGCTACTTCCTGCAGGTCGGCGCGTACAAGACCGCCGCCGACGCCGAACAGCAGCGCGCGCGCCTCGCGTTCCAGGGCTTCGAATCGAAGGTCACGCAGCGCGATGCCGGCGGCGTCACGTACTACCGCGTGCGCATCGGGCCGTTCTCGAAGTTCGAGGACATGAATTCGAGCCGTCAGCGTCTGTCGGACGCGGGTGTCGATACCGCGGTGATCCGCTTCACCAAACAATAAATAAACGGTAATGCCGGCCCGCGCGGCGCGTCGAACTATCGGCGCGCCGCGCGTGTCACAAGCACGATGGCCGCTTCGACCTGTATTGTGGCGGGCCACCACACCGAATCCCATCAGCGGTGACGGGCCTTTCGCATGGCGTCGCCGCGCTACTGCCTTATCTGGGTCTACACGACATGAAAAAACTGCTGAGCATCCTGTTCCTTTCGCTGGGCCTGATCGCGGCGAGCGCGCATGCATCGCCGAGCGCTCCGGTCGCCGGCAAGGACTACACCGTGCTGGCCTCGCCGCAACCTACCGACGTGCCGGCAGGCAAGATCGAAGTCATCGAATTCTTCTGGTACGGCTGCCCGCACTGCAATGAATTCAACCCGTTCCTCGAAGCATGGGTCAAGAAGCAGGCCCCGGACGTCGTGTTCCGCCGCGTGCCGGTCGCCTTCCGCGACGACTTCATCCCGCACTCGAAGATGTTCCACGCGCTCGACGCGCTCGGCCTCGCGAACGAACTGACGCCGAAGGTCTTCAACGAAATCCACGTCAACAAGAACTATCTGCTGACGCCGGAAGACCAGACCAAATTCCTGGCGAAGTTCGGCGTCGATCCGAAGAAGTACATGGAAGCGTACAACTCGTTCTCGACGCAAAGCGCGCTGCAGAAGGACAAGAAACTGCTCGACGGGTTCAAGATCGACGGCGTGCCGACGCTCGCCGTGCAGGGCAAGTATTTGACCGGCCCGGCCGCGACCGGCACCCTGCCGGGCACGATCCAGGTGCTCGACTACCTCGTCTCGCAAGTCCGCGCCAAAAAGATGTAATCACGAGGCGCCGGTATGACCTCTCCGCTGAAGGTTTTCATTACCGGCGCTTCGAGCGGCATCGGCCTCGCGCTCGCCGGCGAATATGCACGGCGCGGCGCGATTCTCGGCCTCGTCGCCCGTCGCGGCGACGCGCTCGCCGCGTTCGAGCAGTCCCATCCCCAGAACACCGTCTCAATCTATGCGCTCGACGTGCGCGACGCGGAAGCGCTCGCCGATGCGGCCGCCCGCTTCATCGCGGAGCACGGCCTGCCCGACGTCGTGATCGCCAACGCCGGCATCAGCCGCGGCGCGCTGACCGGTCACGGCGATCTGCGCACCTTCCGCGAGGTGATGGACATCAATTACTTCGGCATGGTCGCGACGTTCGAGCCGTTCGCCGCCGCGATGGCCGACACGAAACGCGGCACGCTGGTCGGCGTTGCGAGCGTCGCCGGTGTGCGCGGCTTGCCGGGCTCGGGTGCATATAGCGCGTCGAAGTCGGCGGCGCTGAAGTATCTCGAAGCGTTGCGCGTCGAGATGCGGCCGTTCGGCGTCGGTGTCGTGACGATCGCGCCCGGCTATATCCGCACGCCAATGACCGAGCACAATCCGTACAACATGCCGTTCCTGATGGACGCCGACCGTTTCGCGGCGAAGGCCGCACGGGCGGTCGAACGGCAGACGTCGTTCGCGGTGTTTCCGTGGCAGATGCGCGTGGCCGCGATGTTGCTGCACGTGCTGCCCCGCTGGCTCTACGACCGCGTGTTCGAACGCGCGCCGCGCAAGCCGCGCGCCGCCACCGAGTAAGTCATGCAACCCCGTGCGGTCGATGCAGCCGGCGTCGCGCACGAATCCGCGGGCGCCGATGCGCGCATCGTGTCGCTGGTGCCGAGCCTCACCGAAACCCTGTTTGCGCTCGGGCTTGAGCGGCAGATCGTCGGGCGCACCGGCTTTTGCGTGCATCCGCGCGACAAGGTCCGCGCGGTGCCGAAGGTCGGCGGCACGAAAGCCGTCAAACTCGACGCGATCCGCGCGCTGCGCCCCACCCACCTGATCGTCAATATCGACGAAAACGAACGCGACACCGTCGAGCAGCTGCGCGCGTTCGTGCCGCACATCGTCGTCACTCATCCGCAGACGCCGCACGACAACCTCGCGCTGTACGCGCTGCTCGGCGCGATCTTCAGACGTGAAGAGGAAGCGCGGCGCTTGAGCGGCGCGCTCGACGCGCGTCTGCGCGAAGCCGCCGCTCACACCTTCGCCGCGCAGAACGTGCTGTACCTGATCTGGCGCGAACCGTGGATGAGCGTCGCGCGCGACACCTACATCGCCGCGATGCTGCGCCTCGTGAACTGGCACACGTTGCCCGACCTGCACGGCGGCAGCGTCGGCGCCACGCGCTACCCCACGCTCGACTTCGACGCCGCGCCATGGCTCGCGCAAGTCGACCGCGTGCTGCTGTCGAGCGAGCCGTACCGCTTCACGGCCGCGCATCGCGATGCGCTCGCGCGCGATCCGCGTTTCACCGGCAAGCGCATCGAGCTGATCGATGGGGAAATGACGTCGTGGTACGGCGTGCGCGCAATCGATGGCATCGGCTATCTGCTGCGCGAGGCCGCGGCGGCCTGAGGCGGCAACACAGCCACGCCGCCCCCATATGGATATGTCGATTAAATTGTTGTCGCCATAATGGCCCTTCGATAAGCTTTCGCGAAGGCGCGCCGCCGGCCATGCCTCGAAGGCAGGCCCCTCGGCCTCAGGCCGGGATCGCCCGACCTGTACCGCGGCGCCGGGAACGTATCACAATCGTGGCGACGCGCGCGCCGGGAGCGCTCTCCTGCCCGCTCACGCATCGCCGCCATAAACACAACCAGACGCACTGCCTGACTGCGCTCGTTACCGGAGATCCTATGCGCTTCAATCTGCTCGCAGCCGCCATCCTGCTCACGGCGCCCGCGCTCGCGCTCGCCAAACCGTTGACCGTCTGTACCGAATCGAGTCCCGACGGCTTCGACGTCGTGCAGTTCAATTCGCTGGTCACGACGAATGCATCGGCCGACGTGATCTTCAACTCGCTGGTGTCGTTCGACGAAGCCGCGAAGAAGGTCGTGCCCGCGCTCGCCGACAAATGGGAAGTGAGCCCCGACGGCCTGACCTACACGTTCCACCTGCGTCCGAACGTGCAGTTCCAGACCACCGACTACTTCAAGCCCACCCGCGCGCTGAATGCCGACGACGTGATCTTCACCTTCGACCGCATGCTCAACGACAGCAATCCGTGGCACAAGGTGGCGGGCGCGAGCGGCTTCCCGCACGCGCAATCGATGGGGCTGCCGAAGCTGATCAAGTCGATTACCAAGGTCGACGACAACACGGTGAAGTTCGAGTTGAACGAGCCGAACGCGACGTTCGTGTCGATCCTGACGATGGGCTTCGCGTCGATCTATTCGGCCGAGTACGCGGACCAGTTGCTGAAGGCCGGCAAGCAGGTCGACCTGAACGCGAAGCCGATCGGCACCGGCCCGTTCGTGCTGAAGAGCTATACGAAAGACGCGGTGATCCGTTATGACGCGAACCCGACCTACTGGGGGCCGAAGCCGAAGATCGAGCGTCTGATCTACGCGATCACGCCGGACGCAACCGTGCGAGCGCAGAAGGTGAAGGCTGGCGAATGCCAGATCGCGTTGTCGCCGAAGCCGCAGGATCTCGCCGACGCGAAGAAGGACAAGTCGCTCGCGATCGTGCAGACGCCCGCGTTCATGACGGCCTTCGTCGCGCTGAACACGCAGCAGAAGCCGCTCGACAACCAGAAGGTGCGCGCCGCGCTGAACATGGCGTTCGACCGCACGACGTATCTGAAGACGGTGTTCGACAACACCGCGACGCCGGCCGTGAACCCGTTTCCGCCGAACACGTGGAGCTACAACCACTCGATCAAGGGCTGGCCGTACGACCCGGCAAAGGCGAAGCAGTTGCTCACCGACGCAGGTTTTCCGAACGGCTTCCAAACGACCATCTGGGTGCGTCCGAACGGCAGCGTGTTGAATCCGAATCCGAAGGCCGGTGCCGAACTGCTGCAGGCCGACTTCGCGAAGATCGGCGTGAAGGCGGACGTCAAGGTGATCGAATGGGGCGAGCTGATCAAGCAGGCGAAGCAAGGCCAGCATGACTCGCTGTTCATGGGATGGGCCGGCGACAACGGCGATCCGGACAACTATCTGTCGCCGCTCTTCAGTTGCAACGCGGTGAAGTCGGGCATCAACTTCGCGCGCTTCTGCGATCAGGATCTCGACAAGCTGATCGCCGACGGCAGAGCAACGTCCGATATCGCCAAGCGCACGAAAGCGTATGAAGCCGCGCAGCAGATCATCCATGACGAAGCGCTGTGGATTCCGCTCGGCTATCCGACCGCGGCCGCGATTACGCGTACGAACGTGAGCGGGTATCACGTGAGTCCGTTTGGACGGCAGAATTTTGGGGCGGTGGTGGTGCAGTGATTTTGCGCTGCGGTTGAAAGCGGAAAGGATAAGGCCGACCTTCACGGGTCGGCTTTTTTTTGCGCCCAGCGTTTCCTGGTCGATAGAGGTCGTCCGTTACTTCACCGCGTTGTCTGCGGCGGCGATTTTTGGATCGAACGATACGCCTTCGAGACAATCACGATTACGTTCAGCGAAAGCGAAGGACAAGGTTCCCCACGGAAGAAAGGCTGAATATGCCGTGGTTTCATCCAGTGAATGCCCACGCGGAGAGTCCGTAATTTTGAGGTTGCTGTAATGCGCACGGACCATCGCGAGCGTGACGCATTCGCCGCTCAGCCGCCCAAGTGCAAGAAAGCCAGGACGCCCTCCAGTGTGGCGAACGCGCAAACCCACATTGCCGCCCACGACACCATCTGCCATCTTCCCCGGACCGCCGACGTAAAAGTTGAATTCGGCATTTTGAATTGGATCTTTGGTGGTATCTCTGTCGACAAGGTGAGTCGCAAGCACGCTTTCGACTTTTGCCTTAGTGAACGGAATTTGCTGCGCCAAGGCGTCGATGGTCTGCCACAGTGTCATGTCCGGTTGAGTCATCTGTGGATCTTGTCCGTAGTGTCCGGCCGCGAGGCTGCATCCGCCAAACCACCCTGCCAGACAAAGTACTGCAAGCGCCTTCGTCCAATCACCTGAACGGGTAAGTCTTGTCATACCATCTTCCATAGTAGTCCGCGCTGGGTCCATCTGACATTCCGCAACCTTTTGCCGACGTGATCTCGGGCCTTTGACCGTTATACCGACTCCTAATGCAATTTTCCTCATGCAAGAAGCCAATAATTGCTCGCAAAGTACCCGCCCACACTTTTGCAGAGGAAATGGTTATGGCTATGCAAGCTCCAACGAGGACAGGTTTCGAACGGTGGCAGGACGGTGTTAGCAAGGCTGTAAGCGATGCAAGATGGAATTCCTTGGATTGCGAAATCCAGATGGCAGTCAACGAGTACAACCTCCATCTTCGCGGCACCTCGGGGTACGTGGCCTTGGATTGGCAGATTATCAAGGCGATATTGTGGGTCGAAACAGGTGCACACGATCCTCAGTGGAACGCCAAGCCGATGCAAATCGGCGTTTCTGGAGATCCCGGATTAGCATCGCTGCTATCAGGCAAAGAAGGCGACGATCTGATTCTGCTATCAGGCTGGAAAGGACGGCTGACAATGTCCTCAGTCAGAACGATAGCGGCGCATAACATCCGCGCCGGGATTGGCTATCTGCTTATGCGCATGGCAAAGTTCGAGTACCGAAACGTACCCGGTGCTGACCCGAAAGTTTATGAAATCGCCGTCAAGCCAGGCGATAGTCTGGAAAGATGGCGAAGGGTCAAGGCACCACGATCGAGACGTTGAGAAAGCTGAACCCGACGGCCGCTGTTCTTCGCCCTGGACAAGTATTGACGTACCGGAAAGCTTCGATTCAAAAAGTAATTGCAGGCTGGCACCCCATTGTCACGACATTCATAGCACGGCGCTATAACGGAGGTCGGGACCCAAACTACGCCAGAAAACTCGATTACGCGTTGTCATCGGTGCGGAAAGGAAAGGCGGCCCTATGTGCACAATGAAGCTGATCTGTTTTGCCCTGGCCGTCTGCCTGCCAACAATGGTCCTTGCAGCCTCAGCGGTTCCCGTCGCAAGCGAGCGGGCCTTGCGCGAGGAATGCAGCGCGTTCTCGCAAGCGGGGATGCGGGACTGTCTGGCAGAAAAAGCAGAGGCGAGTAAGAAGACCCTCAGACGAGCCGAGGAGAAGATGGCTGGCACCCTCGCCAGATGGGATGAAGACGAGAAGCACGTCAACCAGGCCAAGGCAAAACTCGCCGCATCAAACAGAAAATTCGCTCGGTACCGTGAGTCTCAATGCGACTTCGCAGCTTCGCTGACTGGTGGTGCGGCCGGCAATGCGCATGAAATCAGCCGTTTAGCTTGCGTTTCCGAACTCAACAACCGGCGGGCCGAGCAACTACGCAACGCTGCGTCTGACTTGCCCTTGAAGTAATTCGCATGAGAGGACACCCAGCATCGTTGCGCCGCTCAGTGCCTTCGCCCAGCGCGGACATATTCGTCCGCGCTTCTCCGCCCGCGGCGAAGGTCCGAGATCACACCGCCGCAAACCGGATCACCCCATCCGCATCCTGCGTCCGCTTCAATTCCCCCGCCCGCCACAGCAGATGCAAATGCGCGAGCGCCTCACCCATCGCGAACGTCATCTGATGGATATCGAGTTGGCGCTTGAACATCAGCGGCACGATATCGGCGGCGCTACGCCGCTTTTCCGCGCACGCTTCGCGCACTTCGGCGAGCCGCGCGTCGTGATGCTCACGCAGTTGCTGAATGCGCGTGCGCACGCCGCGAAACGGCTTGCCATGCGACGGCAGCACGAGCGTATCTTCTGGCATCGTCTCGTAACGACCAAGCGACTCCAGATACAGTTCGAGCGGCGAGCCCTCAGGCTCGATATCGAACACCGACACGTTGGTCGAAATGCGCGGCAGCACCATGTCGCCTGAAATCAGCGTGCCGGTTTCCGCACAGTGCAGCGCGCAGTGTTCCGGCGAGTGGCCGAAGCCTGTTACCACGCGCCACGTCCTGCCGCCGATCCTCACGTCCTCGGCTTCGCGCAAACGCCGGTATTGCCCCGGAATCGCCGGCACGAGGCTCGAGTAATAGCTCGTGCGATTGCGCAGTTTGTCGACCGATTCGGCATCGTTCAAACCGTGCCGCGCGAAGTGCCGCGCCGCGGCCTCGCCGCCCGCGTTCGAACCGTCGCCCGTCGCCATCACGCGCGCCTGCATGTATTCGCCGAGCGTCATCCACAGCCGCGCGTCCCAACGCTTTTTCTCGCCGCCGCTGCACACCCAGTGCGCGAGGCCGATGTGGTCCGGATGGCAATGCGTGACGATCACGCGCAGCACCGGCAGCCCGTCGAGCACCGAATCGAACACGCTCTCCCAATTCGCCTTGATCGTGTCCGACGTGATGCCGCAGTCGACCACGGTCCAGCCTTGCTGACCGTCGATCTCATCGCGCAGCAGCCACAGGTTGATATGGTCGAGCGCGAACGGTAACGGCATGCGCAGCCAAAGCACGCCGGGCGCGACTTCCATCGTGCGGCCCGAGTCGGGCATCGTGTCGTTGAACGGGTATTGGAGTTGGTGTTCGAGTGCATTCATGGGGACTGTCTTCCTCCGACGACTCTCCGGCATGGCCAGGTATGCGATGCCGGTCGGCCTGGTTGTGGTTGCGTTCCGCTCAGGTTGACGATAACGTAAACGTCGATTCTATCGTTCAATCCGGTTTTGTGCCGGCCAAGCGGCCACGAGATGTCCCGATGAATACGCAATACACGATCACCGAACTCGCGCGCGAATTCGACGTCACGCCACGCGCAATTCGTTTCTATGAAGACCAGGGTTTACTCTCACCGAGCCGCGAGGGTTCGAGCGGCTTGCGACGCGTCTATTCCGGCCGCGACCGCACGCGTCTGAAGCTCACGCTGCGCGGCAAGCGGCTTGGCTTCACGCTGTCGGAGATCCGTGATCTGCTCGACGTCTACGAGTCGCCGACCGACACCGTGCCGCAATTGCACGCGTTTCTCGCGACGGTCGCGCGTCATCGCGAAGTGCTCGAACGTCAGCGCGAAGATCTCGACGCGACGCTCGAAGATCTGGCGCAGTACGAAGCGCAGGCGCGCGCGTTGCTCGATGGCACGAGGCACGACGCGAAACCTGCCTGAAGCTGCCTGACTCTGACCGGCGTTTGCGGAGCGCGCGTGATGAATCACTTCCCCAAACTGTTATCGTCGCAAATCGGTTTCGACGTCGCGCAGACGATGCTCGAAGGGTTCGACCGTCACTACCGGATCTTTCGCGACGCGGCGATCCATGCGAAGAAGCTGTTCGAAGCCGGCGACTGGCACGGCCTGCAAAAGCTCGCGCGCGACCGCATCGCGTCGTACGACGATCGCGTGCAGGAATGCGTGCACCTGCTCGAAGACGAGTACGACGCGGAGAACATCGACAGCGAAGTGTGGCAGCAGATCAAGCTGCACTACATCGGTCTTCTGACCACGCACCGTCAGCCCGAATGCGCGGAAACGTTTTTTAATTCGGTTTCCTGCAAGATCCTGCATCGCTCGTATTTCAATAACGATTTCATTTTCGTGCGCCCCGCGCTCTCGACCGAATACATCGAGAACGACGAGCCGGCCGCGAAGCCGACCTATCGCGCGTATTACCCCGGTACCGATGGACTTGCCGCGACGCTCGAGCGGGTCGTCACGAACTTCCAGCTCGATCTGCCGTTCGAGGATCTGACGCGCGACGTCGCCTGCGTGATGCAGTCGATTCACGAAGCTTTTGGCGTGTTCGACGAAGCGGCGAATTTTCAGATTCACGTATTGTCGTCGCTGTTTTATCGAAACAAGGCCGCGTATATCGTCGGGCGCATCATCAATGGCGACGCGCTGCTGCCATTCGCGGTGCCGCTGCGTCACGTGAAACCGGGCGTGCTCGCACTGGACACCGTGCTGCTCAAGCGCGAGCAGTTGCTGATCATCTTCAGCTTCTCGCACTCGTATTTTCTGGTCGACATGGAAGTGCCGTCCGCGTATGTCGAGTTTCTGCGCACGGTGATGCCGGCCAAGCCGAAGGCGGAGATCTATACGTCGGTGGGCCTGCAGAAGCAGGGCAAAAATCTGTTCTATCGCGATCTGCTGCATCACCTCAAGCATTCGAGCGACCGCTTCATCGTCGCGCCCGGCATCAAGGGGCTCGTGATGCTGGTGTTCACGTTGCCGTCGTTCCCCTACGTGTTCAAGCTGATCAAGGACAACTTTCCGCCGCCGAAGGAAACCACGCGAGCGCAGATCCAGCAGAAGTATCTGCTCGTCAAACGTCACGACCGGCTCGGCCGCATGGCCGACACGCTCGAATATTCGAGCGTCGCGCTGCCGCTCGCGCGGCTCGACGAAACGCTGTTGCGCGAACTCGAGAAGGAAGTGCCTTCGCTGATCGAATACGACGGCGAGAACCTCGTGATTCGCCACATGTACATCGAGCGACGCATGATCCCGCTCAATCTGTTCCTGCAGAACGGCAACGACGACGACATCGAGCACGGCATCAAGGAATACGGCAACGCGGTGAAGGAGCTGATCCAGGCGAACATCTTTCCCGGCGACATGCTGTACAAGAACTTCGGCGTGACGCGCCACGGCCGTGTCGTGTTCTACGACTACGACGAGATCGAGTACCTGACCGACTGCAACGTGCGCGCGGTGCCGGCGCCGCGCAACGAGGAAGACGAAATGTCGGACGAGCCGTGGTACCCGGTCGGTCCGCACGATATTTTCCCGGAGACGTACAGCACGTTCCTGCTCGGCGATCCGCGTGTGCGTCGCTCGTTCATGCTGCATCACGCGGATTTCTTCGAGCCCGAACTGTGGCAGCGATACAAGGATTTTCTCTTGAAGGGCGAGTTGCCCGATTTTTTCCCGTACGACCAGAGCGTGCGCTTCTGCGTGCGTTATCCGGAGCGGTTCGCCGAAACAACCGATGCAGAGGCGAACGAGCCGAATGTGCGCGTGGCTTGATGAATCTCACGAGGGTTCGCAGCAGGCCGCGCGCGGCGGTAGCCATCCAAGCTATGACCAAGGAGCTCAAACATGAGTGACGCAATTCAAAGTGGTATCCATGCCGATCCGATCGTGATCGTCAGCGCGGCGCGCACGCCGATGGCCGGCTTTCAGGGCGACTTCGCGTCGCTGACCGCGCCACAACTCGGCGCGGTCGCGATCAAGGCGGCCGTCGAGCGGGCGGGGCTGAAGCCCGAGCAGATCGAGGAAGCGGTGATGGGCTGCGTGCTGCCCGCCGGCCTCGGCCAGGCGCCCGCGCGCCAGGCCGCGCTCGGCGCGGGTCTGCCGCTCGCCACCGGCTGCACGACGGTCAACAAGATGTGCGGCTCCGGCATGCGCGCGGCGATGTTCGCGCACGACATGCTGGCTGCGGGCTCGCTCGACGTGATCGTCGCGGGCGGCATGGAAAGCATGACGAACGCGCCGTATCTGTTGCCGAAGGCGCGCGGCGGCATGCGCATGGGCCACGGCCAGGTGCTCGACCACATGTTCTACGACGGCCTCGAAGACGCGTACGACAAAGGCCGTCTGATGGGCACGTTCGCCGAGGAATGCGCGGCGTCGTTCGACTTCACGCGCGAGGCGCAGGACGCGTTCGCGGTCGAGTCGCTGAACCGCGCGAAACGCGCGAACGAGGACGGCTCGTTCGACTGGGAAATCGCGCCGGTTACGGTGGCGGCCCGCAAGGGCGACGTCACGATCGCGCGCGACGAGCAGCCGTTCAAGGCCAACCTCGACAAGATCCCCACGCTGAAGCCTGCGTTCAGCAAGACCGGCACCGTGACGGCGGCGAACTCGTCATCGATCTCGGACGGCGCGGCCGCGCTGGTGATGATGCGCGAGTCGACCGCGAAGCGGCTCGGCGTCGCGCCGCTCGCACGCGTCGTCGGTCATTCGACGTTCGCGCAGGAGCCCGCGAAGTTCACGACCGCGCCGGTCGGCGCGATCCGCAAGCTGTTCGAGAAGAACGGCTGGCGCGCCGGCGACGTCGATCTGTACGAGATCAACGAAGCGTTCGCGGTCGTCACGATGGCCGCGATGAGAGAGCACGATTTGCCGCACGACAAGGTCAACGTGAACGGCGGAGCATGCGCGCTAGGCCATCCGATCGGCGCCTCGGGCGCGCGCATTCTGGTTACGCTCATCGGCGCGCTGAAGAATCGCGGTCTGAAGCGCGGCGTCGCGTCGCTGTGCATCGGCGGCGGCGAGGCCACCGCGATGGGTATCGAACTGATCTGAAGGGTTGACCAAACTTCGAGGAATACGATGAAAACAGTGTTGATCGTCGGTGCGTCGCGTGGCATCGGCCAGGAATTCGTGCGGCAGTACAAAAAAAGCGGCTGGCGCGTGCTCGCGACCGCGCGGGACGGCGCCGCGCTCGACGCGCTCAACGAGCTCGGTGCCGAAACCTTCATGCTCGACGTCACCGCGCCCGAAGAGATCGCGGCGCTCGGCTGGAAGCTCGACGGCGAACGGCTCGACGTCGCGATTCTGGTGTCGGGCGTATACGGTCCGCGCACCGAAGGGATCGAGACGATCACCGCCGAGGACTTCGATCACGTGATGCATACGAACGTGCGCGGCCCGATGCAGCTGCTGCCGATCCTGCTGCCGCTCGTCGAGGAAACGGACGGCGTGCTCGCGGTGATTTCGAGCCGCATGGGCAGCATCGCCGATGCGAGCGGCACGACGGGCTGGCTGTATCGCACCAGCAAGGCGGCGCTGAACGCCGTGCTGAAGCTCGCGTCGCTCGACGCGCAACGCGCGACCTGCGTGTCGCTGCATCCCGGCTGGGTGCGCACCGACATGGGTGGCGCGCAGGCCGCGCTCGATCCGGCCCGCAGCGTCGCGGGCATGCGCGAGGTGCTGGCGCAGGCGGCGGCATCGCGCGACGCGTTCCACGGCCGCTTCGTTCAGCACGATGGTACGCAGCTCGACTGGTAGACAACCGGGTTGCATCGGATCGGAGACACACTCATGGTGCTTGACCAGGATCACCTGATGGTGCGCGACGCGCTGCGCACCTTCGTGCGCGAAGCGATCACGCCGTACGCGGCGCAATGGGATCGCGAGCGCACCTTTCCGCGCGACGTGCACCGGCAGCTCGCCGAACTCGGCGCCTATGGCGTGCTGGTGCCCGACGCGTATGGCGGCGCCGGCATGGACGCGCTCGCGCTCGCGCTGATCCTCGAAGAAATCGCGGCCGGCGATGGCGGCACGTCGACCGCGATCTCGGTGAACAACTGCCCCGTGTGCAGCATCCTGCTCACCTATGGCAACGACGCGCAGAAGCGCGACTGGCTCACGCCGCTCGCGCGCGGCGAGATGCTCGGCGCGTTCTGCCTGACCGAGCCGCAAGCGGGCTCGGATGCGTCGGCGCTGCGCACTACCGCGACGCGCGATGGCGACGCGTACGTGCTGAACGGCGTCAAGCAGTTCATTACGAGCGGCAAGAACGGCGACGTCGCGATCGTAATGGCCGTCACCGACAAGACCGCCGGCAAACGCGGCATCAGTGCGTTCATCGTGCCCACCAGCACGCCGGGCTACGTAGTCGCGCGTGTCGAAGACAAGCTCGGCCAGCATTCGTCAGACACCGCGCAGATCGTGTTCGAGGACTGCCGTGTGCCGGCAGCGAACCTGATTGGCGCGGAAGGCGAAGGCTACCGGATCGCGTTGTCAGGGCTCGAAGGCGGGCGCATCGGCATCGCTGCGCAAAGCGTCGGCATGGCGCGCGCCGCGTTCGAAGCGGCGCTGACTTACGCAAAAGAACGCGAGAGCTTCGGCGCGCCGCTGTTCTCGCACCAGGCGGTGCAGTTCCGTCTGGCCGACATGGCCACGCAACTCGAAGCCGCGCGTCAATTGATCTGGCACGCTGCGTCGCTGAAGGACGCGGGCCAACCGTGCCTGACCGAAGCCGCGATGGCAAAGCTGTTCGCTTCCGAAGCGGCCGAGCGCATCTGCTCGGCCGCGTTGCAGATTCACGGCGGCTACGGTTATCTGAGCGACTTCCCGGTCGAGCGGATTTACCGTGACGTGCGCGTGTGCCAGATCTACGAAGGCACGAGCGATATCCAGAAGATCCTGATCGCTCGCGCGCTCAACTGAAATTTCAATGAATAAGCCATTGTTGTCACTGCAAAGACCTGTCGACTGCCCATGCGGCGGCGCCGCGCCCGCCGCACGCCCAGGCACCGCGACCAAGGCCCCGTGTTTCGCACAATGCTGCGGCCGCTATATCGACGGCGGCGAAGCGGCGCCGCACGCGCTCGAACTGATGCGCTCGCGCTATAGCGCGTACGTGCTCGGTGCAACCGACTACCTGCGCGCGACGTGGGACCCCAACACCTGCCCCGCCGATCTCGAAGTCGATCCCACCGCACCCGACGCGCCTCGTTGGCTCGGACTGCAGATCAAAGCGTTCGCCGAAAGCGATGCCGATCACGCGACTGTCGAATTCATTGCCCGCTACAAAGTGGGGGGACGTGCACATCGGCTGCATGAATTGAGCCGCTTTCTGCGTTGCGATGATGGTCGCTGGCGTTATGTAGACGGAGACGTCAATGAGTAGCACGCGCTGATTAAGTGATCGCTGCATTACGCGTCGAGGCTTTCTCATGCCTGTCACTCGCTCTCGACAAAATTCATAAAAGCCCTCGGATCGGGCTTTTTTTCGTTCCACGCGCGCAGGCTCCTTCGTTGGCCTCGCGCCACAGCACTTACACGACCTTTAGTCGCCGCTTCCCGCCACATATCCCCGGCCCTTGCCTGGCAAGGCTTTGAGGCCTTATACGCAGACGCAGCAATTTTTTCGTCGCGGGTTCTCCTTGATTGCACAAAACAAAATTGTCGTGCCAGGATGAGTCCGTAGTTTCATGACGTCACATTGCGAGAGCGGGTCACACCAGTTCCGCAAGATGCAAAGGAAGCCTGACCGGCCGCTGATCGAAAGCGCGCCGCGCGGGCTCCGGTAGCACCGAGTGACGCTCATCCTCGGCGCGTGGGGTCGCGTCGGCCGTTGGGTTCATCCCGTGCGATGGTGATTTGCGTGCGTGCGCTTTGCGCACTACGCACGCGAGTGAGTCTGTTTGTGTCGAAAACGCGAACGAAAGCTGAACGTCAGCAGCGTTTTTGGCCACCGGACAGCACGGAGTTCAGGACAGGTCTTTCAAGCAGGTGCGTCAATGGTGTTGAGCAAGGTTCTGACGAAGTGTGCGGCGATCTGCGCCGCGGCCACGTGTGCTGTCACGATCGCGCACGCCGATCCGCTCGCTTATTCTTCGCCTTCGGCACACAACGCGACACCGACCAGCGACACCCAGGGACCGCTGTCGCGCGCCCGCGTGCCGCGCCTCGCACTCGACGACGACGTCTATCTGCCCACCGCTCACCTGAACGAAAAGATCATCCGCGTGCCGGTCGACGCCGCCGGCACTGTCACGCTCGAAACCACGATCTACAAGCCGGACGGCCGCGGCCCGTTCCCGATGATCGTGTTCAACCACGGCAAGATTCCGGGCGATCCGCGCACCCAGGAACGCAGCGACCCGCTGCCGTTCGCGCGCGAATTCGTGCGCCGCGGCTACGTGGTCGTCGCGCCGAACCGCCAGGGCTTCGGCCACTCTGACGGCGTGTACGAGCAGGACGGCTGCGACGTCCAACGCAATGGCCTCGGCCAGGCCGGCGACGTCGCCGCGACGATCGATTACATGTCGAAGCAGCCTTATGTCGACGCGACGCACATCGTGGTGGCCGGCACTTCGCATGGCGGTCTCGCGACGATTGCGTACGGCACCGAAGCGGCGCCCGGCGTGCGTGCGCTGATCAATTTCTCGGGCGGCCTGCGTCAGGACTCCTGCGAGGACTGGCAAGGCAATCTGACGCGCGCATTCGGCGCGTACGGCGAGAAGACCACGGTGCCGTCGCTGTGGCTCTATGGCGATAACGATTCGGTGTGGAACGCGCCGCTCGTCGCCGGCATGTACGCCGCGTATGGCGCGCATGGCGCGAGCGTGAAGATGATCGACTTCGGCAAGTACAAGAACGACGCGCATCGGCTGGTCGGTGACCGCGACGGCGTGCGCGTATGGTGGCCGGCCGTCGAAGCGTTCCTCGCTCGCGCCGGCATGCCGACGGCCGTGCAGTATCACGTCGCCGATCCGGCCGCGCCGCAGGCAACCGGCTTCGCCGCGCTCGACGCCGTCGACGCGGTGCCGTACCTCGACAACGAGGGCCGCAATGGCTATCGCAACTTCCTGCATCAGTATCCGAGCCGCGCATTCGCGGTGTCGGATTCGGGCGCGTGGTCGTGGGCCGAGGGCGGCGACGATCCGATGTCGGTGGCGGTGGCGAATTGCCAGAAGCAGAGCTCCGATCCGTGCCGGCTGTATGCAGTCGATAACTCGGTCGTGTGGGGCAATCAGAGCTCGCAGACGGCAGATGCGGGTGATGTCGATGCGAATGGCCGGAAAGCGATTGCGAGCCGGGAGTGAAGTACGCATAGCATCTGGATTCGAGTTCGGTTCCGACGTGTCGAAGGCCTGCTGATTCAGCAGGCCTTTTTGCATTCGGGCCACCGTTGCGCCATGACAGCAACCCAGCATTCGTGCGGCGTGCCTGTGAAAAAGCACCTCTTCACCACAAATTCTCGCCAGTAATAGCCCATTACTTTGACGTCGCTATCTCCGTCGATTAGCGAGCTTTGATCCCGAAGTCGAACGAGCTGCGTCGAACAGCGGCAAACCTCGACGCGACGGCGAAAAACGCGCGTTTCGCAGCTGATGCGCGCGGCGAAATAAACCGCTAATCTCGACCCCGCGCGCTCGCCAAGGCTCGTTCCTCGCGACCGGAATAGGTCTGCGGAAAAAACGGAAACGCCTTTCAAAAAGGCGTGAGACCGACCTCGCGCGTGCGTGGCATAAAAGCACCTCGGAGTACCTCTTTGGAAAATTCAGCAGTCCCCCGGGTCGCCCCTGAAGATTGGGTCGCCCGCAGCCTTCGCGCGGTATGGCATCCGTGCACGCAGATGAAGCATCACGAACGTCTGCCGCTGATCCCCGTCGCGCGCGGTCAAGGCGCATGGCTATACGATCGCGCGGGTCATCGCTATCTCGACGCGATCAGTTCGTGGTGGGTCAATCTGTTCGGTCACGCGAACCCGCGCATCAACGCGGCGCTGAAAGAGCAGCTCGATACGCTCGAACACGCGATGCTCGCCGGCTGCACGCATGAACCCGCCGTCGAGCTCGCCGAACGTCTGCACGCGTTGACCGGCAACACGCTCGGCCACGCGTTCTTCGCGTCGGATGGCGCGTCGGCGGTCGAGATCGCGCTGAAGATGAGCTTTCATAGCTGGCGCAACCGGGGCTACGCGGACAAGCAGGAATTCGTCTGCCTTGCCAACAGCTACCACGGCGAGACGATCGGCGCGCTCGGCGTGACCGACGTCGCGCTATTCAAGGACGCGTACGATCCGCTGATTCGTCACGCGCACGTCGTCGCGTCGCCCGATGCACGGCTCGCGCAAGCGGGCGAAACCGCCGCCGACGTCGCGCGCCGCGCGCTCGACAACGTGCGCGCGCTGTTCGAGGCGCGCGCGAACCGCATCGCCGCGCTGATCGTCGAGCCGCTCGTGCAGTGCGCGGCCGGCATGGCGATGCACGACGCGTCGTACGTCGCCGGATTGCGCGCGCTGTGCGACCAGTACGGCGTGCATCTGATCGCCGACGAAATCGCGGTCGGCTGCGGCCGCACCGGCACGTTCTTCGCATGCGAACAGGCAGGCGTGTGGCCCGACTTCCTGTGTCTGTCGAAAGGCATCAGCGGCGGCTATCTGCCGCTGTCGATCGTGCTGTCGCACGACGAGATCTTCGCAGCCTTCTATCACGACGACACCGCACGCGGCTTCCTGCATTCGCACTCGTACACCGGCAATCCGCTCGCGTGCCGCGCCGCGCTCGCAACGCTCGATCTGTTCGCGAGCGACGACGTGCTCCCCACCAACGCCCGCAAATCGGCGACGCTCGAGGCCGCGCTCGCACCGCTCGCCGAGCACGCGCAGGTGCGCAATCTGCGTCAGCGCGGCACGATCTTCGCGTTCGATGCGGTGATCGACGATTCGCAGCGAGCCAAAACATTCTCGCGCCGCTTCTTCGAAAACGCGCTCCAACGCGAGCTACTGTTGCGCCCGATCGGCACCACCGTATACCTGATGCCACCGTACATTCTCGACGACGAAGAACTCGCGCTGCTCGCCGCGCGCACACGCGACACCTTCGACGCCACGCTCGCGGAGGCCCGCTGATGCATCTGCTCGACACACTCGCCGAAGGCCTGAAGGAAATCGACGCACGCGGCCTGCGCCGCCGCCGCCGCACAGCGGACACACCCTGCGCCGCGCACATGACGGTCGACGGCCGCGAAATGATCGGCTTCGCGAGCAACGACTACCTGGGCCTCGCCGCGCACCCACAGTTGATCGAGGCGATCGCGGAAGGCGCGCGGCTGTATGGGGCGGGCAGCGGCGGCTCGCATCTGCTCGGCGGTCATTCGCGCGCGCATGCGCAGTTGGAAGACGATCTCGCGGCATTCGCGGGCAGATTCGTCGACGATGCCCGCGCGTTGTATTTCAGCACCGGCTATATGGCGAATCTCGCGACGCTGACCGCGCTCGCGGGCCGCGGCACGACGCTATTCTCCGATGCGCTCAATCACGCATCGCTGATAGACGGTGCGCGGCTGTCGCGCGCCGATGTGCAGATCTATCCGCACTGCGACATGGATGCGTTGAGCGCGATGCTCGAAGCGTCTGAGGCGGACGTCAAGGTGATCGTCTCCGACACGGTGTTCAGCATGGACGGCGACATCGCGCCGCTGCCGCGTTTGCTCGAACTCGCGGAGCGGCACGGCGCGTGGCTGATCGTCGACGACGCGCACGGCTTCGGCGTGCTCGGCCCGCAGGGCCGCGGCGCGATCGCGCAAGCCGCGCTGCGCTCGCCGCATCTGATCTCGATCGGCACGCTCGGCAAGGCGGCGGGCGTTTCCGGCGCCTTCGTGGTCGCGCACGCGACCGTGATCGAATGGCTCGTGCAGCGCGCGCGTCCGTATATCTTCACGACCGCGTCGGTGCCGGCGGCCGCGCATGCGGTGTCGGCGAGCCTGCGCATCATCGGCGGCGATGAAGGCGATGCGCGCCGCGCGCATCTGCAGCAACTGATCGAGCGCACGCGCGCGATGCTGAAGGCGACGCCGTGGCTGCCCGTCGATTCGCATACGGCCGTTCAACCGCTGATCATCGGCGCGAACGATGCGACGCTCGAGATCGCCGCATCGCTCGATCGCGCAGGGCTGTGGGTGCCCGCGATCCGTCCGCCGACCGTGCCGACCGGCACGTCGCGCCTGCGCATCTCGCTGTCGGCCGCGCACTCGCATGCGGATCTCGACCGGCTCGAAGCCGCGCTGCAACAAGTCGGAGCGCGCGCCGCATGAGCAACCTGAATCACGATGGCGGCGCACTGTCGCTGTTCGTCACCGGCACCGACACGGAGATCGGCAAGACCTTCGTGTCGTCGGCGCTATTGCGCGGCTTCGTGCGCGAAGGTCTGCAAGCGGCCGCGATGAAGCCGATCGCGGCGGGCGCGTTCGAAGTGAACGGTGTGCTGCACAACGAAGACGCGGACCAACTCGATGCCGCGTCGAGCGTGCTGCTGCCGCCCGCGTTGCGCACGCCGTATCTGCTGAAGGAACCGGCTGCGCCGCACATCGCTGCGGCGCTGGAAAACGTCTCGTTCGATGTCGATCACATCGTCGCGTGCCATCGCGAGGCGCTGAAGCTCGCCGAGGTCGTCGTGGTCGAAGGTGTCGGCGGCTTTCGCGTGCCGTTGACCGCGACGCAGGACACCGCCGATCTCGCCGTCGCGCTGAAGCTGCCGGTGGTGCTGGTGGTCGGCATGCGGCTCGGCTGCATCAGCCATGCGCTGCTGAGCGCCGAAGCAATCGCCGCGCGCGGTCTCACGCTCGCGGGCTGGGTCGCGAATCGCATCGACCCGGATATGACCTTCGCCGACGAAAACATCGCGTCGATTCGCACGCATCTCGCGCAAGCGTACGACGCGCCGCTGCTCGGTATCGTGCCGCATATCAGCCCGCTGTCGCCGGAACTTGCGGCCGAACAGCTCGATATTCGACGGCTTCTGCAAACGCTGCGCCAATTGCGCGCGACATAGCGCTGCCCAGCAGCGCCGAACCCCATTTCATCCGTACACGAGGATCGATCACATGACACAACTGAACATCGCAACGGGCAGCGCCGACACGAGCGCCGCCAACGGCAATTCGACTGGCGCCGCCACTGAAGCGAAGCCGCTCGCGCGCTGGCGCGTCGCGGATATCGTCGCGTTGTACGAATTGCCGTTCAACGACCTGCTGTTTCGCGCACAGCAAACGCATCGCGAGCATTTCGACGCGAATGCGGTACAACTGTCTACGCTGCTGTCGATCAAGACCGGCGGCTGCGAAGAGGATTGCGCGTACTGTCCGCAGTCGGTGCATCACGACACCGGTCTCGCGGCCGACAAGCTGATGCCGGTCGACGAAGTGCTCGCCGCAGCGAAAGTCGCAAAGGACAACGGCGCGACGCGCTTCTGCATGGGCGCCGCGTGGCGCAATCCGAAGGATCGCCACCTCGAGCCGATCAAGGACATGATCCGCGGCGTGAAGGCAATGGGCCTCGAAACCTGCGTGACCCTCGGCATGCTCGAAACGCACCAGGCACAAGCGCTGCGTGATGCGGGCCTCGACTACTACAACCACAACCTCGATACGTCGCCGGAGTTCTACGGCCAGATCATTTCGACGCGCACCTATCAGGATCGGCTCGACACGCTCGAACGCGTGCGCGACGCGGGCATCAACGTGTGCTGCGGCGGCATCGTCGGCATGGGTGAATCGCGCCGCGAACGCGCGGGGCTGATCGCGCAACTCGCAAACATGGAGCCGTACCCGGAATCGGTGCCGATCAACAATCTGGTGCAGGTGCAAGGCACGCCGCTGACCGGCACCGAACCGATCGACCCGTTCGAATTCGTGCGCACGATCGCGGTTGCGCGCATCACGATGCCGCGCGCGATGGTGCGTCTATCGGCCGGCCGCGAACAGATGGACGAGGCGTTGCAGGCGATGTGCTTCCTCGCGGGCGCGAATTCGATCTTTTACGGCGATCAGTTGCTGACCACGAGCAACCCGCAGGCGGAAGCGGACCGCAAGCTGCTCGCGCGTCTGGGCATTCGCGCTGAGGCTGCGCAGCAAATGCCGGTCGAGCAGAGTGAGTGCGAGCGTGGGTGTGCGCATGGGCATGGGGATCACGGCGCGGCGAATTGAGTCGCGGAGTCGCTGCATCGGTAACTCGCATGCGCCAAGCGTGCGGGAATGAAAAAGGCTGCCTCGTTTTGCGAGGCAGCCTTTTACTTTTTACGCTAAACCCGAAGCTCACTTCCGATCAACAATAATCTGATCGAACGTCCCCCCGTCGGAGAAGTGCGTGTCCTGCGCCTGCTTCCAACTGCCGAACATCTGCTCGACCGTGAACGTCTTGATCGGCTTGAACTCGGCCGCATGCTTCGCGAAGACGTTCTTGTCGCGCGGACGCAGATGATGCCGCGCGATGATCTCCTGCGCGGCCGGCGACCACAGATAGTCGAGGTATGCCTGCGCTTGCTTGCGCGTGCCACGCTTGTCGACGACCTTATCGACGATCGACACCGGCGGCGCAGCGAGCAAACTCAGCGACGGATACACCGCTTCATAGCTGCCCGCGCCGACACCCGTATCGATCAGCGAGACTTCGTTCTCGAACGTGACGAGCACATCGCCGATACCGCGCTGCGTGAACGTCGTCGTCGCTCCTCGGCCGCCGGTATCGAGCACCGGCACGTTGCGGAAGATCGCCTTCACGAAGTCGAGCGCCTGCGCGTCGGTGCCGCCCTGCTGCTTGCGATAACCCCACGCGGCGAGATACGTATAACGTCCGTTGCCAGAGGTCTTCGGATTCGCGATCACCGCCTGGACGCCGGGCTTCGCGAGGTCGTCCCAGTCCTTGATGTGCTTCGGGTTGCCCTTGCGCACGAGGAACACCATCGTAGTCGTGTAGGGCGCGCTATCGTCCGGCAGACGCGCGCGCCAGTTGGCGGGGACCAGGTGCCCCTTTTCGGCGAGCAGGTCGATGTCGTTCGGCTGATTCATCGTCACCACGTCGGCCTGCAACCCCTGCAGCACCGACAGCGCCTGCGCGCTCGACGCGCCGTGCGACTGCCGCACCGACACCGTCTCACCGCTCTTCTGCTTGTAGTCCGCGATGAAGCCCGCGTTGATGTCCTTGTACAGCTCGCGCGTCACGTCGTACGACACGTTCAGCAGCGACGTATCCGCGCGCGCTGTCGTGACGCCGCCGAACGCGAGCGCAACTAGTGTGATGCCTGCCGTCGCGACCGCTGTGAGCCGGCGTGATGTCCCCGTGTTGCCCTTCATTGTTTCCCCGTCTGTCGATGATCAAAACCTGTAGCCGCGCATACGCGGCATGACGCGGGATTCTAACGGATTGCTTACCTGGCGCGCGCCGCAGCGGGGTGCTCACACGAGCGCATGCTGCACCGTATCGATCGCCTCCTCGCGAAAGCGCAGCGGCGCCGCGCAGTGCACGAGCGTATCGACGAAGTACTTCGCACGCGGCCAAGGACCGAAGCCCGCCGCCGTGTTGATATGCCCCGCATCGCCGAGATTGACGAACGCGCTGCCGAAACGCTGCGCGAGATTGCGCGCGTCGGCAAGCGTCATCCACGGATCGGTTTCGCTGCCGATCAGGATCGACGGCACGCCCAGACGTCGCGCGTCGAACGGTCCCGCGAATTCGAACTTGCGCGGACTCGCGGGCGCGACGAACAGCACGCCGACCACGTCGCTGGCGAGTGCGCCCTGCTGTAACGCATGCGCAGTCGCAAGGCAGCCGAAGCTGTGCGCGGCCAGCACGAACGGACCGCGTTCGCGCGCGAGCAGATCGCGCAACGACTTTGCCCATAGCGCGAGATCGGGCGCGTCCCAGTTGGCCTGCTCGACGCGCAACGAGCGCGCGAACTGCCGCTCCAGCCAGGTTTGCCAATGCGCGCCTTCGCTGCCGTGCAGGCCGGGAACGGTGACGAGCCGTGGCGGCCAGCTCGATCGGGTGCATGAAAGCATGTGCGTGCCTCGCAGCGCAGGGAATCCGGGCCATCATTGTCCCGCTCGGTCGCGCGTCGACGAACCAAGATTTTGTGCTTTGGTTATGGGGCAAACGAAGAAATGCGCCGGTACGCGCGGGCTCGACGCCCGCGACTACACGCATCCCGAAGCGCACGCCCGTGCGCAGACGCGCGCGATTTGTGTCGAAAAAGTAGAATGAAGCCTATTTCATAACGGGAGGAGACCCGATGCCGCTCACGTCGCTCCATCGTCGAGGCGCGCTGACAGCCCGCCCCGCTGATGCGCAGATCGACGCCGCCGCAATCGGTACCGCATGAAAATACTCTTCTACGCACCGCACACCGAAGCCGCCGCCTGGCTGCACGATTTCGCGCGCGCGTTGCCCGCGGCCGATCTGCGCGAATGGCAGCCCGGCGACAACGCGCCAGCCGATTTCGCGGTGGTCTGGCGTCCGCCGCGCGAGATGCTGGCCGGCCGCACGACGCTGCGCGCGATCTTCAATCTTGGCGCGGGCGTCGATGCGATTCTCGCGCTCGAACGCGCGCACCCCGGCACGTTGCCGCCCGAGGTGCCATTGATTCGCCTCGAAGATGCCGGCATGGGCGCGCAGATGGCCGAGTATGTGACGCATGCGGTGCTGCGCTATCTGCGCCGCTTCGACGAATACCAGATGCTGCAGGGCGAACGCCGCTGGAAAGTGCTCGAGCCGCATCCGCGCGCAACGTTCACTGTGGGCGTGCTCGGTCTCGGCGTGCTCGGCACGCAGGTCGCGCAATCGCTCGCTTCGTTCGGCGTGCCCGTGCGCGGCTATAGCCGCAGCGCGAAGCGGATCGACGGCATCGCGACGTTCGCCGGCGACGCGCAGTTCGATAGCTTCCTCGACGGCGCGAAGGTGCTCGTCAATCTGCTGCCGCATACACCCGACACGGAAAGCGTGCTGAATGCGCGAGTCTTCGCGAAGCTCGCGCGCGGCGCATATCTGATCAACGTCGCGCGCGGCGCGCATCTGGTCGAAACGGATCTGCTCGCCGCGCTCGCGAGCGGCCAGCTCGCCGCCGCGACGCTCGACGTGTTCCGCGAGGAACCGCTGCCCGCCGATCATCCGTTCTGGCGCGAGCCGCGCATCACGATCACGCCGCATACGTCGGCGCTGACATTGCGCGAGGACAGCGTCGCGCAGGTCGCGGACAAGATCGGCGCGATGATGCGCGGTGAGCAGGTGAGCGGAATAGTGCAGGTGGAGCGCGGCTACTAGGTGCATTCCCACGCCCGCGCGCGTCGCAGGCGCGCGGGCTGAACTAAATTACAGCAATGCGGCAGCACCCATCCTGGATGGGACTGCGGTAAAACCGCATCGGATCGGAGCACATCATGGCCTTACCGCAACAAGTGAAAATCGTCGAAGTGGGCCCGCGCGACGGGCTGCAGAACGAGAAGGAATTCGTGCCGACCGCGACCAAGATCGAACTGATCAACCGGCTGTCGGCGGCGGGTTTTCGCAACGTCGAAGCGGCGTCGTTCGTGTCGCCGAAATGGGTGCCGCAGATGGCCGACGGCGCTGATGTGATGGCTGGCATCGAGCGCCGCGCCGGCACCATCTACTCGGTGCTGACGCCGAACCTGCGCGGCTTCGAAGGCGCGCTCGCCGCGCGCGCCGACGAGATCGTGATCTTCGGCGCGGCGAGCGAGGCGTTCTCGCAGAAGAACATCAACTGCAGCATCGCCGAGAGCATCGAGCGCTTCGCGCCGGTTGCCGCAGCGGCGAAACAACATGGCCTGCGGATTCGCGGCAGCGTGTCGTGCGCGCTCGGCTGTCCGTATCAGGGTGAGGTGCCGGTCGCGTCGGTCGTCGACGTCGTCAAGCGCTTCGCGGCGCTCGGCTGCGACGAGATCGATATCGCCGACACGATCGGTGTCGGCACGCCGAAGCGCACCCGCGAAGTGTTCGAGGCGGTGACCGAAGTGTTTCCGCGCGAGCATCTGTCGGGACACTTCCACGACACCTACGGCCAGGCGCTTGCGAACATTTACGCTGCGCTGCTCGAAGGCATCGAGATTTTTCATGCATCGGTCGCGGGGCTCGGCGGTTGCCCGTACGCGAAGGGCGCGACCGGCAACGTCGCGACCGAAGACGTGTTGTACCTGATGAACGGCCTCGGCATCGAGACCGGCATCGACCTCGCCCAGGTGGTCGAGATCGGCGACTTCATTTCGAACGCGATCGGCCGGGCCAACGTGTCGCGCGCCGGCAAAGCGCTGCTCGCGAAGGCGCGCAGCGAAGCGAATACCTGCGTATAAACGCTCCATCCATTTTGAATCAGGATTTCCAACGATGAACGACCTCGCGTCCTTCGACTCCGACGATCTCGCCGCGCTGCCCGACTCTGCACGCCGCGTCGCGCTGCTGCTGCGCGAACGCGGTCACGCGGGGCGAATCGTGATGCTGCCGGAAACCGGCAAGACTTCCGCCGAAGCGGCCGCTGGACTTGGCTGCGCGGTCGCGCAAATCGCGAAGTCGATTCTGTTCCGGCGCCGCGAAGACGACGCCCCGGTGCTCGTGATCGCGAGCGGCGCGAATCGCGTCGACGAAAAGAAGGTGGCCGCGCAGGTCGGCGAGATCGGCCGCGCGGACGCGAAGTTCGTGCGTGAAAAAACCGGCTATGCGATCGGTGGCGTGTGCCCGGTCGGCCATGCGACCGAGCCGGTCACGCTGATCGATGCCGATCTGCTCGAGCTGGAGAGCCTGTGGGCGGCCGCTGGTCATCCGCACGCAGTGTTCAATCTGACCGCGCAGGAGCTGATCGCGCTGACGGGCGCGCCGGTCGTCGATGTCGCGTTGCGCGAGCCGGCCTGAACACGATGGCGAGCAGTAAGCCTTACGAACAAAAAGCCGGCGACGTCTGCGTGCCATCGCCGTGCATCAACGTGTGCAGGATGGATGCGTCGACCGGCTGGTGCGAAGGATGCCTGCGCACGATCGACGAAATCGCCGGCTGGTCGACGTTCGACGACGACGATAAGCGCGCGGTATGGGATGCGATCGAAGCGCGCCACGCGGAGTTCATTGCTGGCCGCACCGCATCGACGGCGAAGGAGAAGCAATGAAAGCCGCGCCGCGCGTCGTCACGCTCGGTGAGACGTTCAGTTCGACGCTCGCGTTGTCGGTGGAGTCGATCAAATCGTTCGCAACCCTCGTCGTCGATCTGAACCCGCTGCATCACGATGAAGCGTATGCCGCGCAAAGCCGCTTTGGCGGGCTGATCGCGTCGGGCACGCAACCCACCGCGTATTTCATGGCGCTGCTCGCCACGCATTTTTCTACTTACGCGCAACCGCTCGGCCTCGAATTCGATATCAAGCTGAAGAAGGCGGTGCAGGCGCACGACACGCTGACGATCACATGGCGTGTGCGCGACGCTCACTGGAAGCCGAGCCTGAGCGGCGACCTGACCTACCTCGAAGGCACCGTGGTCAATCAGCGCGGCGAACTGCTGCTGACGGGCACCTCGACGATCCTCGTGATGCCGAAGCCCGACGCGCTCGAGCACGCGCAATCGAAAACGGCCGCACCATGATCGCGCTGCCCGCATCGATCCAGGTGTTCGAGCGCGGCTGGCTGTCGTCGAACAATGTGCTGCTCGTCGATGAAGCATGCGCAGCGCTCGTCGATACCGGCTATGCGACGCACGCTTCGCAGACGGTCGCGCTGGTGCGCAATGCGTTGCACACGCGGCCGCTCGATCTGATCGTCAACACGCATCTGCATTCGGATCACTGCGGCGGCAACACGCTGTTGCAGGCCACATGGTCGTGTCGCACGCTGATCCCGTCATCCGAAGCCGATGCCGTACGCGACTGGGACGAAGCGCGCCTCAGCTTTCGCGCGACCGGTCAAACCTGCGAGCGCTTCGGCTTCACCGGCACGCTTGCGCCCGGCGCACGCTTGCGGCTCGGCGCACTCGACTGGCAGGTGCTCGGCACACCGGGCCACGATCCGCATTCGCTGATGCTTTATTGCGCGGACGAACGCTTGCTGATCAGCGCGGACGCGCTATGGGAAAACGGTTTCGGCGTGATCTTTCCCGAACTCGAAGGCGAAAGCGGCTTTGCCGAGCAGCAGGCCGTGCTCGACATGATCGCGACACTCGACGTGCGCGTGGTCATCCCAGGCCACGGCGCGCCGTTCACGCATGTCGAACCGGCGCTCGACCGCGCGATGTCGCGCGTAGCCTGGTTGCGTGCCGATCCCGCGCGCAACGCTAGGAACGCGCTGAAGGTGCTGATCGTATTCAAGCTGCTCGAAGTTCGCGAGATGAGCGTGGACACGCTTTTGCGCATGCTCGACGACGCGTCCGTGATGCGCGCCGCCGCGTCGATGCTGAAGCCACGCAGCGAATGGCCAGCGTTGCTAACGGGAATGATCGGGAAACTCGCGGCAAATGGTGGACCGCTCGAAGTGGACGGCACGCGCATTCTCGCGCGGCGTTGAACGTGTGATTGGGCCGTGCAGCCGGTGCAGTCGAAAAGCGCACCGGAACCAAAACCGTACCGACAAAAAGAAAGCCGCTCGACGAGGCGAGCGGCGGAACATCTGTGTGGACGTGATCAGCGTCGCCATCAATGATACGCGCACGAATATTCGCAACGCATCGGTGATTTCCCTACAGAAAATTGACACCGCGTTTTACAAATGCATACATCTTCTGTCATCAAGCCGCGTTAGGCGTTCGAATGCGCGCACTTTATTCCGGAATCCCTGGCAATATCCGATCGAGTGTCAAATCGGTATTACGTGGACG
Organism: Paraburkholderia sp. BR13439; assembly: GCF_040948805.1. NCBI lineage: Bacteria > Pseudomonadati > Pseudomonadota > Betaproteobacteria > Burkholderiales > Burkholderiaceae > Paraburkholderia > Paraburkholderia sp. BR13439. The sequence goes on along the minus strand of NZ_JBFPKN010000001.1, from coordinate 454,719 downwards.
ATAAGCACTTCTTTTGCGGCACGATCCGCCAGCCGAGATTCACGCCCGCCGCCGCCAGCAGAATCAGCGCGGCGCCCAGCACCTGAATCCATGCGAGTGTCTGTCCGAACGCAATCCGGTCGACGATGATCGCGACCACCGGATAGATGAACGACAACGCGCCCGTCATCGACGTTGGCAGCTTCTGAATCGCGCCATACAGCAGCACGTACATGAGACCGGTATGGACGACGCCGAGCACGACCAGTTCGAGCCACTGCACCCCGCTTGCAGGCAACGCGTCGAAGCGCACGAACGGCGCGAGCAACAACACGCCGAGCGACACCTGGATCAGCGCGAGCAGATGCGGCGGCGTGCCCTTCAGCCGCTTCGTGATGATCGACGACACCGCGTACATCGCCGCCGCGCCGACCGCATAGGCGACGCCGACCAGATATTGCCCCGGCACCGCGAGCACGGCCGGCTCGACCTTCACGACGAACACGAGCCCGACGAACGCGACCACGAGCCACGCGATCGTCGACGCGCTGATGCGCTCGCGAAACACCAGCGCACCGAGCCCGACCAGCATGAACGGCTGCGTGTTGTAGACGGCCGTCGCCATTGAAATCGACGCGCGTGAATACGCGGCGAACAGCAGCACCCAGTTCACGACGATCGCCGCGCCGCCGACTAACGCGAGGCCGAGCATCTTCCACGAAAACAGCTCGCGGCGAAACAGGCCGAGCACCGCGCACACGAGCGCGAGCGTCGCGCCGCCGAAAATGCAGCGGAAAAACACCACGTTAAAAGGGCTTTGCTGCGACGACACGACGAGCCAGCCGATCGTGCCCGACATCAGCATCGCAATACTCATCTCGGCCGCGCCGCGGCGGATGTCGCTGGACGAACTGCTCGAGCTCGTCGCTGAAGCCTTGTTTGAAGCCATGATTCGATCCCGGATTGATGACTGCATAACTGGCAGTGTAATTAATCCACCCACGCGAATACATGGCTAAACTTAAGCGTTATTGCTTTTTCACCTCATAAACGAAGGCCATCATGAGCAAACGCCTTGCATCGATCGCACCGGTCGCACTCGACGACACCGACCGCGCACTGCTCGCCGCGCTCGCGCAGGACGCGCGCCAGACGGTCAGCGAACTCGCGCGCGTCGTCGGCTTGTCGGCGCCAAGCACGGCCGAGCGCGTGCGGCGGCTCGAAGCGCAGCGCGTGATCGAACGCTTCACCGTGCAGATCGATCCGCGTGCGCTCGGCTTCACGCTGCAGGCGATCGTGCGCGTGAAGCCGCTGCCCGGCCAGTTGCATCTGGTGGAGGAAGTGATCCGGCGCATTCCGGAGTTCGTCGAATGCGACAAGGTGACCGGCGACGACTGTTTCATCTGCCGCCTTTACCTGCATTCGATCGAGCAGCTCGACGAGATCCTGTCGAAAGTGACCGAGCGCGCGGAAACCAGCACCGCGATCGTCAAGTCGACGCCGGTCGCGCGGCGGCTGCCGCCGCTCGGCTGACCAAGGTCGCACCAAGGCCGCGCGAAGCGGCCCGGCGCTTATTTTTCGACCGCCTCGAAAAACGACAGCATCTCGGCGACCAGTTCGTCCGGCGCTTCCTCGGGCAGATAGTGCCCGCACGATAGCGCGCGGCCGCTCACGTCGCGCGCGACATGCCGCCATTCGTCGAGCGCATCGAAGCATTTTTCGACCACGCCCTTGTCGCCCCACAGCACGCGCAGCGGACAGCCGATCTTGTTGCCGCGCTCGATATCCGCGCGATCATGTTCGAGGTCGATACTCGCCGACGCGCGATAGTCCTCGCACATCGCGTGCACCGCGCCCGGTTGCGCGAGCGCTGCCCGATAGGCGTCGAGCGCGGCGGGGTCGAACGGCGCGAGGCCCGCGTGACGTCCGCCCATCACCGCGTCGACATAGGCGGCCGGATTCGCCCCGATCAACGTTTCGGGCAGCGGCTCGGGCTGGATCAGGAAGAACCAGTGGAAGTAGTGCGTCGCGAACGTGCGGTCGGTGGCTTCGTACATCGCGAGCGTCGGCGCGATGTCGAGCAGCATCAAACGCTCCACGGCCTCGGCGTGATCGAGCGCCATCCGGTGCGCGACGCGCGCGCCGCGATCGTGCGCGCAAACGAGGAAGCGCTCGAAGCCGAAGTGGCGCATCACCGCGACCTGGTCGGCCGCCATGACGCGCTTCGAATACGGCGTGTGCGTCGCATCGCTCGGTGGTTTGCCTGACGCGCCATAGCCGCGCAGATCGGCTGCGATCACCGTGAAGTGCTGCGCGAGCGGCGCGGCGCAGCGCTCCCAGATCAGATGCGATTGCGGATGGCCGTGCAGCAGCAACAGAGGCGGCCCGGCGCCGCCCTTCACTCCGAAAATATCGACATCGCCCACGGCGACACGAAAAGGCGTGAAATTTTCGAAGGCCATGACGTCTCGTTGATCGTTTGAGGTCCGTGCATTGTAGAAGGCCGACAAGTCCGTGCGAGGTGGGATAACCCACGCAGACGTGGAACCTGAATACTCCTTCGAACCGCTTCGGATGGCCCTAACGCGCGGTGGTCGTCCATTTCGCCTATAATCGAACGATCGTTCTTAAATGTTTGTCGCGACTACGGCATGCCGGTTTCGTGCGATTGCCACACGCATTCGCCGCCCGACACGCCGCAAGCCGTGTCCCGCCGCTAAACTCATCTATCCGCCGGGCGCGCGCCGCACCGGTTGGCCCAATCTGGAGATTCGCACCATGGCACTGCCCGCCGTTCTGCAAAACCTCGCGCTGCCCGTTGTCGCTTCACCGATGTTCATCGTCAGCTATCCCGAACTCGTGTTGGCACAGTGCAAGGCCGGTATCGTCGGCTCGTTCCCTGCCCTCAACGCGCGTCCGGCCGAGTTGCTCGACGAGTGGCTCACGCAGATCCAGGCGCAACTCGCCGAGCACAAGGCCGCGAACCCGGATGCGGTGATCGGCCCGATCGCGGTCAATCAGATCGTCCATCAGTCGAATGCGCGGCTCGAACATGACGTGCGCGTCTGCGTCGAGCACAAAGTGCCGATCTTCATCACCAGCCTGCGCGCGCCGGCGCGCGAGATCGTCGATGCGGTGCATAGCTATGGCGGCATCGTGCTGCACGACGTGATCAATCTGCGCCATGCACAGAAGGCGCTGGACGCTGGCGTCGACGGGCTGATTCTGGTCGCGTCGGGCGCGGGTGGTCACGCGGGCACCACCTCGCCGTTCGCGCTGGTCGGCGAGGTGCGGCGCATTTTCGACGGCCCGATCGTGCTGTCGGGCTCGATCGCGAACGGCGGCTCGATTCTCGCCGCGCAGGCGATGGGCGCGGACCTCGCGTACATGGGCACGCGCTTCATCGCGACCAAAGAAGCGCATGCAGTTGACAGCTACAAGCAGGCGATCATCAACGCGAAGGCGTCGGACATCATCTACACGAACCTGTTCACCGGCGTTCACGGCAACTACATCCGCGAAAGCATCCAGAACGCGGGGCTCGACCCGGACGCGCTGCCCGAATCGGACAAGACCAAGATGAACTTCGGCAGCGAAAAGGCGAAGGCGTGGAAGGACATCTGGGGCGCGGGCCAGGGCGTCGGCCTGATGGACGACGTGCCGGACGTCGCCGAACTCGTGCGGCGTCTGAAGAAGGAATACGACGACGCGAAGGCGCGGCTCGGCATCGCGCGCTGAAGGTCTTGAACGGGGGCGGGCCGGGCCGCCCCTCGCGGCCTACATATTCCGACGATACTGCCCGCCCACCTCGAACAGCGCGTGGGTGATCTGCCCAAGCGAACACACGCGCACCACGTCCATCAACACCGCGAACACGTTGCCGTCGTCGATCACCGTGCGCTTCAGGCGTTCGAGCGCCTCAGGCGCGGCGTCGCGGTGGCGCGTCTGGAAATCGCGCAACCGCCGCAGCTGACTCTGCTTTTCCGCGTCGGTGGAACGCGCCAGCACCAGCGGACGCGGCGCTTCGTGCGGATGCGCGCTCAGGAACGTGTTCACGCCGACGATCGGATACGAGCCGTCATGCTTGCGATGCTCGTACAACATGGACTCGTCCTGAATTCGTCCGCGCTGATAACCGGTTTCCATCGCACCGAGCACGCCGCCGCGCTCCGTGAGCCGCTCGAACTCGGCAAGCACCGCCTCCTCGACCAGATCGGTCAGTTCGTCGATCACGAAGCTGCCCTGATTCGGATTCTGGTTCTTCGCCAACCCCCATTCGCGATTGATGATCAGCTGGATCGCGACCGCGCGGCGCACCGATTCCTCGGTCGGCGTCGTGATCGCTTCGTCGAACGCATTGGTGTGCAGCGAGTTGCAGTTGTCGTAGATCGCGATCAGCGCCTGCAGCGTCGTGCGGATGTCGTTGAAATCGATCTCCTGCGCGTGCAGGCTGCGGCCTGACGTCTGCACGTGATACTTCAGCTTCTGGCTGCGCTCGTTCGCGCCGTAGCGCTCGCGCATCGCGATCGCCCAGATGCGTCGCGCGACGCGGCCGAGCACCGTGTACTCCGGGTCCATGCCGTTCGAGAAGAAGAACGACAGATTCGGCGCGAAGTCATCGATCGACATGCCGCGCGCGAGATATGCCTCAACGTACGTGAATCCGTTCGCGAGCGTGTAGGCGAGCTGCGAGATCGGGTTCGCGCCGGCTTCGGCGATGTGATAGCCGGAGATCGACACCGAGTAGAAATTGCGCACGCCGTGTTCGACGAAATACGTCTGAATGTCGCCCATCACCTTCAGGCTGAATTCGGTCGAGAAGATGCAGGTGTTCTGCCCCTGGTCTTCCTTCAGGATGTCGGCTTGCACGGTGCCACGCACGTTTTCGAGCGCCGCACGGCGCGTTGCGGCGAGTTCGGCTTCGGTCAGCGGACGGCCTTGCTGTTGCTCTTTCAAAGCAAGCTGCTGGTCGATCGCGACGTTGAAGAACATCGCGAGGATCGTCGGCGCGGGGCCATTGATCGTCATCGACACCGATGTTTCCGGCGAGCACAGGTCGAAGCCGTCGTAGAGCGTCTTCATGTCGTCGAGGGTCGCGACCGACACGCCCGAATTGCCGACCTTGCCGTAGATGTCCGGGCGCTCGTGCGGCTCCTCGCCGTACAGCGTTACCGAGTCGAATGCGGTGGATAACCGCTTGGCCGGCATGCCTTCCGACAGCAGCTTGAAGCGGCGATTGGTGCGCTGCGGATCGCCCTCGCCCGCGAACATGCGCGTCGGGTCCTCGTTCTCGCGGCGAAACGGAAACACGCCAGCGGTGAACGGGAAATAGCCGGGCAGATTGTCGAGCATCAGCCAGCGCAGGATCTCGCCGTGATCGACGAATTTCGGCAGCGACACTTTGCGGATTTCGGAGCCGGACAGCGTCGTCACGGTCAGAGCGGTGCGGATTTCGCGTTCGCGGATGCGCACCACGTGTTCGTCGCCGGTATAGGCGGCCATCGTTTGCGGCCACGCATCGAGCAGCCTGCGTTCGCGCTCGCCGAGCGCGGTGTTCCGTTGCTCGATCAGCGCGTCGAGCGATGAGGCGTCGTTGCCCGCTTCGCCGAGCATGCGGCGCGTCTCGACGAGCTGCCAACGCTCGCGCGCGATCTGCGCCTGCGCGTCGGCCCGCTCGCGATAGCCGTGCACCGTCTGCGCGATATCAGCCAGATAGCGCACGCGCGCGGGTGGCACGATCGCGTGCAGGTTACTCGAAAAGCGCAGACCTTCGGGAGCACTAAGCCGGGCGCCGCCGTCGCGCAGGCCGTGGGTGCGCAGCGCAGCGGCGATGCGCAGGTACAGCGCGGTTACGCCGTCGTCATTGAAACGCGACGCGATCGTGCCGAACACCGGCATCGCATCGGGCGATGTCGCGAAGTCCGCGCGGTTGCGCTGCACCTGCTTCGCGACATCGCGCAGCGCATCCTGCGCGCCCTTGCGATCGAACTTGTTAATCGCGACGAAGCTCGCGAAGTCGAGCATGTCGATCTTCTCGAGCTGGCTCGCGGCGCCGAACTCCGGCGTCATCACGTACAGCGATTCGTCGACGAACGGCACGATCGCCGCATCACCCTGACCAATCCCCGAGGTCTCGACGACGATCAGATCGAAACCCGCGACCTTGCACAGCATCAGCGCGGCGGGCAGAGAGTCGGAGAGTTCGGTCGATGCCTCGCGCGTCGCCATCGAGCGCATATACACCCGTGCGCCGCCCCGTGCGCCGCCGCCCCAGTCGCCGATCGCGTTCATGCGGATGCGGTCGCCGAGCAGCGCGCCTCCGGACTTGCGGCGCGACGGATCGATCGCGAGCACGGCGATGTTCAGCGTGTCGTCGTAGTCGAGCCGGAAGCGGCGGATCAGCTCGTCGGTCAGCGACGACTTGCCCGCGCCGCCGGTCCCGGTGATGCCGAGCACGGGAACCCGGGTGGTCTGCGCGAGCGTCGATAGCTGATCGCGTGCGGCGGCGTCGACGGTGTTCGTTTCGAACGCGCTGATCAGTTGCGCGAGGCGGCGGAAGATCGGCGCGGCGGGATCGGCAGGGTACGAGCCGGGGGCAGTGCGGCCGTGTGGAGCATCCGCCTCGACGCAAAGCGGCAATGGACGCGCGGCCAATTCGGCGAGCCATTCGCGCACCGGCGTCGGCCGCGCCGCCTCGGCCGCGCGCGCGCCTTCGACGCAGCGCGCGATCATGTCGTCGATCATGCCTTGCAGGCCGAGCCGCTGACCGTCGTGCGGCGAGTAGATTTTTTCGACGCCGTCGCGTTCCAGCGCGGCGATCTCCTCGGGGACGATCACGCCTCCTCCGCCGCCGAACACCTTGATGCGCTCGCCGCCGCGCGCACGCAGCAACTCGACGAGGTAGCGGAAGTATTCGTTGTGACCACCCTGGTAGCTCGACACGGCGACGCCGTCGGCGTCCTCGTTGAGCGCGGCGGTCGCGACTTCGGCGACGGAGCGGTTGTGGCCCAGGTGGATCACCTCCACGCCGCTCGCCTGCAGGATGCGCCGCATGATGTTGATCGACGCGTCGTGGCCGTCGAACAGTGCGGCGGCGGTGACGAAGCGCAGGCGCCGGCCCGCGGGCAGCTCGTGGCTGCCGGCACGCTGCGGCGTGGACAGATCGGTCATGTCTCCCCCAATTCATTTAACTGATGGGTGTTGACAATCAGTATATAGAAACGGGGTAAGACGGCGCCGGGGCGCCGGGCGGCCGATTGGCGGCGCCTGTTAGGTGCTTCGTGAAACACTACCGCACAGCCAACGCCTTGATCTCATCAAGCGACGGCCACAGCGATTCGTTCGCGAATCGCGCCGCCAGAAAATCGACGAACGAGCGCACCTTGGCCGACAGATGCCGCCGGCTCGTGTAGACGACGTGGATCGGCAGTTCGCGCGGCGGCACTTCGTCGACGAGCAGCGGCACGAGCCGCCCTTCGGCGAGATCGCTGCCGATCACCTCGGTGCCCAGCATCGCGATGCCCGCGCCGTGCAGCACGACCACGCGCTGCGCCTCGAGCTGATTGACGATCAGGTTGCCCGACAGGCGCACGCGCGAGCTCGCGTCGCCGGTCGCGACTTCGAGTGCCGACACGCCCGCGTACTGCAGATAGTTGTGGCGCGCGAGATCGGCGACGCGCTTCGGCGTGCCATGCTTGCGCAGATAGGCGGGCGACGCGCACAGCACCAGATGCGCGGTCGCGATCTGCCGCGCGATCAGCGACGACGACTTGAGCCCGCCCGGCGACGCGCGAATCGCGACGTCGAAACCCTCGTCGATCAGCTCGACGACGCGGTCGGACAGCGTCATATCGACGGTGACCTGCGGATACTGCTCGGCGTAGTCCGCGACCGCGGCCATCACGTGATTCAGGCCGAACGCCGATAGCGACGACACCCGCAGCCGCCCGTGCGGCACGACGCTCGCCGCGCCGACCGCCTGGCCTGCCTCGTCGAGCTCGGTGAGCGCCTGGCTGAGCCGCTCGTAATACTCGCGGCCCGCCTCGGTCGGTGCGACGCGGCGCGTAGTGCGGTTCAGCAGCCGCGCGCCGAGCTGCTGCTCCAGATGCATCACGTGCTTGCTCGCCATCGCCGCGGACATCTCCATCTTGTCCGCCGCGCCGACGAAGCTACCTGCTTCGACCACGTGGCGAAACACTTTCATGCTGACGAGGGTGTCCATCTCAGTCGCTCGCTTCAGGAATCAATCGACGCCATTTTGCCGGGTTTATCAAAGGAACGGCAGCAAACACCTGTATTCGACTGCGCTGAAAACGACAAAGCCCGCGTTCCGGGCGGAACGCGGGCTTTGCGGTGAAACCGTAGGCTGGGATCAGAACTTCGCGCGCAACCCCGCGCCGTACGTGTTGCCGCTCGACTGACCGGTGATGTGGTCATACATGTACGCGGCATAGACGTCGGTGCGCTTGGACAGCGGATAGTCGTAGCCGACCGCCGCCGTCTGGCGCGTCTGGTTCGAACCGCCGCCGTTACGCGAATACGCGTACGACGCCATCACCGAGCCCGGCCCGAACGGCACCGTGACACCGCCCTGTCCGGTGTTCACGTGCCAGCTCGTCACCTGCTGGTTGTTGTACGTGTACATGTACTGGCTGTACAGCTTGACGAACTTCAGGTCGTACGACACGCCCGCCTGCGCAACGCTCTGGCTGCGCAGACCCGGCACGCCCGAGGTTTCGAAGCTGCCGAGGTCGCCCGGCACGTTATTGAAGTTCACGTACTGGTAGACCGCGGTCGCCGCGAACGGGCCGTGGAAGTACAGCACCTGCCCGCTCCACTTCTTCGCGCCGTTCTGGGTCGTGTTGCCGAGCGCATACATCGCCGTCGCCGACAGGCCGTTGAAGTTCGGCGTCGAATACGACACCGCGTTGTTCCAGCCCGAGTCGCCGGTCACGCCCTGATCGGTCGTGTAGGTCGGGAAGGTGCCGAGGCCGAGGTACACGTGGGTAACCATCGGCGAGAACACGTACGAATCGATGAACGGGTTGAACAGGATCGTCGACACGAACAGCGGCGTCGTCAGACGGCCGGCCGTCACCGTGCCGTACGGCGATTCGATGCCGACGTACGCGTTGCGCGAGAACATCGTGTCGCCGGTGAAGCGGCCGAACTCGCCAGTCTGCGCGCGGAAGAAGCCTTCGATCGTGAAGATCGCCTTGTAGCCGTTGCCCAGATCCTCGGTCCCCTTGAAGCCCCAGTAAGACGTCGACATGCCACCGCCCGACACGACTACCGCGGTCTTGCCGCCCGGAAACTTCTGCGCACCGACCCATTCGTCGACCTGGCCGTAGAGCTGCACGCTCGATTGCGCGAATGCCGACGATGCGCTCGCCAGCGCGGCGACGCATGCGGTGGCCTTGAGAGTAGTCTTCAGCGCGGTGCTGAGGCTTGTGTTCATTGGTTCTCCAATCTTTGTCAAAAAGGTGTGGCTGTGCGAAAGGGGGCGCTCGCGCGAAACGTTGTTGTTATCCGTTCGATCGTCGAGTCAATCTGGGCGGGTCCATCTTTGCGGACCATTTTTATAAACAAAAATATCGCTGCTTATTGCGGGTATATCGGTCTGATTAGTTTGGTCGGTTATCGGCTTGATAAGACACTTTCAGCTGGACTGCGGCCGGCGCCCCGGATGCCATGCGGCATGCGGCGAACCGCGCGCCAGGGGGGCGGGAACGCCTTAAATGACGGGCCGATGACGCGACGCGGCAGAATGCCAAGATTTGACGCTGACCGATACTTCGATGCCGAGCGTTTTCAAAAAAGTGTGGCGTCGAAACGTCAGATTCGGAGCTCGGGCGCAGAGGAAGGCGCGCGGGGGATCGCGGGAAGGGATCTGGAGAACGGGTTTTGCGACAGGTGATATGCGGTCGCGTTGCGTGTAAAGCCGGCAGCCTCACCCGTTCAGGTAGCGGCGAACGTTGCCCACGTGACGCGAATCGATCAGGTAAATCGCGCTCAGCTAATTGCGATAGGGTGAACCGCCCGGTTGCCGCGGATCGTCGGACGGACGTTGCATTGGACGCGCGGCGCCGCGCTCTTCGTTGTAGCGGGCGACGTCGGCGCGGATCGAGCCGTTGCGCATCGGCATGTTGGACGGTGGATGCGGTACCGGACGCGCTTCCGCACTGACGGGCGTGATCGCGCCGGCATAGCTGGACGGCTCGCCGACACGGCGCATGCCGGACTTGTAGCTGCCGAAGCCATAACCAAAATTGGCGTCCGGGATGTTCGGATTGCCGCGCTGTGCGCGTGCGTCACGCCAAGCCGTCGCATTGCGCGAGCCGCGCGGAGCAGGCGCGCCACCCGCGACGGCGTAATGGCCGTCGCCGCGGATCTCCATGCGCGGCGCGTGCCCGCCAACGTGGTGCGAATAAGCGCCGCCCACGGCGCCACCGCCGCCATGTGGCACACCTTGCCCCTTCGCATAGGCGAACGAGCACAGCACGGCGATGACCGCGCCCCACGCCCAGTGCCTCGTTCTCGACAACCCGTCCACCTTGTGACTCTCACGCCCGAAGACTTGCCTGAAATCCACCGTTCGAGCTGCGATGGACCTGTTGCGGGAGGAGAAAAGCGCCGCGTGCCTGCCGCGGCGCAGGCATCCCTGCGGCCTTTGACTGAGTAATTTATGGGCGTGGGCAGAGGGTGTCGAGCCAAAAAGTGTTAGGTCTCGTCGGTGGATGTAACACCCTGTTACTGCGGCGTTTTCCGCGCTGGAGCCCTTGTTCGGGTACGCCTTTGGGGCATGCTTCGAGGCGTTTTCGCCTACTCCGCGCGAACCCCGTTTGTTGCAAATAAACGCCGCTTGCAACGTCAAGGGTTAAACGGTTTGTGGCGCGTGAGCACGTCGCCAATACTGAATCGAGTGCGCCACGCGAGTCAATGCACAAACTTCATTAATCGATTCGGCAAATGAATTTGCGTTTTCAATCGACTTTCGACAACAATAGTCGTTTCCCATTGGCACGCACCGCGCCCTGACAGGCCCGTCCCGTGCTCACACCGCGTCATTGAATTGAGATTGCGCCATGGCCCGTCCGAGATTCCTTCCCGATAACTTCACCCTGTGCCTCGTCGGCACCGTGATCCTCGCCAGCCTGCTGCCCGTTCATGGCCAGGCCGCGGTGGGGTTCAACTGGGTGACGAATATCGCGGTCGGCCTGCTGTTCTTCCTGCACGGCGCGAAGCTGTCACGCGAGGCGATCATTGCGGGCGCGACGCACTGGCGCCTTCACCTGGTGGTGCTGCTGAGCACGTTCGCGCTGTTTCCGCTGCTCGGCCTCGCGCTTAAACCGGTCCTTTCGCCGCTGGTCACGCCGTCGCTCTACGCCGGCGTCCTCTTCCTCTGCACGCTGCCATCGACGGTCCAGTCGTCGATCGCGTTCACGTCCATTGCCAAGGGCAACGTGCCGGCCGCGGTATGCAGCGCGTCCGCCTCGAGCCTGCTCGGCATCTTCGTCACCCCAGCACTCGTCAGCCTCATCGTGACGAATCAGGCTGCGAGCGGCGGCACTTCGCCGTGGCATACGATCGGCAACATCGTGCTGCAACTGCTCGTGCCGTTCGTGGCCGGCCAACTGTTGCGCCCGCTGATCGGCAAGTGGATCGAGAAGAATCGCGGCGTGCTGAAGTTCGTCGACCAGGGCTCGATCCTGCTCGTCGTGTACGGCGCGTTCAGCGAGGCCGTGACCGAAGGCCTGTGGCACACGATTCCGCTCTCTGCGCTCGGCGGCCTCGTCGTGGTGAGCTGCGTGCTGCTCGCGCTCGCACTGGGCGTGACGATCTTCGTGAGCAAGCGGCTCGGCTTCAACCGCGCGGACCAGATCACGATCATCTTCTGCGGCTCGAAGAAGAGCCTCGCCGCCGGCGTGCCGATGGCCCAGGTGATCTTCGCGTCGCACGCGGTCGGCGCCGTGGTGCTGCCGCTGATGCTGTTCCACCAGATCCAGCTGATGGTCTGCGCCGCGCTCGCGCAGCGCTGGGGCGCCCGCGACCTCAGCGGCGAGAGCGAGGCAGCGGCGCGGCGACCCGCCGCCGCCGTCGCGCGCCGTTGAATACACTCGCAATGCGAACCGGACATTCATAAGCGCCCTCCCTGAGCGTCGTTTTGATCGTGTGAAGCAAGCCGCCTTCGGGCGGCTTTTTCTTTTGGCTCTTCATTGGCCGTTGTCGTTATTTCACGCGCAAACGCTCTCGTTGTCGCCTCGGCCGGATGGCATAGGACGATTCTGGATGTGCCTCTAAAACGGCGACTCGCCGTATGTTTAGTCTTTTTTACTAAACAATCTAACTTCAGACAACTCCATTAAATACGGGTATTTACCGGTGTTGCGCGGGCGTTTTTCGGGCTGTTTTAGCAGCGTTTTACTATACAATCGCCCGACCTGAATCCGTGCTGCCTCGCCTCGCGCGGCAGCTTCATTCGATGGCCACAACCATCCGCGACGTCGCCCGCGCGGCCAGCGTTTCGATCGGCACCGTGTCGCGCGCGCTCAAAAATCAGCCGGGCCTTTCCGAGGCCACGCGCGAACGCGTCGTCGAAGCGGCGCGCCAACTCGGCTACGATTCGGCGCAGTTGCGTCCGCGCATCCGCCGCCTGACTTTCCTGCTGCATCGTCAGCACAACAACTTCGCCGCCAGCCCGTTTTTCTCGCACGTGCTGCACGGCGTCGAAGACGCTTGCCGCGAGCGCGGCATCGTGCCGTCGGTGCTGACCGCCGGGCCGACCGAGGACGTGATTCACCAGATGCGCCTGCACGCGCCCGACGCCGTCGCGATCGCCGGCTTCGTCGAGCCCGAAACGCTCGCCACGCTGGTCGCGATGCAACGCCCGCTGGTGCTGATCGATCTATGGTCGCCGGGCCTGCGCTCGGTCAATCTCGACAACGCCGGTGGCGCCACCCTTGCGATGCGCCATCTGTTCGAGCAGCAGCGCAAGCGCGTCGCGTTCATCGGCGGCTCGCTTGCGCACTTCAGCATCGCCGAGCGCGCGCTCGGCTACCGGCGCGCGTTCTTCGAAGCGGGGCTGCTGTTCGACCCGTCGCTCGAAGTGAACATCGACGCCGGGCTCGATCCCGACACCGGCGCCGCGCGCGCGATGCAGCGCCTGCTAGACGCGCCGGGCCCGCGCCCCGACGCCGTATTCGCATTCAACGATGCCGCCGCGCTCGCCGCGCTGCGCGTGTGCCTCGCGCGCGGCCTCTCCGTGCCCGACGACATCGCGATCATCGGTTTCGACGACATCCCCGCCGCCGCCCACGCCACCCCGCCGCTATCGACGATCGCAGTCGACAAGGAGGCGCTCGGCCGACGCGGCGTCGAACTGCTGCTCGAAGACTCGCCCGCCGAACTCGAAGTCCGCTTGCCCGTTCAACTCGTTGCCCGTGCCAGTACTTTGGTGAAAACGCCATGACGAAAACCGATCCGCATCACCCTTCCACCGACGTCGCGAAGGCGCCGCCGGTCGCCAGCTTCCGCAAGCGCGAGTTTTTGCTCGCGCACATCGAGGACACGCTGCGCTTCTATGCGCCGAACGTGCTCGATCCGAGCGGCGGCTTCTACCACTTCTTCAGCGACGACGGTTCGGTCTACAACCGCACCACGCGCCACCTGGTCAGCAGCTGCCGCTACGTGTTCAACTACGCGATGGCGTACCGGCAGTTCGGCGACCCCAAGCACCTCGAATACGCGCGCCACGGCCTGCGCTTTCTGCGCGACGCGCACTGGGACTCGCAGCACGAGGGCTACGACTGGGAAATCGAATGGCGCGACGGCAAAAAGCGCACGCTCGACGCGACGCGCCACTGCTACGGCCTCGCGTTCGTGCTGCTCGCGTACTCGCACGCGGCGATGGCCGGCATCGAAGAAGCGAAACCGATGATCGGCGCGACCTTCGAACTGATGGAGCACCGCTTCTGGGACGCCGCCGCCGGCCTCTATGCCGACGACGCATCGGCCGACTGGCGCGTCAGCACGTATCGCGGGCAGAACGCGAACATGCATACCACCGAGGCGCTGCTCGCCGCGCACGAGGCGACCGGTCATCTGGTGTATCTCGATCGCGCCGAGCGCGTCGCGTCGAACATCACGCTGCGCCAGGCGAAGCTGTCGCAGGGGCTCGTGTGGGAGCACTTTCACGCGGACTGGTCGGTCGACTGGCATTACAACGAGGAAGACAGCTCGGACATCTTCCGTCCGTGGGGCTTTCAGCCCGGCCATCAGACCGAATGGGCGAAGCTGCTGCTGATTCTCGAACGCTTCCGTCCGTTGCCGTGGCTGCTGCCGCGCGCGATCGAACTGTTCGACGCCGCGATGACGCACGCATGGGACGAAGACCACGGCGGCCTCTACTACGGTTTCGGCCCCGACGGCACCGTGTGCGATCACGACAAGTATTTCTGGGTGCAGGCCGAAACGTTCGCGGCCGCCGCGCTGCTCGGCAAGCGCACCGGCAACGAGCGCTTCTGGGACTGGTACGACGAGATCTGGCGCTATAGCTGGACGCACTTCGTCGACCACAAGTACGGCGCGTGGTATCGCATCCTGACTTGCGACAACCGCAAGTACAGCGACGAAAAGAGCCCGGCCGGCAAGACCGACTATCACACGATGGGCGCGTGCTACGAAGTGCTCGCCCATGCGCTCGGCGAAGACGCGTCGGCTGGATCGACCGCGCCCGCCGCAGCGGTTTCAGCGGAGAAAGCACAATGAGCGCGACCACCGAACTCCCCGTTTTCGTGTCCGCCGGTGACATCCTCACCGATCTCGTGCGCACCGGCGCATCGCACTGGCTGTCGCGTCCGGGCGGCGCGGGCTGGAACGTCGCGCGCTGCGTCGCGCGGCTCGGCCTGCCGACCGCGTGCGCGGGCTCGCTGGGTGTCGATAATTTTTCCGACGAACTGTGGGACGCGAGCGTCGCCGCCGGGCTCGACATGCGCTTCCTGCAGCGCGTCGAGCACCCGCCGCTGCTCGCGATCGTGCATCAGACGCATCCGCCGGCCTACTTCTTCATGGGCGAGAACAGCGCCGATCTCGCGTTCGATCCAGCCCGGCTACCGGCCGGCTGGATGAACGCAGTGAAGTGGGCGCACTTCGGCGGCATCAGCCTCGCGCGTCAGCCGCTCGGCGATACGCTCGCGGCGCTCGCTGCCGAGTTGCGTTCGCACGGCGTGAAGATCAGCTTCGATCCGAACTATCGCAATCTGATGGAGCACGGCTACGAGCCGACATTGCGCCAGATGGCCGCGCTCGCGGATCTGATCAAGGTTTCGGACGAAGACTTGCGCATGTTCTTCAGGACCAGCGACGAAGCCGCCGCGCTCGCGCAATTGCGCGCGATGAATCCGGCCGCCACCGTGCTCGTCACGCGCGGCCCCGACGCGGCGATGCTGCTCGACGGCGCCGCGGTGATCGAGGCGAAGCCGCCGCGCGTCCAAGTGGTCGATACGGTCGGCGCGGGCGATGCGTCGATCGGCGGTCTGCTGTTCAGCCTGATGAGCGCGCCGCAACGCAGATGGCCCGAGCATCTCGCATTCGCGCTCGCGGCCGGCGCGGCGGCTTGCGGCCACGCCGGCGCGCACGCGCCGACGCTCGACGAGGTGGTCGCGCTGCTGTAAAACGCGGCTCTGTAATTCTGCTGCCTTGGGACGCGCGTAGCGTAACGGATGCCGAGCGCGTCGCGCGGCGCGAAGCCGCCCTGGGCGGGAACCGATCCCGCCACGCCGTGCTAGGATGAAAATATCGAAACCTTTGCGAAAAGGAGCGAGGCCATGGAGGACGTCACCTACACCAAAGGGATCTACACGGCCACTGCGTCGATAAGGGAAGTCGCACAGGACGCCTTTCAAGGTGTCGTCACCCTCGCGCGCGACGAGGGCGAACCCAGCGACGATCAGGAGACCACGCTCTACGAAGTCGACTCGACGTCGTCGACGCCGGGAGAAGCGCTCGAAGAAGCCAAAGCGCTCGCACATCGTATCCTCGGGGAAATCGAACTGTAGGCCGAACCAAGGGGCAGCGCGTCGCGCGTGCTCGCGCATCGGCGCGCCGCTGCGGGGTCGACCGGCTGGAGGCGATCATGGCTGAACAGCTGTTCCAATACGGCGTGTATTCGATTCACGTTCGTCCGCTCGAACTGAGCGGCGCGCGCTGGGACGCGGAGTACGAAATCCGTCATCGCGAGAAGGCCGTCAAGCCGTGGACCACGGTCGGCGGCGACGCGGGCTTTGCAGAGCAAGCGGAAGCGGTGGAAAGCGCGCATCGGCAGGCCGTCGACGATATCGAGCATGGCGCGGGAATTCCGAAGCCGCACGTGTTTCCGTAAGCGGTTGTCGACACGCTTTTTGAGATCGCGTCGAGATTCGCCGTGGCGGCCTTGAGCGCTGCGCGTCGCCACGCAAGGTAACGCTGAGCTGTCAGCGATAGTCGAGCGTGCCTACGACCTTGGTGATCTTCCAGACTCCGTTCTCCTGGCGCAAAAACACGATATTGGTCTGTTTGTCTTTCGAGCCGAACGTAACAGCCACGAGCGCCACGCCGTCGAGCATGAAGACTGGATGCACCGCTATATGCCCGGCCCAATCTTTCTCGTCGAAGTCTTGCACTTTCGTGAAGTACTCCGCATCTTCGGACAATTTGTTGGCCTGATATTGCTTTCGCAATAAATCGACGGTTGGTTTTCCAACGTGCCTGTATATCTCCTTTTCCATGATCGGATAGTCGCGGTCTGCGGCCAGGCGCGGAATGAACCATGCGTAGAAATCTCTTACGCGGGTCTCGGGAGTTGCTTGTTCGGCGTGGGTCGCGTTTCCTGCATATGAGGTGCCGTTAAAAATCAGCAACAGCGCGGCAACAAAAATCGCCAGATATTTTCTCATGACATATCAAATTATCTCGATCATATTTTGATTTAGAAATCATACAGCAAATCCAAAACAAACCAAGATATTTTATTATCTCGAAAACATTTTAAATAGAGATAGCTTTTTTGAATAAAAATATAGCCTTCGTCAATACCGTGCTAGTTACGAGGGAAATCAAGCTGATCGGCACGCTCTAGTCAATTGCATGAGTCTCGCGCCATGCTACGCTGTACCTGTATCGATCCCCACGAGCGCGTGATGGCAAGCGAACCGTCAGACCGTTTTTCCACGCTCGGCGACCCCGACACCGACACCAGCGCGCCGAGGCGCCACCCGCGCGGCAGCCGCGAAATGCGTCTCGACGATCGCATGGTGATCGCGCACGGTATGCCGACGCCGTTGTGGCAAGACCTGTATCACCGCGCGCTCGGCGTGCGCTGGCCGGTGTTCTTCGTGTCGCTCGCGCTGCTGTTTCTGCTGCTCAACACCGTGTTCGCCGTGCTCTACATGCTCGGCGACGCGCCGATTGCGAATCAGTTTCCGAAGGGCTTCGGCGGCGCGTTCTTCTTTAGCGTCGAAACGCTCGCGACGGTCGGCTACGGCGACATGCATCCGCAAACCGTCTACGCGCACTGGATCGCGACGCTCGAAATCTTCATCGGCATGTCCAGCATCGCATTGGCGACCGGGCTGATCTTCGCGCGCTTTTCGCGGCCGCACGCGAAGATCATGTTCGCGCGCTATGCGGTGATCCGGCCGATCGACGGCCGCATGACGTTGATGGTGCGCTCGGCCAACGCGCGTCAAAACGTGATCGCCGAGGCACGCGCGCGGCTGCGCATCATGCGTCTGGAGACGTCGATCGAAGGCTTTACGCTGCGCAAGCTCTACGACCTCTCGCTGGTACGCGACCAGCACCCGGTGTTCAAGCTCGGCTGGACGCTGATGCACATCATCGACGAAGCGAGTCCGCTGTTCGGCGAAAACGCCGAATCATTGAAGGGCCGCGACGTGTCGCTGCTGCTCACGCTCGAAGGCATCGACGAATCGACGTCGCAAACCATGCAGGCGCGCCACATGTGGACCTGCGACCAGATCGTCTGGCAGCACCGGTTCGTCGACATCATGAGCGAGCAAGACGGCGTGAGCCACATCGACTATTCGCACTTCGACGAAATCGTGCCGCTCGATGCGGCGCCGCTCCAACCGGACATCGCGGCGAACACCGCGCAGTAGCAATAGCCACAGTCCCATTCGACGCCCCGCGATACCCAGGGCATACCCGAAGCGCGCCGCCGCCTGGCAAATCCGGCTCAAAAGCGGGCCGAAACGCGCGAGTCATCGCGCCCATTCGCGCACGCCCGATTAAAGAAGCAATAATTCACTCCCGCGAGCGCTAAAAAATAGAGTCTCTTTCGCTGCGCGGTATCGGTGACCCCACCACCCGCGCGCCGAGCCAGAACATTGGAGACCCCCCATGACCGCTCGCCTGCCCATCGACGGCACGCCCGCTCTCGCCGACTACAAGCTTTCCGACAATCTCACCGCGACGCGCGGCCGGATCTTTCTGACCGGCACCCAGGCGCTCGTGCGCCTCCCTCTGATGCAGCGTGCGCTCGACAAAACCCGCGGCCTGAACACCGCCGGCTTCATCAGCGGCTATCGCGGCTCGCCGCTCGGCATGGTCGATCAGCAGTTGTGGAAGGCGAAAAAACTGCTCACCGCGAGCGACGTCCGCTTTCTGCCCGCGATCAACGAAGAACTCGGCGGCACCGCCGTGCTCGGCACGCAGCGCGTCGAAGCCGATCCCGAGCGTACCGTCGATGGCGTATTCGCGATGTGGTACGGCAAGGGCCCGGGCGTCGACCGCGCGGGCGATGCGCTGAAGCACGGAAACGCGTACGGCTCGTCGCCGCACGGCGGCGTGCTGGTGGTCGCCGGCGACGATCACGGCTGCGTGTCGTCGTCGATGCCCCATCAGAGCGACTTCGCGATGATGGCGTGGCACATGCCGGTGGTGAATCCGTCGAACATCGCGGACATGCTCGAGTTCGGCCTGTACGGCTGGGCGTTGTCGCGCTTCTCGGGCGCGTGGGTCGGCTACAAGGCGATTTCGGAGACCGTCGAATCGGGCTCGACCGTCGATCTCGACGCGCTGCAAACCGAATGGACACCTCCGCAGGAATTCGAAGCACCAGCCGGCGGTTTGCACAACCGCTGGCCCGATCTGCCGAGCCTGACGATCGAAGCGCGTCTGCACGCGAAGCTCGACGCGGTGCGCCAGTTTGCGCGCATCAACAGCATCGACAAATGGATCGCGCCGAGCCCGCACGCGAACGTCGGCATCGTCACGTGCGGCAAGGCGCATCTCGATCTGATGGAAGCGCTGCGCCGGCTCGATCTGACCGTCGCCGATCTCGACGCGGCGGGCGTGCGCATCTACAAGGTCGGACTGTCGTTTCCGCTGGAGATGACGCGCATCGACGCGTTCGTGTCGGGCCTGTCCGAAGTGCTCGTGATCGAAGAGAAGGGCCCCGTCATCGAGCAGCAGATCAAGGACTATCTGTACAACCGCACGCAAGGCACGCGGCCGGTCGTGATCGGCAAGCACGCCGAAGATGGCACGTTGCTGCTGTCGTCGCTCGGCGAATTGCGGCCGTCGCGCATTCTGCCGGTGTTCGCGAACTGGCTCGCGAAGCACAAGCCGGCGCTCGATCGCCGCGAACGCGTCGTCGATCTGGTCGCTCCGCAGATCCTGTCGAACGCGGCGGACAGCGTGAAGCGCACGCCGTACTTCTGCTCCGGCTGTCCGCACAACACGTCGACGAAAGTGCCGGACGGTTCGATCGCGCAGGCGGGCATCGGCTGCCATTTCATGGCGTCGTGGATGGAGCGCGACACGACCGGGCTGATTCAGATGGGCGGCGAAGGGGTCGACTGGGCCGCGCATTCGATGTTCACGAAGACCCGCCACGTGTTCCAGAATCTCGGCGACGGCACCTACTTTCACTCGGGCATTCTCGCGATTCGCCAGGCGGTCGCCGCGAAAGCGACGATCACCTACAAGATCCTCTATAACGACGCGGTCGCGATGACGGGCGGTCAACCCGTCGACGGCAGCATCTCGGTGCCGCAGATCGCGCGACAGGTCGAAGCCGAAGGCGTGTCGCGCTTCGTCGTGGTCAGCGACGAGCCCGAGAAATACGACGGTCATCACGGCCAGTTTCCGCAGGGCACGACGTTTCACCATCGCAGCGAGTTGGACACCGTGCAGCGCGAGTTGCGCGACACCGACGGCGTGACCGTGCTGATCTACGACCAGACCTGCGCGGCCGAAAAACGCCGCCGGCGCAAGAAAGGCGAATTCCCCGATCCGAACAAGCGGCTCTTCATCAACGAAGAAGTCTGCGAAGGCTGCGGCGATTGCGGCGTGCAGTCGAACTGTTTGTCGGTGGAACCGGTGGAAACCACGCTCGGTCGCAAGCGCCGCATCGATCAGTCGTCGTGCAACAAGGACTACTCGTGTGTGAACGGCTTTTGCCCGAGCTTCGTCACCGTCGAAGGCGGCACATTGAAAAAGGCCGCGGGCGTCGCGTTCGATCCGCAGGCGCTCGCTGCCCACGTCAACGCGTTGCCGATTCCCGCGACGCCACTCGATGCCGCGCCGTACGACATCCTCGTCACCGGAGTGGGCGGTACCGGCGTCGTGACGGTCGGCGCATTGATCAGCATGGCCGCGCACCTCGAAGGCAAGAGCGCGTCGGTGCTCGACTTCATGGGCTTCGCGCAAAAGGGCGGCTCGGTGCTGTCGTTCGTGCGCTTTGCCGCGCGCGACGAATGGCTGAACCAGGTGCGCATCGACACGCAGCAGGCCGACGTGCTGCTCGCCTGCGACATGGTGGTCGGCGCGAGTGCCGATGCACTGCAGACGGTGCGGCATGGCCGCACGCGCATCGTCGTCAACACGCATGCGATTCCGAACGCGAGCTTCGTGCAGAACCCCGACGCGACGCTGCATGCCGATGCGCTGATCGACAAGATGCGTCACGCGGCGGGTGCAGAGCGCATGTCGACGTGCGACGCGCAAGCGCTCGCAACGCGTTTTCTCGGCGATACGATCGGCGCGAACATTCTGATGCTCGGCTTCGCATGGCAACTCGGTCTGGTGCCGGTGTCGTTCGCCGCGATGATGCGCGCGATCGAACTGAACAACGTCGCTGTGCAGATGAATCAACTCGCGTTCTCGATCGGGCGCATGGCCGCGGCCGATCCCGCCGCGCTCGAATCGCTGTGGCAGTCGCGACATGCGCCGAAGCCGAGCGTGCGAGTCGATACGCTCGACGAGCTGATCGCGCATCGCGAAGCACGTCTGCTCGCGTATGGTGGCGTGACTTATGTGAAGCGCTATCGCGCGCTCGTCGATGCGGCACGGCGCGCGGAAACCGCCGTCGATGCGGCGAGCGAGCGTGTGACGCGCGCGGTCGCGACGACGTTCTATCGGCTGCTCGCGGTGAAGGATGAGTACGAAGTCGCGCGTCTGCATACGGATGCCGCGTTCCGCGATGCGCTCGAAGCGCAGTTCGAGGGCGTCGCCGGCAAGGACTTCACAATCCGCTTCAACCTCGCGCCGCCGACGCTTACGCGCGCGCAGCCCGGTGCCGTGCCCACGAAGAAGACCTATGGTCAGTGGATGTGGCCCGTGCTCGGCCTGCTCGCGAAATGGCGCGGTCTGCGCGGCACGGCGCTCGATCCGTTCGGCCGCACGCTCGAGCGCAAAATGGAGCGCGAGCTCGCGAGCGATTACGAAACCACGCTGCAACGTGCGCTAGCGAAACTCGACGCGAGCCATCTCGACGAAGTCGCGAAACTCGCAGAACTGTATGCGCGCGTGCGCGGTTATGGGCACGTAAAGCTCGCGAATCTGGCGGGCGTCAAGCGCGGCGAGCGTGACCTCGCCGCGCGCCTCGGCATCGATGCGGCGACCGGTGTCGCGGTGAAGAAGTCGCTCGAGGAAATGAAAGGCGCCGGGCAGTTGCGCGGCATTCCGGTGGTGGTCGCGAAGTAGGTTCGTTGCGCTGTTCGGCTCAAGTCGCGTCGAGCAGCGCCCTCACCTGCATCACCTTCGCCTGATCGACGGGCGCGAGTCCGTTGCCGTTCACGCGCACGCCGGAGCCGAAATGGACGGCCTCGACGTGCGTGTTGCTGACGAAGTCCGCGACCGCATCGACCGTCAAGCCGGCACCGGCGAGCACCGTGCAAGGCGAACCGTCAGCCTGCCGCACCAGTTCGCTGACCACGGCTTGCGCCTGCAGCACCGACGGCTTTCCGCCCGACGTCAGCACATTCGTCACCGCCTCGAAGCCGAGCAGTACGTCGAGCGCTTCGCGTAGATCGCGCGCCTCGTCGAACGCGCGATGGAACGTGATCGCGAGTCCATCGGCGGCTTCGCACGCCCGCGCGAGACCTTCGCGGTCGATCGTGCGCTCGGCATCGAGCATGCCGATCACGATGCCGTTCGCGCCGGCCGCCTTCACCGCACGGATGTCGCGCAGCATCACCGCGTAGTCGTCGGCGTCGTAGACGAACGAGCGGCTATGCGGCCGCACGATCACGTTCACGGGTATGCCGACCGCGGCTACCACCGCCTCGATCAAGCCCACACTCGGCGTCAAACCGCCCTCGCCCATCGCGGTCACGAGTTCGAGACGATCGGCACCGGCTTGCGCGGCCGCACGCGCATCGGCGACGGTCGGGGCAATCACTTCGAGCAGCACGGACATGAACGCAACCTGATTTCGATTAAAGCGACATCATGTCAGATGCGCGCGTCGCGTTCTTCCTCGACCCAGTCGATATCGCCGCACAGCACGCAGGTCTCGCTGCCGACACGCGTCGCCACCGACAGCGTCACGCACGGCAACGCCTCGTTGATCGACAGATACGGCCGGGTCACGTGCACGCGCTCCGGCGCATTGATCGCGACGCTGAAGTACGGGCGACGCAGCCAGTTCGCGCCCTGCGCGTCGGCGAGCGGCAGGAAGCGCGTTTCCTGCGCCGCGCGATCGGCGCGCAGCACGACGTTGCGGCCCGCCTGGCGGCCCTTCGCATCGAGCAGAAAACAGCGCGCCGCGTGATCGAGCGCGAGGAAATTCCAGCACACCTCGTCGAGCGGCTCACCAGCGGCGAGACGCTCCGCGGCGCGCTCGAACGCGCGCAGATACGGCGCGAGCCGGCTGGCGCTGCGCCGCTCGCGTGCCTCGGCCTGCTCGCGATAACGCTCGGTGACTTCGCCGATGCAAATCGCCGTGTGGATCGCATCGGCAATACCCGGACTCGGCCGGCCGAAGAAAAACCCCTGCACGAAGTCCGCATTGCAGGCGAGCGCCATCTGCGCTTCGTGCTCGGTTTCGACGCCCTCGATCAGCACGAGCTTGCCCGCCTCATGCAGCAGCGACACGAGCCCCGGCAGGATCGTCGCCATGTCGGCGCGATGCGCGGCGTGCGACAGCATGATGCGGTCGAGCTTCACGATGTCGGGATTCAGTTGCCAGATCCGCTCGATGTTCGAATGGCCGGCGCCGAAATCGTCGAGCGCGATCAGGAAGCCGCGCTCGCGAAACTCGCGCACCGCGTCGGCGAGACGGTCAAGATCTTCAGCGCTCTGCTCGAGCACTTCGAGCACCACACGCCGCGGCGACAGATCGAGCCGCCGCAGATTCGCGAGCAAAGCGGCCGACAGATACGGGTCGGTCAGAACGCCCGGGTGGACGTTCAGAAACAACCATTCGCGCTCCGCGCCGAGCACCTTGAAGTTCTCCAGATGCAGCGTCTGCGCGAGCCGGTCGATCTGCAGCGCGTCGCCGAGGCGCGCGGCGTCGCCGAATACGTCGAGCGGCGACACCGCGCGATCGAGCGCGTCGTGTGCGCGCAGCAAGCCCTCGTAGCCGACCGCGCGCAGGTGCGACAGACTGAAAATCGGCTGAAACACGCTAGTCAGCGTCAGTTCGCCGTGCTGCACCGAATAGCGTCGAAGGCCCGAGGTCACCTCGACCTCGAAGCCGTGCGGCACGCCCGCCGCCCTATCCTGTTGCGCAATCGTCATGCAATCCTCTCACGCGAGAACCGGTCGGTCAGAACGAGAACGGCAACGAGACCGACACCGTCTCTCAAAATGTGCGTCATCGTTACCGGTTAAGCAAGCTCCATGCGCACGCTGGCGCACACTGTGCTGTAATTCGCCCGAAAGATTGCACCGGCGACAGCGTTCGTGCGCCGCCCGGGGGCGTGGCGCGCACCGTTGCGGTGCGCGGATTGCCCCCTTCATCCACCCGGAATACACGATGGAAATTGTCTTCACCGTTCTGATCCTGCTACTGGCCGTCGCCGCGTCCGGCGTGCTGACCCGCGCACTGCCGTTCAAGCTGCCGTTGCCGCTCATGCAGATCGCGATCGGCGCGATGCTCGCGTGGCCGCGCCTCGATTTGCACGTCGCGTTCGATCCGGAAATCTTCATGCTGCTGTTCATTCCGCCGCTGCTGTTCGCGGATGGCTGGCGCATTCCGAAGCGCGAGTTCTTCATGGCGCGCCGCGCGATCCTGATGCTCGCGCTCGGCCTCGTGTTCATGACGGTGCTGGTGGTCGGTCACTTCGTGCACGTGCTGGTGCCGCAGATCTCGCTGCCGGTCGCGTTCGCGCTCGCCGCGGTGCTGTCGCCGACCGACGCGGTCGCGTTGTCCGGTATCGCCGGCAAGGGCAAGATTCCGGGGCAGCTGATGCATATCCTCGAAGGCGAGGCGCTGATGAACGACGCGTCGGGCCTCGTCGCGCTGAAGTTCGCGATCGCCGCCGCGCTGACCGGGGCGTTCTCGCTGCGTGCAGCGTCGGTTAGCTTCGTGATCATCGCGGTGGGCGGCCTCGCGGTCGGTGCAGCGGTGAGCGCGGTGTTCAGCTTCGTGTCCGCGCGTTTCCTGAATCTCACCGAGGAAGGCGATCCCGCGCCGGGTGTCGTGATGACGCTGCTGATTCCGTTCGCCGCCTATCTGACCGCCGAGCGCTTCGAGCTGTCGGGCATTCTCGCCGCGGTGTCCGCCGGCATGATGATGAATTACGCAAGCATCATGGAGAAGTGGCAGGTCGCCTCGCGCGTGCGTGCCACGAGCACGTGGACGATGATCGAGTTCGTGTTCAACGGCATGGTGTTCATCATGCTCGGCCTGCAGTTTCCGCACATCCTCGGCCGCGCGCTGCTCGACGCGCATGAAACCAACGACGCGCAGGTGGTGCTGCTGATCGGCTATATCGTTGCGGTGGCGCTCGCGCTATATGCGATGCGCTTCGCGTGGGTGTGGCTGCTGCGCTGGTTCGCTAGCCGCGGCGCGACGAAACATGGTGTCGCGAACGCGGTGCCGGGGTTGCGCATGGTGTCGGTGACAACCGTGGCCGGGGTGCGCGGCGCGGTGACGCTCGCGGGCGTGCTGTCGCTGCCGGAGGTTCTGCCGAACGGCACGCCGCTGCCGGGACGCGATCTCGCGATCTTCATCGCGTCGGGCGTGATCCTGCTGTCGCTGCTGGTGGCGGTGGCCGCGTTGCCGCTGCTGCTGCGCGGCTGGCGGCGCGGCAAGGACCCGCACGCGGCCGAGGAAGCGCTCGCGCGCACGCTGGCCGCTCAATCGGCGATTCGCGCGATCGATCATCTGCACGACACCGAGTGCGCGGACCTCGATGAATCGGCTCAGGCCTATGCAACCGACGTGACTGCGCGCGTGATGGACCTGTACCGCCGCCGCCTCGCGTCACTCGACGACGACCAGGCGCCACGCGAACTCGCGCGCCGTGCCGATGCGCTCGAATTCCGCATGAAGCTCGCGGCGATGCGTGCCGAGCGCAAGACACTGCTCGATTTGCGCGACACCCAGCGCATCAACGACGAGACGATGAACAAGCTGATGCGTGAAGTGGATCTGTCGGAGACAGCGCTGACCGCGCGCAAAAGGTAGGAGGTCGCTGCTGGATCAGGCTCGGCACCGGCGCTCGAAACGCCGGTGCCGGTAAAAGAAGCTCAGGCCACCGGCCCTTGCGTTGGCTTCCTTCTCAACAGCGCGTACAGAATGATCGCGCCGAACGTCGCGGTGCCGATGCCGCCGAGCCCGAAGCTGCCGAGCTTCAGCGAGAAGTCGCCGGCGCCGAGCACGAGTGTGACTGCCGCGACGATCAGGTTGCGGTTATCGGAGAAGTCGACTTTGTTGACGACCCAGATGCGTGCGCCCGTCACCGCGATCAGGCCGAACACGACGATCGACACGCCGCCCAGCACCGGTCCCGGAATCGTCTGGATCACCGCGCCGAACTTCGGCGAGAAGCCGAGCACGAGAGCGATCAACGCGGCGATCACGAATACCAGCGTCGAATAGATCTTCGTGACCGCCATCACGCCGATGTTTTCCGCGTACGTGGTCACGCCGGTGCCGCCCGCGAAGCCCGACACGATCGTGGCGAGCGCGTCGCCGAGAAACGCGCGGCCGATGTAGCGGTCGAGGTTCTGGCCCGTCATCGCGCTGACCGCCTTGATGTGGCCGAGGTTTTCCGCGACGAGGATCACCGCGATCGGTGCAAGCAGCGTCATCGCGTGCGGGTCGAACACCGGCGACATGAAGTGCGGCATGCCGAACCACGCAGCGTTCGCGACGATCGAGAAATCGATCGGCTTGCCCATGCCGAGGCCGTTCGTGACGATCGCGTAGATCACGTAGGCGAGCAGCAGGCCGACCAGGATCAAGAGACGCTGCAGCATGCCGCGCGTGAATACCGCGACCGCGCCGACGCACAGCACCGTGACGAGCGCCATCCACGACTCGAAATTGCTGCCGCTCACGCCATGCACGGCGATCGGCGCGAGGTTCAGACCGATCACGCAGACGATCGCGCCGGTCACGACCGGCGGCATCAGCGTTTCTATCCAGCCCGTTCCCACCGCCGCCACGATCAGACCGATCACCCCGTACGCAACACCGCACGCGATGATGCCGCCCAACGCGACCGGAATGTTCGGATTCGCTCCGTGTCCGCCGTAGCCGGTGACCGCGATCACGAGACCGATGAACGCGAAGCTCGAACCGAGATAGCTCGGCACGCGCCCGCCGACGAGCACGAAGAACAGCAGCGTGCCGATCCCCGACATGAAGATGGCCAGATTCGGATCGAAGCCCATCAGCAGCGGCGCGAGCACCGTCGAGCCGAACATCGCGACGACGTGCTGGACGCCCATCGCGAACATCTGCGGCCACCCGAGCCTCTCGTCGATGCCGACGATGCCGCCCTCGGCGGCGGCAGGCTGGCGGCGCCAGCGGGGGAAATAGGATGCGGCCATCGCGGGGATTCTCCTCTGGGTCGGCGTGGTGTGTGCCGATCACGCGCTGCGGCGTGGGTCCGGCAAAGTTACGCGCGAGTTTACGGAGAGCAATAAGGGCTGGCAAGCAGGCTATGAAGCAGGCCATGAAGCGGGCCGACAAGCACGGCCCGGGTGCGCGTCACTTCGCGCCGCGCGCGTCGATGTCCGGCGTCACCGCGGAGCCGGCCCGCGAGGAGTTGTCCGTCGCCGCGCCGTAGGCCATCACCCGATTGCGACCGGCATCCTTCGCGCGATACAGCGCCTGGTCGGCGGCGTCGACGAGTGCGCGGCTGGTCGCGAACGCCGCGTCCTGCGCCGTTACTGCTCCGGCACTCACCGTCAGCACGTGATGCGTGCTGGCCACGTGGCGGCATTGCAGCGCCTGCACCGCCGCGCGGATCTGCTCGGCGATCCGCTGCGCGCCCGTCGCATCCGTGTCCGGCAGCAGCACCGCGAACTCCTCGCCGCCGAAGCGGGCGGCCGTGTCGCCCGGACGCCGCGCGTTCTGCGCGATGCAGCGCGCGACGCCAATCAGCGCTTCGTCGCCGGCCGAATGACCGTACAGGTCGTTGAAGCCCTTGAAGTTGTCGACATCGATCAGCAGCAGCGACAGCGGCCTGCCGTTGCGCTGTGCGCGTCGCCATTCGTCGTTCACGTGCTCCTCGAAGGTGCGGCGGTTGTTCAGGCCGGTCAGCCCGTCCGTGCGTGCCAGTTCGCGCAACTCTTCCTCGGCCGCGCGGCGCAGACGCAACTGACGTGAGAACAGGATCGCGAGCGCGATGATCGTCACGTCGAGCGCGACGATCAGCGTGCCGATGACCCATGCGCGCCGCCGCCATTGGACGTAGATGTCGCGCGTGGACAGCGCGACGTCGAGGATCAGCGGAAAGCCGTCGATATGGCGGAACGCGTACCAGCGCTCGACGCGGTCGATCGCCGCGGTGCCGAAGAAGTCGCCGCTCGGCTGCTTGACGAAGCGCGAGAAGTTGGCCGTGCCGGTCAGGTTGATGCCGATCGTTTTCGGGTCGTAAGGACGGCGCATCAGCATCGTGCCGTCGCTGAGCATCAATGCCATCGAGCCGCTCGGCCCGAGCTTCATGCCGTCGAACAGCCGATGGAAATACGTGAGCCGCAGCGTGCCGACCACCACGCCGCCGAAGCTGCCGTCCGGCCTCGAGATGCGCCGGCTCAGCGCGATGCGCAGGTCCTCGTCGGTACCGTTCCGGCTGAACGGGCGGCTGATGTACAGCCCGACGTCGGGCGAAGCGCGCTGTGTCTTGAAGTAGTCGCGGTCGGCATGGCTCTGTTCGCGCGGCGGCCACGCGCGTGAATCGAAACGCACGTTGCCGTTCTCGTCGAGCACGAATACCGAGCCCATGTCCTGTGCGCTGATCGAGCCGTCGAACAGCACCATCTGGCGGATCGCCGGCGGCAGATCGAGGACGCCCGGCTGCTTCAGTCCGTCGATCACCGCGCGCAATGACAGGTCGTAGATCTCGAGATTGCGCGACACGTCGCGCTGGACCAGCAGGGATATGTTGGCGATGGAGTCTTGCGCGCGGCGCAACGCATCTTCGCGCATCTGTGCGAGCAGCGACACGGCGATCGCGAGGATCGCGCCGGCCAGCAAGACGCTGATCGCAATCACGTTGTTCGGTCCGCGCGTCAACATGCGTTTTTGGTTTTTGGCTTGCGCTGAAGGTGGCGCGTGAAGAGGCGGCCGCGTCCCGGCAGTACCGGTAATTTCGCGACCTACGAAAGCGTTAGCGTAGCAGACGTGGCGCATCGGCAAACGTTTGCATAGACGGATTTTCGCCCGAATGCGCAAAATCGGCGCGCCAGAAGCCCCGTCCGACGGGGGGTTGCGCCTGATCGCTGGGTTATCCAGGCGTCGTCCAATTATTTGGATGGCAAATGCGTATTGGCTGGATAGTTGGCCTCGTCACCTGGGTATTCAATCGAGGCTGTCACGTTCAAACGTTGCGTGCTACCTGGCTGCTCTCCCAGTTGTGTAGCCAATCGCTACCCGCGAAAGCCAGGCGGCTCCCTGTCTTCGATAATGCAGGCCTTGTCGGTGAAAGATGGCATCGCTCGTCACTGGATTGCGGTGAGCATCGCGTACGGCTATTTTGTGAGGAGGAGGATCGAACTCCCGACCTTCGCATTGCGAACGCGACGCTCTCCCAGCTGAGCTACCCCCCCGACGAAGCGTTAAATCAAGGGGTTAGCGTTACGTGCCCCCGTTCGTCAGACTGGTTTGTCACCCTGCTGTCACCCTTGGAGCAGTGATGGCAACCATTCGACAACGAAACGACCGCTGGCAAGCGATTGTGAAGCGCACAGGCTACCCGAGCCAATCGAAGACGTTCACCCTCAAGAAAGATGCGGAGAAGTGGGCAAGACTGCAGGAACGCCTTATCGATGCCGGAGAGTGGATCGAGACTCCCTCGGACCACCAGGCGACCCTGGGAGAACTCCTGGACCGGTACGCGAAGGAGGTCAGTAACGGGAAGCGTGGAAGTCGCGCCGAGTCCTACCGGATTGAAACCTTCAAGAAGCACAGCCTCGCGAAACATGCACTGCCCACCATCACGCCGCAGATGGTCGCGGCCTGGCGCGATGCGCGTCTGAGCGAAGTTTCGTCGGGGACTGCATTGCGGGAAATCCAGCTGCTAGGACACGTTTTCAGCATCGCCATCCGGGAATGGGGCTTTCGCATCCCGACCAATCCTGTCGGCCTCATCAGAAAGCCGAAATCCGGCAAGCCTCGGGACCGAGTACTGACAGCACCGGAAAGGGCCGCACTCATCTCCGCTTGCGATCAGTGCCAGAACCCGTGGATCAAGCCCGTCGTCATCTTCGCGCTGGAGACCGCAGCTCGACGCGGTGAAATCCTTGCGCTGCTATGGAAAGACGTCGATCTGGCGCACCGAACGGCCAGGCTACAGGTGACGAAGACCGGACAGCCGAGACGGATTCCGCTCTCGTCGACGTGTGCCGGAATGCTCGAATCGCTACCTCGCAGCCTTGACGGACGGGTCTTCCCTGTTTCCATGGAAGCCGTAAAGCAAGCGTACCAGCGAGCAGTTGCGAGGGCTGGTATCACGGACTTCACGTTCCACGACCTGAGACATGATGCGCTGACAAGACTGGCGCGGCAGGGCCTCTCGGTCCTCGAACTTCGCGCCATATCCGGTCACACGACCGCGAACATGCTCCAGCGGTATGTCTCGATTGACGCTGGCGATTTGGCGATGAAGCTCGGCTGAGCATCTCGGACTCCCATGGCCCGTCGCCGATGTGGGGCGGGTCAATTCAGCTCTAGCCAGCTAACCCTCGTCTTCCGGCCCTTGCGTGTTGAAGTCGATATTGACGATAAAGGCTGAGCGGCGAAACGGCGCCGTGAATGCAACGAAGCACCAAGCCAGACGACCGGACGCGGCGAGGGTCAGCAACTCCTGCAACCGGACCTCCGTCATATCAACGACGCCCTGCATTTCCGGTTTAACCGATATGAACACCCCAACGTTTGGGACTTCGACGTTACCAAGTTCGGGCTTCTCGGTCGGCGAGACCTGGATCAGAAATCGGGCCACCTCGCCTACCGGTTCGGTGAACTCTCCCTCGATCAGAACGGTTGCACGGCTCGCTCGCACCGGAGGAAGTCCCCGAGGCCGGTCTGCACGTTCGGACAGACTCACATTCCAATCTGTGATACGCCCGTACCGGCTCAGCAGTTCGCGCTGCCGTCGATGCCGATGCTTCTCCTTGGTCTTGTCCATGCGCCGCATCCATAACACTGGCGAAGGTTAATGACGCGCTACTTCTTCTTTGAGTGCTTCTGCGTCAGTTTCTTTGCGAGGAGCGCTACTTTTTCTGAGCGCTTTTCTATGATTTCCGCCAATGTGTGCTCCAAGACCTCGAAGGCGTCCAACAGATCTGACTTGCCGACAGCCCCACCGTGACTGCCTGTGTTACCCAACCACTTCAGCGCCATCAACTGTGCGCCAGCTTCGGTAGCTCGCGACGAATAGAAATCAATTCGAGCATGGAGATCGAGCGGACGTTCCTTTCCCTTGTCGTCCGTTTTCTTCCGAGGCACCCCGACATGATCCATAAGAAGTTCGAGGGCAACGCGGATGCGCCCCGCACAGGCTTCGGGATGCGACCAGAAGAGTTCAAACGCGGATCGAAGCTCTCGTTTCACTTCGTCGGGACATTTATTGGGCAGATCAATAATCCTCGGCATGGGGTGGCAAGCAGCCGGCAAAAAGTAATCGTCCCAAATTGTCTCGCCCTCCTCTCCAACTTCCGGCCCAACCCCGCCAGTCCCAGATATGGCAAACCGCTGTTTGCAGGTCGAGTGCTGACATTCGCCCCAAGCCGTGAAGGTGTATCGAGTCCAGTCCGGATCCCAGTCGTCATCAGCTTGCCACCGACGCGATTCCGCCGTCTCCTCAAAAACCATGGAGTCCTTTAGCAGCGCCACCGTCCCCGTATCGCAGACAGGGCAAGTCCACGGTGGGCACCAGTCGCGACCTAGCGCAGCCGTCCACAGTGTTCGTTTCATATTGTTCTACCTCGTATTCAGACTCTGGCGACGGTAGGGACGCGTCGCTCCCCAGTCCTGCTTTCTTGTTTAATGGCCGATGCACAAATCTTCATCGAGTATCTTTCCGTGGAAAATTTGGCGGATTGGCGCTATCGCGCAGCGTTTGCCGCTGGATTAAGCTGCCTCCGTTTCTCCATCATTGGCAGCATCGTCATAAGACCGACTAACGAAAGCCTCCAACGCCTTTACCATCTCAGGGTTCTCCTGCATGGAGTTCAACAGGTCGCCAAGGCATACATACTGGCCTTGTTCCACCGTGACATTGTAGAACCACGTACGGATAAGCTCGGCAAGCTGGCTGCCGGTGTAGGCAGCTGGGCTCACCGTACGGTGGTTCGCTGTGACGGCCCTGGCAAGCTCCGAAAGGGTCCGTGCCGTCTTGGGCTCCCTGTCCAACTCCTGCCTACGCACTGTCTGCTCCGTACGTGCGAACTCCCTTGCGGCTGCGTCCTTGAGTTGGAACTCTCCGATACTGACGCCACGCAGCTTCAGTACCGAGTTCAGGGGAATCTCAACTCCCGCCAGACGGATACACAGGTCATTCCATGGAAGGCCGGTGGGCGTGTTGTTTCTCTGCCGGTACTTGTAGGTCTTGCCATCAATGGCGACTCCATCCGGAAAGAAGACCGTGCTGATTTCCGCAGTCGCCGCCTCTGGCGTTGCGTCGCGCACCTGGTCTCTGACAATGCGCTTGATGTCCGTTCCCTTGACCAGCGTTGTCGTCGAGTACCCGTGCTTGCTCAGGATAGCGGCTGCGTGAGTGCGTTGCCCTTGGCTTAGGTCTTTGGAGATCAGCGTGGTGTTAAACCCGGTCTTTCCGCTCCTGGCCTCGATCACAGACGCCAATTGTTGGTTGGATTGTCCTGCCAGTGCTGGGTTATCGCATAGCGCCTCGGCCAGTCTGGTCGGCCAGTCGGGGAAGTTGCTGGCTGGTACGACCGACACTTTCGCGACCAGCTTGACGTCCTGCTGTGCTGCCGCCTCCGTTAGTTCCTTGGCAACCTCCTCGGCCTGGTTGCGGACAGATTGAATGATCTTTGCTTTATTGCTTGCCATATCGTTGAATTTTCACCTGTTGATTGACGCTGTCAGCAATGAGCCGCCCCAAAAAGACCGTCAATTTGACGTAAATTGAGTAACCCTAAGTCCAGACACATATCAGCAACCTTACGGAATTACATCTTAGGTGGATAACCGATAACGGAATCACCGATACTGGATCAACTAAGGCATACCCACTGACCCCGGAATCACATCTCATTACATTAGGAGTACTTATGTTATGCCACAGACGTTTCCAGGGTAGCTTTGGTTTGCGTTAGTATCTCGTTTCGATGGTCGCCATTGATGGTCTTCCACCTACGTTGCCCTGTAAGCCCTTAACACTCCGGCAGCTTCTGCTCGATCATCGCTACATGGTCCTCGTAGGCTAGGGCTTCCCGGTCCAGCGCCTCTCGTAGGACCGCCAAGCAGACCTCCACAGGGGTTCCTGGTATTACGTCGGCCACGTACTCCACGCCATCGATGTTCACCACTGACTTGAGGTCTTCAGCGGCGGCCTTGATCAGTGACCACTCTGGCTCCGTGGGTGTTGGGTCGAATGCACCGCCCGGAAATCGGTTGGCAGGCCTCTGAAGGCGGTTGTTATCGGGGTTAAATTGCGTTCGCTTCATATTGTTGACCGCTCGTGGTGTCTGAATCACGTTCGCCCAGCAATGGAGCCCGCTCGCGACCTGCTTACCCCGGACAGCCTTGGCGATCTTCGGGATCGCGTGGTCCATGTCGAATCCCTCGGGGCATTCCCCGTATTTTTGCTGGAGCGCTTCGCGTTCTAGGCCATACCATCCGGTCATGTTGCCGCCTGTGGCCTTGCGCCAATTATTTGCTGCGACACCCTCGCGCTTGCGCCCCCGGAATTCGGCATTGTTGGCGAAGCGATGCGACCTCCATTCCCGTTCCTTTGCGTTCTCTGCTTCACGGTACTCCGGGTCCTTCCTGCGTTTCCTCCGTGCTGTCGTCGATCGCTCGCGCCAGCGGGCGCGGTACTCGGGGTCGCTTCGGTAGCGCTCAGCGGCTGTTACATTTTTGGGTGCGTTACGCTCCGACTGGCACAACAAACATGCTCGGGTGCTTGCGTAGTGCGACTGTTCCCCGTGGCGGATGCAGGTCGCCATAAAGGTTCGCTCGCCGCGCTCGCGGGCGGCACGGGCCATTGCCGACTTGGTTGGTTTCATCGTTCATAACTCTCCGAAATGGTCTGGCCTCACTGTCGCTCACACCGTGTCCGGTCTGGCGGTGAAGCAACTCCCCCATGGGCCCTGGGAGATCGAAGGTTAACAGTGCGCCCGCACGTTTACTACCGTTTCCGGCGCTCACCGATGAAATAACAATGGCGTTCCAGGAAATCGCATATTCGTCGCGGTTCCTGTTAACAGGTCACCATTTTTCTTCGCTTTTCCGATAACAAGCCGTGAATTCGTCGTCGAATATGTTAACGAACCTGTGTTTAGTGCACAAAGAAGCCTGCCAGAACCGCAATAAGTATTACCAATCGCGCCTATGACGGCCGTGGTGTAACTCGCCGCCGGTCGAAGAACGCCGGGGGATTGCGACAGTGAAGACGAGGCAACGGGTGGCAGTTCGGAAGCCGCCTTGGCCGTGCCGTTCACGCGACCTGCTTCTGGTCCGCGCAGTACCGCTTCACCGTAGCAACGCTAATCCCGAAGTTCTCCGCAGTCTGCACAATGCTCGCTCCCTGCTCTTGACGCCAAGCCGCGACCGTAACGGCGTCAGCCACCTTGGGTCGCCCCATGTCCCTTCCTGCCGCCTTGGCAGTCTCAATTCCGCGCTTTTGCATTTCACGGCGATTCAGGTAGTCCGCTTCACCCTGTGCGGCCATAAACGCCAGCACGGCGTCCCGAGTGGCCTTCGATATCGCATCTGTAGCAGTGCCGTCGAAGACCATCCCGTTCATAGTGCAGACGACCTTAACACCCGCGTCCATCAGCTGACGCATGGTGCGGTGGAGTTCGTCATAACGGCGAGAGATGCGGTCGAGCCAGCGAACATAGAGCACACCCCCGTCCGAGAGCTTGTCGAGCACGCGCTTCCATTCGAGGCGCTCCTCTGGGGCTACGTGGTAGCCGCTTACGCCCTCGTCTATGTGAACGTGCTTGGCATGCACGCCCTGCTTCGCTGCGTCATCGTACTGGCTCGCTGACGTTTGGCCGTCAGTCGTCGAAATGCGCCCGTAGTAGACAGTCTTCATAGTGGTCTCGTCCGTAGATAGCTCAAAACTCCGATAGCTCAATACTACGGGTGGCTCAAATCACAGTCAACCTTTTGAGCCAACGATCTTACCCACTGTTGCGATAGCGCAATTGGTACACCTTGTGAGCCACAGAAATTCCACGGCATCAGTGGGTTCATGACGCCGCTTCGCTAATTCCGCCCTGTGCCATTGCGGCACCACTGCATGTCGCCGACTATCTCACCACTCCGCGAGTTAGCGGGGGCGCTGCGCTTTGGCCCGCTTGGGCCTACGCCCTTGCGGGATGGTCGCTACACCTTCCAGATAGCCAACAGCTTTGCGAATCACGTCGGTATCGTCTTGGAGAAGCCCGAGCGCACGGTTGCAGTTGTGACACAGAAGCCCGCGTATGCGTCCGGTCTTGTGACAATGGTCGACAACCAGCTTCAGCTTGTGGTGCCCCGCCATGACGAATCCCTCACCGCCACACAACGCGCAGACCCCGCTCTGCTCGGCAAGCATCGACAGGTAGGCATCGTAGTCGATACCGTAGCAGCGATTTAGGTACGCAGACACCACTCCGTAGTCTGAGCACGCTTGCGAGCAATAAAGGTTGCTCGGCGCCTTCGGCGTGAAGACAGTGCCACAGCGGCGGCAGGGTTTCGGATTGAAATATCCCTGGGGGTACTTAGTAGCGTCTGCGGTCTGCTCTTCCCAACGTTTATTCTTGTTTCTGTACAACATGGTTTTGTACAGTTTTATCCGTCGCGGCACGGTATCGCCTATTAGAGGTTTTTCACCGTTTTCACAGCACTTTAGGCGAGGGTTTACCTCTCGAGTCATCCTAGCATTTAAGACGAGTTCGACATTTGGATGCAGGAAAATTTATCTGCGCCGGTCGATACTCACATGCTTCTCGCCCGCGTGCTCGCTTGGTTGCGAATCCGGCGGCGCGTAGTACCCCCCATGCTCGATTCCAGACGACTTCAAAAAACCCGCTAAAGGCTCTCGGTTGTTCGTTGTTGTTGAGCTTTGTGAATGAGAGTCCGCCGCCACAAGATTTCAAGACTAGCTGACAAGGTACCCCCACACCCTCCGGGGGGCACTTGCAGAACAGGGACACTATGCTTTCCAAAGGGGAGACCCAGGGTAGGGGCCCGAGTTCGGAATGTGACTATTGGCCGTTTCCAGCAATCAGCCCGCTCCACTTACGTTGTTAGGCTGCCCTCTACGCCGCCCACTCCGCACTCAGCTTTTCAGCCTGCTGCAGAACCGTCTGCACGGCCTCGTCCTGCTGATCAGGCGGATACTTGTATTTTCGCAGAATCCGCTTCACCATCAGCCGCAGTTTTGCCCGCACGCTCTCGCGTTTCTCCCAGTCGACGCTCACGCTTTTTCGAAGATTCTCCGTCAGCTCGTGGGCGATCTTCTTCAATGTCTCGTCGCCCAGTAGCCGCACAGAGGCCTCGTTGTTTGCGAGCGCATCGTAGAAGCGCAGTTCATCGTCAGTGAGCCCTAGCTCCTCGCCTCGATTCGCGGCCTCTCGAAATTTTTTTGCCATCTCGATCAGCTCTTCGATCACCTGCGCGGTCTCAATCGAGCGATTCTGATACCGGGTGATGACGCTGACGAGCAGCTCCGAGAACTTCTTCTCCTGCACGACGCTGCTGCCGAAGCGACTCCTTATCTCCCCTTCGAGCAGACGCTCTAGCAGCTCGACGGCGAGGTTACGTTCGGGAAGGTTCCGCACTTCGGCGAGGAAGTCATCGTCGAGGATACCGATGTTCGGCTTGTCGAGGCCGACTGACTGAAAGATATCGACAACGTCTTCCGACACTACAGCAGAGCCGATGATCTGCCGGATTGCTAGCTCTCGCTCCTCGTCCGTGCGCTTCTTCTCGCTGATCTCCCGCTTTGTCAGCAGCACCTTTACAGCTTGAAAGAAGGCCACTTCCTCACGCACTGCCTTCGCCTCATCGAGCGTACAGCACAGCGTGAACGCCTTACTCATCTCCAGCGCAACATCGGCGAATCGTTTCTTGCCGTCCTTCTGCCCCAAGACGAAGTTGGCCGCACCAGCTAGCAGCCTGTGCCCGCCAGTCATGAAGTCGCTGTAGTCGAAACCGTGAAGCATGGCCCGCAGCACATCGAGCTTCTCTTCGAGCACGGAGTAGGCTTCATGTGCATTGACAGTAGGCCGCCCACGGCCGTTGCTGGCTGTGTATTCCTTGAGAGCTTGTTTCAGGTCATTGGCGATGCCGATGTAGTCGACCACCAAGCCGCCTTGCTTGTCCTTGAAGACTCGATTGACGCGGGCGATGGCCTGCATCAGGTTGTGCCCCTTCATCGGCTTGTCGACATAAAGGGTGTGTACGCACGGCGCGTCGAAGCCGGTGAGCCACATGTCACGCACGATCACGAGCCGCAGTGGGTCGGCAGGATCCTTGAAACGCTTCTCTAGCCGCTTCTTGACCTGCTTCGGGTAGATATGCGGGCGCAGCAATGCCTTATCCGACGCCGACCCGGTCATGATGATCTTGACGGCCCCCTTCTCAGGATCGGGGTCGTGCCACTCGGGGCGCAGCTTCACGATCTCGTCATAGAGATGAACGCATATCTCCCGGCTCATAGCGACGAGCATGGCCTTTCCAGGCATAGCCTTGTTACGCTCTTCGAAGTGCGCGACGAGATCGGCCGCAATGCTCTTGATTCGGGGCTCGGCACCGACCACCTTTTCGAGCGCGGCCCAACGCGTCTTCAGCCTCGATTGTTCGTCGGCCTCTTCATCCTCTGCCAGCTCATCGACCTCTTCGTCGATCTCAGGCAACGCCTCCTCCTTCAGCCCGAGCCTCGCAAGGCGCGACTCATAGTAGATAGGAACCGTGGCCCCGTCATCGCGGGCCTGCTGCATGTCGTAGACATGGATGTAGTCGCCGAACACCGCGCGGGTATCACGATCTTCTTTCGAGACAGGCGTGCCCGTGAAGGCTACGAAGGTAGCGTTAGGCAGTGCATCGCGTAGGTGCTGCGCATAGCCGACCTGATAGCCCTTCTCCTCACCCTTGAACTTGGCTGAGAATCCGTACTGCGTGCGGTGTGCTTCGTCCGCGATGACGACGATGTTGTGACGGTCAGAGAGTACAGGGAACGTATCCTCATCCTCGCCCGGCATGAACTTCTGGATCGTGGCGAAAACGATGCCGCCCGATGGACGATTCGCCAGCTTGTCCCGCAAGTCCTGCCGGGTGGTAACTTGAACCGGCTCCTCACGAAGAAGGTCCTGCGCAAGCGAGAACACACCGAATAGCTGGCCGTCGAGGTCGTTGCGATCGGTGATGACAACGACGGTGGGATTCCTCATCGCCTCTTCCCGCATGACTCGAGCAGCGAAACAGGTCATCGTGATGCTCTTGCCGCTACCCTGCGTATGCCAAACAACTCCGCCCTTCTGGCTACCGCCCGGTCTCGATGATTCGACCACTTGTGCAATAGCCGCTCGGACCGCGTGGAACTGATGGTATCCGGCGATCTTCTTAACTAGGCCGCCGTCGTCCTCAAAGAGCACGAAGAAGCGAAGGTAGTCGAGCAGGTAACCGGGAGCGAGGACGCCACGAATCAATGTTTCGAGTTCGTTAAATTGACCCAGCGGGTCGAGCGTCTTGCCGTCGATGGTTCGCCATGCAAGGAAGCGCTCCGCGTTCGCGGATAGCGAGCCCATCCGCGCCTCGCTACCATCGGAGATGACGAGGATCTCGTTGTACTCGAAGATGTCGGGAATTTGCTCCTTGTATGTCTGGATCTGGTCGTACGCCCTCCAAATGTCGGCATTCTGATCAGCCGGGTTCTTCAGTTCCAGCAGGACTAGCGGTAAGCCGTTCACGACGAGGATGATGTCAGGGCGGCGAGGCTGCCTCGGCCCTTCGATGCGCATTTGGTTAACGGCAACCCACTCGTTAGCAGATTCATCTTCGAAGTCGACAAGCTTCACGAAGTCGCCACGCGTCTCGCCACCCTTCTCGTACTCCACTGGAACGCCGTTCACGAGCAGATTGTGGAAGTTGCGGTTGGCCGAAAGCAGGACCGGCGTATCGAGGTTGAGAACCTGTCGCAATGCATCTTCGCGAGCTGCAAAAGGGATCGTAGGGTTTAGCCGCGCGATGGCATCGCGTACTCGATCGACAAGCAATACCTGTCGGTAGTCGTGACGTTCCGGCGAGTCGCCATCGGGGGCGATATCGGGGCCGTAGAGATGGTTGTAACCAACTTGCCTCAGCCAGTCGAGTGCTTCTTGTTCTAATTGATCTTCGGTCATGGCTCTCTCGGCCCCCTTTTGTGCTTTGCTCTATGCGACGCCTTCCAGCATTGCCTCTGCCTCAACAATATCAAGCTGCCCGGAAATAAGGCGTGGTAGTAGCGCATCGCGTAGTGCAGCAAGAGTCGTCGCTTTGTGGACGTTGTCAACGATTCCATCGAGCAGCGGGCGAATTGTGATCCAATATTGCTCAGCAATGGCTATCGGTGGGACGACAATTGGGTAAGCGGCGAGGTCCTTCCAATTTACTCGTGGCATCTTCGCACCGTTCGATAAGCGGTC
Source organism: Paraburkholderia sp. BR13439 (assembly GCF_040948805.1). Taxonomy (NCBI): domain Bacteria; kingdom Pseudomonadati; phylum Pseudomonadota; class Betaproteobacteria; order Burkholderiales; family Burkholderiaceae; genus Paraburkholderia; species Paraburkholderia sp. BR13439. Next base: position 414,981 of record NZ_JBFPKN010000001.1, on the reverse strand, counting down.
CGCATAATCGATCAATGCTTCGCTGAAAAGATGCATCGTCACCATGCCATAATATGACTGCGCCTTAGGCTTGCAAACAAGGATGTCCGTCGAGCAAACCCCATCAAACGGTGCAATCACCACCTTGTGGAAATACGGTCGCAGCTTCCCGAACAGTATATTGCCGCGCGTAAACGAAAACTTTGCGCTCTCAAGACCGCCCGCCGTACCCCAGTTTTCGAGACTCAACGACTTACGAGGGATATGCTCCAACCCGATGTAGTAAGTGTCATCGTTCAGTTCGGACGGTTGACGCTGACTACGAACTGTTTCGGCAAGGTCGCCTAGCTTGCCGACGCTCCACCCTGTCGGCACCGGCCCCAGCGCCGACTCCTCAAACCCATCCGGGAACAGCGCAGCCGTATCCGCGTCAAGCCCGTCCGGCTCACGGCCTTCTGCCTTCATTCGAATCGGGTCGAAGTCGACGAACCAAGATTTAAATAAAGCCTCGGCGATGGCTTCGAGAGTAGCGTTGATCTCGTGAAGCAGGGTGATTCGGTCATCGAGTGAAGACAGAACGCCCACGATTTCGTTTTGAACCGCAAGCGGAGGAACCGGTACAGGCAGCGATTTCAATACCGATAGGTTTATAAGGGGAATCGTCGATCCCGTATTTCTGCTTTGTATCATTGCGACCATTGGAGGCGATGCCAGCCAATAGTACGCGTACAACGGCAAGATCTTTGCCGAATCCAACCGAGCCCGCAGCTGTTTGTTGGAGATGATGTACTTCGAATATCTCGGCGTGCGGGGAATGATTCCAACCTGCCCAATTGTGCCTGCCGCAGTAAAAATCAGATCGCCCGGGTGTGCCTCGCAATTTGTGAACTCAGCGGCCTTTTCATCCGTCAGGAACACGAATCCAACGTCGAGGAAGCGCTCCATGTCAAGGGTTAGGTTATTGCCTCGGATGACGGGAACGCCGTGTTCGACGAAAAACCTCTTTCCAATATTCGAACCGAAAGGCCCCGAGACGACTGACCGACCTTCCGCCTTCAACGTGTCGATCGTTTCCCATGACCAGCCCGGCGGCAGCTCAAAGTCAGAACTCATACCCCAGCCCCCCCAGCTTCTGGCGAATCAACGCGTCCAGTTCGGTCCCCTTCGCCATCTGCTCGCCCAACTTCTCTGTCAGCTTCTGCATTTTGTCAGCGAAAGCTTCATCGTCATCCTCCACCTCCTGCGCACCGACGTAACGGCCCGGCGTCAAAACATGCCCATGTTCAGCGATTTCGGCGAGGCTCACGCTGCGGCAGAATCCCGGCACGTCGCTATACGTGTACTTCGCCTCGAAGTCGCGACGCCACGCGGATACGGTGTCGGCAATCTTCGCGATGTCTTCGTCTGGTAGCTCGATCTGCACGCGACTGACGGGCCGTCCAAGTTTGCGAGCGTCGATAAACAGTATTTCGCCCTTGCGCGTCGTCTTCTGCTTGGCGAGGAACCAAAGGCAGGCCGGGATCGGCGTATTGAAAAACAATTGCCCCGGCAACGCGACCATGCACTCGACCATATCGGCCTCGACCATCGCGGCTCGAATTTCACCTTCGCCGTTCTGGCTTGAACTCATCGAACTGTTCGCCAGCACGATGCCTGCTCGCCCATTGGGCTTCAGGTGATAGAGCATGTGCTGCAACCACGCATAGTTCGCATTACTCTGCGGCGGTGTGCCATAAGCCCAGCGAGGATCACCTTCGAGACTTCCGTGCCACCAGTCCGACACATTGAAAGGCGGATTCGCTAGGATGAAGTCAGCACGAAGATCTGGGTGCTGATCGCGAGTGAAACTGTCGGCAGGTTCCTTACCCAAGTTCGAGTCGATCCCACGAATCGCCAGATTCATCGCTGCGAGTCGCCACGTAGTCGGGTTCGACTCCTGGCCATAGATGGACACGTCGCCCAGTTTGCCGCCATGAGCTTCGATGAACTTCTCTGACTGCACGAACATCCCGCCCGAACCGCAGCATGGGTCATAGACCTTGCCGTGATGCGGAGCCAGGACAGCAACGAGCGTCTTGACGATGCTTGCGGGCGTGTAGAACTGGCCGCCCTTTTTGCCCTCGGCGCTTGCGAACTGACCGAGGAAGTACTCATAGACCTGGCCGAGAATGTCGCGGGCGATGTTTGCGTCGCTGCCGAAGCCGATCTGTGAAATCAGGTCGACGAGTTCGCCGAGCTTGCCGTCCGGCAACTGCGCACGGGCGTAGCGCTTATCAAGAATGCCCTTGAGCTTTGGGTTCTCGCCTTCAATGGCAGCCAAAGCTTCGTCAATGCGCTTCCCTATATCCGCCTGCTTCGCTTGGGCCCGCAGGCTTTCCCAACGTGCAGCCTCCGGCACCCAGAACGCATTGACCTCCGTGTAGTAGTCGCGATCTTCGAGCTCGGTAGCGATAGTTTCGTCGTCGCTATCCTGCAGGAAGTAGTCATCGTCGCTGTCGAGAAAGCGGCAGGTCAGTTCCTCTCGCCGGGACTGAAAGGTATCTGAAATATACTTGACAAAAATAAGCCCCAGCACGATGTGCTTGTACTCGGCCGCGTCCATGTTGGCACGAAGCTTGTCGGCTGCGGCCCACAGCGTTTTTCTAATGTCCTCGATCATTGCTGGTCTTCTTCTAGATTGGTGCAGGCCGACATTATGCCGTTTGCGGTCGACTTGCAATCAGCGTACGAATTAACCTTAGAGGACACTGTATTTCCATTGAGAGTGCGGCTATCTTCGCAGCGGTTGGCGGACGAGACGCGAGGCGACGAGGAGACGGGTTCTTGCTGCCAGCCTACACACCTCCCCAGTGAGGACACGAGCTGTACTGGAAAGAGGTCATCTGAGGAGAAGGGTGGCAGCGCGGGTCTGTCACCCGGTAACATGCGGCGGCCTTGGAGCGAAAATGCAGGACCGTCGGCGCTTCGGAAGAGCCTCTCAGTACGGCTCAGCCTCTATGGACAGCAGGACGGTGCGCACCGGGTAGGCCACGTCCATCGTTCGCTTCTTCGAGGCCACCGTCCGGCGCCTTGTAGTCGGCCAGCGATGCCAGGAATGCGTCGATGTCGGCGGCACGCCAGCCCACCGCTCCGGCTCCAAGCCGCACAGAGGGCGGAAAGGTTCCGGCTTTCATGCGCTGATAAATGGTTGACCGAGACAAGCCTGTTTCCCTTTCGACCTGGGCACGACGCATGATGGCGTTAGGCGCTCGTTGGATCGGCTCCGGTTTTGCTTCCGTCCCCGAAGTAGGACGTGAGACATTTTGCACATGATCTGCTCGCTCAGGTGCATGGTGGCCTGCCGACAATCCCAAGGCAATCAGCATCGTTGCAAGCTGGTCTCCAGCTGCGCACCACTTTGCGTATGCTTCGCAGTAGCAAAGCAGCAGTTCCCCGTCTACTGAATCAAGCAGACCTGCGTCTGACAACTGTCGTGCCACACTGGGCCAGTGGGTTACTGCGTTAGGAGATAAACGTGCCAGCAGCCGCGCATCACCCGGATTGGGATTGCTAAAGCTGCCCTGCATACCTCGAAGTTGGGAAGAAGCGGCTTCATGGTTGAGTGGTCCAAGCCTTCGTTCGCGCATGCCGACCTCCCTTGTGCTCCGACCTGAAAGATCAAGTCTAGGCATACCCGAAAGGAAGCGCATCGGAAGTGAGGCCGATCTAGGCGCGGCGGTCGGATCGCGGGACGCAACGCGGCGACGCCAAGCGGAGGATTGACCCTGCCGCAGACCCTATGTCATCCTTGGCACCAGACAGGCATCTGTCTGTCACCCTGATGTCACCCTGCGGGGTGTCAAACCGAAGACGACGGAAGTAGCGCCCAAATGAAAAAACCGGCCTAAGTGACCGGTTTTAAAGGGAAATCGATGGTGGAGAGGAAGGGGATCGAACCCTCGACCTTCGCATTGCGAACGCGACGCTCTCCCAGCTGAGCTACCCCCCCGACGAAAATAATTCTAGCACAGCCATTTTCCCTTTTGCCAAGCCTCCAGCCTCGGGAAAACCTCATCTGGACGGCGCGCCCGCGAGCACCCAGTCGACCACCGTGCGGATATCCGCATCGCTCATCGATTGATGGGCTGGCATCGGAATCATGCCCCATACGCCGACGCCGCCGTCCTTCACCTTGCGCGCGAGTTTGGCCGGCGCCTGCGCGTCACCCTTATATTTCGCGGCGACCTGGTGGAACGACGGCCCGACCAACTTGCGATCCACCGCGTGACAGCCCATGCACGCATTCGCCGCGGCGACCTGCTGGCCGCGAGGTGCGGCCTCAGCCGCGCAAGCACCCGACGTCATCGTGCCCGCCATCGCACCGACCACCACCGCGAATACAACACCCCCAAGCGTCACACCCCGCATCAAGGCACCGCCTTCGGATTGCCCGGCCGAACCGCCGTCGACGAATTAACCGGCGCAGGCGCCTGTTGATCGAGCGGTCGCGCGCTCACCCCCGAATCGGGAATCGCGCCGACGGTCGGCTCACCAACCTCGGGCTGCGAGGCGCCCACCGGCGCCGTCGCGCTCGCGGCCGCAGCGGCCTCCGCTTCCTGCGGCTGGATGTACTGGAACACCTTGACGACCTGCACGACGCCCGGCACGCGACTCGTGACGTCGGCTCCGATTTTGCCCTCATCCATTGTGACAAGGCCCATCAGATAAACGTTGCCGCGCTCGGCCACGACCTTGAAGTTGTTCGCCGAAATGTTCTTCTCGGCAATCAGCGCGGTCTTCACGCGCGTTTCGAGATAGGTGTCGTTGGTGCGCGACGAGAATGAACTCGCCGGCATGATCGCCAGTTCATTGACGATCGTATTCACGTTGTTCAGGTTCCGCACGATGCTCTCGGCGCGCTGCTTCGACGCCTCGCCAGCGACCTCGCCGGTCAGCAGCACGCGTCGGTTGAACACCGTGACGTTGACGTGCGCCGAGTCCGGCAGATTCTGGCTGATCTGCGACAGCGCCTTCACCTGAATCTCGCGATCCTCGGTCTGCGCGCCGAGCGTGCGGCGGTCCGTCGCCATCAGCGCGCCGCCGCCCGCCGCGGCCCCGACGGCGAGAAAGCAGCCTTGCAGCGTGGCCGACAGCCCCGCCGCGAACCCGACCACGAGCACGGTTCTCACCAGTGTCTTCTTGATGCGGAATACGCTCATCAACTAGCTCTCCTTCGAAATCAGTCTCAGTCTTCGCCGAGCAACATGGCATCGATGCCGTCGCACAGGCAATGGATGGTCAGCAGGTGCACTTCCTGGATGCGCGCGGTGCGTTCGGACGGCACGCATACGTGGATGTCGGTGTCGCTCAGCACTTCCTGCGCGCGTCCGCCGCCCTTGCCGGTCAGCGCAACGACGATCATTTCGCGCTCATGCGCGGCTTCGATCGCGGCGAGCACGTTCGCGGAATTGCCAGATGTGGTGATCGCGAGCAACACGTCGCCGGGCTGACCGAGCGCCCAGACCTGTTTCGCGTAAATCTGTTCGAACGAATAGTCGTTGGCGATCGCGGTGAGCACGGAGGTGTCGGTGCTGAGCGCAATGGCAGGCAGACCTGGCCGCTCGCGCTCGAAGCGCCCGATCAGCTCGGCCGCGAAATGCTGCGCGTCGGCGGCCGAACCGCCGTTGCCGCACGCGAGGATGCGATTGCCGTTGGCGAGCGCGGCGAACATCGTGTCGATCGCGGCGGCGATCGGCATCGAGAGGGTTTCGAGGGCTTCGAGTTTGACTGCCGCGCTGTCGCGGAAGTGTTGTTGGATGCGTTCGACTGACATCGAGTCTCTATCTTCTACCGCGAATGGACCGCACTGTGCGGCCGTGTTGTGAAGTCATACTGCCAGGCTGTGGCCGCCGATAAACTTGCGCTCGCGCGGCACGCGAGCGCAAGTTTATCGCACTCACGCGCGTTGTCCGCGCGGGCCGTCAGAGTTCGTCGGCGTGAAATGCATCGCGCAACCACACGAGCCTGCCGCTCTCGAACGCGACGACGTCGAAACGGCACGCGGGTTCATCGCGCGGGGCGCGGTTCGTCGCGGCGCGAGTCGCGAGATAGTGCCGCGCCGCTCGCACGATGCGCTGCCGCTTCTGCCAACCGATGCTCGCGGCAGCACCGCCGTAATGCCGCTGCGCACGCGCGCGAACTTCCACGAACACCAGCGCGCCGTCGCGATCACTCATCACGAGATCGATCTCGCCTCCCCGACACGTCACGTTGCTCGCGACGAAGCGCAGACGCTGACGCTGCAAAAACTCTCGTGCGCGTGCTTCGAAAGCGGCGCCGACGGATTTGGACTGATGCGCGCAGGAAAAGTTGTGGGCGGTTTTTGGCCTGACGTTGATGGAGGTCTTTTGCGCAGTCTTCGGCGCGACCTGCTCGCGCAAGCCCACATGGCACAATGTCGGCCTCGTTCCGTCTCTTTGTGTCTTCCGTGTCATGACTCCTCTCTCCGAACTCGCGCAAGGGCAGCAGTACCCCGCCGCCGCGCTGTATGTGGTGGCCACGCCGATCGGCAACATCGCCGACATCACGCTGCGCGCGCTGCACGTGCTCGGACTCGCGGATCGCATCGCCGCCGAGGACACCCGCAACACCGGTCAACTGCTCGCGCGCTACGGCATCTCGAAGCCGCTCGTCGCCGTGCATCAGCACAACGAGCGCGCCGCCGCGCAGCGCGTGATCGAGTATCTGCAGGCCGGAGAGCGTGTGGCCTATGTGTCCGACGCGGGCACGCCGGGCATCTCGGACCCGGGGGCCAAGCTCGTCGATGCCGTGCGCGAGGCCGGCTTCGCGGTGGTCCCGCTGCCCGGCGCGAGCGCGCTCGCCACCGCGCTCAGCGCGACCGGCGACTGGGTCGCGACGTTCTCGTTCCTCGGCTTCCTGCCGCCGAAGCCGAAGGCGCGCGCCGCCGCCTTGCAAGCGCTCGCGCAGCACCCTCACGCGATGGTGTTCTACGAAGCACCGCACCGGATCATCGAGACGGTGCAGGCGCTCGCCGATGCGTTCGGCGGCACGCGTCGTCTGCTGATCGCGCGAGAACTAACGAAGTTACACGAAGCGCTGCACCAGAGCACCCTGGCCGAAGGGCCAACGTGGCTCGCCGCCGATGCAAACCGGCAGCGGGGCGAATTCGTGCTGGTGGTCGAAGGCGCGTCGCCCGAAGAGGTCGGCGAGCACGATCACGACGCGCTGCTCGGCATCCTGCTCGAAGAATTGACGGTGAGCAGCGCCGCGAAGGTCGCGGCGGCGCTGACGGGCGCATCGCGCAACGCGCTGTACACGCGCGCGCTCGCGCTGAAGCAAGACAAGCCCGACACCTGAGGACAAAGCCGGGCGGGCAAAAGGCGGAAGAGAAAGAGAAAAGGGCCGCATGTCGCGGCCCTTCGCTTGTCTACAGACGGTTGGTTCAGCCGACGCGGCATCACCGCCGCCGTCACGTCACATCACTTGTTCGGATCCGAGTTCGACGCGAGCGTCTCGTTCAGCTCGGCACGCGCTTCCTGCTGCGTGAGCCCTTCGATCTTGACCCGCGCGGTGCCGCTGTGGCGCATGTCGAGCATGCCGGCGGCCGCCATCGACAGGTCGATCACGCGGCCGCGCGCGTACGGACCGCGGTCGTTGATCCGTACGATCACCGAGCGCGAATTGGCCGGATTGGTCACGCGCACGTACGAGCCGAGCGGCAGCGTACGATGCGCGGCCGTCAGGGCGTGCATGTCGTAACGCTCGCCGTTGGCGGTGCGGCGGCCGTGGAAGAAGCGTCCGTACCACGACGCACGTCCAATCTGATGGAAGTCCGGAACGTCGACGCCGTCGTCGGTGAGCGGCTTTGCGTCAGCCAGCGACGGCGCAGGCGCGTCCGACGTGCTCGGGCTCGAGGCCGGCGCGCTACCGAACGATTGCGGTCCAAAAGAACTCAGGTGCATGTTCTTCGTACGTTGCGGCGTGTCGTTCGCGGACGTGTCGCTCGCACCCGGAGGCGTGGCGCAGCCGGCCAGCACAAAAAAGGCAAAAAGAGTCCCTAGACCACGGGATAGCCGAGTTTTCATAAGACGTGCAAACACATAGTCGAGCCGCGTCACCCGCGAAACTGCTGGGCATGTTGCTTGCGGCTCCGGCGGTAGGGACGACAACGCGCCGCGCGAAAAAGCGCAGTACGTCAAAGCCCGGATACGGCTCACTCAGCCGCTACCGCACGGTTAATTTTCACGTCTGGCGCAACCTGTCCCCGGCAGCCTGACCAGACCCCACATGCCGCCAATCGAACGTGGCAAACACGTTCTTGCGCGCGCAACTCAGCGCGCAGGAACGGCGGCGTAGGCCCCACCCAGCGTCACGGAGGTTACTTCCGTAGCAGGCGCGCGGCGCCTGGCTGGGCAAGACGTGTGCATCGAACGCATCGATACTTGATGGCCGTCGGCATTCCGACAGCCCTTACTTGAATAGCGAGCGGCATCTCCGTTTTGTGGGGATGCGTCGCCTTGTGGCTGCACAACTCTTGTGCATGGACTCCATTATACCCAAAAAAAAATTTTCGGATGGCGAGCACCCACAATCCTTGATCAATCTTCACATTTATCGCAAAAATGGGCATGCGACAGGCGCGACAATGCCATGCGCAAGCCCGTCGCGTCGGCGACGGCGACTGTCGCGAGGCCGGTACAATCAACGTTTTTCCATCGCGTCGTTCCAGCCATGAAAGTCACCCTGATCCCCGTCACGCCGTTCCAGCAGAACTGCTCGCTGCTCGTATGCGAGACCACCGGGCGCGCGGCCGTCGTCGATCCGGGCGGCGACCTCGACATGATCCAACGCGAAGTCGCGCGGCAGAACGTGACGGTCGAGAAGGTCTTGCTGACACATGGCCACATCGATCACTGCGCCGGCGCGAAGACGCTCGCCACCCATTACGGCGTGCCGATCGAAGGTCCGCATCCCGACGAACGCTTCTGGCTCGACAAACTGCCGGATCAAAGCACGCGCTTCGGCTTCCCCGCGGCCGATGCCTTCGAGCCGGACCGCTGGCTACAAGACGGCGACACCGTGCAGTTCGGCGACGAAACCTTCGAGGTGTACCACTGCCCCGGCCACACACCGGGCCACGTGGTCTTCTTCAGCCGGGCGCACCGGCTTGCGCTGGTCGGCGACGTGCTGTTCGCCGGCTCGATCGGCCGCACGGATTTCCCGCGCGGCAACCACGCGGATCTGATCCGCTCGATCCGCGACAAACTCTGGCCGCTCGGCGACGACATCACGTTCGTGCCGGGCCACGGCCCGACCTCGACGTTCGGCGCCGAGCGCCGCACGAATCCCTATGTCGCCGACGGAGTGGGCGCATGAGCAGCGAAATCTATGTCAGTACCGACGTCGAAGCGGACGGCCCGATCCCAGGCCCGCATTCGATGCTGAGCTTCGCATCCGCCGCATACACCGAGGACAAGCAGTTGATCGCGACGTTCTCGGCGAATCTCGAACTACTGGAAGGCGCGGCGCCGCATCCAGTGCAAGAAGCGTGGTGGAAGACCCAGCCGGAAGCATGGGCGGCCTGCCGTCAGGACTTGCAGAAGCCCGAGGCCGCCCTGAGCGCCTATGTCGACTGGGTCGAGGCGCTGCCGGGCAAGCCCGTGTTTGTCGCGATGCCGGCTGGCTTCGACTTCACCTATATGTTCTGGTACATGATGCGCTTCGTCGGCCGCTGCCCGTTCTCGTGGTCGGCGCTCGATATCAAGACGCTCGCCTTTGCGATGACTGGCCTGCCGTACCGCAAGAACATCAAGCCGCGCTTTCCGAAACATTGGTTCGACGAGCATCCGCACACGCACGTCGCGCTCGACGACGCAATCGAGCAGGGTGCCCTCTTTTGCAACATGCTGAAGGACTTGCGCGCGCGTCAGCCCGAGCTGTCGGGGGACGGCAAGGATGATGGGGACGGCTCAGGGCAAAACGCCGCTCCGGACCCGGTAAATTAGGCAATCTCGCTCGCGCGAGCCGTTTTACATTGCGTTTCGTTTTCGCGCCCTCTACCATTCGTTGATACGGCGACGCTAACGGAGGCGCAGTTGACACTCGATACGTTCTCACAGAAGATCCTGCGCCTGCTGCAGCTCGACGCACGCCGTTCCGTGCAGGAAATCTCCGACCAGGTCGGGTTGTCGAGCACGCCGTGCTGGCGGCGCATCAAGGATATGGAACAGTCGGGCGTGATCCAGCGCTACACGGCGCTGCTCGATCGCGAAAAGCTCGGCTTGCACGTGTGCGCGCTCGCGCATATCCATCTGACTCGTCACACCGAAGGCGGCGTCGAGCAGTTCGAGCGGGAAATCGCTACCTGCCCCGAAGTGACCGAGTGCTACAGCACGACGGGTGAATCCGATTACATCCTGAAGATCGTCGCGCCCGACATCAAGGCGTACGACAGCTTCCTGCACGAACGCATTTTCAAGATTCCGGCCGTCGCGCAGGTGCGCACGAGCGTGGTGCTACGCGAAATCAAGTTCGATACGCAGTTGCCGTTGTGACGGATGCCGCCGCCGCGGGCGGCATGGAAGTTCGCGGTTTCGGGCGTCCGAAACTGACCAAACTCAGGTGGCGTTGTGAGGCTCGGTGGCGGTTGACCGACCGGCGGGAGCGGTGCCGGTCTTGAGCTCCGCCGCCGAACCGCCTTGCGCGGCCGAGATATCCCGTTGCAGCAGCACGTCGAGCTTGCGTGCGCCGAGACGACGCTTGAGCGCCGTCAGATCGACGCGGCCGAGCGACTGTGCCTCGCTCTCCAGCAAACGAGCGACTTCGGCACCCTCCGCAGCGCGCCCTTCAGCAGACCCCGCCGCCGGCAACACCACCTCCACGTCGAGCCCGGTGCTCAGGTAGTGCAGATTCACCGCAGCGGCCCGCAAGCCACCGGCAGCCAGCGCTTCGTCGACCTCGGCGGTCACGCGCTCGCGCGGCGGCAGATCGACCGGTGGATGCGCGAGCGCGTCGTTTTCCGGGTCAACGTGAATCAGCGCGTCGAGCACGCGCTTGTCGGTCAGCACGCGCAGACGCGCCGACTCCGCGATGTAATGGCCTTCCGACACCGAAATCATCGGATCGACGAGGATATGCGCGTCGACGAGCGCGAAATCGCCCGTCTTGCGCGTGCGCATTTCGTGCACGTCACGCACGCCCGGGGTGGACATCAGCAGCGCGCGCATGTCGGCGGCGGCGGTTTCGTCGAGCGCACGGTCCGACAGATCCTGCAACGCGTCCCAACCGAAGGTCCAGCCCATGCGCGCGACCATGAAGCCGACGATAGCCGCCGCGATCGGGTCGAGCAACCGCAGGCCGGCGAGACTGCCGACCACGCCGATCCCCACCACCAGAGACGACGCCGCGTCCGAGCGGGCGTGCCATGCGTTCGCGATCAGCATCGCGGAACGCACCCGGTTCGCCTCGTGCAGCATGTAGCGGAACAGCGCTTCCTTCGAGACCAGTACGAGCGCCGCGACCGCGAGCGCGCTCATATGCACGGCGGGAATATTTTGTAGATCGGCGAGCCGCGTACCGGCGCGCCACAACATACCGACGCCGACCGAGATCAGCAGCGCGCCGAGAAATAACGACGCCACCGTCTCATAACGGCTATGTCCGTAATTGTGATCGGCGTCGGGTTTTGCCCCGCTATGCCGATTGGCAATCAGCACGACAAAATCGGAAATGAGATCGGCGAGCGAATGGACACCGTCGGCAACCAGCGCCTGCGAGTGCGCGATCGTACCGATGATGATTTGCAGCGTCATCAATACGGTATTGACCGCAATACTCGCAAAGGTACTCTTGCGTGCAACGCGTTGTTTCTCGGCGGTTTGGGCGATCGCGGCGGACGGCATGCTGAAAAGGCGGAAAGGTCAGTTGTTGCTATTGTACCCGCCACGATTCGCCTGCGCAGGGAAGCCCGAAAAAAACCTTTTTAAATCAGTCGCTTATCTAAACGAAAAGCATTCGCGTTCCAGCTACCTGAAGTGCATGCGACAGAAACCCGGTGCCGCAAATGACAAAACCGCGCCCTGAACGGTGCGCGGCTTTTTGAGATCCTGCAGCAGGCTATAAACGCGGTGGACCGCCAGTATTCGCATTACGTGCAGGCAAACCCTTACCATCCGCCGGATCGCGATTACTTCTGGATCAGAAACTTTTCGCGATCAAGACCGGCGATCCAGCGCGGCGGCTTGCCGCGACCGGACCACGTGCTGCCGCTTTCAGGATCACGATATTTAGGCGCGACGCCTGCGCGCGGCCGGCTCGCTTTAGCGCCCTTCGGTGCGCGGCCGCCGCCGAGTTCGCTCAGCGAAATGCCGTAGTCGGCCATTTTCTGCTTGATTTCATTCAAGACTTCCGCGTATTCGCGCGACTTCGCTTCTTCAATCTGCTTTTCGAGCTTCTCGCGCTGCGCGAGTAGTTCCTTGTAAGAAGACATAGGTTCCCTTGTGGTATGGATAAATGACGCCGGTCTTTTGCCGACTCGCCTTTGAAGGTTTCATGCCTCGGAATTTGATGGCGAGATTAACACAAAATAGAAAGGCTGGATAAGCGCCCGGAAAAATTAATTTAAATTCGTTTCAAAAAGTTTCCTGCGTCCCTTGTGCGTCGGACTACGGCCTTTCAAATAGGTGATTTCGCACGTCGCTGAAAAAATTCCCCAGTCTGCATATTGATCCGATTTAACTATCAGAAAATGAGACTTGAGCCGTCTATTGCGCATCAAACATTTCACGGCATGAAAGCTTTGGCTCGGATAAGCACGCACTTTTGATACAGGCGTCCGTTCGTTGCGACTGGCGCACGCTTGTTTTTCCGATAAACGATAAATGCTTAATCCGCATGCCGCTCGATGCAGACTTCGAGCGCCGCGTGCAATGTTCCGGTATCGGATCGCGCGTCATCGAATGCGAAGCGGCGGCGCACACCGTCGCGTTTCAGATCGGCGCCATAACGGTCGACGCCCAGCAATTCGACGCCGCCCGCGCCACTAAACCGGCGACCGAACTCCGCGATCAGCGCGTCCTCGTCGCTGGCGGCAAGCGGTGGCAGCGGATCGAGTTGCGCGCCGTCGAGCCAGCCCATCGCGCCGAAGCCGCCGATGTAGCGCAGCCGCTCGATCTCCATGATCCAGAACGTGAAATCGCCCAACGCCAGATAGCGCTCCGCGTCCGGGTGATAGCGCAGGTAGCGCCGCACCAGTTCCGGGTTCGAGTCGACCGGCTCGAAGCGGCCGAGCAGCGTGACGCGCTGGCCGCCCAGCACGTCGCCATCGGGTGCGTCGACGGCCAGGAAACCGGTGCGCGGATCGGCGTGCAGGTTGTGCGTGTGCTCCGCGAGCCGGCTCACGAGGATCGTCGGACGATGCCGTGCGTCCGGCGCGAACGGCAGCACCGACGGATACGGAAAGCCCTCGGGCTGGCGAGCGTGCGTGGCGAGCGTGCCGACCGCAGCCGTGTGCAGCAGATGCAGCGGAGCGTGAGCGGGAATGTTCAACTGAGCGTTCCTCGGGTGAATTTGGAATGAACAGGAGAGCGGTGAGCGGCACAAAAGCCGTCACGCGCAGCAATGCAAAAAGCGAGAGCGACGCACCAAAGCATGACATCCAGCAATCCCGCTTCGTTGCATCTCCAGCCCATCAATCGTATGCGCCCGATCCCACGGCTCCAAGCGTTAGCCACCACGCTTCGATAAAATCGGAGATCCGCTTTCAATGCGCTTTCTCGCGCCCTCCGCCTCGAGACCTCCGTGCCCGATCACCACGCCTCCGAATTCGCCGTCCTCCCCGCCGCCCATCGCAACTTGTCCGTCACCGCACGGCAACGCGCACGGATCGCCACGATGGCGCTGTTTTTCATCGCCGGCATGATGTACGCGTCGTGGGGCGTGCACGTGCCGACGGTGCGCGACCGCTTCCATCTGAATCCGGCGATGCTGTCGTTCGCGTTGTTCGCGGTGGCGGGCGGATCGATCGGCGCGATGGTGACCAATGCGTCGTGGATCGCGCGGGTCGGCACGCGCCGGGCCTGCCTGGCCGGCGGCCTCGCGATGGCCGCCTGCGCGGCGCTGATTCTGGCCGTGCCCGCGTACTGGATTCTGCTGGTCGTGCTGGCCGTCTTCGGCGCCGGCATGGCCACTCTCGACGTCGCGATGAACGCCGAAGCGAGCGCCGTCGAAAAGGCGCTCGGCAAGCCGATCATGTCCTCGCTGCACGGCATGTTCAGTCTTGGCGGCATGTTCGGCGCAGCGGTCGGTGGGGCGCTGCTGTCGCGTGGCATGGCGCCGGCTCTGCATCTCGCGCTCGCCGCGGCGAGCAGTGCGCTCGTGCTGCTGCTCGCGTGCCCGTCGGTGCTGCCGCACGTGCCGCACGCCGAGCATCCCGATGCGGCGACGCCACGTGCGAGCCGCTGGCGCTCGCCGGCGCTGTGGGCGCTCGGCACGATGGCGCTGGTCGCGCTGATCGCCGAAGGCGCGATGTACGACTGGGCCACGGTCTATATGCGCGATGTCGTGCTCTCGACGCCCGCGCTCGCCAGCGCCGCCTACGCGGCGTTTTCCGGCGGCATGGCAGTCGCGCGTTTTGCCGGCGACGCGGTGCGCGCCCGCTTCGGCGCACCCCAGCTCGTGATGATCAGCGCGGCGCTCGCCTGCGCCGGGATGGTCGACGCGCTGCTGCTGCCGAATCCGGTGGCAGCGCTCGCCGGCTTTGCGCTGATCGGCCTGGGCCTCGCGAACATGATGCCGGTGCTGTTCGCGGCGGCGGCGAGCGTGAAGGGCATCCACGCGGCCGAAGGGCTCGCGCACGTGGCGGGGCTGGCCTATTTCGGCTTGCTGCTCGGACCGGTGATCATCGGCGCCGTCGCGCAGGTGACCAATCTGACGATCGGACTGTCGGTCGTCGCGGTGTGCGCCGCGATGATCGCCTTCGCCGGGCCGAAGGTGCTGCGGCGTTTGAAGATCTGACAGGAGCGGTGAACAAAAGAAAAGGCACGCAAGCCTCGCGGCCCACGTGCCTCTCAAGCTGCGAATCGAAGTGCGGCGCGACGCCGCCTTCGATCACACTGAATTTACATCTTCACCACGTCGAGCAGCGTCTTCTTGCCTTGCTTGTAGTTGTACAGCGAGATCACGCCGTGCTGCAGGTCGCCCTTCGAGTCGAACGTCGTTTCGCCGATCACGCCCTTGTAGTCGGTCGCCGGCATCGCTGCCAGGATCTTCGCCGGTTCGGTCGAGTTGGCGCGCTTCATCGCGTCGACGATGATGTACACAGCGTCATACGTGAACGGCGCGTAAATCTGGATCGGCTGGCCGAAGCGCTTTTCGTACTTCGTTTCGAACGCCTTGCCGCCTGCCATCTTTTCGAGCGCCATGCCGGCTTCCGAGCAGACGATGTTGTCGGTTGCGTCGCCGGCCAGGTCCGACAGCTTGTCGGTACACACGCCGTCACCTGCCAGCACCTTCGCGCGCAGGCCGAGCTGCTTTGCCTGCTTGGCGAACGGGCCGCCGGTTGCGTCCATGCCGCCGTACATGATCGCGTCGGGGTTTTCACCCTTGATCTTCGTCAGAATCGCGCGGAAGTCGACGGCCTTGTCGTTCGTCGCGTCGTGCGATACGACGTTCAGACCGAGCGCCTTCGCCGTCTTCTCGAACTCGTTCGCGAGACCCTGCCCGTAAGCGGTCGAGTCGTCGACGATCGCGACGCTCTTCACCTTCATGCCCTTCGCCGCGTAGTTCGCGAGTGCCGGGCCTTGCTGAGCGTCGGTCGCGACGACGCGGTAGGTCGTCTTGAAGCCTTGCTGCGTGTAGGCCGGGTTCGTTGCCGACGGCGAGATCTGCACGATGCCCGAATCGCTATAGATCTTCGATGCCGGGATCGAGGTGCCCGAGTTCAGGTGGCCGACCACGGCGACGACCTTGTCGTCGACGAGCTTCTGCGCAACCTGCGTAGCCGTGCGGGGGTCAGCCGCGTCGTCTTGCGCGTCGAGTTGCAGCGTGACCTTCTGGCCGCCGATCGTCAGACCCTTCGCGTTGATTTCTTCAACGGCCAGGCGCGCGCCGTTCTCGTTGTCCTTACCCAGGTGAGCGATACCGCCAGTCAACGGCGCAACGTGACCGATCTTGATGACCGTGTCGGCCGCGGCCGATGTTGCCAACGTCGCGAACAGCAGAGCGGCAGCGCTGATCGGCAACAGCTTTTGAATTTTGATGCTCATGTAAGTCTCCAGTTTCGGTCAAAACAACGTAATCGCCCTGTGCCCCGCTTCCCCTACACGTGTCGCTCAGTCCCGTGGACGACCACGCCGGTTGCATCGTTCATGCACTTGGCCAGTACGTTTACCGGACTGTTTGTGACAGTTGGCAAACCGTACTTGCGCGCAAGTGTAGGCCAACAAATTAATTTGCGGGAGTTTTTTGAGAAAGTGGGAACAACACTAATAGCGCAGTTCCTGCGCGAGCCGCTCGCGGCTTGGGCGAGCGAGCCGGAAAGCCCCATCCCATGCGGGTTTCCGCTAATTGGGAAGTTTCTCCGCGGGCGCGGATTTAGTCTTTTTCCGGCTTCTGTCACATAAGATTCGAAGGGTTTTTCAACTCAAAAATGTGGCGCGCCGCACAGGAATGTGACAACGGTAAAAAACTTAAATCAACCTTAAATCGACCACGCAATCAACGCATGAAGCCGGCGATTCGCGCGGAGGCCGCCTTCCATTCCTGCTCGAGTTGCGCCATCAGTTCAGCCGCGCCGATTGCTTCGGCGCGCGTGCGCCCGAGCGGCGCACCCTGCCCCGCCCACAGCGACAGGTAGTCGCCGTTCTGCGCGCGCGCCGCGTGTTGCCGCAGCTCCTGCGTCAACGCGTTTTGCACCGGATACGGCGCGATGCTTTCCGCCGATTCGCGCAAACGTTGCATCAACGGATTGCGGATGCCGCGCGCGTGACGGCCCGTGATCGCGCGCGTCACCGTGGTCGACGTATCGGACGTGCCGCGCACGCGGGTTTTCCATACCTCGGGGATCGCGCTCTCGCGGGTGGTCAGAAATGCGGTGCCCATCACCGCGGCTTGCGCGCCTAGCGCGAGTGCCGCGACGATGCCGCGACCGTCCATGATGCCGCCGGCCGCCAGCACCGGCAGCCCGGTCGCGTCGACCAGTTGCGGCACGAGCGCGATCGTGCCGACCAGCGCATCTTCGAATGCGCCGATGAACGTGCCGCGATGCGCGCCTGCCTCCGCGCCTTGCGCGACGATCGCATCGGCACCCGCATCGCGCCACGCGATGCCCTCGGCAACATGCGTCGCAGTCCCAACTACATAGCTGCCGCCCGCATGCAAACGCTCGACGTCGGTCGCCGATAGCAGTCCGAACGTAAAGCCGGCGACCGGCACACGCAATTCGATCAGCGCCTCCAGTTGCGCGCGAAAGTCAGGCGCATAGCGTGCGAGCGGCTGGCCCGGCGGCAAACCGAGCTCGGCGCGCAGCGGATCGATCGCGTCGAGCGCGCGACGCACGGTCGCTTCATCGGGCGAGACGGGATCGAGCACGAACAGATTCACGCCGAACGGGCGATCGGTCAGCGCGCGAATCGCCGCGACCTCGCTCGCGATCTTCTCCGGTGCGAGCGCCGCGCCCGCGAGAAAACCAAGCCCGCCCGCATTCGATACCGCCGCGATGAGCGCCGGCGTCGTCGCGCCGCCGGCCATCGGTGCCTGCACGACGGGTACCCGCAGCTGGAAGCGCTCGGCAAACGGCGTCACAAAACTGTCTTCGTTCATGTTCGTTTCCTTTCCGGCGCAAAGCCGCCGATGTCCTCATCCATGCGCTCGCCAAGATGTCGCGAGATGCGCTGACACGGGCGAGCCATTACGCGCTGACTGTACCCATCCGCGCCATCGCGGAGAAATGAATAATCGAGATCGTTTCAATCGCCTTACGAGAATCGAAGCGCGCCGCATTGGCCGCGAGGCCCCGTCCCGCCTCGCTGCAAGCCGGTTCTTTTGATGGCAAACTAACCGCCCGTTGCAGGGCCGCGTGGCCTTGAGCGTTTCGTACACACCGACCTCGCGCGGCGTTCGCGCGAGTCAATGGAGAACAGCATGAGCACGACTTCCCGATGGATCGACATCCCGGCCGGCAACGATACTTTCGGCGGCTATCTCGCGCTGCCGAAGGGCGGCAAGGGACCGGCCGTCATCATCATTCAGGAAATCTTCGGCGTGAACAGCCATATCCGCTCGGTCGCCGATCAATACGCGCAGGACGGCTATGTCGCGCTCGCCCCGGACGTGTTCTGGCGCGTGCAGCCGCGCGTCGAGTTGACGTATGAGGGCAAGGATCGCGAAAAGGGCATCGAGCTGATGCAGAAGACCAAGGTCGATGACGCGGTCGCCGACATCGGCGCCGCCGCGGCCGCCTTGCGCGCGCTGCCGGAAGTGACCGGGAAGGTCGCGGCGATCGGCTACTGCTTCGGCGGCCGTCTCGCCTATCTGGCCGCAGCGGCCGGTTCGGTCGACGCCGCAGTCGCCTACTACGGCGGCGGCATCCACAACCATCTCGACAAGGCCGCGAACGTCAAGGTGCCGATGCAGTTCCACTACGGCGAGCTCGACGCGCATATTCTGCCGTCGGACATCGGCGAGATTCAGGAGCGCTTCGCGGGTCGTGCCGACGTGCAATTCAACATCTACCCGAACGCGGATCATGGCTTCAACTGCTCGGATCGTGCGTCGTACAACCAGCACGCGTCGGCGTTGGCGCATGGCCGCACGCTGACGTTCCTCGGCGAGCGGATGTAATTCGCGGTTCCGGCATTCAGCCGGACCCGCCGCGTTACTGATGTGATCGCCAGCTCGCGCATTTGAAGTGAGCATTCGAATTCACATCAGTCACGTCGGCGCTCAACTCAGGTACTCTGTGAAAGACGGCGTGTCGGCCGACACGCCGTCTTTCACATGCGCGGCCCCCGAGCGGAGCAACGCGAAAATCGAGCGAAACGACGCCGTCGCGCGTGCATTGCCGGCCGCGAATTCGACGCAGCATGCCAACCGACCGCGAGGGCTCAAACGACGTGCTATCAGACTATCTCGCTCATGACGCCATCGGCCTTGCCGAACTCGTGCGCACGCGCCAGGTTAGCGCGCGCGAACTGATCGACGTCGCGATCTCGCGCACCGAGGCCGTCAATCCCGCGATCAACGCAGTCGTTCTGAAGGACTACGATGCGGCCCGCCAGCGCGCATCGCGCGACGACGCAAACCGCGCGAATAGCGCGGACGGCGTGAACGGAACGGACACCTCCTCCGCCCACGCCGCGCTCGCCGGCGTGCCGTTCCTGATCAAGGATCTCGGCGCGCCCGTGGCGGGACTGCGCATGGCCATGGGCAGCCGCCACTACCGCCACTTCATTCCGACACAGGACGCGCCGGTCGTCGCACTCGCGAAAGCGGCGGGTCTGAACATCTTCGCGAAGACCAGCACCTCGGAGCTCGGCCAGATGCCTTATACGGAGCCCGAACTATTCGGCGCGTGCCGCAATCCGTGGAATCTCGATCACACGCCGGGCGGTTCGAGCGGCGGCGCGGCGGCGGCGGTCGCCGCCGGCGTGGTGCCGCTCGCGCATGCGTCGGACGGCGGCGGCTCGATCCGAATTCCGGCGTCATGCTGCGGACTGTTCGGCCTGAAACCGTCGCGCGGTCGCGTGCCGCGCGCGGCGCAGGCCAGTGCCGGCGAACTCGGCATCGATCACGCCGTCTCGCGCAGCGTGCGCGACAGCGCATTGCTGCTCGACCTGCTGGCGGGCAACGCCGAGCGGCCGGCCGGCGCGCCCGGCACCTTTCTCGGCGCAACACGCGAGCCATGCAAGCCGCTGACGATCGCCTACGTGACCGAGCCGATGCTCGCGCCGTCGTTATCGGCCGATGCGCGCGCCGCGCTCGACGACGCCGCGCAACTCGCGAGCTCACTCGGCCATCGTCTGGAGCCGGTGTCGCTCGGCGTCGATTTCGCGGCGGTCCGTCATGCTTTCCTGACGCTGTGGTCGGTGACGGCCGAAGACCTCGTGCTGAACGCGGAGCGCATCACCGGCCACAGGCCGACGCGCGGCGAGTTCGAAATTTCGACGTGGGCGATGGCGCACGTCGGCCGCAAGATCGGCGAGCAGGGTTTGCCGGCCGCGCTCGACGAACAGCGCCGCATCACCGCGCGTCTGACCGATCTGCTGAACCGCTATGACGTGCTGTTGTGCGCGACGCTGGCGTCCGCGCCGATCAAGATCGGCGAGATGCGGCCGAGTTCCGTCGAGCGCATGCAGATGCGCGCGGTCACCACGATGCCGCTGGAACGATTGATGAAGAGACTGCTGTTCGAAGCCTCGAACAAGGCATTCGCGTGGGCCGGCTGCACGGAGCTGTTCAATCTGAGTGGCCAGCCGGCGATGTCGGTGCCCTTGTACTGGAACGCGCGCGGGCTGCCGATCGGCGTGCAGTTCGCCGCGCGTGTCGGCGGTGAGGCGACGCTGTTCAGACTCGCCGCGCAACTCGAGGCGGCACGGCCGTGGTTCGACAGGCGCCCACCATTGATGAAAGCGCGGCGCTAAGAAATCCAGCGGCCGGCTGCAATCCGCATCTGGCGCAAAACGCCACGATGCACGCAGTCGCTGGATGCGCCGCGATGTCGCCGCGCATCCCGCGCAAAGCCTGCTAGCACATCACACGCAGGCTCGGTCAGGCCTTCTTGTTATAAGCGCTGCACCAGCCGGTGGCAGCGACCTGTTTGCCCGCGAACATCGGGCAGCCGCCGTAGGCATCGCCCGCCTTGCCCTGGAAGAAGCTGCAGTTGCTGCATTGCTGGCCAGGCGCGAATTTGGCGAATTTCGCCTTGTCGACCTTGCTCGCGTCCGCCTTGTAGCCAAGCGCCTGCGCGGTCGGATCGGTTTCGGAGACTTTCGGCGCGTCGGCGAACGCCTGGCGCGACAATGCGAGGGTCGATGCCACACCGATGCTGGTGATCAAAAACGTACGACGGGAAGATCTCATGGGGACTCACTCCATTTATATTGGAATCAACGCCGTTCTGATGACAGCGTTCGCCAAGCATAGCAACGAAGCCGCCTCCGGTGATATTCCAAATGCTGGAGATAAGCGGATCGGTACGGTGTAATCGCGGGCTTACGCGCGCCCCGCCAGCTCGCAGACCCGCTGCGCGATCGCCAGTGATGCCGTCAGACCCGGCGACTCGATGCCGAACAGATTGACGAGCCCGCGCACACCATGCGCGGCCGCCCCCTGAATCACGAAATCGGCGGCGGGTTCACCAGGAGCTGAAAGCTTCGGACGAATGCCCGCGTAAGCCGGCTGCAACGCGTTATCGGGCAAGGCCGGCCAGTACGCGCGAATCGCCGCATAAAACGACTTCGCGCGGCGCGGATCGACGTCGTAATTGATCGCGTCGACCCACTCGACGTCGGGACCGAAACGCGCCTGGCCGCCGAGATCGAGCGTCAAGTGCACGCCCAGGCCGGCCTCGTTCGGCATCGGATAGATCAGGCGGCTGAACGGCGCGCGCCCCGAGATGCTGAAGTAATTGCCGCGGGCGAAGTAAAGCGGCGGCACGTGGCGCGG
Organism: Paraburkholderia sp. BR13439; assembly: GCF_040948805.1. NCBI lineage: Bacteria > Pseudomonadati > Pseudomonadota > Betaproteobacteria > Burkholderiales > Burkholderiaceae > Paraburkholderia > Paraburkholderia sp. BR13439. The sequence continues at coordinate 393,342 of NZ_JBFPKN010000001.1, read as the reverse complement.
GTCGAGCCCGCGAATCTTGCGCGCGAGCGCGTTCGCATGCAGACCCGCGCTGTTGATCACGCAGGCGGCGCTGATCGTGGTGGGCGCCGCACCGCCGACCGCGATCGTGAAGCGGCCGTTGTGAGCCTCGATCGCCTCGACCGGCGCATGAAACGCGTACACGGCGCCGTCACGCTCGGCATCGCCTTGCAGCGCGAGCATGTACTGATGACTATCGACGATCCCCGTCTGCGGCGAAAACACCGCCTCCACGCATTCGAGCGCTGGTTCGAGCGCCTGCGCCTGATCGCCGGTGATGCGCATCAGGTCGAGCACGCCGTTGTCGCGCCCTTTGGCCATGATGCTTTCGAGCTGCGGAATCTGGTTGCGCGACGTCGCGACGAGCAGCTTGCCGCAGCGCGAATGCGGCACGTTGCGCTCGGCGCAGTAGTCATACAGCATTTCGCGGCCGCGCACGCACAGCGTGGCCTTCAGCGATCCGCGCGGATAGTAGATGCCCGCGTGAATCACTTCACTGTTGCGTGAACTCGTGCCCACGCCGATCGCGTCGGCGGCCTCCAGCACGATCACTTCGCGCCCGCGCGCCGCCAGAGCGCGCGCCGTCGCGAGGCCGATCACGCCGGCACCGATCACTACACATTCGATCTGATCCATATCCGTTGACGCGGCGCATCGCACCGCGCGCTGCCTCGTTCAGCCGATGGAAGGAAGACAGGAACGGCATCTCGCCGCCGCGTTCCGTTCATTGTCGAACGTATCTGTCCGCTGGGTCTGCTTATGTCTTTTTATCACCCCCACGGAAAATTGTACGACTCGGTACAGACAGAAGTGACAAACGCTCAAGCGCATCGACCAGGTGATGGCGGCGCAAACTGGCTTGATCCAGCGATCTACGTCGAAAACAGCAATAATTTCCGTTGCATTCACCACACACATTGTACGAATTGCCGCGACAGCCACCAAAAGCACGAAAATCGGGGGTTTGGTGCAAGAAACTGGCCGAAAACGTCAAAACCCGATCGGTTTTCGCCGGTTTCCGTAATCGAGCCGGATATCGGCGGGTTCGACCCGGTCGCGTCCCGCGATGCGCGCCGCGCCGAAGCCGTTCAGGATCGCGCGGCGCATCTCGCGCGGCGATGCCCGCTTGAGCGCATCGAGCGTCGCGTCGCCGAGCGTCTCCGGAAAGCGCAGGCCCCAGTTGTGCGCGCCGCGGATTTCGTCGTAGATCGACTGCGCGATGCGTCGCGCGCCGGCGTGGTCTGGCGGCGCGATCTCGTAGACGTTCATGCGGTTCAGGATCGGCTCGGGGATCGCGCGTTCGTCGTTGGCGGTCGCGATCCAGATCACGTTGCCCGCGTTGATTGGTATCTCGGCGAACTCGTCGACGAAGCTCTGGGCGGTGTCGTGTTCGAGTAGCGCGTACAGTGCGCCGAGCGGGTCGTATTGCGAATCGCCGCTCGCCTTGTCGATTTCGTCGACAGCGATGACCGGGTTCGCATAGCTGCCGTTCACGAGCGCATCGAACACCTTGCCCGGCTTTGCGTTCTTCCATTGCGACGACGCGCCCGACAGAATCCAGCCCGCCGTCAGCGAACTCATCGCGACGTATTGGTACGCGGTGCCGAGCAGGCGCGCCAACTGCTTCGCGAAATGCGTCTTGCCGATGCCGGGTTCGCCGAGCAGCAGGATCGGCATCAGTTCGAGCCGATCCTCGGTTTCGAGGCACAGCGCGACCTGCTTGCGGATGTCGTCGAGCGGTGAGGAAAAATTGGGCAGCGCGTCGATCAGATCGTCGATCGACGGCATCCGGTTCGGCTTCACGCAGAAGCGCAGATTGCCGGTTTTCAGCATCTTTTCGTAGGTCGCGCGCAGCGCCTCGTTCGCGCCCTCGCCGAGACCGTTCAGCGCGCTTTCGACCTCATCTAGGTCATACACCCGGCTGAACGAGGCCACGGCGATTTCCTGTTTGACCATTGCTGTCGTCATCGCTCACCCCGTCTGGCTGATCCTACAGCGGCGGCGCCTTGTGAGCGCCGATTCCAGTCCAGTGTAGCGAGGACACAAACGCGTGCAAGCCAGCAGTCGCGCGGCTCTGCTGCTAACGATCGCGGCCATTCCGATCCTTATCTGGAATGGATTGTTGCTGAACCGGCCCTCCTCGACCGTGTCAGAAGTCGTTGCGGCCATCGGGGGTAAGATTGCTCTCTGACCTGCTGCGGCGAGAGGCAAGGCAACCCCGCAACCGACGCGTGAGCGGAGAACCTTTATATGTGGAAAACCAGTATCGTGGCCATGCTGCTTGGCGCTTCGTTGCTCGCCCACGCGCAACAACAGCCAGCGCAGCAGGTCGTGCAATGGCAATTGCAGGTAGTGAAAGATGGCCAGCAGATCGATTCGTTCGACGGCACCACTACCGTCGGCCAGGCGCGCACGGATACGCATCATCAGGTCGTGCAACACAATGTCGGCTGCAAGGACCAGCCGGCCGGCAGCATCGATCTGTCGCGCACGATCACGCTGTCGCCGCTGCGCGTCGATCCCGAGGGCGTGATGTTTTCGATCGACACGCAGGAAACGCTCGAGGACAACAACGCGGGGCGCACCGACATCGGCTGCAAGCTGCCGCCGCAACCGCGCCAGGTGAGCGCGAGCCACCCGGGTCTGGTGGTGCCGCCGGATCAATGGGCGAGCTGGACGATCGTCGATCGCAATCCGAACCTCGTGTACCGCGTGCACGCGAGCGTCGTGAGCAACGGTGCGAATGCCAACGGTACGAATGGCGGCACGAGCGGCAATGGCGCCGCGACTGGCGGCAACACTCCAAACTGACAGGAACCGCGCGCCTGACCGGCGCGCTCAAACAGAACACGTGGATAACGCGGCATGCGAAACCCAGAAGAACTGATCCGCGAGAGCCTCGCGCCGAACGATTTCGTCGCTGTGAGCTGGAACCTGCACAAGGGCCGCACCCCGCTCGGTTTTCAGGCCTGGCAGGCGATGCAGCGCTGGGTTCAATCGACTCACGCGGACGCCTACTTCCTGCAGGAAGCGATGGCGCGGCGCATGCCGTCACCGGTGTTGGCGAGCAGTTTCGGCGCGCCGATGGACGATCCACTGACCGACGTCTGGCACTGTCAGGCGACCGAAATCGCGCGCGCGCTCGAACTCGAAGTCGCGCTGGGCCCGAACGTGTTCAAGCCGTCGTGGCGGCACGGCAATGCAATTCTTTCGCCGCATCCGCTCGATCTTGGTGGCCGCTGGGACATTTCCGCGCACCGCTTCGAAAAGCGCGGCCTGCTGGTCGCGCGTGCGACGTTCGGCGGGCGGCTCGTCACGCTGCTGTGCGCGCATCTCGCGCTGACGCGTCCGGCGCGCTTGCGGCAAATGAACTGGATCGCGCACTGGATCGCGAAGGAAGCCCCAGACGGTCCGCTCGTGCTGGCCGGCGACTTCAACGATTGGCGCAACGACTCGGTGCCGCTCTTTCGCGAGCACGGCTTGCAGGAAGTCGCGACGCTGCTCGGCGAACCGGCGCGCACGTTCCCGGCGTTCTCGCCGGCGCTGTCGCTCGACAAGATGTTCGTGCGCGGCATGCAGCCGGTCGAATGGATCCAGCCGACGCAGGAGACCGCGTGGCTGTCGGATCATTTGCCGTATATGGCGAAGTTGCGGCTGGAGTAAACGCTTTCGGTCGTTGCGCTTTCGCCAACGGAAAGCGCGTGCCCCTTCACTCGCGATGCGGTGTCCAGCTCAACGCCGCTTCGATCTCTTCCCCCGGCTGCAACACGCAGCCGCCGACGTGCTCTTGTGTACCAACCGCGTTGAAGCAGTCGGTCGTGTTCGTGACCGGCTCCACGCATAGCTGCGGATCGTTGGCCGGCGCGAACACGACCAGGTGATCGAACGGCGCGTCGGCACGCATCGTCAGCTTGCGGCGCTCGTCGGGCCACGCGATCGTCGCCGCGCGCGACCAGTTCGAAAAGTTGTTATCCAGATCGAACGCGTCGGGTGACATGCCCGCGCGCAACGCGTCGACGGCAGGATGCGGGCCGAGATGCGTCGGCAGCACATCGGTGTCCGCGTGCCACATCGCCTGCACGTCGGCATGGATGCGCGTCGCCGCGGTGCGCGGATAGTACGGGTGATGGCCCATGCCGAACGGCATCGGCCGATCGGCGAGATTCCGTGCGGACATCGTGATGTGCAGCGCGCCGCCGCGCAACCCGATACGCTGCCGCGCGCGATAGCGAAACGGCCAGTCGCCGGTCACGCTCGCATCGGGCTCGTGCTCGAAGTGCAAGTCCACCGCGCTTTCACTTCGCGCTGCGACGCGCCACGGACGACGCCACGCGTTGCCATGCAGCGCGTGGGCGAAATGCGGGTCGTTGCCGGCGAGATCGATCGTCGCGCCGTCGAACGCGAAGCGTGCATCGCGAATCCGGTTGCAGTACGGGAACAGCGGGAAGCTCGCCATGCGCAGCGGATCGCGCGCTTCGAACGCTTCCGGCAGCGCCGGCCGCAGCCAGTGCAACGGACCTTCCGGCGTGACCTCGTAGAACGCCGCGAGCGCGCCGCCAATGTCCGGCGCGAGCACCGCGCGCAATGCGCCGGCCGACAAAGTAACGAGGCGCGCGGCGATCGCGGGATCGTCGAGCCATGACAGCTGCGCCGCCGATCGGGTCACGGCATATGCCTCGCCCGGCCGTGCAGGAATCAGGGACACGTCGCGCATGATCAGACGAGGCGAAACCGCGAGCGGAAAGCAGCAACAGAAACGTGCATTCATATCTCCTTTGACGTGCCGCGCACCCCGCGCCGGCGGACTACGGCAGTCCGCCCCGAGCGAGAATCGCACGACACCGCATTGCCGGTCAATATTATTAGTAATAAATTCGTTCAAAGAGCCGGTAACGGAGCGTAAGCTCGATTCCCAAATGGCGGGTTAGCGCGCGTTGCCGCGCGCATATTATTAGTGGTACCGTCAGCAGCATGATGCCGCTGGCATTCCCCTGCTTCAGCGCCGCCTCAGCGCGGCCCGCACAATGAAAAAATCGACTCAACGCCGTCCCACCATGACCGACATCGCCAAGCTCACCGGCGTGTCGCAATCCACCGTCTCGCTCGTGCTCAACAACGCGGCCGGCGCGAAGTTCTCCGAGGCCACCCGCAACAAGGTGCTGAAGGCCGCGCACGACCTCGGCTACCGGCTGTCGCTGCGCGAGCCGCTCACGGCATCGAGCGACGAGCGCAATCTGATCGTCTATCTGGCCGATGAAATCTCCACGAGCCCGCACCCGGTCGTCAACATCGACGGCGCGCGCGACGCAGCGTACGCGAGCGGCAAGATGCTCGCCGTCTACTCGACGCACGGCAACGCCGACATCGAAAAACAGGTACTCGACACGGTTATCACCAATCCGCACGTATTCGGCGTGATTTACGCGACCGTCTACACGCGCAAGGTCGCGCCGCCGGCCGCGCTGTCGCAGGTGCCGACCGTGCTGCTGAACTGCTACACCGGCGACAGCACGTTTTCGTCGGTGGTGCCGGCCGAGGTCGCGGGCGGCCATCTGGCGACCGAGTACTTGCTGCAGGCTGGCCACCGGCGCATCGGCTACATCAACGGCGAGCCATGGCAGGACGCCGCGAAAGACCGGCTGAAGGGCTACCGCACCGCGCTCGCGACCGCCGATCTGCCGTTCGCGGCAGAACTCGTGCGCGACGGCGACTGGAGTTCGGGCCTCGGCTTCGAGCTGACGCTGTCGCTGATGCGCGAAGCCAATCCGCCCACCGCAATCTTCTGCGCGAACGACCTGACCGCTATCGGCGCGATCGAGGCGCTCAAGCAACTCGGCCTGCGCGTGCCCGAGGACGTGTCGGTGCTCGGCTACGACGACCAGGAAATCGGCCGCCACACGCATCCGCCACTGTCGACGGTGGTGCTGCCCAACTACGAACTCGGCCGCTGGGCCGTCGAGACGCTGCTACAGGAAGAGCACAACCGCGCGGCCGGCGCACCGGTGCGCCATCGCACGGTGAAGCTCGACGGACCACTGGTCGAACGCGCCTCGGTCAGGGTAATTACCGAGGCAAAACCGGCGACAACTAATATTATTAGTGATTGACCGATAATAATTCCGAGTGGAATAATCGGCACGTCGGGTCGGGAAGAGCGCGCACCGGTGGGTTATAGCCAACTGCATCCTCGCCGTCGAAACAGCGTCGGGCTCCCGGCTGGACAGAGGCAATCCCGAGCAGCACAAAAAGCAAATACACCGTCACCGGTTACTGGAGGAAGACATGGCGTCGCTCATTACGCAGTCGCGCATGCACGCGCGCAAGCAGCAGATTCGTCCGCTCGCAGCTTCGCTGCTGGCTCTGGCAATCGGTGTCGGCGCGGCGGCCGCGCATGCCGACGACGCATTGCCGAAGCTGGCGACCAAGACCCCGTTGAAGGTCGGCTTCGCGCAGACCGAAAGCAACAACCCGTGGCGTCTCGCGGAAACCAGGAGCTTCAAGGACATCGCCGCAAAGTGCGGCTGGCAGGTCGTGATGACCGACGCCAACGGCTCCAACTCCAAACAGGTCTCCGACATTCAAAGCATGATCGCCCAGCACGTCGATCTGCTGGTATTCCCGCCGCGTGAAGAAAAGCCGCTCGCGCCGGTCGTGCTGCAGGCGAAGAAGGCCGGCATTCCGGTGATCCTCGTCGACCGCAACGTCGACCAGTCGGTCGCGAAGGCGGGCCGCGACTACATCACGTTCATCGGCTCGGACTTCATCGATCAGGGTCACCGCGCCGCCGACTGGCTCGTCAAGGCGACGGGCGGCAAGGCGAAGATCATCGAGCTCGAAGGCACGACCGGCGCGTCGGCCGCGAACGATCGCAAGAAAGGCTTCGACGAAGTGATCGCGAAGAACCCCGGCATGACAATCATCGCGTCGCAAAGCGGCGACTTCGCGCGCGACACCGGCCGCAAGGTGATGGAAACGCTGCTGCAGGCGCATCCGGACGTGACCGCCGTGTACGCGCACAACGATGAAATGGCGCTCGGCGCGATCGCCGCGATCAAGGCGGCCGGCAAGCAGCCGGGCAAGGACATCCAGATCGTCACGATCGACGGGACCAAGGGCGGCATGGACGCGATCGCGGCTGGCGAGCTCGGCGCGAGCGTGCAGTCGAGCCCGTTCTTCGGCCCGCTCGCCTGCGACGTCGCGCAGCGCTATGCGAAGGGTGAAAAGATCCCGACCTGGGTCAAGGTGTCCGACCGCTTCTACGACAAGGAAAACGTGCAGCAGAACATGCAGTACGGCTATTGATCGCAAGCATCGGGAAGTGCCCCGGGGCGGCATATTCCCGGGGACTCCCTTCGGCGTTGTAGCAGGAAGTCACCCGCCTTCTATGAATGTCTCCTCGTCGGGCGGGTGGCGGGAAGGCTTCGAAGCGACGCGCCCGTGACCGACGGACCGTCGCTTCGCTTTTATACGGGCGTAACATGGGCCGCACGCGCTGGGGCGGCCCGACCGCGTCGCCAGCAACAGCGCATCCGGCAATATCGGCAGCATCCGCATCAGGAGAACTCCCGTGACGGAATCTGGCAAAGAGACGCCACACTCCCCCCTTACCCGTTCGCCGCTGCTCGAGATGCAGGACATCGGCATCAGCTTCGGCGGCGTGCCCGCGTTGCGCGGCGCGAATCTGAGCGTGGCGGCCGGCGAAGTGCACGCACTGATCGGCCAGAATGGCGCCGGCAAATCGACGATGATCAAGATCCTGACCGGCGCCTATCGGCGCGGCTCGGGCAGCGTGCGCTTCGAAGGCCGCGAGGTCGATTTCCGCACGCCGAAGCAGGCGCGCGAAGCGGGCATCAGCACGATCTACCAGGAGATCAACCTGGTGCCGTTCCGCTCGGTCGCGGAAAACATCTTTCTGGGCCGCGAGCCGCGCCGCTTCGGTCTGATCGACTGGCGCACGGTGCAGCAGCGCGCGGCGGCGCTGCTCGATTCGTTCGGTTTGCAGATCGACGTGAAGAAGCCGGTCGGCCGTTACTCGACCGCGATCCAGCAGATGGTGGCGCTGGCGCGCGCGGTGTCGTCGGACGCGAAGATGGTGATCATGGACGAGTCGACGTCGTCGCTCGACGAGCGCGAGGTCGAGCTGCTGTTCACCGTCGTGCGCAAGCTGCGCGACGACGGCCGCGCGGTGATCTTCGTGTCGCACCGGCTCGACGAGCTTTACGCGCTGTGCGATCGCGTGACCGTGATGCGCGATGGCCAGACGGTCGCGCAAAGCACGATGGCCGAGATGGACAAGCTGCAGCTCGTCACGATGATGCTCGGCCGCTCGCTCGCCGCGGTCGTACAGGATGACACGGCAGCGCGCGAAGCGAATCTCGCGAAGCGCGGCAAGCAGGTGATCGGCGCGACACAGCTTGGCGCGCCGCCGAAGGTCAACGGCGTGTCGCTCGACGTGCACGCGGGCGAGGCGGTCGGCCTGGCCGGCCTGCTCGGCTCGGGCCGCACCGAAACGATGCGGCTGATGTTCGGCGCCGATCCGCTGGCGCAAGGCTCGCTCGCGATCGGCGGCGAGACGGTTGCGCTGAAATCTCCGCAGGACGCGATCGCGCGCGGCCTCGCGTACCTGACCGAAGACCGCAAGGGCGAAGGCATCGTCCCCGAACTGTCGGTGCGCGACAACCTGACGCTCGTCTGCCTGCGCACGCTTGCGAAAAACGGCATCGTCGACGTGAAGAAGCAGCAGGTGATCGTCGATCGCTTCATCGCTTCGCTCGGCATCAAGCTGCGCTCGGCCGATCAGCCGATCCGCGAGCTGTCGGGCGGCAATCAGCAGAAAGTGCTGCTCGCGCGCTGGCTCGCGGCTGAACCCGCGCTGCTGCTGCTCGACGAGCCGACGCGCGGCATCGACGTCGGCGCGAAAGCCGACGTCGCGAAGATCGTGCGCGAGTTGCGCGACGCCGGACTCGCGGTGCTGCTGTCCGCGTCCGAGCTCGAAGAGCTGACCGCGGTCGCCGATCGCGCGGTCGTGATCCGCGACGGCCGCACCGTCGCCGAACTGAACGGAGCCGATATGAGCGAGACCGCGATCATGGATGCGATCGCCTACGGCAGCGAGGGCCAATCTGCGCTCGCGCAAGCCGCGCGAGAGGCACACATCGAAGACGCGCTGGAGGGCGACCGTCATGGCGCTTAAGCTGCATTCCAATCCGCTGCGCGGCGAGGCGCCGGGCGCCGATACAACCATGATGCAATCGACCGACACGCCGCCCGCCCGGTCCGCGAGCACCGTGCAGAAGTGGCGCCATCTCGCGATGCAGCGCGAAGTGATCGTGCTGCTCGCGATGGTGCTGTTCAACCTGATCTTCACGCCGCATTTCTGGTCGCTGCAGACCTTCAACGTCAACATGACGCAGGTCGTGACGATCGTGATCGTCGGCATCGGCATGACGCTGGTCGTGGCGACGGGCGGCATCGATCTGTCGGTGGGCGCGTCGATGGCGATTGCGGGCGCGCTCGCGCCGATGCTGTTCCTCAACATCGCGGGACCGCTCGGCATCGCGCTCGCGTTCGTGCTGCCGGTGTTGGCGGCCGCCCTGTGCGGCGTGTTCAACGGTCTGCTCGTCACGCGATTATCGGTGCAGCCGATCGTCGCGACGCTCGTGCTGTTCATCGCCGGACGTGGCATCGCGCAGGTCGTCACCGACGGCAGTCTGCAAGCGTTCAACACGCCAGCCTTTCAGTGGATCGCGCTCGGCAAGGTCGCGGGCGTGCCGTTCCAGGTGCTGCTGATGCTCGCGCTGGTCGGCGTATTCGTGTGGGTCGTGCGCAAGACGCTGTTCGGCCAGTATCTGCTGATCACCGGCGGCAACGAGAAAGCCGCGTATCTGAGCGGCGTGCCGACCGCTGCCGTCAAGATGGTCGCGTACACGCTGTGCGCGGCGCTCGCGGGCCTCGCGGGGCTGATCTCGATCTCGGTGAATTCCTCGTCGGATGCGAACGTCGTGGGGCTTGGCGTCGAACTCGATGCGATCGCGGCGGTCGCGGTCGGCGGCACCGCGCTGACGGGCGGCAAAGCGTATATAGGCGGCACGCTGATCGGCGCGCTGATCATCCAGTTGCTGCGCTATACGCTGCTCGCGCACGGCATTCCCGATGCGGCCGCGCTCGTCGTGAAGGCCGGCATCATCGTCGCGGCGGTTTACGTGCAGCGGCGCTCGCGCTGACAACCTTTCCGGATTCGATGCGATGAAAAAGAATCTTCCCATCCTGCTTGCGCTCGCGGCGCTCGTCGTCTTCGGCCTCGTGCGCTATGACCACTTCGGCTCGGCGTACAACATCACATCGTTCTGGCGCTACAACTCGATGTTCGCGCTGATCTCGATCGGCATGGCCTTCGTGATCATCACGGGCGGCATCGATCTGTCGGTCGGCACGGTCGCGGCGCTCGCGAGCGTGGTCGCCGCGCTGACGAGCGTCTACGGCGGCTGGGTCGCGGTGCTGGCGGGCTGCGCGGCCGGGCTCGCGGTCGGCGTGCTGAACGGCATCATCATCACGCGGCTCAAGATCCTGCCGTTCATCGTCACGCTTGCGACGAGCCTTGGCGCGCACGGCGTCGCGCTGTTGCTGGGCAAGAACGACGCGGTCTCGATCGCGGCCGATTCGAACTTCGGCAACTTCGGTCAGGGCGACCTGTTCGGACTGCCGATCCCGGGACTCGTCGCGCTGGTCGCCGCGGTGGCCGGCTGGCTCGCGCTGCGCAGCACGCGCTTCGGGCGGCACTCGCTCGCGATCGGCGGCAGCGAGGAGGCCGCGCGGCTGATGGGGCTTAACGTGGACCGCACGCTGGTGATGGCCTACGCGGTCAGCGGGCTGCTCGCCGGCATGGCGGGCGTGATCCTCGCCGCGCAGTTCGGCGCGGGGCAGCCGAACGAAGGCGTCGGCTGGGAGCTGTTCGCGATCTCGGCGGTCGTGCTCGGTGGCACGCTGCTGACCGGCGGCGAAGGTTCCGTCGCGATGACGATCGCCGGCGTGCTGCTGCTCGGGCTCGTGTTCAATCTGCTGAACTTCGAGAACGGACTCGGCTTCATCAGTCTGTCCGCGTACTGGCAATCGGTGATTCGCGGCGTGTTCCTGCTACTCGTGATCGTGCTGCAGGCGCGGGTGCTGAAACAGCGAGGAAAAAAGCGGGCGGCGGCGGCCTGAGCAAGCGGCACCCGCGAGTTGGCGTCAACAATACCATCGGACAGATTTTCCTTATTTGACTGAGGCTTGCCGCTACAATCGCCGCCCCCGACTCATATCTGTGTACCGATAGACTCGCCGTGAAACCGTGTGACCGTGACGTGTCCCCGACGCGTCAGGACGTCCCCGATCGTCGTCCTCGGTTTCCTTATTGATTGTTCGTGCGCAACGTCCAGACCGTCGCGGTATTGGTGGCGTCGTCCACCGCCGTGAACTGCAGGTGGCGCTTGCTATCGAGGCCGAAGGCGAGGCCGAACGCCGAGCCCGGCGCAGGATCGACCTGCAATTGGGCGACGAACTGTCCGTCGACGGTGAACTCGACGATTTCGCTGGGCTGATTCGGGTCGGGGTTGACCGCGTCGCCGTTTGCGGTAACGAGATGCCCGTTGGGTGCGAGCGCCAGCGCAAGCGGACCGTGCAGGTGCTTGTTGTCCTGGTAAATTATCCGGCCGACGCCGCCATCGTGATTCGCGCCCGCGGCGCCGTAGATGGCGAACACCGCGTTGTCACCGGTCGAGGCGACGTAGAGCACGTCATGCGATGGGTCGTACGCCAGTCCGGTCGGGCCGACCACCAGCGCCGCCGGATCGGTGCGGTGCAGATAGCCTGACGCGATGATGGCCGAGCTGGGCAGCATCTGAACGCCGTCCTCCCCGATCGCAAGATCGATCCGTGCGACCTTTCCATTCAGCACGTCCGAGACGAAGACCCGGACGAATTGCCCCCCGTCGATCACGGTGAGATCCCAGGGGCCGTCCAGCAGCTTCTTATCTTTCAGTTCCGTGACGAGCCCGCCTTGCGGATTGATGACGAGCAGCGAGCCCGGAGGGACGACGTTCTTGCCATCCGTAGTCGGCACATTGCCCACCAGCACGAAGCCACTTCTGAGCACCGCGAGCGCCGTGGTGAGACCGAGATTGCTTCCCTGGAAGAAGGTCACCGGATTGCTATTGGGCACGAGCTTGACGATCGTCGTACCGGTTCCCTGCAGGTTCGACTGCGCATTGAAATTCGACACCACCACATCGCCGGGTTTGAGCGTGCTCCAGGACGGCACGCCGAACGGCACGAACGCCATGCCATACGGATTGACATCCCTGTTGGCCGGAACGGTCGACGAGGTCACGGACTGCGGCGGCAAAATCACCTCCTGCGCCTCGGCCGCGACCGCCCCCAACGATAAAACCAGCAGACCAGCCTGACACACCGCACGACGTAAGCGGTGCGATGCGCGTGCCCGTATCACCAATCCGGTGAAGTCCGTGTATGAACCGAATGCAGACATCGCACGAGAAGTTTCCATTTAACACCTCCTACTCGCCGGGGCGGTCGCGGCCGCCTGGACGAGTCGCGCAGCCACCGCACTGCCTGGCTACGCGCGACTCGCGTCCTGCGTAAACGAGGTGACGTCAGACGTATTCCCCAAAAATCGCGCCGTGCAACCGATAGTCGAACCCGAGGCGATCCCGATGGCGTCGGGACGGTTCCGCCCCATTTGCCAGCCTTATCAGCATGGTCAATGCTGCAGCGCACGCCGCGTTTCGGTATCATCTTGAAATTGTTGCCCACGCGGCGCGTCGCTTTCACGCCTGCCGGACTGCCAATGGCAGCCGCCCTGCGCGGCGTTCGCCGAATCGCCGTACCCCGCTGAAGCACGGCCGCTCTCACGCCAACGTACTTCGCGGCGCCAGCAAGCCGGCGCCGCCGCTTCCCGGTTTGGCAACCCGCTTTACCACGCTCGCCCGCCGCGCTGCGGCCCCGCCCCGGCGGGCACGGTAAAATGCTGGATTGCGCGGAAGTCCCGACCACGGATCAGCGCAGCATCGCCCTTGCCGTGCCGGCCGGCTCAGACGACTGGCCGCCTTTGTTTTCGCACTATCCAAGAAGCCATGAGCAATCTGAATTCACAAACCGTCCTGAGCGTCCATCACTGGACCGATACGCTTTTCAGCTTCACCTGCACGCGCGATCCGTCGTTCCGCTTCGAAAACGGCCAGTTCACGATGGTCGGCCTGCAGGTCGACGGCAAGCCGCTGCTGCGCGCCTACAGCCTCGCCAGTGCGAACTACGAAGAACATCTCGAATTCCTCAGCATCAAGGTGCAGGACGGTCCGCTCACCTCGCGTCTGCAGCATCTGAAGGTCGGCGACGAAGTGTTGATCGGCAAGAAGCCGGTCGGCACGCTGGTGGCCGATAACCTGCTGCCGGGCAAGACGTTGTGGCTGCTGTCCACCGGTACGGGCCTCGCGCCGTTCATGTCGATCATCAAAGATCCGGACATTTACGACCGCTACGAGCGCGTGGTCCTCACGCACACCTGCCGTTTCGTCGACGAACTCGCGTACAAGGAATACATCACCGAGCACCTGCCGGCGCATGAACACCTCGGCGAGCTCGTGCAGGAAAAGCTGCTGTACTACCCGACCGTCACGCGCGAAGCGTTCCAGAACCGCGGCCGCATCACCGAGCTGATCGAAACCGAAAAGCTGTTCGCCGACCTCGGCGTGCCGGGTTTCTCGCTCGAAAACGACCGCGTCATGCTGTGCGGCAGCCCGCACATGCTGCGCGACACGCGCAAGCTGCTCGAAGACGCCGGTTTCAAGGAAGGCAGCAACAACGAGCCGGGTCATTACGTGGTCGAAAAGGCCTTCGTCGGCTAAGCCGGTATTCCCTCTCGCGGTCCACGCACCGCGAATTCCAAAAAAGGAGCCTCTGGGCTCCTTTTTTTGTTGCTCCGTTACAAATTGGACCCTGTTACATCACCTTCGCTGTCAGAATTCCTCTGACACAGCGGTCGCACGAAAAACATCAAGTAATTTCTACAAACCATGCGCTAAGCCTTGGTACGACTGCTTTTTTAATCTTTTTGGGATATCATCGCGCCGCGAGATCAGACAAATTCATGCACTGAACATCGTCAAGCGGAGTTGTTACTGAATGTAAATTTCGTTACGTTGGGCCATCGTGTTTCGTCCGACGCGAAACCTCGTGGTTCGCAGGCGTTGATTCCGTCTGCGCGCGCCCGCTTCGCTGTCCACTTCGCGTCCTGGAGAGGGAAATTCATGGATACGTCGACTGCCGTCCCGTTCAACGCTGCGTTGGCCTCGGCCGCGCAGCGTGATGGCTTCGACATGCCGTCGCACGCCGCGCGCGAAATCGAGCGGCTGCGCGCGCGGGTGCGCGAGCTGGCGGCCGAACTGGTCGACGCGCAGGAAAGCGTACGTCGCCACGTCGCGCGCGAGTTGCACGACGGCGTCGGCGCCGAGCTGACCGCGACGCGCTTCGCGCTCGCGAGCATGGAAACCTGGCTGCCCGCCGACGCGCCGCCGCAATGCGCGGCCGCGCTCGCGGTCGCGAACCGTTCGCTCGACGCCGTGCACGCGGCGAACCGCGAGGCCATCGCGCAACTGCACGCGCCGTCGTTCGAGACTGGCCTCGCCGGCGCCCTGAAGTGCTGGGTGCGCGACTTCTCCTCTCGCACCGGCTTGCGCACCACCGTCACCTGCGCGGACGACGCGCGTCTCGCGCGCCTGCCCGCCGATGCCGCACTCGCCGTATTCCGCGTCGCGCAGGAAGCGCTGAACAACGTCGCGAAGCACGCACGCGCGAGCTGCGCCGACGTGCGTATCGAAACGGGTGCGCGTCATCTGAGGCTCCTCGTCAGCGACGACGGCATCGGCCTGCCGCGCGGCGCGCGCGAACGGAGGGGCCAGAAAGAACCAGCCGGTCATTTCGGCCTCGCCGGCATGAAGGCGCGCTGCGCCGCATTCGACGGCACGTTGCGGGTCGGCGCGAGGCGCGCAAGCGTCAGTTGCGGCGAGGATAGCGGCACTGGCAGCAACGGCGCCGTCGCCCCGCGCGGCACCTTGATCCAGGCCCGCTTCGCGTGGCACGCGGTGCTGGCTACCACCCCCGCGCCGCGCGCCGCCCGGCGCGCGCTGCAATCGTGAGCCCGCGACTATGAGCCTGCGCATCCTGATCGTCGAAGATCACGCGGTGGTCCGCCAGGGCGTTCGCCAGCTGCTGCTCGATCGCGGCGTCGCGCGCGAGGTCGCCGAGGCGCAAAGCGGCTCCGAAGCGCTCGACTCGGTCGTCCATCACAGCTTCGACGTCGTGCTGCTCGACATCTCGCTGCCCGACATGAATGGCGTCGAGGTGCTCAAGCGCCTGAAGCGCAAGGCGCCACGCGTCGCGGTGCTGATGTTCTCGATGTACCGCGAGGACCAGTACGCGGTGCGCGCGCTCAAGGCCGGCGCGTCCGGCTATCTGTCGAAGACGGTCGACGCCGCGCAGATGATCGGCGCGATCCAGCAAGTCGCCGCGGGCCGCAAGTACGTGAGCCCCGAGATGGCCGAGGCGCTCGCCGACTACGTGTCGTTCGACGGCGAGCAGTTGCCGCACGAAAAGCTGTCCGATCGCGAGTATCAGACGCTGTGCATGCTCGCGTCGGGCAAACGGCTCACCGATATCGCGGCCACACTGTCGCTGTCGGTGAAGACGGTCAGCGTGTACCGCACGCGGCTGCTCGACAAGATGAAGCTGCGCAACAACGCCGAGCTCACGTTCTATGTGATGAGCAACCGCCTCGTCGATCTGAATCCAGCGATGGCCGGCTAGGCCAGCAGACGCCATCGCCCATGGCTGCGGCGTGTGCCGCCGTCGGCCCGAGCCGATCGTGGCGCCCGCGCAAACGAAGAAATTCCGTCCCCATCGATCGCCTATTCAGTAAAAGCGTGACTGCCGCCCCCCCCGCTTGCGGCACCGCAAGACCACCCCGACGCGCCCTCCTGGCGGGAGTTCCCGCCCATCGCCCTGGTCCACGAAGCGCCGTTTTGAACCGGCCCGGTGGCACGCATCCGCTAGAATTGCGGGTTTTCCCGACATTCGGCGCGCAACACGCGTGCACCACTGGAGACCCACGCCAATGTCCCTGTTTCGCAAAAAGAGCGTCGAGCACATGCTTGCGGCAAGCGCTCAGACCGCCGGCCTGAAAAAGGCGCTCGGCGCGCTCGACCTGACTTTCCTCGGCGTCGGCGCCATCATCGGCACCGGCATCTTCGTGCTCACCGGCACGGGCGCCTTGCAGGCCGGCCCCGCGCTGATGATCTCGTTCGTGATCGCGGCGATCGCCTGCGGCTTCGCCGCCCTCGCCTATGCCGAATTCGCGTCGACAATTCCGGTCGCAGGTTCGATCTACACGTACTCGTACGCGACGCTCGGCGAGCTGGCCGCGTGGATCATCGGCTGGGACCTGATGCTCGAATACGGGCTCGCGACCTCGGCGGTGTCGGTCGGCTGGTCAGGCTATCTGCAGTCGCTGCTGTCGGGCTTCGGCGTGTCGCTGCCGATGGCGCTGACCGCGGCCCCCGGCGCCGTCCCCGGACACGAAACGCTGTTCAACCTGCCCGCCTTCCTCGTGATGATGGCGATCACCACGCTGCTGTCGGTCGGTGTGCGCGAATCCGCGCGGATCAACAACATCATGGTGGCGATCAAGGTCGTGGTCGTGCTGCTCGTGATCGGCGTCGGCGTGTTCCACGTCACGCCGGCCAACTGGCACCCGTTCATGCCGCACGGCTGGAGCGGCGTGTTCGGCGCGGCCGCGGTGATGTTCTTCGCGTTCATCGGCTTCGACTCGGTGTCGTCGGCGGCGGAAGAGGTGAAGAATCCGAAGCGGGATCTGCCGATCGGCATCATCGCGTCGCTCGGCGTGTGCGCGGTGCTGTATGTGGCCGTGGCCGCGGTCGTCACCGGCATCGTGCCGTCCGAGAAGTTCATGGGCATTTCGCACCCGGTGTCATACGCGCTGCAGCTCGCGGGGCAAAACTGGGTCGCGGGCTTCATCGACCTCGGCGCCGTGCTCGGCATGCTGACCGTGATTCTCGTGATGGCCTACGGTCAGACGCGCGTGATCTTCGCGATGTCGCGCGACGGGCTGCTGCCCGCGAAGCTGTCGAAAGTGCATCCGCGCTTCGCGACGCCGTTCTTCACGACGTGGCTCGTCGGTATCTTCTTCGGCCTGATCGGCGCGCTGGTGCCGCTCAATGTGTTGGCTGAACTGATCAATATCGGCACGCTCGCGGCATTCTCGATGGTGTCGATCGCGGTGCTCGTGCTGCGCAAGACGCACCCCGAACTGCCGCGCGCGTTCCGTTGCCCGGGCGTGCCGGTCGTGCCGGTGCTCGCGGTTGCATCGTGCCTGTTCCTGATGCTGAATCTGCAAGGCATCACGTGGGGTGCGTTCCTGATCTGGCTCGCGATCGGCATGGTCGTCTATTTCGGCTACTCGCGCCGTCATTCGAAACTGGCAAAGTAAGGCGCCGTTTTCAACGAGGCCACGCCAATGAGCTGAATGCTCGCGAGCGCGGCCTCGCTTTCCGCTGATTTATCGAAGCGCCCCGTCATGCCCTGCAGACGGGGCGCTCGTCTTTGCGGCGTCCCGTTCCGTGGCCGCCGTCTTCTGTTCGTGCGCTCGCGCGCGCCGACACACTTCCCCTCATAGCGCGTCCGCGCGATTTGTGCTTTACTTTTCGGCAGACTTGTAAAACCCGCAGCACCCGCATCGGACCTCGCGAATCGCAATCACACGCAGTCGAAGCAAAAGCAGGGGCAACAACAATCACAGGTCCGGTCTCACCCACAGCAACTATCTTGCATGGGATCGTGGTCAGCGTGGAGGCGGGGATCGATACGCCGAAGCGCTCGCTCCGATCGACAAAGGAGACAGCTTCATGGCGATCAGCATCAGTCTGACGGTCAATGGCGCACCCGTGAGCGCCTCAGTCGACCCTGGCACCCTGCTTGTCCAGTTCCTGCGCGATCAACTCCGTCTGACCGGCACCCACGTCGGCTGCGATACCGCGCAATGCGGCGCCTGCACCGTGCATCTGAACGGCCGCGCGATCAAGTCCTGCAACATCCTCGCCGCGCAAGCCGATGGCGCCGAAGTCACGACCATCGAAGGGCTCGCGCACAATGGCGCGCTGCATCCGATGCAGGCCGCGTTCAAGCACTGCCACGGTTTGCAATGCGGCTTCTGCACGCCGGGCATGGTGATGAGCGCGGTGTCGCTGGTTCAGCGTCAACCCGACCTGACCGGCGACGAAGTGCGCGAACAGCTCGACGGCAATCTGTGCCGCTGTACCGGTTATCACAACATCGTCAAGGCCGTGCTCGAAGGCGCCGCGGGTATGAAGGCGTCCGCCGCATCGAGCGCAACTGCCGGCGCGAATGCCACCGGCGCAACCGCCTGAGGAGCCGACGATGAACGCACCCGATACCCAGAGCCTGATCGGCGCCGCCGTCGAACGCAAGGAAGACTATCGCTTCCTGACCGGCAAAGGCCAGTACACCGACGACATCGTGCTGCCGCAGCAAACCTACGCGGTGTTCCTGCGCTCGCCGCACGCGCACGCGAAGATCAACAGCATCGACACGAGCGCGGCCAAACAGTCGCCGGGCGTGGTCGCGATCTTCACCGGCGCGGACCTGGCGGCGGAGAAGGTCGGCGGACTGCCGTGCGGCTGGCTGATCCACAGCACCGACGGCAAGCCGATGAACGAGCCGCCGCATCCGGTGATCGCGCATACGAAGGCGCGGCATGTGGGCGACCAGATCGCGCTCGTGATCGCCGAATCGATCAAGGCCGCCAAAGATGCGGCCGAACTGATCGAGGTCGATTACGAAGAACTGCCGGCCGTCGTCGATACCGCGCATGCGGCCGACCCGGGTCAGGCGGCAGTGCACGACGAAGTGCCCGACAACGTCTGCTACAACTGGGGTCACGGCGACAAGGCCGCGACCGACGCCGCGTTCGCGAAAGCCGCGCACGTGACCACGCTCGACATCGTCAATAATCGGCTCGTGCCGAACGCGATCGAACCGCGCGCGGTCAACGCGAGCTATTCGGCGCAGGACGATAGCTATACGTTGTATGTGGCGAATCAGAATCCGCACGTCGAGCGACTGCTGATGGCCGCGTTCGTGCTGTCGCTGCCGGAATCGAAGCTGCGCGTGATCGCGCCGGACGTCGGCGGCGGCTTCGGCTCGAAGATCTTCCTCTACGCGGAAGACGTCGCGCTCACGTGGGCATCGAAGAGGATCGGCCGGCCGGTCAAATGGACGGCCGAGCGCTCCGAGGCGTTCCTTTCCGACGCGCACGGCCGCGATCACGTGACCAAGGCCGAGCTGGCGATGGACGCCGACGGCAAGTTCCTCGCGATGCGCGTGCATACGATCGCCAACATGGGCGCCTATCTGTCGACGTTCGCGTCGAGCGTGCCGACGATCCTGTACGCGACGCTGCTCGCCGGCCAATACGCGACGCCCGCGATCTACGCGGAAGTGAAGGCGGTCTTCACCAACACCGTTCCGGTCGATGCGTATCGCGGCGCGGGCCGGCCGGAAGCGACGTTCGTCGTCGAGCGTCTGGTCGAAGCCGCGGCGCGCGAGATGAAGCTCGACCCCGCGGAAATTCGCCGCCGCAACTTCATCACGCAGTTCCCGTACGCGACGCCGGTCGGCCTCACCTACGACACCGGCGACTACAACGCGATCCTGTCGCGCGCGCTGACGCTCGCGGACGTCGAAGGTTTCGCCGCGCGTCGGCAGGAATCGGAAAAGAACGGCAAGCGCCGCGGCCTCGGCTACTCGTGCTACATCGAGGCATGTGGTCTCGCGCCGTCGAACATCGCGGGCGCGCTAGGCGCGCGCGCGGGCCTGTTCGAAGTCGGCCAGATTCGCGTGCACCCGACCGGTTCGGTCACCGTGTTCACGGGTTCGCATAGCCACGGCCAAGGCCACGAGACGACCTTCGCGCAAGTGGTCGCCGACCGCCTCGGCATTCCGCTCGACAGCGTCGAGATCGTGCACGGCGACACCGGCCGCATCGCGTTCGGCATGGGCACGTATGGCTCGCGTTCGATCGCGGTCGGCGGCTCGGCAATCTCGAAGGCGCTCGACAAGATCGAGGCAAAGGCGAAGAAGATCGCCGCGCATCTGCTCGAAGCGTCGGCTGAAGACATCGAGTTCAGGAACGGCGTGTTTCGCGTCGCGGGTACCGACCGCACGAAGGCGTTCGCGGAAATTTCACTCGCAGCCTACGTGCCGCACAACTATCCGCTCGATGTGCTCGAACCGGGCCTCGAAGAAAGCGCGTTCTATGACCCGACCAACTTCACGTATCCGTCGGGCGCGTACATCTGCGAGATCGAAGTCGATCCGGACACCGGCGAGAGCCGCATCCAGAAGTTCACCGCGGTCGACGATTTCGGCAACGTGATCAATCCGATGATCGTCGAAGGCCAGGTACATGGCGGGCTCGGGCAAGGCATCGGCCAGGCGATGCTCGAGCGCTGCGTGTACGACACCGACAGCGGCCAGCTGCTGTCCGGCTCGTACATGGACTACGCGATGCCGCATGCGTCCGATCTGCCCGACTTCACGGTCGAGACTTCGAAGGGCACGCCGTGCACGCACAACCCGCTCGGCGTCAAGGGCTGCGGCGAAGCGGGCGCGATCGGCTCACCGCCGGCCGTGATCAACGCGATCATCGACGCGCTCGCGCCGCTTGGCGTGACCAATCTGCAGATGCCGGCCACACCGCATCGCGTGTGGTCCGCGATTCAAGCGGCGAAGCAAGCCTGACCCAACGATCCTGAGCGGAGCATTCGACATGTATTCATTCGAGTATCAACGCGCGACGGATCCGCAAGCGGCCGCCGCAGCCCTCACCGCCGACCCGGAAGCGAAGTTTCTCGCCGGCGGCCAGAGCCTTCTGCCGACGATGCGCCTGCGTCTTGCGCAGCCGTCACAACTGATCGACGTGACGCGCATTCCCGCGCTCAAGACGATCAGCGTCGACGCCAACAAGGTGACGATCGGCGCGGCCGTTTGTCATGCCGACGTCGCCGAGCATGCGGACGTGCGGCGCGTGTTGCCCGCGCTAGCGGAGCTGGCTTCGAATATCGGCGATCGCCAGGTGCGCGCGCTCGGCACGATCGGCGGCTCGCTCGCGAACAACGATCCGGCCGCGTGCTACCCGGCCGCCGCGATGGGGCTCGACGCGACGATCGTCACGGACCGGCGGCGCATCGCCTCGAGCGATTTCTTCGTCGGCATGTACGAGACCGCGCTCGAACCCGACGAGTTGATCGTCGCCGTCGAGTTTCCGGTGCCCGAGCGCGCCGCGTACGAGAAATTCCGCAATCCGGCCTCGCACTTCGCGCTGGTCGGCGTGTTCGTCGCGAAGTCCGCAGGCGGTGTGCGGGTTGCGGTGACGGGTGCGGCGTCGTCGGTATTTCGCGTGCCCGAGCTCGAAAGCGCGCTGTCGGCGAACTTCACGCCCGAGGCGGCACGCGCGGTCAGCGTGTCGCCCGGCGAGCTGAACGACGACATGCACGCGAGTGCCGCGTATCGCGCGCATCTGATTCCGCTGCTCGCCGCGCGCGCGGTCACGAAGGCAAATGCCTAGCGATACTCGCTAGGCGGCCCGGCTTGCCGCGCGAACATCTTGGCGCGCACAAGCCGGCTTCGTTCCTTTCGCGAGCAGGCGCCTGCGTTCGACGCCGAGCTCGCGCCCATTGCGTTCTTCACTCGCGCCACGCCTTGTCATGGCCTTTCGCGCAGATTCAGGACCACCATGCAGCCGGCTTCGATCGACGACACCCTCGCCCAACTCGCCGCCCAAGGCTATTTCGCGAGCCGCGAACTCGCGACCGCGCTGTACCTCGCGCTGCGCATGGAGCGGCCGCTGTTCGTCGAAGGCGAGCCGGGTGTCGGCAAGACCGAGCTCGCGAAAGCGGCGGCCGGCATGCTCGGCACCACGCTGCTGCGGCTGCAATGCTATGAAGGACTCGACACCGCGAGCGCGCTTTATGAGTGGGACTACCCGCGCCAGATCATGGCGCTGCGGCTCGCCGAAGCGAGCGGCGAGCGCCCCGACAACGACACGCTGTATCGCGGCGAATTCCTGCTGAAGCGTCCGCTTCTACAGGCACTGATGCCCGACGAAGACCATCCCGGCGCGCGACGCGTGCTGCTGATCGACGAAATCGACCGCGCCGACGAACCGTTCGAGGCCTTCCTGCTCGAACTGCTTTCGGATTTCCAGGTATCGATTCCCGAATACGGCACCGTGCGCGCCGCACAGCCGCCGCTCGTCATCATGACGTCGAACCGCACGCGCGAAGTGCACGATGCGTTGAAGCGCCGCTGTCTGTATCAATGGATCGGCTATCCGGATCGCGAGCGCGAGCTCGAGATCGTCGCCGCGCGCGCGCCGCAAACGTCGGCGCAATTGCAGCGGCGCGCGGTCGACTTCGTGCATCGACTGCGCGGCATGGATCTGTTCAAGGCGCCCGGCATCGCCGAAACGATCGACTGGTGCCGCGCGCTCGAAGCGCTGTCGGTGACAGAGCTCGATCCGCAATCGGTGCAGAACACGCTCGGCGTGCTGCTCAAGTATCAGGACGATCTCGCGCGCGTGGATGTCGCGCAGATCGCGCAGTGTCTGGCCGGGTGAGGGTCGTCGGCATGACGAACGACATCGGCATAGGCAGACACGACGGCGTAAAGCAGCAGTCCGCGCCCATGCTCGCGCGCAACGTCGTTCATTTCGTGCGCGTGCTGCGCGGCGCCGGTTTGCCGATGTCGCCCGCACAGGCCGTCGACGCGCTCGCCGCGTTGCAGTGGATCGATCTCGGCCGCCGCGACGACGTGCGCGCCGCGCTTGCCGCGCTGCTCGTCACCGCGCCCGACGAACGTGAGCTCTTCAATGCCGCATTCGATCTTTTCTGGCGCGACCCCGACTGGGAGGGCAAGCTGCGCGCACTGCTGCTGCCGAAAGTGCGCGACGGCCTGCCGCCGCCGAAGCGCAACAACCGTCTCGCCGATGCGCTCGCGGTACGCATGCCGCCGTCGCCGCGTCTGAATGCGCCGCAAGAAACCGAGCAGCACGAGTTGCATGCCCAGTTGACGTTCAGCGCGGAAGAGCGGCTGCGTCATCGCGATTTCGACACGCTGAGCGCCGACGAATGGCGCACGCTGCGTCATCTGATCCGCGGCCAGCGGCTGCCGCTCGCCACCGAACCGACGCGGCGCCTGAAGGCGGCATCGCAGGGCACGCACGCGGACCTGCGCGCGAGCGCGCGGCACGCGGTGCGCGCCGGTGGCGACTGGACCGTGTGGAAGTATCGCGCGAGGATCGAGCGCAAGCCGCCGCTCGTGCTGCTGCTCGACATTTCCGGCTCGATGAGCAACTACTCGCGCGCGGTGCTGTACTTCTGCCACGCGTTGTTGCAGTCGCGCGAACGTCTGCAGGTGTTTCTGTTCGGCACGCGGCTCACGAACGCGACGCGCGCATTGCGCGAACGCGATCCCGACGTCGCGATCGCGACGCTCAGCGATCAGGTGGTCGACTGGTCGGGCGGCACGCGCATCGGCGCGGCGCTCGCCGAATTCAACCGACGCTGGGCGCGCCGCGTGCTCACAGGTCGTGCAACGGTGCTGCTCGTCACCGACGGTCTCGATCACGAAGCGATCGACGTGCTCGATGCCGAAATGGCGCGCCTCGCACGTTTCGCGCATCGCATCGTGTGGCTCAATCCGCTGCTGCGGTTCAGCGGCTTCACTCCGAAGGCGCGCGGCGTGCAGGCGATCCTGCCGTATGTCGACGCGCATCGTCCGGTTCATAATCTAGACAGTCTCGCAGCGTTCGGCCGCGACCTCGCGCAATTGACGCGCACACCTCGCCACGCCGTCGCCGCGACGACACTCGCAGGAGCAACGTCATGGAATTGAGCGAAACTCATACGCTGCCGGTCGCGCAGCAGCAAACGTGGGACGCGTTGAACGACACCGAAATTCTGCGCGCCTGCATCCCCGGTTGCGAAAGCATCGACCCGGACGGCGAAAACGCATACCTGGTCACGCTGAGCGCGGCGGTCGGCCCGGTCAAGGCGCGCTTCAAGGGGCGCATGCAACTGACCAACATCGACGCGCCGAACGCCTACACGATCGTGTTCGAAGGCCAAGGCGGAGCGGCCGGCTTCGCGAAGGGCAATACGCAGGTCACGCTCGAAGCCGACGGCGATGCCGCGACGAAGCTCTCCTACACCGCCAACGCGCAGGTCGGTGGCAAGCTCGCGCAGATCGGCTCGCGGCTCGTCGACGGTGCGGCGCGCAAGATTGCCGGGGAGTTTTTCAAGCGCTTGAGTGCCCAGCTCTCCGGTGACAATAGCGCTGATGAGGCTGCGGACGGTGACGCCTCGGTGGATACCGAAGCCGAAGCCGCGTCTGCGTCTGAGCAAACGGAATCGAACGAGGCCGCGGACGGCGAGTCCGGCGGCGAAGCAAAGAAAGGGAAAAAATCATGGACAGCGTGGATCTCGAAGTTCTGAAGACTAGCGCCCGCTGGCTGGACGACGGACATCGCGCGCTCCTCGTGACGGTCGTGAAGACGTGGGGCTCGTCGCCGCGTCCCGAGGGCGCGATGCTCGCGGTGCGCGACGACGGCCTCGTGGTGGGCTCGGTGTCGGGCGGCTGCATCGAAGACGATCTGATCGACCGCGTACGGCAACAGGGCATCGAGCAGACGCATCCGGAAGCGGTGAAATACGGGATCACAGCCGAGGAAGCGCATCGCTTCGGGCTGCCGTGCGGCGGCACGATCCAGCTCGTGCTCGAACCGTTGACGCGGCAAAGCGGCATCGCCGAGTTGTGTCACGCGGTGGAGAACGGCCGGCTCGTCGCGCGTGAACTCGACATGGCGACGGGCGCGGTGCGGCTCGACAACGCGCAGGCGACCGACGGCGTGCATTTCGACGGTGAGCGTCTGCTGACGATCCACGGCCCGCGCTACCGGATGCTCGTGATCGGCGCCGGGCAGTTGTCGCGCTACCTGTGCCACATCGCGGTGGGGCTCGATTATCAGGTGACGGTCTGCGATCCGCGCGAGGAATACACCGAGGAATGGGACGTGCCGGGCACGAAGATCGTCCGCACGATGCCGGACGATACCGTGATCGACATGAAGCTCGACGAGCGCTGCGCGGTGATCGCGCTCACGCACGATCCGAAGCTCGACGATCTCGCGCTGATGGAAGCATTGAAGACGCCGGCGTTTTATGTCGGTGCGCTCGGCTCACGCCGGAACAATCACGCGAGACGCGAGCGTTTGAAGGAGTTCGATTTGAACGAAGCCGAACTGGCCCGTTTGCATGGGCCCGTCGGCATTTATATCGGCAGCCGGACGCCGCCTGAGATCGCGGTGTCGATTCTCGCGGAGGTGACGGCGGCCAAGAATGGCGTGTCGCTGCCGACGCTATTGCAGGTCGAAGGCGCAAAGGCTGCGCGGGAGATTGCGGCGTCGGGTGGCGCCGCTTGCAAAGCGTAACCTGCCGCGTTCAACAAAACAGACGGAGGGCACCGGGCGTGCCTTCCGCGCTTACATCAAGCCGCAAAGCACCGCCGCGATCACTGATCCGCTCACCAGTACCACGCCCACCACGCGGCGTTTATTCAATTCGGTCCACAGCAGCACGCCGGTCAGCGACAGCAGAATCAGGCTGCCCGCGATCGTGTCGATCAACAGCACCCACCCGCCGCTGAGACCCACGCCCTTGTGCAGATTGCTCAGCGTCGCGAAAAACGAGTTGCGCGTGTGCTTCACCGTCACGAAGCCATTTCCGACCCAGTACTCGGCCTGCACGCTCTGGCCCGGTCCCATGATGCCGACCTGCCATTGCTCAGGCTGAATCGTGCTGTGATCGCCCCACGCGACCGGATGGGCGGGCTCGCGCTTCGCGCGTCCAGGCTTGCCGTCGATCTTCAGTTCGCGTTGCAGCCACTTCGCCATCTCCCCCGGCGAGTGCAGCGGTTTCTCAGGCACCGCGATCTGCATTTCCTCGACCTGCGGCGCGCCCGTGGAAATTTTCAGCGGACCGGCGCGATGATTGAGCAGAAAGCCGGTCACGCCGAACATCAGCCCGAGCACCGCGCCCCACAAGCCGATCCAGCCATGCACATTGCGCAGCCACTTGATGAAGGTCGCACGACGCGAACGCTGCCGCCCCGGCGCGGCGACGGTAGGTTTCAAATCGATCGATTCAGGCGCGTTCAAAACGGACTCCAGGCTAGAGCGGTAAGAAGAATTCGAGTGAGAGAAGAGGCGGATCGGCCGGCTTGTGACGGGCGATCGCGTGAAGGGCTGGCTGGCGGTCACAGAGGAGGAGACGCGTGACAAAAAGCTTGCGATGCCTTTCAATTGAGAAACATTATCATTACACAATTAAGTGTTTTGCTCAATGTCGGGACGCTGTGGGTGCGCGATGCATACCCGCCGGGCGATCTTCGAGTCGCTTCCAGATGCGCGCCAGCCGCTTGACATCCGCGCGGCGTGAAACGACGCTAGCTGGCGATGCCGTCAACGTTATCGTCCGGGGACACCTGCCGTCATGCGACTCTGCCTCGTGGTCCTTGCCACCGCCAGCTGGCTGGCCGGCCTTCATGCCGCGAGCGCGAGCGTGCCGGTCAAACTGGACGACCCGTACACCAACGAAGGCGAGACGCAGACCTTCACCATCAGCGCCGACGGCTCGTATGCGAAGCTCGATTCGATGACGCTGCGCGTGAACAACGAAGCCGGTGTCGAGCGGGTCGCGCAGCAATACGTCTGGTTCAACCGCAACATGGCCGACGTGCAGATTCTCGAGGCCTATACGGTCACCGCCGATGGTAAACGTCACGACGTAGCGCCCGAGCAGATCCGCGACGTGCAGGAAGTCCGTTCGTTCGACGCGCCGATGTTCCAGGACATCCAGGAAAAGGTAATCGTGTTCCCCGCGGTCGAACCCGGCGCGCGCGTGCATCTGACGTACCGCAAGACGCAGCGGCAGCCGATCGTGCCTGGGGAATTCAGCGACTTCACGCCGCCCGACCTCGCGCCGACCCGCAACTTCCGCCTGATCTACGACCTGCCCGCTGACAAGCCGTTGTACGCGGACGCGCGCGGCTTCAGCGCGGTGACGCCCATCACGCGCGACGGCCGCACGCGCTACGAATTCCGCTACGACAAGGCGCATTTCGACCGGCTCGAACGCGGCTCGATCGCGTACGTGTCGTACGGGGATCGGCTGATGGTGTCGACGTTTCCCAGCTATGCCGCGTTCGCCGCGTCCTATCGCAGCTCCGCGGCCGACCCGGGTACGCACGACGCCGCGATCACCCAGCTCGCGCAGCAGTTGACCGCGCACGATCACACCCCGCGCGACAAAGCCAAAACACTGTACGACTGGGTTCGCCGCAATATCCGCTATGTCGCGATCTACGTCGGGCGCGGCTCCGTCGTGCCGCACAGCGCGAGCGCGATCCTCGCGAACCGCTATGGCGATTGCAAGGACCACGTCGCGCTCTACGGCGCGTTGCTCGACGCGGTCGGCGTGCGCAACGAGCCGGCGCTGATCAGCAGCGGCACCATCTACACGCTGCCGAGCGTGCCCGGCTACGGCGTCATCAATCATGCGATCACGTGGCTGCCCGATTTGCAGACGTACGCGGATTCGACCGCGTCGAACGTCGAGTTCGGTTTTCTGCCTTCATCCGACATGAACCGTCCCACCGTGTTGATCGACGACGGCGTGCTCGCGCAAACACCGGCCACCGCGCAGATGTCGCGCAGCACCGATCTCGCGATCAAGATCGAACCGGACGGCTCGGCGAGCTTCACATATCGGCTGCAGGATGCCGGACCCTATGCCGAGCAGGCCCGCGCGCGGCTACGCACGCAGACGCCCGGGCAACGAGAGGAATCGATCCAGGCCGAGTTGCGCAACGCGAATCTGCGCGGCACCGCGACGCTGACGACGAGCGACCTCAGCGCGGTCGACGGCCCGCTCACGCTGACGATGAAAGGCACGCTGGAAAGTCTCGTGGTGACCGGCATGACCGCATCGATCCCGGCCTTGACGAGCCTCGGCGGCGGCGTCGAGGCCGATACGCGCTACTGGCTCGGCGAACGCAAGCGCACGCAGCCGTTCGTGTGTCACAACCTCGCGATCCACGAACGCGCGCGCATCGAACTGCCGGCCAACTTCCGCGTGCTCGACATGCCGGAGGCGCAACGCACGCAGGACCGCTTCGTCGATTTCACGTCGGAGTACACGTTCGATCCGCTCAGCAACGTGGTCACGATGACGCGCGACGGCGCCACCCATTTCGACAGCGACGTGTGCACGCCCGATGATTTCACGCGCATGCGTCCCGCGATCGAAGCGATCGGACGGGACGTGCGCGCGGAGGTGATCGTCAGATCGACGCTGGTGGAGTCGTCGAACGTGGCGTCGCAGGCGCCTTGATCGTCAACGCGTCAACGCGTCAAACCGGCCGCAACGGTCCTTCCTGCATCGCGCCGATCTGCTCGCGCATCTCGAGGATGCGGTCCTCCCAGTAGCGCTGGGTGTTGAACCAGGGAAACGCCGCCGGAAACGCCGGATCGTTCCAGCGGCGGGCGAGCCACGCCTGATAGTGAATCAGCCGCAACGTGCGCAGCGCTTCGATCAGATACAGTTCGCGCGGCTCGAACTCGCAGAAATCCTCGTAGCCGGCGAGCAGGTCGGCGAGCGCGCGCGACGCCTCCGCGCGTTCACCCGGCAACAGCAGCCACAGGTCCTGAATCGCGGGACCCATGCGGCTGTCGTCGAAATCGACGAAATGCGGGCCCGCATCGGTCCACAACACGTTGCTCGGATGACAGTCGCCATGCAGACGCAATGTGCGAATCTCGCCGGCCCGCTCGAACGCACGCGCGACGCCTTCGAGCGCGAGATTCACGACGGTTTCCCACGCGGTGCGCACGTCGTCGGGCACGAAACGATGCGCGAGCAGGAAGTCGCGCGGCTCGTAGCCGAACGTGTCGATGTTCAGTGCGGGACGTTCCGCGTAGTCCTGGGTCTGCCCGATCGCATGTATGCGTCCGATGAAACGTCCGAGCCATTCGAGCGTGTCGCGCCGGTCGAGATCCGGCGCGCGACCTCCGCGTCGCTCGAAGACCGAGAAGCGGAAACCGTCGAAGCTATGCAGTGTGCGGCCATCGAGCATGCGCGCAGGCACGGCCGGAATCTCGCGCGCGGCGAGTTCGGCGACGAACGCGTGCTCTTCGAGAATCGCCGCGTCGCTCCAACGCTCGGGACGATAGAACTTCGCGACCACGGGCGGACCGTCTTCGACGCCGACCTGATACACACGATTTTCGTAGCTGTTGAGCGGCAGCAGACGGCCGTCGGTTCGCACGCCGGACGTTGCGAGCACGCCGTCGATCGCGTCCAGCACGGTTTCCGGCGTGAGCCGCGCGAACGGCACGGCGCCATCGGCGCCGGCCTCAGGATAGTAATTATCGGGAATGGTGTCGTTCATGCCCCGCATTGTGCGCCGCGCCGCGGCTAAAGACGAGGGCGACGGCTCGCAATGCGTGCGTGGCATCGCTAGAAATACGGGCTGATTTGCGGCGCGCCGTGAATCGACGCGCGCATCGACCCGCAGCGATGCTGGCGAGCCGATCTCACCTTACAACATCACTACAACCCGCTCCTGCGTGTCACACAACGGCAATGAGCAACAGGTGAGCCTCTCGTTCAATGCGTCTGCGCGCCGGCCGGACGTATCAGGTCGCCGGTATCGATCAGATCTTCGAGGAAAAAGGGTTCGGTATTGAGCTGCCGCGATGCGCCGGGTTCGCCGGCGTACCACGCCACCATCGCCATGTCGCCAAGAATGCGCATGACGATTCCGCGCGCGCCTTGCGGCACGGCGATATGTACCGATCGGACAATGGAACCGACTTGCATGATAATTCCCCGCTTCACTTAGCCGGCTTTATGATTTCGCGCCGGTCGAGGTGATGATAAAAACGCCGCTTCGCATTGGACGTTGCGTGCGCACTTAATCTGTCGCGCGCATGGCGCGTGAGAGCTTCGAGTCATTGTTGCCGCTTTGCAGGGCTTTGGGAAGGCGAATAGAAGGCTTTCACCAGTCGTTTCGCCCTATTCCCATTACGCTGCGCACAGCCGATGATCTCGGCGTCAGACGTCGTAATGAAGACCATCATAAACCCTGCCGGGGGAGACATCAAAAACGTGCATTACCAGAACGATCTACCAGATGCGAGTGAGGCGCAGCTTCGCACCTGCCTTCGCGCCGACCGGCGCGCCTCCGTTTCCGATCCGCGCGGCGCGAGTGCCGCTGATTTCATTCGACTGCGCTAGTCATGTGGATCGTTCGTCTCGCGCTACGGCGCCCCTATACGTTCGTCGTGCTGGCGTTGCTGTTGCTGATCGTCGGGCCACTGACGATTCTGCGCACGCCCACCGACATCTTTCCGAACATCGATATTCCGGTGCTGTCGGTGATCTGGTCGTACAACGGCCTGCCCGCCGACGAAATGGAGCGGCGCATCGCGCTGAACTACGAGCGCGGCTTGTCGGTGGCGGTCAACGATATCGAACACACGGAATCGACGTCGCTGAACGGCATCACGGTCATCAAGATCTTTTTCCAGCCGGGCGCGAATATCGACGAAGCACTCGCGCAGGTCACCGCGCTGTCGCAGTCGCAAGTGCGCTCGCTGCCGCCCGGCATCACGCCGCCGTTCATCCTGCGCTACAACGCGTCGACGGTACCGATTCTGCGGCTCGCGTTGTCGTCCGCGTCGCTGACCGAGCAGGAGCTGTTCGACTTCGGCAATAACTTCCTGAAGACGCAGCTCGCCACCGTGCCGGGTGCATCCGCGCCGCTGCCGTATGGCGGCAAGCAACGGCAGATCATGATCGATATCGATTCGCGCAAGCTGCAGGAGCGCAATCTGTCGCCGATGGACGTGGTCAGCGCGGTCTCCGCGCAGAACCTGATTCTGCCTTCTGGCACCGCGAAAATCGGCTCGACCGAGTACTCGGTGGTAATGAACGGCAGCCCCGATTCGCTCGCCGGGCTGAACAACATTCCGATCCGCACCACCGCAAACGGCACCGTCTATATCCGCGACGTCGCGCACGTGCGCGACGGCTACCAGCCGCAGACCAACATCGTGCGCGTGAACGGCCAGCGCGCCGCGCTGCTGACGATCAACAAAAGCGGCAACACGTCCACGCTCGATATCGTCGACCGCATCAAGACGATGATGCCGACGCTGCGCAATCTGGTGCCGCCGTCGCTGAATATCGACCCTGTCGCCGACCAGTCGCTGTTCGTGCGTGCATCGGTGGAGGGCGTGTTGCGTGAAGCGCTGATCGCCGCGTGCCTGACGGGCCTGATGATTCTGCTGTTCCTCGGCAACTGGCGCGCGACGCTGATCATCGCGGTATCGATTCCGCTGTCGATGATCACGTCGATCATCGCGTTGTCGGCGCTCGGCCAGACGATCAACATCATGACGCTCGGCGGGCTCGCGCTCGCGGTCGGCATTCTGGTCGACGACGCGACCGTCGCGATCGAGAACATCAGCCATCAGCTCGAACAGGGCAAGACGCTGGAACAGGCGATTCTCGACGGCGCGCATCAGATTGCGATTCCGACGCTCGTGTCGACGTTGTCGATCTGCATCGTGTTCGTGCCGATGTTTCTGCTCACCGGTGTCGCGCACTATCTGTTCATTCCGCTCGCCGAAGCGGTGGTGTTCGCGATGCTCGCGTCGTACTTCTTCTCGCGTACGCTCGTGCCGACGCTCGCGAAGTATCTGCTGCGCTATCACCACAAGCCCGCTGATCTGCATCACGCGCCGGCGCAAACACGCAATCCGTTCATGCGCGTGCACTACGCTTTCGAGCGCGGTTTCTCGCGTTTGCGCGAGCGCTATCGCGTGTTTCTCGAAGCGCGTATCGCGCGGCCGGGTCTGTTCGTCACGCTGTTTCTCGTGTGCTGTGGCGCGTCGCTGCTGTTGCTGCCGTTTATCGGCCGCGACTTTTTCCCCGCCGTCGATGCCGGCACGATCGCACTGCACATGCGCGCGAAAACCGGCATGCGGGTCGAGGAAACGGCGGTGCTGACCGATCGAGTCGATGCGCGCATCCGTCAGCTGATTCCGGCCGGCGAACTGCATTCGATCATCGACAACATCGGCCTGCCGGTGTCGGGTATCAACCTGTCGTACAGCAACACGGGCACGATCGGCACCTCCGACTCGGACATCCTGATCACGCTGAACCCCGAACATCATCCGAGCACCGGCTATGTGCGCACCTTGCGGCGCACGCTCACCGACGAATTCCCCGGCGTGCAGTTCGCGTTTCTGCCGGCCGATATCGTCAGTCAGACGCTGAATTTCGGCATGCCGTCGGCGATCGATATCCAGCTCGTCGGCCGTGAGGTGGCCGCCAATCGTGCGTTCGCCGCGAAGCTGCTGAACCGTCTGCGCACGGTGCCGGGCCTCGTCGATGCGCGCATCCAGCAGCCCGCCGATCTGCCGCGGATTTTCATCGACGTCGATCGCACGCGCGCGCAGCAAGCGGGCTTTTCGCAGCGCGATATCGCGAGCAATCTGCTGATCACGCTGTCGGGCAGCCAGCAGACCACGCCGACGTTCTGGCTCAATCCGCGCAACGGCGTCAGCTACAACGTGATCACGGAAGCGCCGCAATACACGATCGATTCGCTGCAATCGCTCGCGAACATTCCGTTGAACGCCAACGGGCGCAACAACATTCTCGGCTCGCTCGCGACGATGCGCCGCGAAGCCAGCAACGCGGTGCTCACGCACTACAACGCGCAAACCACGATCGACATCTACGGCACCGCCGACGGCCGCGATCTCGGCGGCGTGTCCGACGACATCCGCAGGATCATCGACGAATCGAAAGCCGAGTTGCCGAAGAGCTCGACGATCGAACTGCGCGGCCAGGTGCAAACGATGAACGAGTCATTCTCGGGCCTGCTCGCCGGTCTGCTGTTCGCGGTGCTGCTCGTGTATCTGCTGATCGTCGTCAATTTCCAGTCGTGGCTCGATCCGTTCATCATCATCACCGCGCTGCCGGGCGCGCTCGCGGGCATCGTGTGGATGCTGTTCCTCACCCACACGACGCTGTCGATCCCTGCTCTCACCGGCGCGATCATGTGTATCGGCATCGCGACCGCGAACTCGATTCTCGTGATCAGCTTCGCGCGCGAACAGCTGCTGCTGCACGGCGACGCGACCCGCGCGGCGATCGAAGCGGGCTTTACGCGTTTCCGCCCGGTGCTCATGACCGCGCTCGCGATGGTGATCGGCATGGTGCCGATGGCGATCGGTCTCGGCGAAGGCGGCGAGCAGAATGCGCCGCTCGGGCGCGCGGTGATCGGGGGGCTCGCGGTCGGCACGCTGGCAACGCTGATCTTCGTGCCGGTCGTGTTCTCGATGATCTATCGACGGCTCGCGGCGCGGCATCAGCGTGCCGCGGAACACGTGGTGCAGAAGCCATGAACATCCAGCACGCGATGACCGTACCAACTGGCACGCGCAACATGCGATGCCACGACACAAGAGGCAGCCTCGACTGCCCATGCAATTTCGAAGGGGAAGCTTGATGGAAGCACAACGTCCCGGCGGCTCGGGTTCGGGTTCGGGTTCAGGCTCTGGCTCCGGCGGTCAAGCCGCGCACGATCCGGCGAAAGCGCGACGCACGCGCCTGATCATGATCGCCGCCGCCGTCGCGGTGCTCGCGCTCGCCGCGCAAGGCATCTGGTCGCGCCACGATGCGCATGCAGCGCTCGAACGCGATGCCGAGCACACGAGCCAGATGAGCGTCGAAGTCGTGCAGCCGCAGAAGTCGTCGGCCGGGTTCGATCTGACGTTGCCCGGCAACGTGCAGGCCTTCCTCGACACGCCGATCTACGCACGCACCAACGGCTATCTGAAGAAGTGGTACGCCGACATCGGCGCGCGCGTGAAGAGCGGCCAGTTGCTCGCGGAAATCGACACGCCCGAAATCGACGACCAGTTGCGCGCCGCCCGCGCCGATCTCGCGAACGCCGAAGCGAATTACGCGCTGGCGAAGAGCACCGCGGATCGCTGGACGGATATGTTCAGAAGCAAGTCGGTGTCGAAGCAGGAGACCGACGAAAAAGTCGGCGACATGCTCGCGAAAAAGGCCACGCTCGACGCCGTGCGTTTCAACGTCGCACGACTCGAAAAGACCCAGTCGTTCCAGAAAGTCTATGCGCCGTTCGACGGCACCGTGACCGCGCGCAACGTCGACGTCGGCGCGCTGATCGACGCGGGCAGCTCGGGCGGTCCCGCGAAGGAACTGTTTCATGTCGCTCAGGCGGACCGGCTGCGCGTCTATGTGAACGTGCCGCAAGCGTACGCGCAGCAGGTGCGCGCGCAGCAGAGCGCGTTTCTGACGCTGACCGAGATGCCGTCGCGGCACTATCCGGGCACGGTCGCGCGCACCGCCGGCGCGGTCGATCCGCAGCAGCGCACGATGCTCGTCGAAGTCGACGTCGACAATCGCAGCGGCGAGCTGTTGCCGGGCGCGTACGCGCAGGTCCATTTCGCGCTCGGCGCGGGCACGGCGTCGTTCACGCTGCCAGGCAACGCGCTGCTGTTCCGCCCCGACGGCGTCAAGGTCGCGACCGTCGATCCGCAGCACAAGGTGAAGCTGCTGCCGGTATCGCTCGGCACGGACTTCGGCACGCGCGTCGCGATCGTGGCGGGCTTGCAGGGCAACGAGCAGGTGATCCTGAATCCGCAGGATTCCATCGTCGATGGCGCACCGGTGCGCATCGTGCCGCGCAAGGCGGAAGACGGTCCGGCTTCGGAAGGCGCGGCTGCAGGCGCCGGTGCGACCGGCGCGGCGGCCAACTCGCCGGCGGCGCTAGCCGGCGCGCGGCCGGGCGCGAGGACGTGATGATGAAGATGTCGGTTTTGCGGCGCGTGCTTGCGTCTTCGGCTGAATTCGCGCGCGGGTCGGCGAGCGTTTCCATTCGCGCCCCGGCAGTCGCGCTGGCTCTCGCCGGCGCGCTCGGCGCCTGCACCGTCGGCCCCGACTACGTGAAGCCCGCCGCCGTCACGCCCGCGACCTGGCGCGAACTCGAGGGCACCGGCTGGAAGCCCGCGCAACCCGCTGACACGCTCACGCGCGGCGCGTGGTGGCGCATCTACGGCGACGCATCGCTCGATGCGCTCGAACCGCAGGTCGCGAGCGCGAACCAGGACGTGCAGGCCGCCGAGGCGCGCTTTCGCGCGGCGCGCGCGAGCGTCGCGCAATATCGCTCGCAATTCTTCCCGGTGGTCACCGCGGGCGTCCAGTATTCGCGCACGCGGACCTCGGAGAACGTGCTGCATAAATCGACCGCCGGTCTCGCGCTGAACGACTATCTGGTGCAGGTCGACGCGTCGTGGGAACCCGATCTGTGGGGCCGCGTGTCGCGCAGCGTCGAAGGCGCGAAGGCTGGCGCGCAGGCGAGCGCCGCCGACGTCGACGCCGCGCTACTGTCGATGCAGGCCGAGCTCGCCACCGATTACTTCGAGCTGCGCGGGCTCGACCAGGAGCGCCGACTCCTCGACGACACGATCAAGGCCTACCAGGAGGCGCTCGAACTGACGCAGCATCGCTACGCCGGCGGCATCGCGACCGATGCCGATGTCGCGCAGGCACAAGCGCAGCTGAAGACGACCCAGGCGCAGGCGCTCGATCTCGGCGTGCAGCGGGCGCAGCTCGAACATGCGATCGCTATCCTGATCGGCCAGCCGCCGTCGGGCTTCACGCTGCCGGTCGCGCCGCTCGTCGCGGTGCCGGTCGTCGCGGCGACCGGCGTGCCGTCCGGATTGCTGGAGCGGCGTCCCGACATCGCTGCGGCCGAGCGGCACGTCGCCGCGATGAACGCGCAGATCGGCGTGGCCACCGCGGCGTTTTTCCCGAACCTGGTGCTGGCCGTGACTGGCGGACTCGAAGCGACCAATTACAGCCAATGGCTGCTCGCGCCGAGCCGGCTGTGGTCGCTGGGGCCGACGCTCGCGGGCACACTGCTCGACTTCGGCGGCCGCGCGGCCGCCAAGGATCAGGCGCGCGCGCACTACGACGAAAGCGTCGCGCAATATCGGCAAACGGTGCTGAACGCGTTCGGCCAGGTCGAGGACAATCTCGCCGCGCTGCGCGTGCTGGAACAGGAAGCGGCCGCCCAGGACGACGCGGTCGCGGCCGCGCGGCGCGCGCTCGCGGTCGTGTCGGACCGCTACCGGAACGGCGCGATCACCTATCTCGACGTGGTCGTCGCGCAGACGACCACGCTCACCAACGAGCGCAACGCGGTGTCGATCGCGCGCCGCCGGATGGCCGCGAGCGTCGCGCTCGTGAAGGCGCTCGGCGGCGGCTGGGATACGTCGGGACTGCCG
Organism: Paraburkholderia sp. BR13439; assembly: GCF_040948805.1. Lineage (NCBI taxonomy): Bacteria > Pseudomonadati > Pseudomonadota > Betaproteobacteria > Burkholderiales > Burkholderiaceae > Paraburkholderia > Paraburkholderia sp. BR13439. The sequence goes on along the minus strand of NZ_JBFPKN010000001.1, from coordinate 356,729 downwards.
GGCGACGATGTGATCGGGCATCCGCCGTCCGCGACTTCGGGTGCGACGCAGACGCCGGCGCCGGCCAACGACGCGGGCGCGCACGGCTAGCCCCGGGAGACGGGCGCGCGACATGCGAGGCGTGAAGGGCGCGCGCGTTGCCCACGCCACGGGCTCGAAGCGAGTTTTCAGCGTATCCTTAACGCCTTTCGCGCGTTTCCGTGTGACCCAAGGAGTTCTGTTGTGACCCTGCCGCCGCAATCCCAGCGGACTGCATCTGCCGTTCCGTCCCGCGTTGCAGCTTCAGTTGCTTCCACCCGCACCGCCAGCGTGTCGGACATCCCCTATCTCGAACGCGGCTCGCGCGCGTACTGGCGCGCCAGCCTCGCGCTGCTGTTCGCCGGCTATGCGACGTTCTCGCTGCTTTACTGCGTGCAACCGCTGCTGCCGTCGTTTTCCGAAGCGTTCAACGTGACGCCGGCGCAAAGCAGTCTGTCGCTGTCGCTATCCACCGCGGCGCTGGCGCTGGCGATTTTCGTCGCCGGTTTCGTCTCCGAGGGTTGGAGTCGGCACAAGCTGATGACGCTGTCGCTGACGGTGTCGTCGGTGCTGACGATTGGCGTATCCGTGGCGCCGCACTGGAATCAGCTGCTCGTGCTGCGCACGCTCGAAGGGCTCGCGCTCGGCGGCGTGCCGGCCGTCGCGATGGCCTATCTCGCCGAGGAAGTGCATCCCGACGGTCTCGGTCTCGCGATGGGTTTGTACGTCGGCGGCACCGCGATCGGCGGGATGGCAGGGCGGGTGATCACCGGCGTGGTCGCCGATCTGTTTTCATGGCGCGTCGCAATCGGCACGATCGGCGTGCTCGGCCTGCTGTCGATGCTCGCGTTCCGCGCACTGCTGCCTCCATCACGCCATTTCGTGCCACGCCGCGGGCTCGGCTTCGCGCATCACCGCACGCTGCTGTTGCGGCAGTTCACGCGACCGGGCTTGCCGCTGCTGTTCCTGCTCGGCTTCGTTCTGATGGGCAGCTTCGTCACGCTGTACAACTACATCGGCTACCGGCTGCTCGCGCCGCCGTATCGGCTGAATCAGACGGAGATCGGCGCGATCTTCATCGTCTATCTGGTCGGTGTGGTCGCGTCGCCGTGGTCCGGGCGCATGGCCGATACGTTCGGCCGCGCGCGCGTGCTGATCGGGAGCCTGCTGCTGATGGTGTTCGGCCTCGCGCTGACGATGCTGCATCCGCTCGCGGCGGTCGCGACCGGCATCGCATGCGTGACGTTCGGGTTCTTTGCCGGGCATTCGGTCGCGAGCGGCTGGGTCGGGCGTCTGGCGAAAGACGCGAAAGGCCAGGCCGCGGCGCTGTACCTGCTCGCGTACTACATCGGCTCGAGCCTGGTCGCCTCGTATGGCGGCCGCGTGTGGGCCGGTCATGGCTGGAACGGGGTCGTCGGGCTGGTCGGTGCGCTGCTCGTGATCGGCTTGATCGCGGCGAGGCACTTGCGCGGACGCGAATAGCCGCACGCAGTCACCGATCCCGCGTGGATCGGCGGAAAAACGAAAGGCTCGCGTAAGCGAACGCTCGATACTTTCCGCCGTGTTTTGTTGCGCCGCGCCAATCGCCGCACGCCCGCCGCGCCGGGGTTCAGCAGCTTGCGAATACGCGCCGACGCGTAAGCTCGCGCGGTCGCGCCGCTCCGTCCGTCTCCTATACTCGATTCGTGCACTGGTACTGCATGATTTCAAAGCCGCAGCCTCTGCCGGAACGACATAGCATCCATCCTGCATGGGAGGAGACGAAGATGACGTACTTCACGATCGGTGATTTCATCCTGGTCATTCCGATGGCGTTAGCGGGTGCGCTATTCGTCGGCGCGCTGCCCTGCAAAACCGAGTTGCGACACAACGCGCTGCGTGTGCTGGGCGCGCTGATCGGTGTGATGTGCGCGGTGGCGCTGGTCGAGGGTCTGCCGGCGCTCGTGTAGCAGCGCGGCGCGAAGTACCAACGAAAAAGCCGCACGCTGAGCGTGCGGCTTCGTTTTGCCGTTCGTTCGGTCCGCCTGTTGCGCGGACGGCTCCTCACGCGATCAGATCGCCTGGTCCGTCGATGGCTTTTCCCACAGGTTGATCCCGCCTTCGGTCGCATAGCGATCGATTTCGGCGAGTTCGTCGGCCGAGAATGCGAGGTTCTTCAGCGCGCCGACGTTCTCGCGCACCTGCTCCGCGCGGCTCGCGCCGATCAGCACCGACGTCACGCGCTGATCGCGCAAGGCCCATGCGAGCGCCATCTGCGCGAGGCTCTGACCACGGCGCTGCGCGATGTCGTTGAGCTTCCTCACGTGATCGATGTTCTGCGGGCTCAGATGCTCGTCTTTCAACGAACCGCCGCCCGGCTTGTTGACGCGCGCATCGGCCGGCACGCCGTTCAGGTACTTGCCGGTCAACAGCCCCTGCGCGAGCGGCGTGAACGCGATCGCGCCCGCGCCGACCTCGGCGAGCGTATCGAGCAGGTCGTGTTCGATCCAGCGGTTCAGCATGTTGTAGGACGGCTGATGGATCAGCAGCGGCACCTTGTATTCGGCGAGCAGCCTGGTCATTTCGCGGGTCTTCGCCGACGAGTACGACGAGATGCCGATATAGAGCGCCTTGCCCTGCTGCACCGCGCTCGCCAACGCGCCCGCGGTTTCCTCGAGCGGCGTGTGCCCGTCGAAGCGATGCGAATAGAAGATGTCGACGTATTCGAGGCCCATGCGCTTCAGGCTCTGGTCGAGACTCGCGAGCACGTACTTGCGCGAGCCGCCGCCCTGGCCGTACGGACCCGGCCACATATCCCAGCCGGCCTTCGACGAAATCAGCAGCTCGTCGCGATACGGCTTGAAATCGTCCTTGAACAGACGGCCGAAATTGGTTTCCGCGCTGCCGTACGGCGGGCCGTAGTTGTTCGCCAGATCGAAGTGCGTAATGCCGAGGTCGAACGCCGTGCGCAGGATGTCACGCTGCGTCGAGATCGGCGTGGTGTCGCCGAAGTTGTGCCACAGGCCGAGCGACAGCGCCGGCAGTTTGAGACCCGACTTGCCGCAGACGCGGTATTGCATGTCCGAATAGCGTTCTGAAGCTGCTTCGTAAGCCATTGCTAGTGTCCTTGTCGATGAGATCGCCCGAGAATTGCGGGCGTGAGGATTCGCGCGTTGCGGGAGGCGTGCTGCTCGGGGGATTTATTGTCGTGATGTCGCCGTGGTGCGGCTAGACCGCTATGTTAGCCAATCGACGCGGCGCTTGCAGGCACCCAGTATGCGGGATGGACGAGCACGCGCGGCTCACCTACACTCTGGCCGGTTCAAGTTGATGGGAGGTGCAGATGGCGAAGGCGATTTCGATCGCGCTGATTGTCGGCGGCATCGTGCTGCTGTATTTCGGCGGGCAGGCGTTCAATTCGGTGAGCAGCGACGTGTCGCGCTTCTTTACCGGTTCGCCGAGCAACAAGGCGATCGTGCTGATCGTCGCGGGAGTGGTGGCGACGCTCGCCGGGCTGACGGGAATCGCGATGTCGGGGCGCAAGCGCTGAGCGTCCGCGCGAGGCCCGCGACGAAAATAGCTAGAACGCGATCTCGGGCTTCGCGGCCGAGCGCGTGCCGGGCAGCGGCACGTTGCTTACGCCGTGATAAGTGAACACCAGCGAGAACTTCACCTGATCGCTGAGATTCTTGCCGGCCGAGTGGAGCGTGTTGCAGTGGAAGAACACCACGTCGCCGGTCTGCAGCTCCGGCGACACCGCGGTGCGGATCGCCGCCTCGTTCTCGGCGAGATCCGTGCGGAAAAATTTCGCTTCGTCGAAACGGTCGGACGTGAAGGCGGCGCCATGCGATTGCGGCACGAACCACAGCGCGCCGTTATCAATGGTTTCCGGGCCGACCGCGAGCCACACCGACACCAGGTCGTCGCGCTCGAACGACCAGTAACGCACGTCGCGATGCCAGCCGGTCAGGCTGCCGTATGCGGGGTGCTTGGTCATCATGCAGTTGTGATGCGCGCGCGACAGTCGCGGCTCCTCGCCAAAATACAGTTCCATCCAGCCACGGATTTCGGGCGCGGTCGCCCATTGCGCGAACGCGGGGTGACGACCGTACGCGTCGAGCAGGCGCCGCACCGTATGTCCGCCCGGCGCATCTTTCGATGACGGCGCGCCCGGATACTTCAGATCCGCTTCGAATTCGATCGGCGCCGCCGCTTCCTGCAGTTGCCGCTGTGCGATCCGCTTCAGCTCGTCGCAACGCTCGGGCGACACGAGTCCTGGCACGACGACAAAACCCTGCTCCCGCAACGTTTGAATCTGCTCTTTCTTCGAATGGAGTGACATGGCGTTCCGTTAACGTCGACTAACTGATGTTCGATTGTAAAACGGGCGCGATTGGGGCGCGTTGTTTCGCGGCGCGCCAATGCACCGGTTTCAAGCGTGCGGCGCACCCGCATCGCACATTCGCTGGTCAAATATGCACGCAAATCGCCCGTCAAAAGCGAAACCAGATTGGTGTCGGCGACGATTCGATCCTGAGGGATTCGATCTCGCAGGGTACTAACCCGACTTTCTGACGTCACGATTCCCGTGTAGCCTGCTCGCATGTCGATCGCCGCTTACGCAGTTTTCTATCGTGCGCAGGCCGTCAAGGCTCGTGCCGTCGGTTTCTCCGCGTTGTACCTTCGCTGCGCTGCGCGCCGTGTTTCGCGTCGCGATCTCCCGCGATACGAGCCGCACCGAATATCCGGCTTTCAGGCCGTCCATCGCAACCCCGTCATTGGCACATATGGTGCTGCTTGTCCGTGCACATCCGATGCACGCACCGACGTGCGGTTCATTGCCTAAATGTGAAGCCATGCATACTCTTTTGAGCACCCGTCTTACCCGCGCCGCGCTGAAAGCGGCGCGTCCCGCGCGCCGTCATATGATGCGGGCGCTGCGTCACCATGCCGCGCGCACTCGCGCGCTCGGGGAGCAGTGGCGCGACGCGAAGGCCGTCGACGGCTTTCGCACCTGGTTCCATACGTTCTTCTCGGCGCTGCGCCAGCAGAGCGGCACGCGCCGTCTGTCGCTGCGCACATTGCTGCGCAAGCCGACACCGTTGCACCTCGCGGTCGCGAAACGCGCGCCGGCGGTGCGCACGCCCGCGAGCCGCCGACCGCGTCGGCTGTCGACGAGCAGCAGCGGGTGGTTCGCGTTTGCGTTTGCGAGCCGCTGAGATTGCTGGGCCGGTGAGTTGCTGTTGCGCGTTGAGTGGCTAGTGCAAGACTTCGAGCGCGACGGCATCGTTACGCAATCGACGGACGAAGAAAAACCCCGCCCGGCTCACGCCGGCGGGGTTTTTTGCTTTCAGGTAACGATCGACTCGCGCTGGTTACGCGCTGGTTACGCGATTGCCGCGACCGGCTCGGTGCCTGCCGCTTCGGCGAGTGCGAGCGCCTTGTCGGTGGCTTCCCACGTGAATTCCGGCTCTTCGCGGCCGAAGTGGCCATACGCCGCGCTCTTCTCATAGACCGGGCGCAGCAGGTCGAGCATCTGGATGATGCCCTTCGGACGCAGGTCGAAATGCTGACGCACGAGTTCCGTGATCGTCGCATCCGACACGCGGCCGGTGCCGAAGGTGTTGACCATCACCGAAGTCGGCTGAGCGACGCCGATCGCGTACGACACCTGGATCAGGCAGCGCGACGCGAGGCCCGCGGCCACGATGTTCTTCGCGACGTAACGGCCGGCGTAAGCTGCCGAGCGGTCGACCTTCGACGGGTCCTTGCCCGAGAACGCGCCGCCGCCGTGCGGTGCCGCGCCGCCGTAGGTATCGACGATGATCTTGCGGCCCGTCAGACCGCAATCGCCCTGCGGACCGCCGATCACGAAGCGACCGGTCGGGTTCACGAGGTACTTGATATCACCCTTCATCAGCTCGGCCGGCAGCGTCGGCTTGATCACTTCTTCGATCACCGCTTCGCGCAGCGTGTCGAGCTCGATGTCCGGCGCGTGCTGGGTAGACAGCACGACCGTGTCGATCGAATGCGGCTTGCCGTCGACATAGCGCACGGTCACCTGCGACTTCGCGTCCGGACGCAGCCAGGGCAAACGGCCGTCGCGGCGCAGATTCGCCTGACGCTCGACGAGACGGTGCGACAGGTGGATCGGCAGCGGCATCAGTTCCGGCGTTTCCTCGCACGCGTAACCGAACATCAGACCCTGGTCGCCCGCGCCTTGATCGAGGTTGTTGTCGTGCGCGCGGTCCACGCCCTGGGCGATGTCCGGCGACTGCTTGTCGTAGGCGACGAGCACCGCGCAGCCGCGGTAGTCGATGCCGTAGTCTGTGTTGTCGTAGCCGATGCGCTTGATCGTGTTGCGCGCGATCTGGATGTAGTCGACGTTCGCGGTGGTGGTGATTTCACCGGCCAGCACGACGAGACCCGTGTTGCACAGCGTTTCAGCCGCGACACGCGAGTACTTGTCTTGAGCGAGGATGGCGTCGAGGATCGCGTCCGAGATCTGGTCCGCGACTTTGTCGGGATGGCCTTCGGAAACGGATTCGGAAGTGAAGAGATAGTCGTTTGCCACGTTGCAGACTCCTGTTAGTGGTTACGGTTGCGTTCCACGTAGCCGACTTCGGGAGTCTGAAGCGGCGACGCTTTAGCGGATTACCTTACCGATGGACGCTTGACTCATGGAAACCCATGGACCGCACCCGCCGGCTTCGCCCCGCAAGTTGTCTATTAACTCGGCGAAGCCCTTATTATAGCGACTTCCTTTGAATGTCACAGAGTGTCCACGAGTGCGGTATCACGCCAATTTTTCCGCTCCCCGCAATCCCGCCCCTAGCAGCGCCGTGCGCCCGGAGGCTGCATGCTGAGCAGCTACGGCGCGAAGCTCGCGGTCGGGCTGCTCAAACTCTTTGCCTTATTGCCGTATGGATTCGTCGCCCGTCTCGGCGACGGGCTCGGCTGGCTGCTCTATCAAATCCCGAGCCGTCGCAAGCGCATCGTTCATACGAATCTGAAGCTGTGCTTCCCCGACTGGAGCGACGAGCGCCGCAAGGACGTCGCGCAGAAGCACTTCCGTCACGCAATCCGCAGCTATCTCGAGCGCAGCGTGCAGTGGTTCGGCTCGGCGAAGAAGCTCGAAAAGCTGATCCAGCTCGACAGCGCAATCGATCTGACCGACCCGAACCTGCCGCCGACGCTCTTTCTCGGCTTTCATTTTGTCGGCATCGAGGCCGGTTCGATTTTTCTGAACTACTCATTGAAGCGCCAGTGTGGCTCGCTGTATCAGCCGATGTCGAATCAGGAGCTCGAGGCAGTCGCGAAAGCGGCGCGTGCGCGTTTCGGCGCGGACATGGCAAGCCGCGCGGACAGCGCGCGCGTCGTACTGCGCTGGCTGCGCGAACGCAAACCGGTGATGCTCGGCGCGGACATGGACTACGGCGCTCGCAATTCGACGTTCGTGCCGTTCTTCGGCGTGCCGACCTGCACGTTGACCGCGGTCGGCCGTCTTGCGAAGGTCGGACACGCGCAGGTCGTACCGTTCATCGGCGAAGTGCTGCCGAACTACAAGGGCTACCGGCTCAAGGTCTTCAAGCCTTGGGACAACTATCCGACCGGCGATGATGACGCCGATGCGCGACGCATGAACGAATTTCTCGAAGAGCAGATTCCGCTGATGCCCGAGCAGTATTACTGGGTGCACAAGCGGTTCAAGACGCGACCGCCGGGAGTGCCGGGGGTGTATTGAAGATGGCGCTGGGACCCGGCTCCCAGCAGTCGGAGCACGTCGATGAGTGCACGGGAGGCGGCATCCAGGCCCCTTGCCCGCCATACCGTTTCCGATGGGCCAACGTGTATCATCTGCTATTGGCCCAGCACGGCTCGAAAGGGTGATTCACCCAACAGCCGGCAAGGCCCGGATTTTCGGCTCCGCCCGCACGCGCGAAGCCCTACGCAGCAACGGATACACGAAAAACGTGAAGCTCAAATTCACCAAAATGCACGGCGCGGGTAACGACTTCGTCGTGCTCGACGGCTATACCCAACCGCTTGAACTGACCACGGCGCAGGTGCGCGCGCTCGCGAATCGCCATTTCGGCGTCGGTGCCGACCAGTTGCTGCTGGTCGAAAAGCCGACCGTCGAAGGCGTCGATTTCAGATATCGCATCTTCAATTGCGACGGCGGCGAGGTCGAACATTGCGGCAACGGCGCGCGCTGCTTCGTCAAGTTCGTGCGCGAGCGCGGTCTCACCGACCAGCGCAGCGTGCGCGTGCAAGTCCAGAAAGGCACGATCACGCTGACGATGCAGGACAACGGCGAGGTGATCGTCGACATGGGCACTCCCGTGTTCGATCCCGAACTCGTGCCGTTCGCGACCAAAGGTCTGCAAGGCCGCCGCGAAGGCGCGGACACGCTCTGGCCGCTCGACGTGAACGGCACGACGCGCTGGATGTCGGTGGTGTCGATGGGCAACCCGCACGCGGTGCAGGTCGTCGACGATGCCGAGGCGTTCCCGGTGCTCGTCGAAGGCCCGGCCATCGAGCGGCACACGCGCTTCCCGCAGCGGGTCAATGCGGGCTTCATGCAGATCGTCAACCGCAACGAGATCAGGCTGCGCGTCTACGAACGCGGCGCGGGCGAAACGCTCGCGTGCGGCACCGGCGCGTGCGCGGCGGCCTCGGCCGGTATTCGGCGCGGGCTGCTGGATTCGCCGGTGCTCGTGCACACGCACGGCGGCGATCTGACGATCACGTGGGACATCGCGCAACCAGGCGCGCCGCTGCTGATGGCCGGCCCCGCGGCCACCGTCTTCGAAGGGGAGATCGAGTTGGCAGAAGAGGCGTCGAGCGCATCGCCCGACTCGTCGCAGCACAATCCGTCCAGCCCGGCCGCCGTGGCGCCCTCCGTCTAACTCATTGACCTACGCGCCGCCGCGAGGCGGCCATCCCGTAGTCCTCACGCCGAAACCATGAACGATCGCGAAGTCGCCGAATACCTGCTCGCCAATCCCGAATTCTTCGTCGAACACGCGGAAACGCTCGCGACCATCCGGCTCGCGAACCCGCACGGCAAAGCCGCGGTGTCGCTGCAGGAGCGGCAAATGGAGATGCTGCGCGACAAGAACAAGCATCTCGAACGGCGTCTGGCCGAACTGCTGCGCTACGGTCACGAGAACGACAGCATCGCGGCGAAGTTCAACCGCTGGACCATCCGCGTGATGGCTGAGCGCGATCCGTACGCGCTGCCGCGCACGATCGCCGGCGGTCTGCTCGATATCTTCGACGTGCCGCAAGCGGCACTGCGTGTGTGGGACGTCGCCGAGCCGTATGCGCAAGCCGACTTCGCGCGCCACGTCAGCGAGGAAGTGCGGATTTTCGCGGGCAGCCTGAGCACGCCGTACTGCGGCGCGAACACCGGCTTCGAGGCCGCGCAATGGCTCCCGCAGGCGGCGAGCGCGTCCAACGGCGCGGCCAACCCGCCGGCAAGCGCGACCGACGACCACAGCGCCCCATCGAGCGAAACGGCGCAGACCACCGAATCGATCGCGCTGCTTGCGCTGCGCGACCCCGAAGGTGCCGAAGACGCGCCGACGTTCGGCCTGCTCGTGATGGGCTCGTCCGACCCGCGACGCTTCCACGAAGGCATGGCCACCGATTTCCTCACGCAGATCGGCGCGCTCGCGAGCGCCGCGCTGAGCCGGCTGCTGCCGCGCTGAGCCACGCAACGTCACCGCCCACCGTGACCGCCGCCGACCCGATCGCCGCCTATCTGTCGCATCTCGAGCACGAGCGGCGGCTGTCGGAGCATACTCTGCGCGGCTACACGCATGAGCTCGCGGAACTGAAGCTGCTCGCCAAAGGCCGAGCGCTCGAAAGTCTCACCGCCGTCGACATCCGCGGCGCCGTCGCGCGCGCGCATGCGGGCGGCCTCACCGCGCGGTCGATCGGCCATCGGCTGTCGGCGTGGCGCGCGTTTTATCGCTGGCTTGCGGGCCAAATCGAGCTGCCGGCCAATCCGGTCGCCGCGGTGCGCGCGCCGAAGCAGGCGAAAACGCTGCCGAAGGCGCTTTCCGTCGACGACACCGCGCGCCTGATGGACAGCGCGCCCGCCGACTCCCCCGAAGGCCTGCGCGATCACGCGATGCTCGAGCTGTTCTACTCGTCGGGCCTGCGCCTCGCCGAACTGGTCCGCCTCGACGTGCGTTTCGCCGACATCGACGGTTATCGCTCGGCCGGCTGGCTGAAGCTCGATTCCGGCGAAGTCGAAGTGCTCGGCAAAGGCAACCGGCGCCGCGTCGTGCCGGTGGGCAGCAAGGCGGTCGCGGCGCTGAACGCATGGCTCGCGGTGCGCGAACGGATGGTCCGCCACGATCCGCATCCGCTCTTCCTGTCGGCGCGCGGCAACCGGCTGTCGCCGAACGTCGTGCGCGAGCGCGTGAAGCGCGCGGCGCTCGCGGCTGGCATTCCTGCCAACGTGCATCCGCACGTGCTGCGCCATTCGTTCGCGACGCACGTGCTGCAGTCGAGCGGCGATCTGCGCGCCGTGCAGGAGTTGCTCGGACACGCGAGCATCACCGCGACGCAGGTCTATACGGGCCTCGATTTCCAGCACCTCGCCCACGTCTACGACAGCGCGCATCCTCGCGCAAAGAAACGCAACTGATCACGCGACTGCCGCCGCGCGCCACGACGCGCCGCCATCGCTAGTACCTGACCGACACCTGATGAATACCGTTACGCTCAAACCGTCGAAAGAAAAATCGCTGCTGCGCCGCCATCCGTGGGTCTATGCCAATGCGATCGAACATGTCGACGGCCGCCCCGCGCCCGGCGCGACCGTGCTCGTGCGCGCGCACGATGGCCGCTTCCTCGCGCGCGCCGCCTACAGCCCGCACTCGCAGATCCGCGCACGCGTGTGGAGCTTCGACGAAGCCGAGCCGATCGATCACGCGTTCTTCAAGCGCCGCGTGCAGCGCGCGTTCGCGCATCGTCAGGCGATGGTCCGCGACACCGGCGCCGTGCGACTGATCTTCGGCGAGGCGGACGGTCTGCCAGGCCTGATCGTCGATTACTACGTCGCCGAGGACGCGGGTCAGCGCAGCCAGATCGTCTGTCAGTTCATGGCGGCCGGCGTCGAGGCGTGGAAGGACGCGATCGTCGCGGCGCTGATCGGCGCGACCGGCTGCCCGAACGTCTACGAGCGCTCGGACGTGTCGATCCGTCAGAAGGAAGGGCTCGAACAGGTCACCGGTGTGCTCGCGGGCGAGCCGCCTTCGGAGCAGCTGATCTCAAGCGAAAACGGCGTGCGCTATCACGTCGACGTGCGCAACGGCCACAAGACCGGCTTCTATGTCGATCAGCGCGATAACCGCCTGCTCGTGCAGCAGTTAGCGAAAGATCGCGACGTGCTGAACTGCTTCTGCTACACCGGCGGCTTTTCGCTCGCGGCGCTCAAGGGTGGCGCGAAGCGCGTGGTGTCGGTCGATTCGTCGGGTGAAGCTCTCGCGCTCGCGCAGCAGAACGTCGCGGCCAACGGCTTCGACGCCGATCGCGCGAGCTGGCTCGACGCCGACGCGTTCAAGACACTGCGGCGCCTCTACGACGAGGGCGAACGTTTCGACCTGATCGTGCTCGATCCGCCGAAGTTCGCGCCATCGCGCGAGCACGTGGACCGCGCGTCGCGCGCGTACAAGGACATCAATCTGACGGGCCTGAAGCTGCTGCGTCCGGGCGGTTTGCTGTTCACCTACTCGTGCTCGGGCGCGATCGACCCCGAACTGTTCCAGAAGATCGTGTCCGGCGCCGCCGCCGACGCCCGCGTCGACGCACGCATCCTGAAGCGGCTCGGCGCGGGCGTCGATCATCCGCTGCTCACGGCATTCCCCGAAGGGGAGTATCTGAAGGGCCTGCTGTTGCAAATCGCCTGATCGCCCATATTTCGTGGGCAATTGCGCGTGCCGGCGGCGGCAGCGGCCAGCCTCCGCGTAGCCGGCCATCAGCCGGCCGCAAGGCGGCCGCCCCTGCGCCCGCCAGGCAAATATGTTTCAATAACCGGCTGGACAGGGCCGCGCCATCTGGCTGCGGCGGCCGACCTCACGCTTCTGGCTAGCCTTGCGCTAGCGTTCGATCACGCACCGTTTCACGACTTACAGGCGACCCACATGATCCCAGTCACCATCCTGACCGGCTTTCTCGGCAGCGGTAAAACCACCCTGCTCAAGCGCATCCTGAACGAAAAGCACGGCATGAAGATCGCCGTCATCGAGAACGAGTTCGGCGAAGAGAACATCGACAACGAGATCCTCGTGCAGGACACGAGCGAGCAAATCATCCAGATGAGCAACGGCTGCATCTGCTGCACGATTCGCGGCGACCTGTCGCGCGTGCTCAACGATCTGGCCGCGAAGAAGCAGGCGGGCGAAGTGGACTTCGACCGTGTCGTGATCGAAACCACCGGCCTCGCAAATCCGGGCCCGGTCGCGCAAACCTTCTTCATGGACGATCAGATCGCGAGCGAATTCCTGCTCGACGCGATCATCACGCTGGTCGATGCGAAGCACGCGGACCGTCAGCTCGACGAGCACGAAGTGGTGCAGCGCCAGGTCGGTTTTGCCGACCGCCTGTTCATCACCAAGGCCGATCTCGTCGATGAGCGGCAGGCGGGCGATCTGCGTCACCGTCTGCTGCACATGAACCCGAAGGCGGCGATCAGGGTCGTCAATTTCGGCGAAGCGAACATCAAGGAAATTTTCGATCTGCGCGGCTTCAACCTGAACTCGAAGCTCGAAATCGACCCGGACTTCCTCGCCGAAGACGAACACGCGCACAACCACGCGCATGCGCACGACGAGCACGGCCACACGCACGGCGACCATGATCACGATCACGCCAACTGCGATCACGACCATGGCCATTGCGATCACGAAGGCCACGATCATGAGCACCACCACCATGCTCATCACGACGACAAGATCAAGTCGTTCGTGTACCGCAGCGACCGTCCATTCGATCCGAACAAGCTCGAGGACTTCCTCGGCGGCATCCTGCAGATCTACGGCGAGCACCTGCTGCGCTACAAGGGCGTGCTGTACATGAAGGGCGTCGATCGCAAGGTCGTGTTCCAGGGCGTGCATCAAATGATGGGCAGCGACCTCGCCGCGAAATGGCAACCGGCCGAGAAGAAGACCAACAAGATGGTGTTCATCGGCATCGAACTGCCGCGCGACCTGATCACCGACGGTCTCGACGCCTGCCTCGCCTGAGCGGGCGCAGCGCCGTCACACCAGCAAACCCCGTGAAAGGCCCACGACACGCCGCGCATAGCGCGGCATGCGTCGTGCTACTTCTATTGCGCCGAGACGCCCGACGCCGACTGCGCGGGCGTGAATCCTCTGCAGAAACTGCGATGCCGTGGCACCGAGACCGTGCGATTGCCGGCTATATGAAAACCGCGTGAAAACCCTGCTGCATTAAAGCGTGCACGACCATCGCTTTTTGGCTTTGTGCGCGTTATATTTTCGGGATATCGCTGCACCGCAGGCGGAATTTCGGCAGTTGCGGTGCCGGATTGTGATTCAGTTACAATACGTGCCCACTGGAGAATGACAACGAATTGCCCGGTCGCGCGTATCCCGCGACGGGCCTGAAACGGCGCCGGAAAATCTTGTCCGGAGACACGCCGAAAACGCCGGCGGGCACGGCCTGAAAGGGCATGCGCTTGTCGGCGAGCGATGCCTCAGGAGCATGTGTGAATCGGTTTCCAGAGGAGTTCGGCCCCGCAGCGGCGTAGCTAGCAGCGCCCGGTGTGCGTGGGCGCCAGGCGCTTCGGCGTCACGACAGCCCAACGTTCGTGACCACCCTGCGCCGCGCGTCCACGCGACGCGTTTGCGGGCAATACGAAAGTGCGGGCACTATGAGTTTTGCCTCACATTGAAGAAGTAAGCCAGATGACGACGAAACGACTCTTGACCGAAGCCGAAATCCTGAAGATGAGCGACAAGGATTACATGAATGAGGATCAGCTCGCCTTCTTCAAGAACAGGCTCGAACAGTTGCAGGCGGACATTCTCCGCAATGCTGGCCAGACGACCGAGAACCTGCGTGAAACGGTCATCGTGCCGGACCCGGCCGATCGCGCCACGATCGAGGAAGAGCATGCGCTCGAACTGCGCACGCGCGACCGCGAACGCAAGCTGCTGAAGAAGGTGCAGCAATCGATCGCGCGCATCGAGGCGGGCGACTACGGCTGGTGCGAAGAAACCGGCGAGCCGATCGGCATTCCGCGTCTGCTCGCACGGCCTACAGCCACGCTGTCGCTCGAAGCACAAGAGCGCCGCGAACTGCGCCAGAAACTGTTCGGCGACTGATTAGCCGAGGCGCGGCTTCGGCCTGGCGCCCTGAAAACGCTGCTTCGTCGAGAGGCGCACGGTGAACCGTGCGCCTTTTCTTTTTGCGCGACATCCGCGCAAGCTCCGCCATCCCTCCCGTCCCGCCTCGCGTTCCCGCCTCGCGTTCCCGCCTCGTTTCTCAGGCTTCCTGAGCGAATTTTCAGTTTTTCTCCCTAGGCCTTCCGGCGGATCTTGATATGACCGCGCCCGCCCTAAAATAGATCGGACATGCGCTCACGAGCGCGCCAGGCGGCGCGCCGTCCGCTGACTGGATTCATGCGGTAGCGCAGCGCTGCCGCGTCCTACCCGTTTTGCAAAGAGGAACGCATATGGAGCAATTTCACGGCACGACGATCGTTTCCGTGCGGCGCGGCAACAAGGTGGCGCTCGGCGGCGACGGCCAGGTGACGCTCGGCAACATCGTCATGAAAGGCGGCGCGAAGAAGGTCCGGCGCATCTATAACGGCAAGGTGCTGGTCGGCTTCGCCGGGGGCACGGCGGATGCCTTCTCGCTGCTCGACCGCTTCGAGGCGAAGCTCGAAAAACATCAGGGCAATCTGACGCGCGCGGCCGTGGAGCTCGCGAAAGACTGGCGCACCGATCGCATGCTGCGTCGTCTCGAAGCGATGCTGATCACCGCGGACGCGACCACCACGCTCGTCATCACCGGCAACGGCGACGTGCTCGACCCCGAAGGCGGCATCTGCGCGATCGGCTCGGGCGGTGCGTACGCGCAGGCGGCCGCGAAGGCGCTCTCCGACAACACCGAGCTGTCGCCGCGCGACATCGTGGAGAAATCGCTGGAAATCGCCGGCGACATGTGCATCTACACGAACCATAACCGCGTCATTGAGACGATCGAGTAAGGACCCATCGATGAGCACCATGACCCCCGCCGAGATCGTCTCCGAACTCGACAAACACATCATCGGCCAAGGCCGCGCGAAGAAAGCCGTGGCCGTCGCGTTGCGCAACCGCTGGCGCCGTCAGCAGGTCGACGAACCGCTGCGCCAGGAAATCACGCCGAAGAACATCCTGATGATCGGACCGACCGGCGTCGGCAAGACCGAAATCGCGCGGCGTCTCGCGAAGCTCGCGGACGCGCCGTTCATCAAGATCGAAGCGACCAAGTTCACCGAAGTCGGCTACGTGGGCCGCGACGTGGACAGCATCGTGCGCGACCTGATCGAGATTTCCGTCAAGCAGACTCGCGAAACCGAAATGCGCAAAGTGCGGACCAAGGCCGGCGATCTGGCGGAAGACCGCATTCTCGACATCCTGCTGCCGACCGCACGGCCGGTCGGCTTCGGTTCGAGCACGAGTTCGACCGATACCGCCGATGAAGGCAGCACGACGCGTCAGACGTTCCGCAAGCGCCTGCGCGAAGGCCAGCTCGACGACAAGGAAATCGAGCTCGACGTCGAGCAGCCGCAGGTCGGCATGGACATCATGGGGCCGCCGGGCATGGAAGACATGACCGAGCAGATCCGCTCGATGTTCGCCAACATCGGCGGCGGCAAGAAGACGCGCCGCAAGATGAAGGTGAAGGAAGCGCTGAAGGTGCTCACCGACGAAGAAGCCGGCAAGATGCTGAACGACGAAGAGGTGAAAGCCAAGGCGGTGCAGAACGTCGAACAGAACGGCATCGTGTTTCTAGACGAAATCGACAAGATCGCGTCGCGCAACGAAGCCGGCGGCGGTGAAGTGTCCCGTCAGGGCGTGCAGCGCGATCTGCTGCCGCTCGTCGAAGGCACGACGATCAACACCAAGTACGGCATGGTGAAGACCGATCACATCCTGTTCATCGCGAGCGGCGCGTTTCATCTTGCGAAGCCGAGCGACCTGATCCCGGAACTGCAGGGGCGCTTTCCGATTCGCGTCGAACTCGACTCGCTGTCGGTCAAGGACTTCGAATCGATCCTCGTGTCGACGGATGCGAGCCTCGTCAAGCAATACCAGGCGCTGCTCGCGACCGAAGACGTGCACCTCGAATTCGCCGACGACGGCATCCGCCGTCTTGCCGAGATCGCGTACTCCGTCAACGAGAAGACTGAGAACATCGGCGCGCGGCGTCTTTATACGGTCATCGAAAAGCTGCTCGAGGAAGTGTCGTTCTCGGCCGGCAATCATTCCGGCCGGACAGTGCAGATCGACGCGGCGTATGTCGATCGCGCGTTGAACGAAGTCGCGGAAGACGAGGATCTGTCGCGCTACGTGCTGTGATATGCGCGGTGACAGCGCCAAGCGCTGATGCATACGCTGATGCATAAAAAACGGGCTGCCTTCGCATTGGCAGCCCGTTTTGCTTTGTGCCGCCCGATCGCGGCCTACTGCCTCACCGGCCGCTTCGCCAGCTTGCGCTGCAACGTGCGCCGATGCATGTTCAACGCGCGCGCGGTCGCCGAGATATTGCCGTTGTGTTCGGCGAGCACCCGCTGGATATGTTCCCATTCGAGCCGCGCCACCGACAGCGGCTGCGGATGCTCGATCGCCTCCTCGGCCTGCAACGCGCTCGCCTCGCTTTGCAGCGCCGACAGGATCGTCTCGACGTTGGCGGGCTTCGCGAGATAGTTGTCGGCGCCGTCCTTGACCGCCTGCACCGCGGTGGCGATGCTCGCGTAGCCGGTCAGCACCAGCATGCGCGCATCGGGCTGCAGGTCGCGTAACGGCGCGACGAGCGTCAGGCCGGAGTCGTTGCCCAGATGCAGGTCCACGGTGATCTCGCTGAACTTCTGCTGATTCGCGAGCCGGATCGCCTCGTCCGCGTTGTGCGCTTCGCTCACCGTGTAGCCGCGCCGCGTCAAGCCGCGCGCCAGGATGCCGGAGAACACTTCGTCGTCGTCGATCACCAGAAAATTCTTTTCGCTCATGCCTGTTTCTCCGTGTTGGATGGCGCGGCGCCTTGCGGGCTCGCTCCGGAAATCTTGCGCGCGCCGAGCGGCAGTCGCAGCACCGCACGCGTGCCGCGCGGCCGGCCGCCGTTGGCGTCGGTCAGCTCGATCGATCCCTTCAGACGCGCCGCCGCCGAAAACGCCAGATACAAGCCGACGCCGTGACCGCCCTGCGTGCTCTCCACCGGCATCGTGCCGAGCGAGCCGCGCAGCGCGACCGGAATGCCAGGACCGTGGTCACACACTTCGAATACGATCTGGTCGCCGCGTGGCGCGAGCGTGCAAGACAGCGTCACGTGATCGCGGCTCGCGCGCGCGGCGTTGTCGAGCAGGATCGTCAGTATCTGGCTGACGGCCACCGTGTCGTTGAGACTGACATCGGCGGGCGGCGTACCGAGCCGCTCGAACTTCACGTGCGGATGGCGCAGGCGCCATTGCTCGGCAAACGATTCGAGCCATTCGTCGACCGGCTGACGGTTCGTCGTGGTCGTCGCGCGGCTGCGCAGGCGCGCGAGCGCCGACGTGCACAGCGTCATCTGCTGCTCGAGCAGTTCGAGATCGGCGCGGTAGGGAGCGAGTCCCGCGTCAGTGCGCGCCGCGTCGCGCAATTCTTCTGACAACATCGCGATTGTAGACAGAGGTGTACCGATTTCGTGAGCCACGGTGGCCGCCTGCACGCCGAGCGCGACCGCCCGTTCGTCCTGGAGCAAGCGCTGCTGCGCTTCTCCAAGCGCTGCGTCACGAAGCCGCAGTGCCCGCGACATGCGCGCGACGAACCACGCGATCAACCCTACGCTGACCATGAAATTGACCCACATGCCCGAGCGGTAGTAGTCGAACAGGTTGGCGGGATTCTCAAGATTGAGCGGCACCGAATCGAAACTGAGCATCGCGTAGCAGGCGACCGCGAACGCCGCGAGCCAGGCCATCAGATACCACGGCAGCACGGCCGCCGCGATTGCAAGCGATGGCAGGTATAGCGATACAAACGGGTTGGTGGTGCCGCCGGACAGGAACAGCAGCGCCGACAACGCGCCGAGATCGACCCAGATCTGCCCGAACAGCTCGATGTTGGACTCGGGTCGCTGCTGCGACACGCGAAACCATGTGAGCGCATTGAACAGCACTTCCAGCCCGATCACGAGCAGCATCGCGGGCAACGGCAGATTGGCGCCGATGAAGATCTGCACGAACGCGATCGTCAGCAGCTGACCAATGATCGCGAGGCTGCGCAGCCAGAACAGATGACCGAGATTGACGCGGCCGGTGTTGGTTATACGTTGCATGACCCTAGTCTACTCGTTCGGACCCGCATGGCTGACCAGGCGGCCGAGTGCCGGTAACATGACTGTCTTCGAAATAGCATCGCGCGTCGCCAGGCTGCATTGACGACTGCTCCGCGCCATCCGTTCATGGTACCCACCGCGATTCGCGAAGCCGACGCTTCGTCCGCATTCCTGACCTTGCTGCGCGATGCCGCCGCGGCCCGAGCCAGCGGCGCCACGGCGGACGAAGCCCGTTCGCTCGACGCCGCGGCCAAACTGAATCCGCTCGACGGCGCCTCGCTCGACGCGCTGATCGCCGCGTGGCTCGCGCAGAAGCGCCATGCGAAGGCGATCGAACTCGCCGCCATTATTGCCGAACTCGATGCGGGGAGCGCCGTCGCGCACTTCCGCGCCGGCTATGCGCTGCAGATGGCCGGCCGGCATGCCGACGCGATCGCTCCGTATCGTCGTGCGCTGGCGCTCGACCCCGCCCTGCCGCAGCTGCGCAACAATCTCGCGAGCGCGCTGACGCTTACCGACGGAGATCTGAGCGAACGGCTCGCGCTGCTCGAAGCCGCGATTCGCGATGCCCCCGACGATGGCAACGCATGGATCAACCTCGCCAACGCGTATCGCCAGAGTCTGGACTTGCCCCACGCGCTCGAAGCCGGTGCCAAGGCCGTGCAGCGCGCGCCTGGCAGTCCGCTGGCTTACAACAACTATGCGCTGACGTTACGTGAAGCGCAACGCTGGGACGACGCCGAACAGGCCGCCACGACGGCCTGCGAGCTCGCCCCGCAGAACCCGACGATGCGCTCGAACCTCGGCATGCTGCAACTCCTGCGCGGCCGATACGCCGAAGGGTGGGCATCGCACGAGGCGCGCTGGGACGGCTCAAGGGAGCTCGGCGGCAGCCGTCCGGTGATGCCGGCGCCGATCTGGCGCGGCGAGCCGCTCGCCGGCAAGACGCTGCTCGTATGGGGCGAACAGGGGATGGGCGACGTGCTGCAGTTCAGCCGCTATATCCCGATGCTGGCCGAGCGTGTGCATCGCGACGGCGGCCGCGTGGCGTGGAATTCGTTTCCGCAGATGGGCGCGCTGCTCGCGCGCAGCCTCGGCGCTCATGTCGACGGTTTCTCGTGCGGCGGCGGCGTCGAATCGCTGCCGCCGATGGACTATGAAATTCCGCTGCTGAGCTTGCCGCTAATCTTCGATACCCGCGAAGGGACCATTCCGGCCGCGCCCTACCTGTTCGCCGATCTGGCCGCGCTTGCGGCGTGGCGCGAACGCGTTGCCGACGGGCGCCGCCTGAAGGTCGGCCTCGCCTGGACGGGTAGCCGCGGGCATCAGCGCAACCCGTTTCGCAGCGTCGGCTGGCAGCGCTATGCCGCGCATTTCGCCGGCATCGCCGACGTCACCTTCTACTCGCTGCAGCCGGGCGCGGCCGCCGAGGTCGCCGCCGCCCGCGCGGCCGGCCTGCGCATCATCGATCACACCGCGTGCCTCGCCACCTTCGACGACACCGCCGCCTTCGTCGGCGCGCTCGACCTCGTGATCACCGTATGCACATCGGTCGCGCATCTGAGCGGCGCGCTCGGCCAGCGCACGTGGGTGCTGCTCGACGTCAATCCGCATTGGGTCTGGTTGCTGGAGCGCGGCGACAGCCCGTGGTATCCGAGCGCCACGTTGTATCGGCAGCCGCGGTTCGGCGAGTGGGAGCCGGCGCTGGAAGCAGTGGCGCGCGATCTGCGAGCGCTGGTGTCGCAGCATCGCGGTGCATAGGCGGGTTCAGGTCGGCCGTTGGCAAACGCAGCGTTTACGGCCGTTCAACGCCACTTGCCTCGCGTGTCGCCTGGGCAATCTCCGCGGCGAGACATTCCGGGCACAAGCAGCGGCCCCCCGGCTTCAGCCGCTCTGCCGGCAGCGGCGGCAAAGCACGGCACCAGCACGGAGATGATGTCTCGCCCTGCATGCCGCAGTCGAAGGCATTGCCGCAGCGCGGACAGCGCGCGCTGCTCCCGGAACGGGTAGAAGACGGTTTCATTGCGGATGGGCGCGAAAGGCCGGGGGCATCGGTCAGATCATGATGCCATGACTGATACGCCTAGGTGCAGCCGTCCGTTCGGCCAATCCACGGCCGTCACGCAAGTGCGTTACGCTTGCTGTTTGCCCGCCCCCGTGGCCCGTCATGGTGCGATCCGCCAAGCCTGCACCGACCGTCGCTCGCGCCGCTGCCGAAAACCCTGTTGCAGCGCGCCAGTCCTGTACAATTCGCGCTGTTTTAACTGTTCCGTGCCCGAGCCTGCCGCCATGTCCGAGCTTCCCGACCTCTCGCAGATTGCGCCCACCCTGAAAGCCGAAATTCTGGCCGAGGCGCTGCCTTACATCCGCCAGTATCACGGCAAGACCGTGGTCATCAAATACGGCGGCAACGCCATGACCGAAGAGCGTCTGAAGCAGGGTTTCGCGCGCGACGTGATTCTGCTGAAGCTGGTTGGCATCAACCCGGTCATCGTGCACGGCGGTGGTCCACAAATCGACCAGGCGCTTAAGAAAATCGGTAAACAGGGCACGTTCATCCAGGGCATGCGCGTCACCGACGAAGAGACGATGGAAGTCGTCGAATGGGTGCTCGGCGGCGAGGTGCAGCAGGACATCGTGATGCTGATCAACCACTTCGGCGGCCACGCAGTCGGCCTGACCGGCAAGGACGGCGGCCTGATCCACGCGCGCAAGATGCTGATGCCGGATCGAGAAAAGCCGGGCCAGTATGTCGACATCGGCCAGGTCGGCGAAGTGGAAGCGATCAACCCGGCGGTCGTGAAGGCACTGCAGGACGACGCGTTCATTCCGGTGATCTCGCCGATCGGCTTCGGCGAAGACGGTCTGTCGTACAACATCAACGCGGACCTCGTCGCGGGCAAACTGGCGGTCGTGCTGAACGCCGAAAAGCTCGTGATGATGACCAACATCCCAGGCGTGATGGACAAGGAAGGCAATCTGCTGACCGACCTGTCGGCGCGCGAAATCGACGGCCTGTTCGAAGACGGCACGATCTCCGGCGGCATGCTGCCGAAAATCTCGTCCGCGCTCGATGCGGCGAAGAGCGGCGTGCGCTCGGTGCACATCATCGACGGCCGCATCGAACACTCGGTGCTGCTCGAAATCCTGACCGAACAGCCATTCGGCACGATGATCCGCTCGCATTGAGCGTTGCGGCATCCCCGGCACAGGGGTTGCGTCCGAGCGGCGCGACGCCTGTGCCGCACCGCGCGGCCGGCAGCCTATGCGCGCCCCCGGGCGTCGATGCGGCAAACTCTCCGCATCCGCATCCGCATCCGCAGCATGAAACGCCCGTCAGCGGCTGAAGACCTCCACCATGCGCACCCCCACTTCGCGGCGCCGCCGTCCTGACATCGCGAGCGGCAAGCCAGTCTGGCTGTTCGATCTCGATAACACGCTGCATCGCGCGTCGCATGCCATTTTTCCCGCGATCAATCGCGGCATGACCCAGTACATCATCGACGCGCTGCAAGTCGACATCGACGAAGCCAACCGTCTGCGCACCGGCTACACGCTGCGCTACGGCGCGGCACTGCTCGGGCTCACGCGCCACCATCCGCTCGACGCGCACGACTTCCTGAAGGTCGTGCACACGTTCCCCGACCTCGGCTCGATGATCCGCCACGAGCGCGGCGTCGCGCGGCTGGTCGCGGCACTGCCGGGCCGCAAGATCGTGCTGACCAATGCGCCCGAAACCTACGCGCGCGCGGTGCTCGCCGAGTTGCGCATCGAGCGGCTGTTCGAGCGCGTGATCGCGATCGAGCACATGCGTGATCGCCGCCAATGGCGCGCGAAGCCCGATCACGCGATGCTGCGCCGCGCGATGCGCGACGCGCACGTGTCGCTGAAAGACGCGATCCTCGTCGAGGACACGCGCTCGCACCTGAAGAACTATCGGCGGCTCGGCATCCGCACCGTGTGGATCACCGGGCACCTGCCGCGCAAGCCGCACGCGGACGGCGTACCGATGCGACTGCCGGGCACCGGCCGGCCGCATTATGTCGACCGCAGCATTCGTTCGCTAAAATCGCTACGACTGGGCACGCGCGCGGTTCGATGGAAGGAACGCAAGCCGGGACAGTAGGGACGAAAGCCGCCAACGACATCAGCCGGGGGACGACAGCCATGCAGCCGATCGACAAGCCTGACGAAGCCTCAGCGGCATCCTCCGCCGCGACACGCGCAACGCGTCCGAAGCCGGGCGAGCGTCGCGTGCACATCCTGCAGACGCTCGCCAGCATGCTAGAGGCGCCGAAGAGCGAAAAGGTCACCACGGCCGCGCTCGCTGCCCGGCTCGGTGTGTCGGAAGCCGCGCTGTATCGTCATTTCGCCAGCAAGGCGCAGATGTTCGAAGGGCTGATTGAGTTCATCGAGCAGACGCTGTTCGGCCTCATCAACCAGATCACCGGTCACGAAAGCAACGGCGTGCTGCAGGCGCGCTCGATCGCGCTGATGCTGCTCAACTTCCCCGCGAAAAATCCCGGCATGACGCGGGTGCTGACCTGCGAGGCGCTGGTCGGCGAGCACGAACGGCTGACCGAGCGCGTGAACCAGATGCTCGAACGGGTCGAGGCATCGCTGAAGCAGTGCTTGCGGCTCGCGCAGACCGAAGCGCTTGCCCGTGCTGATAACCACGCCACGGACACCACCGACCCGCAGACCGCGCCGCAATCCACCGCACTGCCCGCCGGCTACGATCCCGCGATTCGCGCGAGCCTGCTGGTGAGCTACGTGATCGGCCGCTGGCATCGCTATGTGCGCAGCGGCTTCGCGCGGCCGCCCGCCGAACACGCGGACGAGCAACTGCTGCTGATTCTTCAGTAGTCCGCGAGGACTCGCTCCCTTCGCGTGGCACCGTCCGCGCCGCTGCCGCGTGGAATTTTCCGCTATACTTTGCGCCTGACTCCGCCGCGGTCCCACGATGCATAACAGACCGCGCCAAGGCATCCTGAACACGTTGCACCCGGTTTCCCCCTTTCACGCGCCGATTTGCTGACTCGATTGCGGGCGCGCGAACCTTGGGCCTCAGGCCCGCGGTTCACTATAAATGCGGCTAAAGAGGTCGTCAGCTGCGCACACCGCCCTTCTCCTCGTGCTTCGCCGACGCCGTTTAGCCGCCCTGTTGACTCAATGGCGGAATGAATGGACTCCATCGGCATCGTCGCTCCCCAAAAAATGCATTTCACCGAGCCGCTGCGATTGCGCAACGGCAGCTCGCTCGCGGGCTACGACCTGATGGTCGAGACCTATGGCACGCTCAATGACGCGCGCAGCAATGCGGTGCTCGTGTGTCACGCGCTGAACGCATCGCATCACGTGGCGGGCGTGTACGCCGACAATCCGAAGGACATCGGCTGGTGGGACAACGTGGTCGGCCCGGGCAAGCCGCTCGATACCGACAAATTTTTCGTGATCGGCGTGAACAACCTCGGCTCGTGCTTCGGCTCGACCGGGCCGATGAGCATCGACCCGGCCACCGGTAAGCCGTATGGCGCGACGTTTCCGGTCGTCACCGTCGAAGACTGGGTCAACGCCCAGGCGCGCGTCGCCGACGCGTTCGGCATCACGCGCTTCGCCGCCGTGATGGGCGGCAGCCTCGGCGGCATGCAGGCGCTCGCGTGGAGCATGATGTATCCGGAGCGAATCGCGCATTGCATCGTGATCGCATCGACGCCGAAGCTGTCCGCGCAGAACATCGCGTTCAACGAGGTCGCGCGCTCCGCGATTCTGTCGGACCCCGACTTCCACGGCGGCAACTACTACGCGCACGGCGTGAAGCCGAAGCGCGGCCTGCGCGTCGCGCGCATGATCGGCCACATCACGTATCTGTCGGACGACGACATGGCCGAGAAATTCGGCCGCTCACTGCGTCGCGCGGAAGGCGCGCTCGACGACTACAACTTCAGCTTCGATGTCGAGTTCGAAGTGGAATCCTATCTGCGCTATCAGGGCGACAAGTTCGCCGACTACTTCGACGCCAACACCTACCTGCTGATCACGCGCGCGCTCGACTACTTCGATCCGGCCAAGGCCTTCGACGGCGATCTGACCGCCGCGCTCGCGCACACCACCGCGAAGTATCTGATCGCGAGCTTCTCGACCGACTGGCGTTTCGCGCCGGCTCGCTCGCGCGAACTGGTGAAGGCGCTGCTCGATCACAAGCGCACGGTCACCTACGCGGAGATCGACGCGCCGCACGGCCACGACGCCTTCCTGCTCGACGACGCGCGTTATCACAACCTGCTGCGCGCCTACTACGAACGCATTGCAAACGAGGTCAACGCATGAACCAGCGAGCACTTGATTACCTGGCATCGCGCCCGGACTTCCGCGCGATCGCCCGCTGGGTCGAACCGCGCGCGACCGTGCTCGATCTCGGCTGCGGCGACGGCTCGCTGCTGTCGCTGCTGAACGAGGAACTGGAGGTGCAGGGCTACGGCATCGAGATCAACGACGCCGGCGTGCTCGCCGCGACGCAGAACGGCGTCAACGTGATCCAGCAGAATCTCGAAGACGGCCTGCGCCTGTTCGAAGACGGCAGCTTCGATTTCGCGGTGCTGTCGCAGACGCTGCAGACCATTCATCAGACCGCTGCGATCCTGCGCGAGACGGTGCGGGTCGGCAGGCAATGCATCGTGTCGTTTCCGAATTTCGGCTATTGGGCGCATCGGCTGTCGGTGCTGCAAGGGCGCATGCCGGTGTCGAAGTCGCTGCCTTATCAATGGCACAACACGCCGAACGTGCGCGTGCTGACGATCAAGGACTTCGAAGCGCTCGCGCCCGAAGTCGGCATCGAAATTCTCGATCGTGTCGTGCTGCACGACGGACAGGTGGTGCGGTGGGGCGTGAACTGGCGTGGTAGTCTTGCGGTCTATCGCGTCAAGAAAAGCTAACCTCAGTTATCCACATGTCGAACCCGCCGCACGAGGCGCCCGCACTTACCGCTCACGAAGAACATCCCGGCTGGCGCGCGTTTTTGAATACGCGCATGCTGATTTGCGTCTTTCTCGGCTTCACCTCGGGATTGCCGCTGTTTACGCTCGTCTACCTCGTGCAGGCGTGGCTGCGCTCGGAAGGCGTCAATCTGAAGGAAATCGGCCTGTTCGCGCTGATCCAGTTTCCGTACACCTGGAAATTCGTGTGGGCGCCGCTGATGGACCGCTACGTGCCGCGCGTGCCCGGCTGGCGGCCCGGCCGACGGCGCGGCTGGATGCTCGTCACACAATTGCTCGTGGCCGGCGCGATGGCGACGCTCGGTTTCGTGTCGCCGCGCGAAGCGATCTGGAGCGTCGCCGCGCTGACCGCGCTGGTCGCGTTCTTCGGCGCGAGCTCCGACATCGTGATCGACGCGTACCGGCGTGAATTGCTCAGCGACACGCAGCAGGGCCTCGGCAACGCGGTGCACGTGAACGCGTACAAGATCGCGGCGCTCGTGCCCGGTTCGCTGGCGTTGATTTTGTCCGATCATCTGCCGTGGAGCACCGTGTTCATCGTGACGGCTGCGTTCATGCTGCCTGGCGTTCTGATGACGCTGGTCGTGCGCGAGCCCGAGGTGCATGGCCAGCCGCCGAAGAATCTGCGCGAGGCGATCGTCGAGCCGTTCAGGGAATTCATTCAGCGCGACGGCTGGCGCGGTGCCCTCTTCGTGCTCGGCTTCATCTTTCTCTACAAGCTCGGCGATACGATGGCGACCACGCTGTCCACATCGTTCTTCCTCGACATCGGCTTTTCGCGCACGCAGATCGGCGTGATCGCGAAGACCACGGCATTCGGCGCGAGTCTCGCGGGCGGCATCATCGGTGGCATCTGGCTGATGAGGATCGGCATCGGCCGTGGCTTGTGGATCTTCGGTTTGCTGCAGATGGTGTCGACGCTCGGCTTCGCGTGGCTCGCGCATCTCGGCCCGGATTCACCCGGACTTGCCGCGATTTACAACATCGCCGTCGCGCTGAGCCAGGGCACGACGAAGCTGTTGTCGTTGGTCGGCATCGACTGGAGCGTGCAGCTCGATCCGCGCTCGGTCGCGCTCGCGCTGGTGTACGGCTTCGAGACCTTCGCCACCGGTCTGACGATGGCCGCGTTCACCGCATACATCGCGAGCACCACCGATCCGCGCTACACCGCGACGCAGTTCGCATTGTTCACGAGCCTCGCGTCGGTGCCGCGCACGCTCGCGTCGGCGGCGAGCGGCTTTGTGGTCGCGCGGATCGGCTGGTCCGACTATTTCATCCTCTGTACCGCGCTCGCGGTGCCGGGCATGCTGCTGCTGGTGCGCATCGCGCCGTGGAGGGACCGGTCGTGAAGGTACCGTTTCCGACCCGCGCGCGCCGCACCGCACTCAGCGCCGCAGGCGTGCTCGGCTGCGCGAGCGTCGCGCTGGCGATGCCGATGGGCGCCTATGCGGCCGGCACACCAGCGACTGGCGCCAGCCCGGTGAGCGGCGCGCAAGCGCCCGCGCCCGCTGCCGCCGCCGCGACCACGAGCGGTGCGACAGCCAACCCGGCCCCGGCCCCGACGCCTGCGGCCAAGTCCGCGCCAAGCGGCGCCAGCGCCGAAAACGCGACCTCGGCTGCGGCCGGCAACAACAGCGGCGCCGGCGGCGCCAACCCTGGCGCGAATAACAGCACCGGCGCCAACGCCGGTGCCGCGGGCGCGTCCGGCGCTAGCGGCAACGCTTCGAGCGCCGGCGCGTCGGCCCCCGCGGCTGTCCCGCCGCCCTACTACGTGAGCCCCCAACTGCGCTATGGCGGCTACATGGTGTTCCGCAACCTGATCCCGTCGTCGATGCTCGAGGCGCAGGCCGCCGAAGAGTTCAGCCAGATCGTCTACGGCGCCAGCCACGCGAACCGCCTGTACGGCGACACGGACGCGCGCGTGACGCGCGTGCGCTCGATCATCGACCGGATGATTCCGTACTCGCTGAAATGGAACGAGCGAGCCAAGGGCTGGAAGTGGGAAGTCGCGGTGGTGCGCTCGAACGACATCCGCATGTACTGCCTGCCGGGCGGCAAGATCGTCGTCTACAGCGGGATACTCGATCGCGTGCGCCTGAACGACAACGAGGTCGGCATGCTGATCGGCCACGAGATCGCGCACGCGTTGCGCGAGCACGCGCGCATGCGGCTCGGTCAGTTGCAGGCGAGCCAGCTCGATTCGTCCGGCACGATCCCGCAACTGTTCGGACTCGCCGACCTGGGCATGGCGCCGCTAGGCATCGGTTCGCGTCTGCTGGAAATGAAGTACGAGAGCACCGACGAAACCGAAGCCGACGTGATCGGCAGCGATATCGCGTCGCGCGCCGGCTTCGATCCGCGCGCGGCGGTCACGCTGTGGGACAAGCTCGCGCAAGCGACGCGCGGCAATCGCGAGCAGGGCTTCATCTACGTGCACCCGTACACACCGGCGCGCCGCGACGACATCATCAAGCGGCTGCCGGACATGCTGTCGCTGTATGCGAAGGCAATCGGCAAGAGCGTCGATGAGTTGCCCGATTACGCGGGCATCGGCCGGCCGACCCGCAAGACGGCGCGCGACTGACACCCCGCTTCTACCGACTGCTGGCGGGCCACGGCGCTGCACGCGCCGCGGCTGGTGGGCTTACTTGTTGACCTTGTGGTCGTAGTCGACGGTCAGCGGCGCATGGTCGCTGAACTTGATGTCGCGAAACACGTCGGTGCGCTTCGCCTTGCTTGCGATGCCCGGCGTCGCGATCTGGTAATCGATCCGCCACCCGACGTTCTTCGCATACGCCTGACCGCGATTGCTCCACCACGTGTACTGCTCGGGCCGCTGGTCGAGCGTGCGGAACACGTCCACATAGCCGACTTCGTCGAACAGTTTGTCGAGCCACGCGCGCTCTTCGGGCAGACAGCCCGAATTCTTCTGGTTGCTCTTCCAGTTCTTGATGTCGATTTCCTTGTGCACGATGTTCACGTCGCCGCATACGATCACCTCGCGTTCCTTCGCCAGCTCGGCGAGATGCGGCATGAACTCGTCCATGAAACGGAATTTGGCCTGCTGGCGCTCGTCTCCGCTCGACCCCGACGGCACATACACCGAGACCACCGACAGCTTGCCGAAACGCAGCTCGACATAGCGCCCTTCCGGGTCGAACTCCTCGCTGCCGAAGCCGATCACCACTTCGTCCGGCTCATGACGCGTATAGACGCCCGCGCCGCTGTACCCCTTCTTCACCGCGTGCTGAAAATAGCCGGTGAAATCGTGCGGCGCCATGAACTCCGGCGTCATGTCGTCCTGCGAGCATTTGATTTCCTGCACGCACAGCACGTCGGCGCCCTGTCCGCCGAACCATTCGAAAAAGCCCTTCTTCGCCGCCGAGCGGATGCCATTGAGGTTGGCGGTAATCACACGCAACATGTCGTTCCTCTTTTGTTCGATTCGTTTCTGAAGCCAAAGGGCGAGGCCGCGTTCACTCGACCTTGACGCCCTTCAGCGCTTCCTTGGCTGGCGGATATTCGAGCTTCAGCGCATTGAGCGTGCGCAGCAGCAGTTGGGCGACCATCACGTTGCGATGCGTCTTCGAGTCGGCCGGAATCACGTACCACGGCGCGTATTCGGTCGACGTCGCGGCCAGCGCGTCGCGATACGCGGACTGATATGCGTCCCACTGCTTGCGCGCATCGAGATCCGACACGTCGAATTTCCAGTGCTTCAGCGGATCGTCGATGCGCTCCTGCAAACGCACTCGCTGCTCGTCCTTCGAAATATGCAGCATGCACTTGACGATCGTCGCGCCGCTGTGGGCGAGCAACTGCTCGAACTGACGGATGTGGCAGCAGCGCTGCTGGAACTCGTCCGCGTCGAGTTCGCCCTGCACGGTCGGCACGAGCAGGTCTTCGTAGTGACTGCGATTGAAGATCGTCAGCTCGCCGGCCGCGGGTGCCTGCGAATGCACGCGCCACAGGAAGTCGTGCGCGAGTTCGACGGGCGTCGGCGCCTTGAACGGCACGATGCGCAAGCCGAGCGGGTCGACTTCGTGAAAAACCGCGCGGATCGTGCCGTCCTTGCCGCTCGTGTCCATGCCTTGCAGCACCAGCAGAACGCGACGCTTGCGCTGCGCGTGCAGCCGCTCCTGCAGGTTGTCGAGCAGCAGGCCCACTTCCGACAGACGCGCGCGGTCCGCGTCTTTCGAGCCGCTCGAAAACGGCTTCGCCTTCGGATCGTAATGGTCGAGCGAGAAGTGGTTCTTCTTCTTGCCGTCGTCGAAGTACGGCACACGGAAATCGTCGAGATCGGGATGATTTGTCATGCACACACTCCGTGGTCTACGCTTAACCGGCTGAAGCGGGTCCGCAAAATAAAACGGGCCGTTGCCCTGCTTCGATCCGGCAACGGCCCGTGGTGACACGGCCGTGATCACGCCCGGCCGCGGCACTTCAACTCAGGACAACTTTTTCTTGAGCAATTCATTGACCTGAGCAGGGTTGGCCTTTCCCTTGGTTGCTTTCATCGCCTGGCCGATCAGCGCGTTGAACGCCTTTTCCTTGCCGGCGCGATATTCGTCGACCGACTTCTGGTTCGCGGCGAGCACTTCGTCGATGATCGCTTCGAGCGCGCCGGTGTCCGAGATCTGCTTCAGGCCCTTCGCCTCGATGATGCGATCGGCGGCGGCTTCGTCGGTGGCCTTCTCTTCCCAGATCGCGAGGAAAATTTCCTTCGCGATCTTGTTCGAGATCGTACCGTCGGCAATGCGTTGCAGAATCACCGCGAGCTGCGCGGCCGAGACCGGGCACGCGGCAATGTCGAGGCCTTCGCGATTGAGCTGCGACGACACTTCACCCATCACCCAGTTCGCCGCGACCTTCGCGTTGGCCGGACCGACTTTCGCGACCACCGCTTCGTAGTAGGCGGCCGTCGCCTTGCTCGAGGTCAGCACGTTCGCGTCGTAGGGTGTGAGGCCGTACTGCGACACGAAGCGCCGCTGAATCGCTTCCGGCAGCTCAGGCATCTCGCTCTTCACGCGCTCGACCCATGCGGCGTCGATCACGAGCGGCATCAGGTCGGGGTCGGGGAAATAGCGGTAGTCGTGCGCGTCTTCCTTGCTGCGCATCGAGCGCGTTTCGCGCTTGTCCGGATCGTACAGACGCGTTTCCTGCACCACCGTGCCGCCGTCTTCGATCAGCTCGATCTGGCGACGCACTTCGTACTGGATCGCTTCTTCGAGGAAGCGGAACGAGTTCAGGTTCTTGGTCTCGGTGCGGGTGCCGAATTCCTTCTGGCCGACCGGACGCACCGACACGTTCGCGTCGCAGCGGAAAGAGCCTTCCTGCATGTTGCCGTCGCAGATGCCGAGCCACACGACGAGCGTGTGCAGCGCCTTCGCGTAGGCAACGGCCTCGGCCGCGCTGCGCATTTCCGGCTCGGTGACGATTTCGAGCAGCGGCGTGCCGGCACGATTCAGGTCGATGCCGGTCATGCCCGCGAAGTCTTCGTGCAGCGACTTGCCCGCGTCTTCCTCGAGGTGGGCGCGGGTCAGGTTGATGGTTTTCTCGTACGCTTCCGTGCCCGTCTTTTCATTGGCCGGCACCTGGATCGTCACCTGGCCGCCCTGCACGACGGGGATTTCGTACTGGCTGATCTGATAGCCCTTCGGCAGATCGGGGTAGAAGTAATTTTTGCGCGCGAAAATGCTGCGCGGCGCCACCGTTGCGCCGATCGCGAGGCCGAACTGAATCGCGCGTTCGACCGCGCCGCGGTTCATCACGGGCAGCGTGCCCGGCAACGCCAGATCGACGGGACTGGCCTGGGTGTTCGGCGCGGCGCCGAATTGCGTCGCGGTGCCCGAGAAGATTTTCGAATGCGTCGACAACTGCGTGTGGGTCTCCAGACCGATCACGACTTCCCATTGTTTGGTCATGGTGCTCACACTCCTGCCGGTGCCTGACGGTGCCAGTCGGTCGCGCGCTGGAACGCGTCGGCCACCTGAAGCATCCGGGCTTCATTGAAATAGTTGCCGATGATCTGCAGACCGACCGGGCGCTGCGCATTCGCGCCCGCGCCGAAACCGCACGGCACGCTCATGCCCGGCAGGCCGGCGAGGCTCACCGACAACGTGTAGATGTCGGCCAGATACATCTGCACCGGGTCGTCGCCCTTCGCGCCGATGTCCCATGCCACCGACGGCGCGACCGGTCCCATGATCACGTCGCACTGCTTGAACGCTTCCTGGAAGTCCTGCGCGATGATGCGGCGGATCTTCTGCGCCTGCAGGTAGTACGCGTCGTAGTAGCCGTGCGACAGCACGTAGGTGCCGACCAGAATGCGGCGCTTCACTTCGGGGCCGAAGCCTTCGGCGCGCGACTTCTTGTACATATCGAGCAGATCGCGGTACTCGGCCGCGCGGTGGCCGAAGCGCACGCCGTCGAAACGCGACAGGTTCGACGAGGCCTCGGCCGGCGCGATCACGTAGTAGACCGGGATCGACAGTTCGGTTTTCGGCAAAGACACCTCGACGAGCGTCGCGCCGAGCGCTTCGTATTGCTTCAGAGCGGCGTCGATCGATGCGCGCACGTCGTCGGCGAGACCGGCGCCGAAGTACTCCTTCGGCAGGCCGATGCGCAGGCCGGCGAGCGGCTTGTCCGCGCCGCCGTCCCGCCACGACTTGCCGAGGTAGCGCGTGTAGTCCTCGTGTTCGTGCGACAGGCTCGTCGAGTCGCGCTCGTCGAAGCCGGCCATCGCGTTGAGCAGCGTCGCGCAGTCCGCGGCGCTTTGCGCCATCGGGCCGCCCTGATCGAGCGATGACGCGAACGCGATCATGCCGTAACGCGACACGCGGCCATACGTCGGTTTGATGCCGGTGATGCCCGAGAACGACGCCGGCTGGCGGATCGAGCCGCCGGTGTCGGTGCCGGTCGCGGCGGGCGCGAGACGCGCAGCCACGGCGGCCGCCGAGCCGCCCGACGATCCGCCCGGCACGGCCTTGCGGTCCCACGGATTCTGCACGGCCCCAAAGTACGAATTCTCGTTGGACGAGCCCATCGCGAACTCGTCCATGTTGGTTTTGCCCACACACACCATGCCGGCGTTCTGCAGACGCGCGACCACGGTCGCGTCGAACGGACTTTCGTAGTTCGCGAGCATCTTCGAGCCGGCCGTGGAGCGCCAGCCCTTCGTGACGAACACGTCCTTGTGCGCGATCGGCAGGCCGACGAGCGGGCCGGCGTGGCCGGTGTGCAGCAGCGCGTCGGCGGCTTTCGCCTGCGCGAGCGTCAGTTCGGGATCGACCTGGATGAACGCGTTCAGGCTGTTGGCCGCGTCGATCCGCTTCAGGTACAGCTGCGCCAGTTCGACTGCGGAGCATTCCTTGGCCGCGAGCGCGGCGCGCAGTTCGGTCAAACTTTTTTCATGCATTGCGTTTTATCCTGGAAAGCGCGGCAGCGTGGTCACGCTGCCGTGGAGGCGGTCGGTTGCCCGTCGGCAGACGGCCCGGCACGGCTCGCGGCGAAGCCGCGCGCCTGCGCACGAAAGGCTCGTGCCGGCGCCGGACCCGGGGTCTGCCCGACGGGTCTTATTCGATCACCTTCGGCACGAGGTACAGGCCGTCCTGAACGGCCGGCGCGGGGCGCTGGAAAGCCTCGCGCTCGACCGTCTCGCTGACGGCGTCGTCGCGCAGACGCAGCGCGACGTCTTCGATCTGCTCGATCGGGTGGGCAAGCGGGGCGATGCCGGTGGTATCGACCGCCTGCATCTGCTCGACGAGGCCGAAAAAATCATTGAGCTGGGCACGCGTGTGCTCGGCGTCGGAATCGGCCAGTTCGAGCCGCGCGAGATGCGCGATGCGTTTTACATCGGTCAGGGTCAGAGCCATGCAATCACCGGAAAGGGTGGAATGTCACTACAGTTAAAAAGTCGCGCTTTAACAGCGGGTTACGACAAGATAGGACAATCTGGAAAAAGGAGCGGCAACGGCAAAATGTACGCTCCGTTTCCTTCAAAACATCCAAAATTATAAGGTATGATTACGCGTTCGACCCAAACCCGGACCGACTTACCAAGGCCTTACGGACAATTCAAAGAACGTCCGGCGTTTTCCGCCCTGGCTTTGCAACGGCCTCCGGTAGACTCCCCCGCGGCTTCAAGTTCATGTGGCGTCGCTACCGCCCGGTTGAAGCTGTTATTTATTCCGCTGCCGTCCTACGCATACGGTGCGAGGCCCGGCCCCCAGCGAGACAGGATTTTGAATGTTCGGTTTTTTGCGCAGCTACTTCTCCAACGATCTGGCCATTGACCTCGGCACCGCCAACACGCTTATCTACATGCGCGGCAAGGGCATCGTTCTCGACGAACCGTCGGTCGTGTCGATCCGCCAGGAAGGCGGCCCGAACGGTAAGAAGACCATTCAGGCAGTCGGCAAGGAAGCCAAGCAGATGCTCGGCAAGGTGCCGGGCAACATCGAGGCGATCCGCCCGATGAAAGACGGCGTGATCGCCGACTTCACCGTCACCGAGCAGATGATCAAGCAGTTCATCAAGACTGCTCACGAATCGCGCATGTTCTCGCCGTCGCCGCGCATCATCATCTGCGTGCCGTGCGGTTCGACCCAGGTCGAGCGCCGTGCAATCAAGGAAGCCGCGCATGGCGCGGGCGCCTCGCAGGTGTACCTGATCGAAGAGCCGATGGCCGCCGCGATCGGCGCGGGCCTGCCGGTGTCGGAAGCAACGGGTTCGATGGTCGTCGACATCGGCGGCGGCACGACCGAAGTCGGCGTGATCTCGCTCGGCGGCATCGTGTACAAGGGCTCGGTGCGCGTCGGCGGTGACAAATTCGACGAAGCGATCGTCAACTACATCCGCCGCAACTACGGCATGTTGATCGGCGAGCAGACCGCCGAAGCCATCAAGAAGGAAATCGGCTCCGCGTTCCCGGGCTCCGAAGTCAAGGAAATGGAAGTGAAGGGCCGCAATCTGTCGGAAGGCATTCCGCGCAGCTTCACGATCTCCAGCAACGAAATCCTCGAAGCGCTGACCGATCCGCTGAACCAGATCGTGTCGTCGGTGAAGATCGCACTGGAACAAACGCCGCCGGAACTCGGCGCGGACATCGCCGAGCGCGGCATGATGCTGACCGGCGGTGGCGCGCTGCTGCGCGATCTCGACCGACTGCTCGCCGAAGAAACCGGCCTGCCGGTGCTCGTCGCCGAAGATCCGCTGACTTGCGTCGTGCGCGGCTCGGGCATGGCGCTCGAGCGCATGGACAAGCTCGGCAGCATTTTCTCGTACGAGTAAGCGAGCCTTCCTCCCATGTCAGTAGCGCGGATCTGGCACACGGCCCCTTGCGGGCCGCTTTGTCGTTGGCTGGGCCGACCAGCCTCCGCGCGCTGAACGCGCTTGCCTAGCGCGCCGCCGTCTCACCCAACCGCTCACGCCCCCGGCGCCGACCATGGAATACAGTCCGCCGCCCCTGTTCAAGCAAGGCCCCTCCGCTCTCGCGCGACTGGTGTTCTTCGTCGTGCTGGCGCTCGCCCTGCTGATCTCCGACGCCCGCTTCCAGACGCTCGAAATCGTCCGCGGCGTGCTCGGCGCGGGTCTTTATCCGTTGCAGCGCGCGGCGCTCGTGCCGCGCGACATCTTCATGGGCGCCGCCGACCTCGCCGTGACGAGCGCCACGCTGCGCAACGAAAACGCGAAGCTGCGCGAGAAGGACCTGCAGCTGTCGCAGCAGGCCAACACGGCCGCGTCGCTCGCTGCCGAAAATAGTCATCTGCGCGCCCTGATGCAACTGTCGCAGCAGCTGACCACGCAATCGCTTCCCGCCGAAATCCAGTACGACACGCGCGATCCGTTCACGCAGAAGGTCGTGATCGGACGCGGCGCGCAGCAAGGCATCCAGAACGGCTCGCCGGTCGTCGACGAGGACGGCGTGATCGGCCAGGTCACACGGGTGTTCCCGCTGCAGGCCGAAGTCACGCTGCTGACGGACAAGGACCAGGCGGTGCCGGTCGAAATCCTGCGCACCGGCTTGCGCAGCGTGATCTACGGCACGCCGAAGGGCGACACGCTCGATCTGCGCTTCGTGCCGATCAGCGCCGACGTGCAGACCGGCGACGAGCTCGTCACCAGCGGTCTCGACGGCGTGTATCCGCCGGGGCTGCCGGTCGCGAAGGTCGTGCGCGTCGACAGGCAGGCCGACACCGCGTTTGCCCGCGTGGTCAGTCTGCCGGTCGCGGCGGTGCGCGGCGCGCGTCAGGTGCTGGTGCTGCACGTCCAGAACACCGCGCCACCGCGCCCGGCCGACGAGCCCGACGCGGCGACCGTCGCGAAAGAAGCGAAAGCGAAGAAGGGCGCCAAAGCCGCGGAAGGCAAGGGCGCGGCGGACAAATCCGCCGCCAGGTCGGCGGACAAGAACGCCGCCGACAAAGCCCCCGCCGAAAAACCCGCAACAAAATCCACGGAAAAGGCGCCGGCCAAAGCCGCCGCCGACAAGAAGTCCGAAAAGCCCGCAGCCGACCGAAAAGCCGACAAACCGGCCGCCGCGAAGAACGCGAAGCCGCAAGCCGAGCCGGGGGCTCAGCCATGAATCGCCCGCAATACATCCTGCAGCCGGTCAACCCGTACTTCATCGCGTTCAGCCTCGCTTCCGCGTTCCTGCTGAACCTGATGCCGTGGGGGCGTCTCGCCGGCGTGCCCGATTTCGTCGCGCTCGTGTTGCTGTTCTGGAATGTGCATCAGCCGCGCAAGGTCGGCATGGGCATCGCGTTTTTTCTCGGCCTGCTGATGGACGTGCACAACGCGAGCCTGCTCGGCGAGCACGCGCTCGCCTACACGCTGCTGTCGTACGGCGCGATCACGATTCACCGCCGCGTGCTGTGGATGTCGCTCGGCGTGCAAACCTTCGCGGTGATGCCGCTACTCGTCGTCGCGCAACTGGTGCCGTTCGTGATCCGGTTGTTGACCGGTGCGGCGTTTCCGGGCTGGAGTTATCTGATCGACGGTTTCGTCGAAGCCGCGCTGTGGCCGCTCGCGAGCATCTTGCTACTGATGCCGCAGCGCCGCCCCGCCGACCCGGACGATACGCGCCCCATTTGAACCCGCATCGGGCCCACCGCCCGCGGCCAGTTTGGGCGCACACTCTTGATGGCCGCATGCCGGCCCTTTGCAGAATCGCATGACCGAATTCAAGGACACTCAACAGCAGCTCACGAAATTCCGCCTGCGCGTCGCGGCGGCGGGCCTGTTCGTGTTCGTCTGCTTCGGGCTGATTGGCTTTCGCTTCCTGTTCCTGCAGGTCTGGCACTACAGCAAGTACTCGCTGCAGGCCGATGAAAACCGCATCTCCGTCGCGCCGATCGTGCCGAACCGCGGCATCATCACCGACCGCAACGGCGTCGTGCTCGCGAAGAACTACTCGGCCTACACGCTCGAAATCACACCCTCGAAACTGAACGACACGCTCGATAACGTGGTCGACAACCTCGCCACGGTAGTCTCGATCGACGCGCGCGACCGCCGCCGCTTCAAGAAGCTGCAGGAAGACTCGAAGAACTTCGAAAGTCTGCCGATCCGCACGCGCCTGACCGACGACGAAGTCGCGCGCTTCACCGCGCAGCGCTTCCGTTTCCCCGGCGTCGAAGTGCGCGCGCGGCTGTTCCGTCAGTACCCGCTCGGGCCGACCGCCGCGCACGTGATCGGCTACATCGGACGGATTTCGCAGCGCGACCAGGACCGCATCGACGACGCCAGCGATCAGAACGACAGCGATCCGGACCACTACGATCCGCGTCTGGACGCGAACAACTACAAGGGCACCGATTACATCGGCAAGATCGGCGTCGAGCAGAGCTACGAAACCGAGCTGCACGGCCAGACCGGCTTCGAGGAAGTCGAGGTGACGGCGGGCGGCCGCCCGGTGCGCACGCTGTCGCGCACCCAGGCGACGCCGGGCAACAACCTCGTGCTATCGCTCGACATCGGCCTTCAGCAGGTCGCCGAGCAGGCGTTCGCCGGACGTCGCGGCGCGCTCGTGGCGATCGAGCCGTCCACCGGCGACGTGCTCGCGTTCGTGTCGGCGCCGAGCTTCGACCCGAATTCATTCGTCGACGGCATCGACCAGCAGACCTGGGACGAGCTGAACAACTCGCCCGACCATCCTCTGCTGAACCGGCCGCTACACGGCACCTACCCACCGGGCTCGACCTACAAGCCGTTCATGGCGCTCGCCGCGCTGTCGCTGCACAAGCGCACGCCGAGCTGGGGCTTCCAGGACCCCGGCTACTACACGTTCGGCGGCCACACGTTCCGCAACGACGTGCGCTCGGGCCAGGGTTGGGTGGACATGAACCGTGCGATCGTCGTGTCGAACGACACGTACTTCTATATGCTCGCGCACGATCTCGGCGTCAACAACATCGCGAACTTCATGAAACCGTGGGGCTTCGGGCAGATCACCGGCATCG
The DNA here is from genome assembly GCF_040948805.1 of Paraburkholderia sp. BR13439. Classification (NCBI taxonomy): domain Bacteria; kingdom Pseudomonadati; phylum Pseudomonadota; class Betaproteobacteria; order Burkholderiales; family Burkholderiaceae; genus Paraburkholderia; species Paraburkholderia sp. BR13439. The sequence goes on along the minus strand of NZ_JBFPKN010000001.1, from coordinate 318,718 downwards.
ACATCGCCGGCGAAGCGAAGGGCATCCTGCCGTCGACCGACTGGAAGCGCCACGCGTACCGCAAACCCGAGCAGCAGAAGTGGTACGAAGGCGAGACGGTCAGCCTCGGCATCGGCCAGGGCTACAACTCGTTCACGATCCTGCAGCTCGCGCATGCCACCGCAACGCTCGCAAACAACGGCGTCGTGATGAAGCCGCACCTCGTGCGCGACATCGAGAATCCGATCACGAAGGACACGCGGCCGGTGGTGCGCGACCCGAGTGACAGGATCGCGGTCAAGCAGCAGGACATCGACTTCATCAAGCATGCGATGGAAGGCGTGATCACGAACGGCACGGCGGCCAAAGTGTTCACCGGCGCGGCGTACCAGGCGGCAGGCAAGACCGGTACCGCGCAGGTGTACTCGCTGCAAGGCGCGAACTACAAGGGTCACGCGATCGCTGAGAATTTGCGCGATCACGCGCTGTTCATCGCGTTCGCGCCCGTCGAGCAACCGAAGATCGCGCTCGCGCTGATCGTCGAAAACGGCGGCTGGGGCGCGGAGGCGGCCGGTCCGATCGCGCGCAGGGTGCTCGACTATTACCTGGTCGGCAAGAACAAGCCCGGCGTGGTCGAAGCAGCCGTCGCGGCAGCGGCATCGAACACCGCCGAGGCGTCCGCGCCACAGGTCGGTGAGACGCCGGCGCAGCAAGAGGGCGCCCAGCCGCTCAGGATTGCGGCGGGCTTCAAGGCACTGCCGGTGCCGGGAGCGGCGGCTGCCGCGGCGGCCTCGGGTGCGTCGGCGGCTGTTGCGGCTTCGGGCGCGAACGGCGCGTCCGTGCCGGTGGCGGCATCGGCTGGCGCGGCGGCAACGGTGCCGGCCAGCGCACCGGCAGCGGCTTCGGCCAGTGCGGCGCGGGCGGCGTCGGCGGCCAGGCCGGCATCGGCTTCGGCCGCGGCAAAGAAATCCGCGTCGCGTACGTCCGACGCCCCGCACAAACCCCGTCCGGCCAGCGAGCCGGCGCCGAGCGTCGCGGCCCCATCGCGCGAGGACAGCGTCCATGGCGCGTCACCGCGCCAGCCCGCCACCGGCGGTATCGACGAATAAGGAGAAAGGCATGCAATTCGACAAGCGCGCCTGGCTCGACCGCATCAAGCGGATGTTCGCGGGCTTCGACCGTCCGCTCGCCCTGATCGTGTTTCTGCTGCTGTGCGTCGGCATCGTCACGCTGTACAGCGCGAGTCTCGATATGCCGGGCCGCGTCGAAGACCAGTTGCGCAACATCCTGCTCACCTTCGTGCTGATGTGGGGGCTCGCCAATGTGCCGCCCAACACGCTGATGCGCTTCGCGGTCCCGCTTTACACGTTCGGGATCGCGTTACTGGTCGCGGTCGCGATGTTCGGTCTCACGCGCAAGGGCGCGAAGCGCTGGATCAACGTCGGCGTGGTGATCCAGCCATCGGAAATACTGAAGATCGCGACACCGCTGATGCTCGCCTGGTATTACCAGCGCCGCGAAGGCGTGATGCGCTGGTACGACTACCTGGTCGGCTTCGCGATCCTCATCGTGCCGGTCGGCCTGATCGCGAAGCAGCCCGACCTCGGCACGGCCGTGCTCGTGTTCGCCGCCGGCCTGTTCGTGATTTACTTCGCGGGGCTGAGTTTCAAGCTGATCGTGCCGGTCCTGATCGCAGGCGTGATCGCGGTTGTGTCGATCGCGGCGTTCCAGGACAAGATCTGTCAGCCCGAAGTGCAGTGGCCGCTGATGCACGACTATCAGAAGCACCGTATCTGCACGCTGCTCGATCCGACCTCGGACCCGCTCGGCAAAGGCTTCCACACGATTCAGGCGGTGATAGCGATCGGTTCGGGCGGCCCGCTCGGCAAGGGCTGGCTGAAGGGAACGCAAGCGCATCTGGAGTTCATCCCCGAAAAGCACACCGACTTCATCTTCGCGGTGTTTTCGGAAGAGTTCGGATTGGCGGGAGGGATCGTGCTGCTCACGCTGTACATGCTATTGATCGCGCGCGGGCTCTACATCGCGGCCAATGGCGCGACCTTGTTCGGGCGATTATTGGCCGGCTCGTTGACGATGGCGTTCTTCACGTACGCGTTCGTCAATATCGGCATGGTGAGCGGCGTTCTGCCGGTGGTCGGCGTGCCGTTGCCGTTCATGAGTTACGGCGGCACCGCGCTGACTACACTGGGTGTCGCGACCGGGCTGATCATGAGTGTCGCGCGACAGAAGCGGTTGATGCAGAGCTAAGCGTAGCCAACGGCACGCAGCAATCGAAAATGACAAAAGGGCGCTCGTTGCGAGCGCCCTTTTGCTTGATTGCTGCTTCACTACTGGGGTTTCACTTCCTTCTGATCGCGCAACTGCGCGCTCAACTGCTGATACTTCAGGCGCGCGGCCGGATCGCCCTGTGCCGCGGCGGCCGCGTAATACGCGCGCGCCACATTCAGATTCCGGTCGACACCATCGCCGCCGCGCTCGTAGAACGAGCCGGTCACATACTGCGCGGTCATGTCGCCGCCCTGCGCCGCCTTCTTGTACCAGACGAACGCCTGCTTGTTGTCGCGCTCGGTACCACGTCCGTCGAGGAACTGATTCGCGAGCGCGAGTTCCGCCTGCACATGACCCTGCGCGGCGGCCTTCATGAACCAGCGATGCGCCTCCACCGGGTCGCGCTCGACGAACTCGCCATCGTCGTACATCTTGCCGTACACGTATTGCGCGTGCGACATGTTCGCGTCGGCGGCCTTGCGCAGCCACTTCTTGCCTTCGTCGACGTTGACCGGCGTGCCTTCGCCGTTGAGCAGCATCATCGCGTAGTTGAACTGGGCGAGCCGGCTGCCGCGCTCGGCGGCCTCGCGGAATTCGGTCAGCGCAGCGGCGAGGTTGCCGGCGTTGTAATCGGCCACCGCGGATTGCGTCTGCGGATCGTTCGACCTGGCGACGTGATCCTGTGCGTACGCGGCGCTCCACGCGGTACTCGCGAGCAGCGCCGCCGCCGTAATGATCACTTGAGCGATCACCCGCGCAATCCTCGGCCCGGCGCCCCCCTGCACTCTGCCGTTCATGACCTCACCTCCTGTAATGCCTGGCGCGTCGCGCGCAACATCCAGATCACGTCGGCGGCCAGCGCCACGAAGCGAAAGCCCGCGTCGCGATGCTGCCGCGCGCCGGCCACGTCCATCGCGAAGATGCCGGCGGCAATGCCGGCTTGGTCGGCCGCGCTGACAATGCGCGCCATCGCCGCCTGCACGTCCGCGTGCTTCGCGTCACCGAGATGGCCGAGGCTCGCGGCCAGATCGGCCGGCCCGACGAATACGCAGTCGACGCCCGGCGTCGCCGCGATCTGCTCGACCTCGCGCAAGCCGCGCGCCGATTCGATCTGCACAATCGTCGCGATTTGTGCGTTCGCCGTCTGCACGTAGTCGCGTCGCATGCCGTAGCCGGCCGCACGCACGACGCCCGCGACACCGCGCAGGCCGTCGAGCGCCTCCGCGGTCGGATATTGGGTGAGCCGCACGGCGCGTGCCGCGTCTTCAGCGGATTCTATGTTCGGGAACATCAGCGTGCGCGCGCCGGCGTCGAGCACGCGCTTGACGAGCCACGGCTCGCTCGCGGGCACGCGCACCACCGGCTCGCTCGGCAGATGGGCGGCGGCGATCGCGCGCAATTGCGACTCGACGCCGCCGCTATCGTTCGGCGCGTGCTCCATGTCGATCAGCAGCCAGTCGAAGCCGGCGTGCGCGAGCGCTTCGGCGGCGGCCTCGCTGCCGAGCGACAACCACAGCCCGAACAGCGGCGCGTTGTCCTTCAGACGTTGTTTGAGGGAGTTGGTGAAGGTGCTCATCGGCTGGCCTCGCGCAGGTTTGCAATGCGAAGCGGGGCCAGATAGCGAATCAGGCAGGCACCGGGGCGCTGACGGCCTCGATGCCTGCTGCGACGCGATGCGGTGACCGGCATGTCTCGCTCCGTGTGTTGGTCGGAACGATCATACCGTGACAATAACGCGAGAGTCCGCCCGCGCGGCGGGGTGGATTCAGGCGGGAAGCTAGTCGCGGACCACGTCGGCCCAGCAGTTCGGCGTCTCGTACAGACGCACTTTATGCAGGCGCAGGTTCACGCCGTAGTGCGCGTCGTAGACGTTCGCGAGAATATCGAATGCAATCGCGGCGAGGTTTTCGACCGTGGGAATGCGATCGATCACGACCGTCTTGTGACCCGCCATGCTGTCGAGAAAGCCACGCACCTGCGTGTCGCCTTCGTAGACGAGAAACGCGTGGTCCCACTTGTCGACCAGGTGCTCGTTTGCGAGCGACTTCACGTCGGCGAAATCCATCACCATGCCGCGGTCGGGCGCGCCTTCCGTGTCGACCAGATCGCCTTGCAGCGTGATTTCGAGCACATAGCGATGGCCGTGCAGATTGCGGCACTGGCTGCGGTGATCGGGAATGCGGTGGCCCGCGTCGAATTCGAGTTTTCGGGTAATCGTCAGCACGGCAAATCAGGGAATGTTCAGATACTTGTGAGTCTGCATCGACAGGCGCCACTGCGGATGACGCTTGCACCAGTCGATCGCGAGCTTCGTGTTGATGTCGCGCGACGGACCGTCCATCGGCTGGACGAGGAAATACTCGAAGTCGAGCTTCGCGTAGTCGGCGAGGCGCTGGTTGTCCTGCGGGATCACGACCTTCAGTTCGTTGCCCTTCGTCACGACGAGCGGCGCGTCGGCCTTCGGGCTCACGCAGATCCAGTCGATCGTGTCGAGCACCGGCAGCGAGCCGTTGGTCTCGATCGCGATCTCGAAGCCGGCCGCGTGCAGCGCGTCGACGAGCGGCTGATCGATCTGCAGCATCGGCTCGCCGCCGGTGCACACGACGAAGCGTTCGCCCTCGCCTTGCGGCCATTGCGATGCGATCATCGCGACGAGTTCGTCAGGTGTGCGGTACTTGCCGCCGTTCTCTCCGTCGGTGCCGACGAAGTCGGTGTCGCAGAAACGGCAGACGGCTTCCGCGCGATCCTCTTCGCGGCCCGACCACAGGTTGCAGCCTGCAAAACGGCAGAACACGGCCGGCCGCCCGGCATTCGCGCCCTCGCCCTGCAACGTGTAGAAGATTTCCTTGACCGCGTACGTCATGCTGCTTTCTGTCCTGTGTTCCTGAATCAATGATGCGCGCTCTTGCGCGAACCGTCACACGGGCTCGGTGACTTTTTCACCGGCGAGGTAAGCCTCATAGCCACGTTTGCGCAACCGGCATGCCGGGCATTCGCCGCAGCCGAAGCCCCATGAATGCAGTTCGGCGCGTTCGCCGAGGTAGCAAGTGTGGGTCTCGACGCGCACCAGTTCCACCAGTGCGTCGCCGCCGAGCTCGTGCGCGAGACGCCATGTGTCGGCCTTGTCGAGCCACATTAGCGGTGTCTCCAGCGCAAAACGCTTGTCCATGCCGAGATTCAGCGCGACCTGCAACGCCTTCATCGTGTCGTCGCGGCAATCGGGGTAGCCCGAGAAGTCCGTCTCGCACATCCCCCCGACCAGCACCTGCAAACCGCGCCGATACGCGATGGCCGCGGCGATCGTCATGAACATCAGATTGCGGCCCGGCACGAACGTGTTCGGCAATCCGTTGGCCGTGGCTTCGATCTCGATCTCGCGCGTCATCGCGGTGTCGCTGATCGCGCCGAGCAGCGACAGGTCGATCGTGTGATCGTCGCCGAGACGATCGGCCCACGCCGGAAACGCACGCACGACGGCCTGACGGAACCCCTCGCGGCATTCGAGCTCGACCCGATGACGCTGACCATAGTCGAAGCCGATCGTTTCGACCGTGTCGTAACGATCGAGCGCCCACGCGAGACACGTGGCGGAATCCTGGCCGCCCGAAAACAGCACGAGCGCGCTACGCTTAGCGTCTTTGCGGATCACCGTGATACTCCGTGAATGAGAGCGCCACGTCGCGCTGCGCGAGGTGCGCTATGCGAGCAACGCGGCGCGACGTGTGCCGGCATTGTGCCGGCCCAAAGCAGTATAGGTCGCGCGTTGCGCGTGAACGTGGCTGGGCGCTTATACCGCCGATCGTCGGGTGAAGGATTGGGTGCTTCGGTGCGATACGCTCGGCACCGCATTCGCGCGGTATACGACCGCGTGCGACGCCTGCATGCAAGTCCTTGAACTGGCGCAATTTTATCACGCGACACCGAATGTCACCGACGCCTGTTGTCCAACGCGTCGCGGCTCCAACTGCATGGCGAGCCAAAGTGACGACTTGTCCGCCAAACGGAAAAGCCCCAGGAATCTGGCGATTTCCTGGGGCTGAATCCTGGTGGCCTGGGGCGGAATCGAACCACCGACACGCGGATTTTCAATCCGCTGCTCTACCAACTGAGCTACCGGGCCAACGAAGAACGAAACTATATCAAGCGATCTGGAGTTCAGCAAGCCCTTTCATAAAAAATATTGCCGGGCCGCGTTTGCATGCAACACGTCGCGCTCACTCGCCCTTGTTCTTGCCGAGATCGACGCCGAGTTGCTTCAGCTTGCGATAAAGATGCGTGCGCTCCAAACCGGTTTTCTCCGCGACGCGCGTCATGCTGCCGTTCTCGCGCGCGAGGTGATATTCGAAGTACGCGCGCTCGAACGCGTCGCGCGCATCGCGCAGCGGAATATCGAACGAGATGGACGCGGTTTGCGCGGCGAGCGCACCGCCGCCGACGCCATCGGCCGAAAGCATCGGCAACGCGGCCGCCGACGCGACCGACGATGCGCTGACCGGCAACGCCGGCTTCGCGGCCACACCGCCAGGCACGGCCGCCGAGTTGCCGCGCGCGAGTCCCTGCTCGACCGCCTTCAGCAGCTTCTGCAACGCGATCGGCTTTTCGAGGAAGTTGAGCGCGCCGATCTTGGTGGCTTCGACCGCGGTGTCGATCGTCGCGTGACCGGACATCATGATGACGGGCATCGTCAATTGACCTTGCGCGGCCCATTCCTTGAGCAGCGTCACGCCGTCGGTGTCCGGCATCCAGATGTCGAGCAGCACGAGGTCCGGCGCCTGACGTAGCCGGAACTCGCGCGCCTCCTGCGCGTTTTCAGCGGCCTCCACGACGTGTCCCTCGTCGCTGAGGATCTCCGAGAGCAGTTCCCGGATGCCCATTTCATCATCTACCACCAGGATGGTTGCCATTTACGCTGCCCTTGTCTGCACTGTTGCTTTTGTCGTTCCCTGCGACGCGCCACCATGCGCCGGATGCGCACCCGAACCAGGTGCACCCGGCTGCGCGGGCTCGTCCGCCAGTTGAAGGAAGAGAATCGAAATCTGCGCGCCTTCGATCACGTCGCCAGCCTTCATGCGATTGCGAATGTCGATGCGCGCGCCATGTTCGTCGACGATCTTCTTGACCATCGCAAGTCCCAGACCCGTACCTTTGGCCTTGGTCGTCACGTACGGCTCGAACGCGCGCGTGAGGATACGCGCGGGGAAGCCCGGTCCGTTATCCGACACGGTCAGACGTACCGCGACGCGCGCCTTGCCTTGCACGTCGGGGTCTCCGTATTCTACTGTCCTCGTCTCGAGCAAAACACGCGGATGCGCGACTTCCGCGACCGCGTCCTGCGCATTCTGCAGCAGGTTGTGGATCACCTGACGCAATTGCGTCGCGTCGCCGCGTATTGCCGGCAAGGCCGCAAGCTCGACCTGGATCACGCCCTTGCCTTCCTCGATACCGTACAGCGTGAGCACCTCGCTGACCAGATCGTTCAATTGCAGATGCGCGAGGACCGCGGGCGGTGTGCGCGCGTAGTCGCGGAAATCGTCGACCATCTGCTTCATCGCCGCAACCTGATTGACGATCGTCGTCGCACCGCGCTTCAGCACGTCCGCATCCGACGGCGCGAGCTTGTCGGCGAGCTTCATCTGCAAACGCTCGGCCGACAGTTGAATCGGCGTGAGCGGGTTCTTGATCTCGTGCGCGAGGCGCCGCGCAACTTCGCCCCATGCGATCGAACGCTGCGCGGAGATCACGTCGGAGATGTCGTCGAACACGATCACGTAGCCCGAGGTCTGCAAGTCTTCCGCGTCGCGCTCGTTCGCCGCGACGAGACGCGCGCCGCGCACGAGTAACGTGAGCGGCTCGGTTTCCCCGGGCACCGGCACCGAGAACTGCTGCTGCCAGTGGCCGTTGTCGCCGTGGCCGTCTTCGCTCGCCGCTTCGCGATCGGCGAATGCCTTGCGCACCATCGCGCCGAAATCGCCGAGCACGCCGATCTGATCGAGCGACGAACCGAGCACCGCCTGGAACGGCTGACGGAAAATCCGCTCGGCGCCGCGATTCGCGGTGGTCAGCCGGAACTGCCGATCGAATACGAAGACGCCCGCGGTCAGGTTCGCGAGGATGCTCTCGAGATACGCCTTCGAATGTTCGAGCGCGATACGATTTTTCTCGACTGCCCCCCGCGCTTCCGCCAACTGCCGCGTCATCGCGTTGAACGACTGAGTCAGGAAGCCCAGTTCGTCGCGCGATTTGATTTCGCGCTTCGGCGTGTAGTCCCCCTCGGTGATTTCCTTCGTGCCCTGCGCGAGCAGAAACAGCGGCCGCGCGAGCTGATTGCCGAGCGCGAGCGCGAGCATCATCGCAATGAAGGTCGCGAGAAACAGCGACAGCGTCAGCGTGCCGATGTACATCTTGCGCAGGCCGGTGCGGCCGAGCGCCTTCTCCTGATACTCGCGATACGCGCGCTGCACCGCGTCGGCATTGCGCGCGAGTGTCGTCGAAACTGGCTGCGTCAGTTGCAGGAAGCGCTCGGCGGGCTGCAATAGCGATGCGTTCGCATCGGGAATACGCTGCACCACGCGCAGACGCAGCGCGCCCTTGCCGCCCTGCGCGTGGGCGTCGCCGTCCACCTCGCCTTCGATCGCCGCATAGCCGTGGCCTCGCGCCTGCTCGATCATCAAAGGTGTCGGCAGATCGTTCGGCAGCAGCATCGCGTAATTGCTGGACGCCTGCGCGACCACGTGCATGTCCGGCGTCGCGCCCGACATGCTGCGGGTCGGCTCGACGATCGTCGCGTCCTGCACGCCGAACTGGTCGCGCAGACGCAGCAACGTCAGCGTGGTGCCGGCCGCATCCGCGCTCGCGATCTGCTCGGACATCAGACGCGCCTTCGTCTGCAAATCGGATAGCGACGCGTCGAGCATGCCGCGCCCGAGATTGAGGCCGGACGCTAGCGCGGTTTCGACGTTCACGTCGAACCACGACTCGATGCTGCGCGACACGAACTGATACGACACGATGTAGATGATGCCGCCCGGCACCACGCCGACCAGCGCCATGAAGAACGCGAGCTTCGCGAGCAGCCGTGTGCCGAATTTGCCAGTGCGTAAGCGCACGACGATGATGACGACGAGCGTCGCCACCACCAGCAGAAAGATCATCGCGACCGCGACGTTGGCCGCGTACAGCCACTGGTAATAGCGGTCGAAGAATTCGGTGTTCGCGCTCGCGGCGGCCAGCAATACGAGCAGCAACACGGCCGTGACCGCGACCGTCGACACCAGCACGCGCACGACGATGCTGCTGACACTGGTGGAAGATGAGCGCACTTTATTTAGCACGATCGGCCGCCGTGAAAGTGAAGCGCTTCCAATCGGAGGCGAGATTCCAGTCGCGGTTGTTCACCGCGTCGATCTGGAACGGCTTGGGCATCAGCCCGATGTCAAGTTGCATGCGCACCGACGCGTTATAGGTTTCGCCGACACGCACCTCATTGCGGTCGATCACGTGCCACGACGTCACGTGCTTGATCACGGCGAGCGCATCCTTCAGCGTGGAAAAGCCGAGTTGCAAGCCGCCCGACTGCACGGTCGACACGCGATATTCGCGCGTGAGCGGCTGGAACGACAGCCGCAAGCTTTGCGACACGCTGACCGGCTGCTCGTCGAACCAGTACCAGCGCGGCCGGCTCAATTCGAAATCGGTCGTGAAATAAAGCGGAATGCCTTTGTTGACCGCGTCTTCGAGATTGCTGTTCAGCTCGAATTCGAAATGCGCATCGAGACTCCAGCCGCCGTTGTCGGCCTGCAGCGACGCCCGCTGCACCGCGATCGAGTCAGCGTGCGCCGCGCCCGGCGCTGCAAGCCAGACGGCCAGCGCGATCCAGAGCACGGCAGCGAGCCGAAGCGGGAAGAAGCGTTTTATGGTCACCGTTTCTGAAAGCGCGCGTAGAAAAATCCGTCGTGGTCTGAGTTCGTGCCGGCGCTGAATTCAGCGGGTCGTCCAGCATGAGAACCGGCCGATGAGTCGGCGGGCGCGCGAGCAACTGAGGGTAAAAGCTGCCCCGGCGCGTCCAATCGTACCGCATCCTGATGCTGGTTTCCAAACCACTGAGCCTGCAACTCGCCTTCTTCGGGGAAGACCGAACAGGTAACGTAAAGCAACTCGCCGCCGGGTTTCACGAGCGGCCACAGCGCGTCGAGAATGCGGCGCTGTTCGGCGACGAGCGCGGCGATATCCGACTGGCGACGCAGCCAGCGGATATCCGGATGACGCCGCACGATGCCCGACGCAGAGCATGGCACGTCGGCGAGGATGCGGTCGAACGGTTGGTCAAGATCGTCGTGCCACTGCGCGGGGTTGCCCGCGTCGCCGATGCGCACTTCCGCTTCGAGCTTCAGACGCCGCAGGTTTTCGCCGATGCGGCGCGCGCGCGACGCATCGCTTTCGAGCGCAACGAGTTGAATGTTGGCGAGTTCGAGCAGATGGCCGGTCTTCCCGCCAGGGGCCGCGCATGCGTCGAGCACGCGCATGCCGTCACGCACGCCGAGCAATTGCGCGGCGAGTTGCGCGCCTGCGTCCTGTACAGACACGACCCCTTCGCTGAAGCCCGGAATGCGCTCGACCGGCATCGGCGTGGCGAGCGTGACCGCGTGCTCGCCGGCCTTGCTTGCGGCGATCTGCTGGCGTTGCAGCTCTTGCAGATAGGCGTCGACCGTCGAATGGCGCGCGTTCACGCGCAACGTCAGCGGACCTTGCGTGTTGCCGACGGCCAGCACCGATTGCCACGCCTCGGGCCATGCGCGCTTCACCGCGTCGATCCACCAGGCCGGATAGTTCCAGCGCGCGGCTTCGTCGGCTTGCACGGCGGTGAGCAACGTGTCGCGCTCGCGCAAGAAGTTACGCAGCACCGCGTTGACGAGCCCCTTCGCGAACCCGAACTCGCGGCGCGCGCCGATCGCCCTGACCGCCTGGTCGACGACCGTAAACGGCGTGTAAGCGGCGCTCGCTTCGTCGTCGACGAGCAGTGCGAGCGCGCACGCAAGCACATGCGCGACGTGCGGCGGTGGCGCTTTCTTCACGAGCTTCGCAATCAGCCACTCGGCGGTCGCGAGACGGCGCATCGTGCGATAGGCGATGTCCTGCACCGCGCCGCGCGCCGCTGCGGCGTTGCCGTCGGGCATCGACACGAACACGCTTTGCAGCGCCGCGGGCAAGGCCGCGCCGAGACGCACGGCGCCGACGGCCTGAGCCGCGCAGTCGAGCGCGAACCCGAGCGATTCGGGCGACAGATGCAGCGCCGACAAACGGGATTCGCGCGAGCGCGCCGACGAGGAAGCAGAACGCGAAAAAGGCTTTGAAGTCATGAAGGGAGCAAGGGCCAGCCGCACGGTGCGCGCGGCGCAATCAGCGCACATTGTAGCGTGGCGCCGGTGGGGCGCCGCCGTGCGGGGGCGGCGGCAGACGCTGTCGCGCGGTGGCGACGAACGGTGCGAAAAAAAAAAGCGGGCCTCGCGGGCCCGCTCTTCAGTACTTCAGGATCGACGCGTCGGCTCAGTCGAAGCGCCCGGTGCGCGCCATTTCCATCAGACGCGCGATGCGTTCTTCGGTCGCAGGGTGTGTCGAGAACAGGTTCGCGATACCGCCGCCCGAGAGCGGATTCATGATCATCATCTGCGCGGTGGCCGGATGCGCCTCGGCCGTCGGGAACGGAATGCCGCTCGCATAGCGATGGATCTTGTCGAGCGCCGACGCCAAAGCCTGCGGGTCGCCCGAAATTTGCGCGCCGCCACGGTCGGCTTCGAATTCGCGCGCACGCGAAATCGCCATCTGGATCAGCGCGCCCGCAATCGGCGCGAGCAGCGCAACCGCGATGCTCGCGATCGGGTTCGCGGGACGCCCGTTTTCGTCGCGGCCGCCGAAGAACATCGCGAAGTTCGCCAACGCGGAAATCGCCCCGGCCATGGTCGCAGAAATCGTCGAGATCAGAATGTCGCGGTGCTTCACGTGCGAAAGTTCGTGCGCCATGACGCCGCGCATTTCGCGCTCGGACAGCACGCGCAGAATGCCAGTGGTCGCCGCGACCGCCGCGTGCTCCGGATTGCGGCCGGTGGCGAATGCGTTCGGCGCGTCTTCGTTGATCAGGTAGACGCGCGGCATCGGCAGGTTCGCGCGCGTGGCGAGATCGCGCACCATCCGATAGAACTGCGGCGCACTGTTTTCGTCGACTTCCTGCGCGTTGTACATGCGCAGGACCATCTTGTCGGAGAACCAGTACGAAAAGAAATTCATCCCAAGGGCGATCACGAGCGCGAGCATCATGCCGCGCGACCCGCCGATCATCCCGCCGATCACGATGAAAAGGGCCGTAATCGCGGCCATCAACATCGCGGTTTTCACCCAATTGAACATGTCTGCAACTCCTTGCCCCGAGCGTGGCCTTCATCTCCGTGCCGCGCAATTGCGGCGCCAGATTGTAAGCGAAACGTTAGATATGGGCGACGCGGGAAAATTCAATCACCGCGAGGCGGTCGCGAGTTTGATGCCGAGGCCCACGAACGCGCTGCCGACGCTGCGATCGAGCCAACGCTTGACCGTCGGCTTGCCCGAGAAACGCTGCGTGACGCTGCCCGCGATCCACGCGACGAAGCTGTTCCAGACCATGCTCATCAGCACGAAGACCGCGCCGAGCGCCAGAAACGCGAAGGTCTTGTGTTCGCTGCCCGTCGCCACGAACTGCGGGAAGAACGACACGAAGAACAGCACGACCTTCGGGTTCAGCACATTGGTCCAGAAGCCTTGCAGGAACAACTGCCGCAGCGACCTCGGCGTGGACGACGCACGCGCGTCGCCGACAGGTGCACCCGCGGCCGGCTTCGTGAAGATCAGGCGCACACCCAGATAGATCAGATAAATCGCGCCGACGAATTTGACGATGGTGAACGCGGTGGCCGACGCGGCCAGCAGCGCGGTCAGCCCAAACGCGCAGGCCAGCGAGTGAATGCAGCAGCCCGCCGAAATGCCGAGCGCCGACATCAGCCCCGCGCCGCGGCCCTGGGCGACGCTGCGCCCGACGATATAAGCGGTATCCGGCCCCGGCGTGATGTTCAGGAGAAAAACCGCGACGATGAAAAACTCGAAATGGACGATGCCGAACATGTGATGAACCCTCGAAAACCCGGTCTGCTGCATGAGGATTCTAACGCGCGGCGGGCCCGCGGCGGGCGCCTGGAACGCCGGCGGAATCGACGATGCTCTGGCGTGCGCGCCGCGCTTATTGCGCCTCGGGAAGCTCGAAGCGCTGGCCTGCGGCGAGCGGCGAACCGGCAAGGAATTCGCGCACCGGCAGGCGCTTGCCACCGGGCTTCTGCAATTGCGTCAGACGCAGTGCGCCTTCGCCGCAAGCGACCAGCACGCCGTCGGGAGAAACCTCGGTGATGGTGCCTGGCGTCTTGTCGTTGCCGGAAGTCGGCGAGGCCACGGCGGTGGCGGCCCAGATCTTGACGGTGCTGCCGTCGGCGAGCGTGCCGGCGCCGCCGGGGAACGGATCGAACGCGCGCACCTGGCGCGCAAGCGCCTCGGCCGGGCGGCGCCAATCGAGCGCCGCTTCGTGCTTGGCGATTTTCTCGGCGTAGGTCACACCGTCGGCCGGTTGCGGGGTCGAGGCCAGCTTGCCGCTGCGCTCGAGCTCGATCAGGGCATCGACGATCAGTTGCGCGCCGTGCTCGGCGAGGCGGTCGTGCAGCGTGGCGGTGGTGTCGTCGGCGGAGATCGGGGTGCGGACTTCGGAGATCATGGCGCCGGTGTCGAGGCCGGCATCCATCTGCATCAGCGTGATGCCGGTTTGCGCGTCGCCCGCCTCGATCGCGCGATGAATCGGCGCCGCGCCGCGCCAGCGCGGCAGCAGCGACGCGTGAATGTTGATGCAGCCGAAGCGCGGAATGTCGAGCACTTCCTGCGGCAGGATCAGCCCGTAGGCGGCGACCACCATCACGTCGTGCGGCGTCGCGCGCAGTTGCTCGATGCCGGCGGCGGCTTCCTCGGGGTACTTGCCAGCGCGGCGCAGCGACGTGGGCTGCGCAACCGCGAGGCCATGCTCCTGTGCGTAGCGCTTGACGGGGCTCGCCTGCAGCTTCATGCCGCGTCCCGCGGGCCGGTCCGGCTGCGTCAAGACGAGCGGCACGGCAAACCCGGCGCGATCAATCGCGGCCAGCGCGGCCGCGGCGAATTCCGGCGTACCGGCAAAGATGACGCGCAACGAATGAGTCATGAATGAGCGGCGGGCAAGTTGAAAGCGCGTTACATCGCGTGGGCGAGCTTCTTCATCTTGCTCTTGATGCGCGTTTGCTTCAGCGGCGACAAATATTCGACGAACACGCGGCCCATCAGGTGATCCATCTCGTGCTGGATGCACACGGCGAGGAGGCCCTCGCAATCGAGCTCGAACGTTTCGCCCTTCTCGTTGAGCGCGCGCACGCGCACTTTCTCGGCACGCTCGACGTTGTCGTAGATCCCGGGCACCGACAGACAGCCCTCTTCCGACAACTTCCTCTCATCGCTCGACCAGACGATTTCCGGGTTGATGAACGCGAGCAATTCGTCGTGCGTTTCCGACACGTCGATCACGATCACGCGTTCGTGCACGTCCACCTGGGTGGCGGCAAGCCCGACGCCGGGCGCCGCGTACATTGTTTCGGCCATGTCGGCGACGAGGCGGCGGATACGGTCGTTGACCTCCTCGACCGGCTTCGCCACCTTGTGCAGCCGTTTGTCGGGGTAATTGAGGATATTCAGTAAAGCCATGATTTCGAGTGTGATTTCAGACGCCGCTAACCATTGGAGGCTCGCGTTGGCCATTCGGCCAGGTTGTGAGCCCGTCGTAATACGCAGAGGATAGATGGTGTCGAACCAGTTCGATTCAACGCGCCTCGCGCGCCCGACGACGAACCCGCGCGCTCACGCGCGGCGCCGCGGTTATTCGCGGCTCATTGCCGTTTCTATTGCAGCACGGTTTTATTTCGGATCATGAAAATTTTAGCATGGCGCCCGCCTGCCCGCAGGCCCCGCCAGAGGAGCGACCCACATGCACACCTTGCCCGCAACCCGTATCGAACTGGCCGCCTGGCTACGGTTGTCGCTTGCACCGGGCCTCAGACCCGCGGCGTTGCGCCTGTTGCTAGCCGCATTCGGACTGCCCGAAGCGCTGTTTGCGCAGTCGCCGGATGCGCTCGCCGAGGTCGCCGGTGAGACCGCTGCGCGCGCGGTGCTGGCGCCGCCGGGTCCGGCGTTCGACGGCCAGCTCGAGGCGGTGCTCGCATGGCGCGAGCAGCCGGGCAACCAGATCGTCACGCTCGACGACCCCGCCTACCCGCCCGCGCTGCTGACGATGCCCGATCCGCCGCCGCTTCTATATATAAAGGGCCGGCTCGATCTGCTGCATACGCGCGCGGTCGCGCTGGTGGGCAGCCGCAGCGCGACGCCGCAGGGCATCGAGGATGCGCGGCGGTTCGCGCGAGCGCTGTCGGCGGCGGGCGTGACGGTCGTCTCGGGGCTCGCGCTCGGCATCGACGGCGCCGCGCATCGGGGCGGGCTCGAAGGTGTCGGCGGAACGGTCGCGGTGGTCGGCACCGGCGCGGACCTCGTCTATCCGGCCGCGCATCAGGCGCTCGCGCGGCAGATCGCGGCGCAGGGCGCGATTCTGTCGGAGTGGCCGCTCGGCACGCCGGCGCGCGCCGCCAACTTCCCTCAACGCAACCGGCTGATCGCCGGGCTGGTCAGCGGAGTCGTGATCGTCGAGGCGGCTATGCGCTCCGGTTCGCTGATTACCGCGCGGCTCGCCAACGAGATGGGTCGCGACGTGTTCGCGCTGCCAGGATCGATTTACGCGCCGTTGTCGCGCGGCTGTCATCGGATGATCAAGCAGGGCGCGCGGCTCGTGGAAACACCGGACGAGGTGCTGGAAGAGCTGGGTTTTGTCCGACGGACGGCGAACCACGCGGGACGCGCAGCGAAACAGGCCGCTCCGCTGGATCAGGCGCGTTCGCGCGTTTCGTCGGCCCGGACCGCTTCGCGAGCTGCGAGCGCCGCCTTCGCCGACACACGGTCGATCGGGCCAGCCCCACAGCCGGCGTTCGCCCCCGACTCCCAACGTCTGCTCGCCGCGCTCGGCCACTCACCGACCACGCTTGAAATTCTGGCCGCCCGCACCGAGATGGAGGACGCGGCCCTGCACGCCGCCCTGCTCCGGCTCGAACTCGCCGGCGAGGTCACGCTGCTGCCCGGCGGCCGCTTCATGCGAGCCCATCATGACTGAGCCGAGACTGACCGGCATCAACGCAGATTGGCAACTCTTCGCGACCGGCCATGCTACATTCGCGCCAAAGCACCCGACAAAGCACACAAGGAAATCACTTCATGCCCGCGCTGAACCTCGACACCGACCAGGACCGGATCGCCGAGCGCGTCAACGACCCCGACACTCTGTTCGTTGCATGCCTGTGCGCGGAGTGGTGCGGAACGTGTCGCGAGTACCGGGACGCCTTCAACCAGCTGGCCGAGCGGCACCCGGAAGTCTGCTTCG
Source organism: Paraburkholderia sp. BR13439 (assembly GCF_040948805.1). NCBI lineage: Bacteria > Pseudomonadati > Pseudomonadota > Betaproteobacteria > Burkholderiales > Burkholderiaceae > Paraburkholderia > Paraburkholderia sp. BR13439. Next base: position 301,881 of record NZ_JBFPKN010000001.1, on the reverse strand, counting down.
CATGGATCGACATCGAAACTCATGCGGATCGGTTCGACGATCTGGACGTCGAGAATTTCCCGACCGTCCTGATCGAAGACTCGGTGACGACACGGTTTTTCGGTACGGTTTTGCCACAGGTGTCGATCGTCGAGCGGATGCTGTCGGATCTGACCGCACTGCCCGGCGTGACCGGTGCGCCGAAGCTGCGGCCTGCGCTGGCGGTCGCCTGAAGGCGGCCTCGCGCGCCGCACGGCCAAACGGAAAGCCTCGCGAAGCGCGGCTTGCGGCACGGGCCGTCGCCGACCATTTCTGGGACAGCATCGCCGCTGGCATCGCTGTCCGCACGCGGCGTTTGCCGCAGTTGATCAACCGCCGGACGCGCAATTATGATGGCGCGCTTTTATCGTACTTGACCCGTTGGGTTCGCGCCTTGTGCTATAAAGCGGTCGTTATTGGGTCGAAAGAGGTCTCAAGCGAGCGTCGCGCGCCATGTTGGCGCTCAAGGCCACCAACCCGGATCTACCAACCTCACATCGAGTCATGTCCAAAGCACTGATCATCGCCGAAAAGCCTTCTGTCGCGAACGACATCGCGCGCGCTTTGGGCGGCTTTACCAAGCATGACGAGTACTACGAAAGCGACGACTACGTTCTTTCGTCGGCAGTGGGCCATCTGCTGGAAATCGCCGCACCCGACGAATACGAAGTCAAGCGCGGCAAGTGGAGCTTTGCCAACCTACCCGTCATTCCTCCGCATTTCGATCTGAATCCGATCGCGAAGAGCGAGTCGCGCCTGAAGGTGCTGACCAAGCTGATGAAGCGCAAGGATATCGACCGTCTGATCAACGCATGCGACGCGGGGCGCGAGGGCGAGCTGATTTTCCGCCTGATCGCGCAGCACGCGAAAGCCAAACAGCCGGTGCAACGGCTGTGGCTGCAGTCGATGACGGCCGGCTCGATCCGCGAGGGTTTCGCACGCCTGCGCAGCGACGAAGAGATGCAGCCGCTCGCCGACGCGGCGCGCTGCCGCTCGGAAGCGGACTGGCTCGTCGGCATCAACGGCACGCGCGCGATGACCGCGTTCAACAGCAAGGGCGGCGGCTTCTTTCTGACCACGGTCGGCCGCGTGCAGACGCCGACGCTGTCGATCGTCGTCGAACGCGAAGAGAAGATTCGTCGCTTCGTGCCGCGCGACTACTGGGAAGTGAAGGCGGAGTTCGTCTGCGCGGCCGGCTTTTATGAAGGCCGCTGGTTCGACCCGAAATTCAAGCGCGACGAGTTCGATCCGGAAAAGCGCGATTCGCGCCTCTGGTCGCTGCCCGCGGCCGAGACGATCGTCGCGGCCTGCCGTGGCCAGATGGGCGTGGTGACCGAGGAGTCGAAACCATCGACCCAGCTGTCGCCTGCCCTCTTCGACCTGACCAGCCTGCAGCGTGAAGCCAACGGCCGCTTCGGCTTTTCGGCGAAGAATACGCTGGGCCTCGCTCAGGCGCTGTACGAAAAGCACAAGGTGCTGACCTATCCGCGAACCGACGCGCGCGCGCTGCCGGAAGACTATCTGGACACGGTCAAGCAGACGCTCGGCATGCTCAAGGAGAGCAACAACTACCTGCCGTTCGCGAAACAGGTGCTCGACAAGGGCTGGGTGAAGCCGAACAAGCGCATCTTCGACAATTCGAAGATCAGCGACCACTTCGCCATCATCCCGACGCTGCAGGCGCCGAAGAATCTGTCCGAGCCGGAACAGAAGCTCTACGACCTCGTCGTCAAACGCTTCCTCGCGGTGTTCTTCCCGGCCGCCGAATACCGTGTGACGACGCGCATCACCGAGGTGGTCGGCCATTACTTCAAGACCGAAGGCAAGGTGCTCGTCGAGCCGGGCTGGCTGCAGGTCTACGGCCGCGAAACCAGCGGCGAAGATGCGAACCTCGTGCCGGTGCAGAAGGACGAAAAGGTCAAGACCGACAAGATCGCCGCACAGCAACTGGTCACGAAACCGCCCGCACGCTACAACGAAGCGACGCTGCTGTCGGCGATGGAAGGCGCGGGCAAGCTGGTCGAAGACGACGAATTGCGCGAAGCGATGGCGGCCAAGGGGCTCGGCACGCCGGCGACGCGCGCGGCAATCATTGAAGGTCTGCTGACCGAAAAGTACCTGATCCGCGAAGGCCGCGATCTGATTCCGGCCGCCAAGGCCTTCCAGCTGATGACGCTGCTGCGCGGCCTCGGCGTGAAGGAACTGACCGCGCCCGAACTGACCGGCGAATGGGAATACAAGCTGTCGCAGATGGAGCGTGGCAACCTGCCGCGCGACGCGTTCATGCAGGAAATCGCGCGCATGACGCAAACCATCGTCAAACGCGCGAAGGAATACGATTCGGATACGATCCCTGGCGATTACGCGACGTTGCAGACACCTTGCCCGAATTGCGGTGGTCAGGTGAAGGAAAATTACCGGCGCTTTGCGTGCTCGAAGTGCGAATTCTCGATCTCGAAGATTCCGGGTGGCCGTCAGTTCGAGATTGCCGAAGTCGAAGAACTGCTGCAGAACAAGACGATCGGACCGCTGTCTGGCTTCCGCAGCAAGATGGGTCGGCCGTTCTCGGCGATCCTGAAACTGTCGCTCGACGACGAGATCAAGAATTACAAGCTCGAGTTCGACTTCGGCCAGGACGCTGCCGGCGAAGACGGCGAACCGCCTGACTTCTCTGATCAGCAGCCGGTCGGCGCGTGTCCGAAGTGTCAGGGCCGCGTGTTCGAGCACGGCATGAGCTACGTCTGCGAAAACTCGGTGGCGAGTCCGAAGTCGTGCGACTTCCGCTCCGGCAAGGTGATCCTGCAGCAGGAAATCGCCCGCGAGCAGATGGCCAAGCTGCTCGAGGAAGGGCGCACCGATCTGCTGACGAACTTCAAGTCGTCGCGTACCGGCCGAAACTTCAAGGCGTTCCTCGTCAAGCAGAACGACGGCAAGATCGGCTTTGAATTCGAGAAGAAGGAGCCGGGGGCGGCGAAGACCGCGGCAGCGAAGACTTCAGGTGCTCGTTCGGCGGAGAAGACGATGCCGGAAGCGGACGAAGGCGATACCGCGGTGGCAGTGAAGGCCGAGCCGGCGGAAAAGAAGGTGGCGGCGAAGAAGGCGCCCGCCGCCAAGACTGCGGCGGCCAAGAAGGCAACGGCGAAAAAGACCGCGGCGCGAAAAATCGGCTAATTGGACGGGATTCGGATCGGCGGCTCGCGGGGGTAGAAGGAACGGCTACATTCCACCGCCGCGATCGGCGATCCGTGCATAGCCCGCGGTTTGCTCCGCATCCGCATCTGCCCATAGAAAAAGGCGCAGTCACTTCAGGTGACTGCGCCTTTTTATTGTCCGCCCGCATCGCTGCGGGCTTAGACATTCAGCGATTTAGAGCGGTGACAACGCCGTCGGGCGGCTGCTGCGGTTGGACGACTTCGTCATCGGCTTCGGCACGGCAGGCGACAGCTCGCTATCGAGCAGCCGCGACAGCGGCTCCGCGCCATCGAACGCTTCCGGGGCGCGGGACTCGGCAGTCTCGAACGCGGCCGACGTCGCCGGGCGCTCCAAACCGTCCTTGATCCACTGTTCGCCAAGCACGCTGTTCGGCGTCTGGCTGAAGTGCTCGACCAGATGATCGATGAACGTGCGCACCTTGGCCGGCAGGTGACGGCGGCTCGGGTATGCAATGTTGATCTCGACCTGCGGCAAACGGTAATCGCCGAGCAAACGCACGAGCCGGCCACGCGTCATGTCGCGACCGATCAGATAGCTCGGCAGAATCGCGATGCCCATGCCCAGCAGCGCAAACTGCCGCAGCATCTCAGTGTTGTTCGCGACGATCACGTTCGACGGCCGCACGCGCACTTCGCCTTCCGGCCCCGTGAACACGCGTTCATCGCCCCAGTATTCGGACGGCAAGCTCAGGCACGGGTGTTCGAGCAGATGCTCGGGACGCGTCGGCGTGCCATGCTTTTCCAGATAAGCCGGCGTCGCGCAGACGGTCATACAGCCGGTGGTCAAACGCCGCGTGACGATGCTCGCGCTGCGCATTTGCCGCGCGATCACGACGCCGACGTCGAAACCTTCCTCGACCAGATCGACCTGACGATCGACCAGCGTGACGTCGGGAATGACTTTCGGATAGCGCTCCGCATACGTTTGCAGCACGGGCGCGAGGTTATGCAGCCCGAACACGACGGGCGCGACGATGCGCAGGGTGCCGACGGGTTCGTGATTGCGAGCGACCACCATCTGTTCGACGTCTTCCAGTTCGTCGAGAATTTGACGGGCGCGCTCGAGATAGACCTGACCGGATTCGGTCAGCGACAAGCTGCGTGTCGTGCGATTGAGCAGCCGCGTACCAAGACGGCCTTCGAGGTCGGCAACATGACGGGTGGCAACCGCATTGGAAATATCCATCGCGCTCGCGGCGCGGGCAAAACTGCCGAGATCCGCCACCTTGACGAAAACTCGCATCGACTGCAAATGATCCATAGGACAACTCCCTGCCTTGTTACTGCTTCCTGACAATAGGTGAAAACCAGTGAAGCGAACTTGGAATTCTCCTACGACTCGCAATATCGTGCAGAAGTTGCCGGCAAAGCAGGAAATATTGTCGATTTTGGTACGACTGTGTCGATAAAACCGGGTCCGACCAGCGATTGTTCCCAAATCGAAAACAATCTGCTGCACTGCAGCTTGCACTGTCTTTTTTGTTCGAACAGATGCAACGGTCGCCCCGGTGTTGCCGAAGCGAAAGGATGGGCACAAACCCGGCCCCAAAGAAAAAGCCGCCCACGGGCGGCTTTTCAGGCTGAGTGGGCACTCACATAGTCAAGCTGTGAGCTTTTCCTCTAGCGCCCGCTTAGCTTCGGATAGCGCCGGCGGCAGACCGTGTTGCAGTGTGTCAAACAGCTTCGTGTGCAACACGAGCTCGTCGCGCCATGCAGCGGCGTCGACGGAAATCACCTGCTCGAACTGCTCGCGCGTGAAGTTCAGACCGCTCCAGTCGATGTCCCCGTAGTGCGGCGAAATGCCGAACGCATGCTCTTCGCCCTGCGCGGTGCCTTCGATGCGACCGACCATCCAGCTCAGCACGCGCATGTTCTCGCCAAAGCCGGGCCACACGAACTTGCCGTCCGGACCCTTGCGGAACCAGTTGACGCAGAAGATTTTCGGCAGCTTCGCGCTCAGCTGCTGCAAACGCTCGCCGGTCTTCAGCCAATGGCTGAAATAGTCGCTCATGTTGTAGCCGCAGAACGGCAGCATCGCGAACGGATCCCGGCGCACCACGCCCTGCTGTCCAGCGGCCGCGGCGGTGGTTTCGGAGCCCATCGTCGCAGCCATGTAGACGCCCTCGACCCAGTTGCGCGCTTCGGTCACGAGCGGCACGGTGGTCGAGCGACGGCCGCCGAAGATGAACGCGTCGATGGCGACGCCCGCCGGATTCTCCCAGTCCGCATCGATCGACGGGCACTGCGAAGCCGGCGCCGTGAAGCGCGCGTTCGGATGCGCCGCCTTGCGGCCGGTTTCCTTTGCGTCGGCCGGCGTCCAGTCCTTACCCTGCCAGTCGATCAGGTGCGCCGGCGGCTCGTCGGTCATGCCTTCCCACCACACGTCGCCGTCGTCGGTCAGCGCGACGTTCGTGAAGATCACGTTTTCCTTCAAGGTGGCGAGTGCGTTGTAGTTGGTCTTTTCGCTCGTGCCCGGCGCAACGCCGAAGTAGCCGGCTTCCGGATTGATCGCGTACAGGCGGCCGTCCTTGCCCGGCTTGATCCACGCGATATCGTCGCCGATCGTCGAGATTTTCCAGCCGTTCAGGCCGGCCGGCGGAATCAGCATCGCAAAGTTGGTCTTGCCGCACGCCGACGGGAACGCCGCCGCCACGTGATGCTTGCGCCCTTCCGGCGAAGTGACGCCGAGAATCAGCATGTGTTCGGCGAGCCAGCCCTCGTCCCGGCCCATCGTCGATGCGATGCGCAGCGCGAAGCACTTCTTGCCGAGCAGCGCGTTGCCGCCATAGCCCGAGCCAAAGCTCCAGATTTCGCGCGATTCGGGGAAATGCACGATGTACTTGGTCTTGTTGCAAGGCCATGACACGTCCTGCTTGCCCGCCGCGAGCGGTGCGCCGACCGAATGCACGCACGGCACGAACGGACCGTCCTCGCCGAGCACGTCGTACACCTTGCGGCCCATGCGCGTCATGATGCGCATATTGGTCACGACGTACGGGCTGTCGCTCAACTCGACGCCGATGTGCGCGATCGGCGAGCCGAGCGGGCCCATCGAGAACGGCACCACGTACATCGTGCGGCCGCGCATCGCGCCGTCGAACAGGCCGTCGAGCGTCGCGCGCATTTCGGCCGGAGCGATCCAGTTGTTGGTCGGGCCGGCGTCCTCGGCGCGCTGCGAGCAGATGAAGGTACGATCCTCGACGCGCGCGACGTCGGACGGATCGGACCAGGCGAGATAGGAATTGGGACGCTTGGCGGGGTTGAGTTTCTTCAGGGTTCCTGCTTCGACCATCTGCGCGCACAGGCGGTCATATTCTTCCTGCGAGCCGTCGCACCAGACCACTTGTGCGGGCTTGGTCAGCGCTGCGACGCGCTGGACCCAGTCGATCAGCTTTCGGTGTTTGACCCATGTGGGCGCCTCGATAGTGGGCTGCCCTTCGAACGAGGGAAGATTCATCGACTTGTCTCCGTTTGAAGCAAAAAAAAAACGGTACAAGCCCTGGGACGCTGCATGCGAGAGGCATTGAATTCATCACGCCGACGTGCCAATGTCCGACTGCCGGCGCATGATTGCGCAGATCGTCCTGGGCCACACAGCTTGCCAGGCGGAGGCCCGCGTTCTACAAGGCTTCTGCAACCTTGTGTAAAGCGGCTTGCCTCAACACGCAACAAACTGCTAAAAACGTTCTCAATTCGCCTTCACGTAGCGCTGCCGTTCTTTTTTGGTGCGGCAACTTCTACGGTAGGGCATCTAGCCAGACCAGCGTGTGACCTAAGTCACATGCTGGGACAGTCAGCATAACATTCGGTTCGCACCACCCGGGTGCGCCGCAAATTACATACCATGAAGATTGCCATCCTCGACGATTATCAGGACGCCGTTCGCAAGCTCGACTGCTTTCAATTGCTGGCCGACCAGGAAGTCAAAGTATTCAACAATACCGTGCGCGGTCTCGGACAACTTGCGAGCCGTCTTGCGGAAGTCGACGCCCTCGTCCTGATCCGCGAACGTACCCGCATCACGTCGCAACTGCTCGACAAGCTGCCTCGTTTGCGGATGATCAGTCAGACCGGCAAGGTGGCGAGCCACATCGATCTGGCGGCCTGTACCGAGCGCGGCATTGCCGTGCTCGAAGGCAGCGGTTCGCCAGTCGCGCCCGCCGAACTGACGTGGGCACTCATCATGGCCGCCCAACGTCGTATTCCGCAATACGTGGCAAACCTTAAGCAGGGCGCCTGGCAGCAGTCGGGGCTGAAGACGTCGGCGCTGCCGCCGAACTTCGGTTTGGGGCAAGTGCTGCGCGGCCAGACGCTGGGGATTTGGGGCTACGGCAAGATCGGCCGGCTGCTCGCCGGCTACGGCAAGGCGTTCGGCATGAACGTGCTGATCTGGGGCCGCGAGCATTCGCGCGAAGCCGCTCGCGCCGATGGCTACGGCGTCGCGGCGAGTCGCGAGGAACTGTTCGAGACCAGCGATGTGTTGTCGCTGCATCTGCGTCTGCACGACGACACGCGTGGCATCGTCAAGCAGGACGATCTGATGCGCATGAAGCCGACCGCGCTGCTCGTGAACACGAGCCGCGCCGAGTTGCTCGAAGAGAACGCGCTGGTCAACGCGCTATCGCACAACCGTCCGGGGATGGTCGCGATCGACGTCTACGAAAGCGAGCCGATCCTGCAGGGCTACAGCCTGCTGCGCATGGAAAACGTGATCTGCACGCCGCACATCGGCTACGTGGAGCGCGAGAGCTACGAGCTGTATTTTTCGGCGGCGTTCAAGAACATCCTCGCTTTCGATGCCGGCGATACCGCCAGTGTCGCGAATCCGGAGGCACTGCAGGGCGGGCGTCGGCGGTGATGGGTGGGCGAGGTGGCCGGCGGGTCAGGTGTGTCCCGCCCCGCCCTGCCGCATTTGCTCACCGCGCTTCGTGCGCTCCCGCCTCCATCAATGCAGGAATGCGTTCAAGAAAGACCTCGCCGTCGGCACGGCCAAGGTTATAGGCGTGCACCATCTGCGATGGACTCGTGTAATCCCAACTCGAAATCGGCACCTTGCGCGACGGCTGCACGTAGAGCCGTTGCTGCACGCCGTGCGGCACGACGAACATCTGCGGCCGCGGATAAAGACGCGTGACCATCACGAGCACGTTGCCGGGCGTGTCGGCATCTAGTGCGCCGACCGGCACGTTATCGACCATGCCGCCGTCCAGCACCGGCCGGCCGTTGCGCCGCAGAACCGGCGTGAACGGCGGTGTACTCGACGATTGCAGGATCAGGTCTGCCAACTCGTCGACGCTCGCGCAATCCTGCGCGCGCACGAATTCAGGATGAAAGCCGAGCGTCCGACCAAGCGTCGGATGCAGCGTCTTGCGCAGGTATTTTTCGATGTTGTACGCGACCAGCCCCGCCGCGACCGCGCTTCGCGCGCCGAGCCAGCGCGGCAGATGCGACACGCCGATGCGGATTTCCGGCGCCTGTGCGAGCCTCGAAAACTTGTCGCCATAGATATCGAGCAGCGCCTGCCGGTAGATCCGGTAATGCGGGAACACCGACTCGCCGCGCAGCAGGTTGCCCCAGTAAGCGTTGCGCGTGTTGTGGCGGAGCGCGTCCTCGTAATAACGCATGACCCAGTCGGAATCACCGCGCGTGTAAATCATGCAGGCGGTTGCGGCGCCGGCCGAAATGCCGGTGATCACGCGCGGACGGATGTCGAGCCGCGGCTGCACGACGTCCCAGAAACCCGCCTGCCACCAGCAGCGGTTGCCGCCACCGGCGAAAACGACCTGATCGAACATGCTGCTTTTCCTTGCTTTGCTTTGCTCTTGCTACGGTGGATTGTGTGGCCGGTTTGGGTCCGTCGGGCGTTCATTCGAGCAACGCGTAGGTCGTGGTGGCATGAACGGCCATGTTGCCGCCTTCGTCGAACAGTTCGACTTCGCCGAACACGAGATTGCGGCCCATGCGCAGCACGCGCGCCTTGATCAGCACATCGCCCTTGCGGACCGCGCGCATGAAGTTGATGTTCAGCGACACTGTGCTCATCGGCCTGAAGGCGCCGAGCGCGGCGGTGATGGCGACGACCATCGCCGTATCCGCGGCCGCCATGAACACCTGGCCACTGATCATGCCGCCCGAGTGACGCCACTCGCCAGAGAACGGCAGACGCAGTGTGGCGCTTTCCTCGTCGACCTTGATCGGCGTCAGCGTGAGCGCCCGGACCCATGGTGCGAGGACTCGGTCGAGCAACTGGGTAATCTCTTTGTCATCCATGGGAATCCCGATCGAAAGCCGCGATGCTGCAGGCGGCGTAATGTCCGCGACATGATACCGACCGCGTGGGACGCGACGATGTTTTCTGGACGGCGGCTTGTCGAGCGAACGCTCAAGTTCGGGCGACGCGATTTTTTCAATAAAACGGCTCATAGGGCTTGGCAATCTCGAAAATATCCTGCATAATTTCGCTTCTGTTGGGGCGTTAGCTCAGTTGGTAGAGCAGCGGACTCTTAATCCGTAGGTCGAGTGTTCGAGTCACTCACGCCCCACCACCAGATTCAAGCAAAAAGCCCGGTCACTGCGACCGGGCTTTTTGCGTTCTGGGCGCGGTTATATCGACCATTCTCTACTCATTTCGCTGTGCGGCGACCCAGGTTGCGATCAGCAAGCACGACCTCGATGTCCAGACCAAGATGTCGGACACGATCTTCCTCGATCCGGTCGCCGATTCGAAGAAGACGGTTTTCGTGCAGATCCGCAATACCTCCGACAAGCCTGATTTCGATATTGCGGCTGACGTGAAGGCGGCCGTCTCGGGCAAGGGATATCGCATCGTTGGCGACCCCGACCACGCGCAATACATTCTTCAGGCGAACATCCTGCAGGTCGGCAAGGTGGCTCCGTCGGCAGCCCAGGAAGCATTTGGCGGATATGGCGCCCCTCTTGGCGGTGCCTTTCTTGGCGCGGCCACGGCAGCATCGCTGGGTAGCACGCGTGCGGCGCCGATCGCTGGCGCGGCCCTCGCTGGCGGTCTGATTGAACTGGTCGATCAGACTCGCATCTTGAGCGTCTCCAACAAAGTGAATCTCGATTTTGCCGAAGCCGCGCCGCCGCTGCGTAGTGGGCTGGTGCGCGTGATCGCTGGCCCGTTCTAAGCCGTCGACCGCTAGCGTCAGTTAGCACGACACGAAATTTTAAAAAGGGTTGCACGCGAAAGCGACGCAACCCTTTCATTTCCGACGGAGAGCCATCACGAGCGACCGGTCACCCAACTCCCGTCTGCGCGACCATATTCCGGCCACCGGCCTTTGCCCTATACAACGCCTCATCGGCAGCCCGAACGACGGCTCCGACATCCGTCGCCCGATCCGGCCGAGACGTGGTCGCGCCGATGCTGACCGTGACCCGACCGAACCCGCAGCCCTCGTGCGCGATGCCCAGCTCGCCGATCGCCGCGCGGATTTTCTCGCCGACCACCCCGGCGCCGGTCACGTCGGTATCCGGCAGCACCACGACGAACTCCTCGCCGCCGTATCTGCCGACGCAATCGCCCGGCCGCTGGATCACCCCGCGGATGCAGCGCGCGACCGCGGTCAGCGCGACGTCGCCGGCCTGGTGACCATACGTATCGTTGTAGGCTTTGAAATGATCGATATCGACGAATAACAGCGACAACACGCTTTCGGTGCGGCGCGCGCGCAGCCATTCGCGGTCGAGCGTTTCGCACAGTGCGCGGCGATTGGGCAAGCCGGTGAGGCCGTCCGTGCCGGCAAGCCGTTCGAGTTCGTGCTCCACCTGCTGTCGTCGCCGCAACTCGGCGCCGAGCCACGCCGCCAGCACGATCACGCCGATCCCCAGGATTAGCATCAGCGAACCGATCGTCAGCGCGCGCTTCCACCAGCCCGCGTAGATATCGGCAGTCGAATCGGCGACCAGCACGATCAGCGGCAATTGTGGAATCCGTCTGAACGAGTAGAGGCGCTCGACGCCATCGAGCGGCGAAGTCGCGATAAAGCTGCGCTCGTCTTTCGCGAGCAGCCGCTCGAAGAACTCCGTCTTGCTGAGATCGGTGCCGGTTACGTTTCGATCGCCGGGCCGTCGCACGATGATCGTGCCGTCCGTTCTGACGATCGACACCGAGCCGTGCTGCCCTATCCTCAGATCCGCGAACAGGCTAGCGAAATACTCCTGGTCGATACCGAGCGCGACGATTCCCGCAAACGTTCCATCCGGCCGCGACAGTCGCCGGCTCAGCGCGATGCTGCGCGAACCGGGTCTGAGTCTCGAGTTATACGGCGCGCTGACATAGAGCCCGAAATTCGGATCTTCGCGATGAATCCTGAAGTACTGGCGGTCAGAGAGGTTTCCCCTGCGCGGCACGTCGTTTTCCGAATCGATCACGACGTTGCCCGCTGCGTCGAGCACCACCATCGCGCCGACGTATTGCCCGGTCGCCGCGCGATCGAACAGGATCTCGCGCCACAACCGCGGCGAATCGAGCACGCCCGGACGGCCGAGGCCCTCGGCGACGGCCTGCAGCGACAGGGAGTACAACTCGAAATTGCGCGCGATGTCGCGCTGGGTGATCGTCGCGACATCGCGCGTTGAATCTAGTGCACGCGCGATCGCATCTTCGCGGCTCTGATACAGCGTGTAGCCGCACAGCGCGAGCATTGCCAGCACCACGCCGCATCCGGCGTAGATAACGCCATCGCGCGGCACCCGCCATCCGCGCCCCCATGCGACCAGCAGGCGAAACCGGCCCTTTCTTCGATAGATCATGTGCTCTGCGTTTCCAACGGCGGGAGTCAGTTTGTTGAAGTGCTCACTACGCTTCCGGTTTGTTGGGACAGAACACTCAGCAGATAGCGAATCCTCCCGCTATCTTCGTCGGACAGGTCGTTCAGGTGCCAGCATTCGAGATCCCGCAGGTTGTCGCGTAGTCGCTTGAACAAGCGCTGCGTCGCATCGACGATCGGCCAAACGTGCAGCAGATACGCGAGCGGAATCACGCACCTGCGCTCGCACCAACCGTCGAATAACGCGAGACACAGCTCGTTCAATTCGTCCGCAATTTTCTGCCTGCTCGCATGGGGACCCACATGCACTCCTTCATCCAATCGACTGGCCGCTTCCAGCAGAAACGGAACAGCCTATTGATACTGATGCAAGGCATTCACCGCGCGCTCGATGCATTTAACTTCGTGCGCGTAAGTCGTTAAGCCCTGTATCGCTGGTTTTTCGAGGTCTCGGCCTGTTTATCGAGCCGAATACTTGCGCGCTGCATAGGGACATATCATAGCTATCGATCGGTACAATTTGCCTGATAATTCAGAAATTAATTTTTTGGGTAACGTTTGCGCGTAATTAGCTCTAAATTCAAACGCATGTTTGTTATCGAATCACCGCATCGTCGGATTATGTTTTGGTTTCGATTGGGTAATTTCCTTCAATACATGCCCTCGCCGTCTCGTTACCGTTGAGCGTCGCAATTCATTCGCACACTCACGTTTCGAGGCATCCGATGACCGCATTACTTTCGATGGCCGCGTTCGCGCTCGCCAGTTCCATTTCTCCCGGCCCGGTCAACGTCGTCGCGCTGAGCGCCGGCGCGCAGCACGGGCTCGCCGCGAGTCTGCGGCACGTCACTGGCGCGACGGTCGGTTTCACGTTGCTGCTTCTGTTGATCGGCCTTGGTTTGCACGAATTGCTCGCGCGCTTTCCCAATCTGATCGAGATCGTCAAATGGGCGGGCGTTGCCTTTCTGCTCTATATGGCCTACAAGCTCACCATCGATAACGGTCAGCTCGGCGCGGGCAAGCCGGCGCGCAGGCCGTCGTTCGCGCACGGCGCGGCGATGCAATGGCTCAATCCGAAGGCGTGGGTCGCATCGCTGGCCGGCATGGGCGCATATGCGGCAGGCGGCGACGGCGGGCTCGTCTGGCAATTCGCGGCGCTGTACTTCGTGCTCTGCTATCTGTCGATCGCGAGCTGGGCCTATGCCGGCACGTTTTTGCGCAGGCATCTGCGTGAGGCGAAGCGAGTCCGGGTGTTCAATCGCGTGATGGCGGCGCTGCTCGCTCTCAGTGCGATGTATCTGCTCGTGGAGTGACCTGAGTCGCGCCTGCTTGCCGATGCGGCTTCACCACGCCGCGTCATGCTCAGCTGCGATATTGCCCCGGCGTTGCCGCCACCAGCCGCTTGAAGGTGCGCTGCAAGTGCGCCTGATCGGCGAAGCCTGCATCGAGCGCGACATCGGCGATCAGCGCGCCGCGCCGCAATTGCGCGCGACTGTACTGGATGCGTCGGTTGATCAGATACGCGTGCGGCGTCATGCCGTAGCGCAGCTTGAATGCGCGTATCAGATGTGAAGCGGACAGCCCGGCGGCTGCACATACGTCGTCGAGTTTCAGCGCGCGCGTGCAGTTTTCGGCGATGTACTCCGCGGCACGCGCGAGCTGGCCGCTCGCGGCACGCTCGGGCAAGCTCGCCGGATTGAGCGTTTGCTGCACGTTCGAGAAGAAAGTGATGGCCGCGCTTTCCTTGCGCAGCGTGTCGATGTCGCCATCGTTGCTGGCGAGAATCGCGCACAGCCGGTTCAAGCCATCGAACAACGCGGCGTCGAGCGTCATGATCTGCGAGAACGCGCGGAACGCATGGTTCTCGTTGAAGCCCAGCTCGTGCTGAAGTTTCGTGAACCAGGCAACGTCGACGTGCAGCATCCGGTACGACCAGCGCTCGCCGGCAACCGGGTTGCACGCGTGCACATCGTCGGGATTCATCATCACGACGGCGCCCGCGCCGATCCATTCTCGCGCGTGGCGGTTCAGATACACGCTGCGGCCGCCCGTCACCGCGCCGATCGAAAAAGTTTCGTGCGAATGCTTGGCGTAGCAGACCTTGCGGCCATCGTCGATCGAGCGCGCTTCGATGAACGGCAGCGCGTCGCTACGCCAGAAGCGCGGCGCGTCCGCGTCTTTTGCGCGTGCGGTGTTTGCAGCGCTCGCCTCTTCGATCGTCTCGCTCATGCGCGCTCTCCGGTTGATCCGCCGACTTCGCCGTTGTCTGCGACTTCGCGAAGCCTCCGTATCGTAGCCGTCAAACGCCCGACCAACAAGCGAACGCGCGCCGCCGCCCGCAAACGGCGCCGCCGGCCGAACGCGACGCGATTACTTGGCGCTGACGTCGATATTGCCGAGATATTTCGCGGCGAGCGTCTTTACCGTGCCATCGGCTTGCACTTTCGCAATCGCAGCGTTCAACTGATCGCGCAGCGCGGTATCGCCCTTGCGAATGCCGTATGCGATGCCGCTGCCGAGAATCTTGTCGTCACGCACCGGTTGACCGACGAACGCATAGCCCTTGCCTTCGGGCTTCGACAGAAAGCCCGTTTGTCCGGCCGGCGCGAGCACGAGCGTGCCGTCGAGACGGCCCGCGGTCAGATCGGTATAGACCTGGTTCTGGTCCTGATACGGCAGCACGGTCACGCCGGCCGGTTCCCAATGCACCTTCGCGAAGGTCTCCTGAATCGAGCCTTGCAGTACGCCGATGCGCTTGCCCTTCAGCGACTCAGGCGTCGGCTGCAGACCGCTGTCGCTGCGCGCGATCAGCTGCGACGGCACGCGATAGACGACGGTCGTGAAATCGATCGCCTGACGGCGCTGTTCGGTCGCGTTCATCGCCGAATTGATCGCGTCGAACTTGCGGCCCTGCAGTGCCGGAATCAGGCCGTCGAACGAGGTTTCGACCCACTTGCACGTCATATGCGCGGCCGCGCAGACCGCGTTGCCCACGTCGATATCGAGCCCTTGCAGTTCGCCGCCCGGTCCTTTCGATTCGAACGGCGGGTACTGCGCTTCGAGGCCGAAACGCAGCGTCGCGGTATCGGCTGCGCTGGCGGCCGACCATGTGGCGAGCGACGCGCCGGCACAGGCCAGCGCCAACAAGCACTTAAGAATCTTCATAACGTCTCCCTTCTTTCTTCGAATACCTTGATCACTTCGATACGTGGAGTGTGCTCTCGCGCGCTCAGATTTCACACAAACGCCGTCCGCCTTCGAGCAGCGTCGCGTCGTCCTTCGAGAAACTCAGGCGAATCAGCCCCGAATCGGTGCCGTCGGTGTAGAACGCCGACAACGGAATCGTCGCTACGCGCGCATCGCGGATCAGGCGCAGCACGAAATCGCTGTCGCTTTCATCGGAGAAGCCGCGGAACCGGGCGAGCATAAAGAAACTGCCTTCGCTCGGCAACAACTCGAAGCGCGATTCGCGCAGCGCATACGCGAGCAGATCGCGCTTCTTCTGATAGAAGTCGGACAGGCCGAGATAGCTGTCGCGATTGGCGAGCGCGTCGACGAACGCATGTTGCATCGGCGTATCGGCGGAGAACACCATGAACTGGTGGACCTTGCGGATTTCGTCCATCAGCGCGGCGGGTGCGAGGCAATAGCCGACGCGCCAGCCGGTCACGTGATACGACTTGCCGAACGACGACACGATCACGCTGCGCTCCGCGAGTTCACGATGGCGCGCCATGCTCTGATGCTTCGCGCCGTCGAACACGACGTGCTCATAGACCTCGTCGGACAGAATCACGATGTCGGTGTTGCGCGTGAGCGCCTTCAGCCGCTCGATATCGGCGTCGCTAAAGATCGTCGCGGTCGGATTGTGCGGCGTGTTGACGATGATCATGCGCGTCTTCGGCGTGATCGCCGCGGCGACTTCGTCCCAGTTCACGCGGAAGTGATCGAGCGACAGCTTGATCGCAACCGGCTTCGCGCCCTGCAGGCGCACGATCGGGCCATAGCTGTCGAACGACGGCTCGAAGTAGATCACTTCGTCGCCCGGATGCACGAGCGCGCTGATCGTCGAGTAGAGCCCTTCGCTCGCGCTCGCGAGCACCGTCACTTCGCTGGCCGGGTCGTAGCGCACGCCGTACAGCGTTTCCACCTTGTCCGCGAGCGCTTCGCGCAGCGCGACGATGCCGGCCATCGGCGCGTACTGGTTGTGACCGGCGCGCATCGCCTGCGCGACGCCGTCGACGAGCTTCGGGTCCGGCGCGAAATTCGGTGCGCCCTGCGACAGGTTCAATGCATCGTGTTGCGCGGCCAGCTGGCCGATCACGGTAAAAATAGTGGTGCCGACGTCCGGCAGTTTCGAGCGGGCTTGCATGGCGCTCTGCATAAGACTTTCTCCCTTTCTTCAGCCGCTGGCGGCCGCACGAAACGGCGGCGGCGGCGCGTTCCTTCCAGTGGGGAGATTAGGCATCAGCCAAAGGACGCTCACAATCGAAACTTTGTCATGCGCGGCATGCGTTTTCGTCATGGCTCGCGGTAGGCCGCTGCGCGCCGGGGGAAGCCAGCGGGATCATGGTTTGTGGGGAGGCGGTGGCGAATGCGGGAAACCGCGTAGGTATGAAGGAATGTGATGCTGAGCGGTTTGCCTACGAAAACGGCCGCAGACGCGGCCGTTTTCGAGTTATCGGACTTTCAAGGAAAGCCGGCGCTTCGCGTGAATCACGCTTCGTCCATCAAACGGACCTTGACCTTGCGCCCCTTCAGCTTGCCCGCGCTGAGCCGGCGCACCGCCTCGCGCGCGATGCTGCGCTCCACCGCGACGTAAGTCGACATGTCGGTCACGTTGATCTTGCCGATCTGCGAGCCCGCGAAACCGGCGTCGCCGGTCAGCGCACCGAGGACGTCGCCGGGACGAATCTTGTCCTTGCGGCCGCCGAGAATCTGCAGCGTTTCCATCGGCGGCAGCAGCGGGTCGTTGCTGGCCGCCTTCAGCTCGGCCAGCTTGTGCCATTCGACGTCGCGTTTGTGCGCCTGCTCGATCCCCCCGACACGCCCCATCTCGTCCATGCTCGCGAGACTCAGCGCCCAGCCTTCCTGGTCGGCCCGGCCCGTGCGGCCGATGCGGTGCGTGTGCACTTCCGGGTCCGGCGTCACGTCGACGTTGATCACCGCTTCGAGTTGCGCGATATCGAGGCCGCGCGCGGCGACGTCGGTCGCGACCAGCACCGAGCAGCTGCGGTTCGCGAACTGGATCAGCACCTGATCGCGCTCGCGTTGATCGAGTTCGCCGTGCAGCGCGAGCGCATGAAAGCCTTGCGCGCGCAGTACGTCGAGCAGATCGCGGCACTGCTGCTTCGTGTTGCAGAACGCGATCGTGCTGACCGGACGATAGTGATTCAACAGCAGGCCGACCGCGTGCAGACGCTCGTCTTCGGTCACTTCGTAGAAACGCTGACGGATCTTGCTGTCGTCGTGCCGCTCGGCGAGTTTCACTTCCTTCGGGTTTCGCAAGAATTGCTGGCTCAGCTTGGCGATGCCCTCCGGGTACGTCGCCGAAAACAGCAGCGTTTGCCGCTCTTTCGGGCATTGCCGCGCGACCTTCGCGATGTCGTCGAAGAAACCCATGTCGAGCATGCGGTCGGCTTCGTCGAGCACGAGCGTGTTCAGCGCTTGCAGCACGAGCGTGCCGCGTTCGAGGTGATCCATGATACGGCCCGGCGTGCCGACCACGACGTGCGCGCCGTGTTCGAGGCTCGCCGTCTGCGGACGCATCGGCGTGCCGCCGCACAAGGTCAGCACCTTGATGTTTTCTTCCGCGCGCGCGAGTCGGCGGATTTCCTGCGTGACCTGATCGGCGAGTTCGCGCGTCGGGCATAGCACCATTGCCTGCGTGTCGAACTTGCGTGCGTCGAGACGCGCGAGCAGCGCCAGCGAAAACGCCGCGGTCTTGCCGCTACCGGTTTTCGCCTGAGCGATCAGATCATGTCCAGCGAGCGCGATCGGCAGGCTCGCGGCCTGGATCGGCGTCATCTCGAGGTAGCCGAGCTGCGTCAGGTTCGCGAGCGTCGCGGGCGGGAGCGGCAATTCGCTGAATGCGGCGCCGGCGGGGGTGGGACTATTCATAGGGTCGTCTGTAGAAATCGCGATTACTCGGCCATCGGGCCCTGATCGGGGCGGCCCGGCAGCTGCTCGTACAGCACCTCGCCGTCGTCGCCGTCGAAACGCTCGACGTAGTTGCGCGCGCCGCACAGCGGACAGCGGAACAGGAGCCCCTGGCCTTCGTTCTTGATGACGACGTCGGATTGCTCCCACTGCGCGCCGCAGGACTGGTTTCTACAGGTGAACACGTTGATTCTCCAACTGGATTCGATGATCGATCGGCAAGGTCGCTCGCGCGGCCTTGCCGTGTATGGGGTTGTTGCGCCGGCGCCGCGTCGTGCCTTCGAAGCGCACGACGACGGCCGGCATAGCGTCAGCCGAGATGCGTATGCCGCGGACGCGGCACGGCCACATCCATGTCGGTCAGGCCGTGCACGATCCCGCAGTCTTCGACCGGATGCTCGCCGTGGCATTGGTCGCGCAGTGTCGTCAGTTGCGCCTTCAATTGATGCAGTTCTTCGATACGCGTGTCGACATGCGCAATGTGCTCTTCGACCAGCGTATGCATGCCGCCGCAGCCGTTCGCCGGCGCGTCGGTCAGACGCAGCAATGCGCGGATTTCGTCGTGGGTCATGTCGAGCGCGCGGCAATTGCGGATGAAACGCAGGCGCTCGACGTGCTTCGCCGTGTAACAGCGGTAGTTGGCTTCGGTGCGCTCCGCCTCGGGCAGCAGGTGCTCTTTTTCGTAAAAACGGATGGTTTCCGTCGTGCAATGAGCGATTTTCGCCAGTTCGCCGATTTTCATGGACCTTTCCTCCACGCGGCCTTGACCTTGTAGTGGCTTCAAGGTGTTTACTAGACCACAAATCGCACGAGGAAGCCACCAATGCCTGAACTCAACCGCTATGCCACCGATCGTCCAGAAGTGGGCGAAGCCTGTCGCCACGGGGCTTGCGGCGAGGTTGATGCACGGCACGAGCATGCTCATGGCAGGGATACGGATGGGGAATACGGGCATTCGCATCGGCATGAGCACGTTCATGGTGCCGACGCGGGTAGTGGTCATCGGCATGAAGGACACGATCATGACGATGGCCATGACCATGACCACGGTCACTCTCACGGCGCCTGCTGCGCCTCCACCGCGTTCACGCCGACGCAGCTGCGCCTGCCGGCGTCCGAGGCCGTCGGCGACGACCTGCGCACCGCGATCCGCATCCTGCAGATGGACTGCCCGACCGAAGAAGCGCTGATCCGCAAGAAACTCGCTCGCATGCCGGACGTGCGCAGCATGGACTTCAACCTGATGCAGCGCGTCCTGACCGTCGTCCACGCGTCGGATGCGCTCGAACCGGTCCTCGCCGCGCTGCGCTCGCTCGACTTCACGCCCGAACTGGCGAGCGATGCCGGCGCTGGCAATGCCAGCGCGGCGTCTATTGCGGCTTCTGGCGCCGTACAGAAGCCGTGGTGGCCGTTGATCCTCTCCGGCGTGATCGCGGCGACCTCAGAAGCCGCTAGTTGGCTTGGTGCACCTGTGTGGGTAGTAGCGGGACTCGCAGTCGTCGCGATCGCCTCCTGCGGGCTCACGACGTATCGTAAGGGCTGGGTTGCACTGCGCAACGGCAACATGAACATCAATGCGCTGATGAGCATCGCCGTGACCGGCGCGGCACTGCTCGGCCAATGGCCCGAAGCTGCGATGGTCATGGTGCTCTTCACGATCGCCGAGCTGATCGAGGCGCGCTCGCTCGACCGCGCGCGCGACGCGATCGAAGGGCTCATGCGGCTCACGCCCGCCGAGGCGAGCGTGCAGCAGCCCGACGGCGCGTGGCAGCTCGTGCGCGTCGACTCGATCGCGCCCGGCGCGCTGGTGCGCGTGAAGCCGGGCGAGCGGATCGCGCTCGATGGCGATATCGTCGCGGGCCGTTCGAGCGTCGATCAGGCGCCGATCACCGGTGAGAGCCTGCCGGTCGATAAAGCCGTCGGCGACGATGTGTTCGCCGGCACGATCAACCAGGCGGGCTCGTTCGACTACCGTGTGACGGCTGCGGCTGGCAACACGACGCTCGCGCGCATCATCCATGCGGTCGAGGAGGCGCAGGGCACGAAGGCGCCGACGCAGCGCTTCGTCGATGAATTTGCGCGTGTCTATACGCCGATCGTGTTCGCGATTGCGCTCGCCGTCGCGCTGATACCGCCGATCGTGTTCGGTGGGGCGTGGCACGCGTGGGTGTACAAGGCACTGGTGCTGCTCGTGATCGCATGTCCGTGCGCGCTCGTGATTTCGACGCCGGTGACGATCGTCAGCGGGCTCGCGGCTGCCGCGCGCAAGGGGATTCTGGTCAAGGGCGGCGTATACCTCGAACAGGGGCGCAAGCTGACCCGGCTCGCGCTCGATAAGACCGGGACCATTACGTATGGCAAGCCGGTGCAGACGCAGTTCGAGGTGGTTGGCGATGCGGGTGAAACGTTGCGATACCGCACGCTTGCGGCAAGCCTTGCGGGCCGCTCCGATCATCCTGTTTCGATGGCGATTGCTGCTGCCGCAAATGATGATGGCGTCGAACACCTGCACGTGGATGCGTTCGAAGCGATCGCCGGACGCGGCGTGCGCGGCGAGATCGATGGCATCGCGTACTGGCTCGGCAATCATCACTTGATCGAAGAACTGGGCCGCTGCTCGCCGCAACTCGAAGCACGCCTCGATCCGCTCGAAGAGCAGGGCAAAACCGTCGTGATGCTCGCCGACGCGCAGCGCGTGCTCGCGCTGTTCGCGGTGGCCGACACGGTGAAGGACACGAGCCGCGCCGCGGTCGCCGAATTGCGGCGGCTCGGTGTCATCACCGCGATGCTGACCGGCGACAACCGACACACCGCCGAAGCGATCGCGCAGCAGGTCGGCGTCGATGAAGCGCGCGGCGATCAGTTGCCCGAGGACAAACTCGGCACGATCGCGCAATGGTCCGACGATGGCGCGACGGTCGGCATGGTCGGCGATGGCATCAACGATGCGCCCGCGCTCGCGCGCGCCGATATCGGCTTCGCGATGGGTGCGATGGGAACCGACACGGCGATCGAGACCGCCGACGTCGCGCTGATGGACGACGATCTGCGCAAGATTCCGGCGTTCATCCGGCTGTCGAAAGCGACGTACGCGGTGCTGGTGCAGAACATCTCGCTCGCGCTGGGCATCAAGAGCGTGTTTCTCGTGCTGACGTTGATGGGCTTCGGCACGATGTGGATGGCGGTGTTCGCCGATGTCGGTGCGAGCTTGCTGGTGGTGGGAAATGGGTTGAGGTTGTTGCGAAAGTGAGTGGGGCCGAGGTTTACGCTCGTTGCGCCCTACGTTGAACCGTCGCTCACGGCTGGGTGCGTCGGCGCGTTTGCCAGCAGATCATCGCTGTCGTCTTTCAAACCCACTCCCGTGAGTCTCAGCGTCCTCGCCTGCGTGAGCAGATAGTGCAGTTTGTGCGCGGCCTGCGGATAGTCGAGCCCTTCGGGGCGCACGTTCGAAATGCAGTTGCGCTGCGCATCGCTGCAACCCACTTTCGGCGCGTACGTGATGTAGATGCCGAGGCTATCGGGCGAACTCAAACCCGGCCGCTCGCCGATCAGCATCACGACGATTTTCGCGTCGAGCAATTCTCCGATCTCGTCGCCAAGCGCGACGCGTGCCTGACGCGCGACCACTACGGGACCGATGGTCCAATCCGCCAGCTTTGGATGTATCGCTTGCAGCAACGGTACAGCCTGCTTCGATGCGGCAAACGCCGATAGGCCATCACCGATCACGAACAGCACATCGTTTGATTGCGTTGGCAGACGCGCAAGCGTGGTGCGACTCTCATCCGACAGACGCCGCCCAAGATCAGGTCGCCTCAAATAATGCTCGCGATCCGGCGCGGCGCTATGCACGTCGAGCGTGTTGAAACCTTGTTCTTGCAATTGTGCGTGAAGCGCGTCCGCATCGAGCGGATGATGCACAGCGTCGCGTGCCTGCGCATGTGCGAGATTGAACGCGAGCAGCGGCGCGGTCGGCAGGCTGTTGCCCGCGCGGCCCAACGCGATGCGTGCCTGCGTAAACCGACGCAGCGCGTTCCACGGGTCCTTGTCGAGTGCGTCGTTCTCGCTCATGCGATCCCCATCCAGTCGCGCGCGCCTTCGAGCAGCGGTTGCCGCGCCGATGCGCCGATCAACGCACCGCGTTCGTCGATGATCTGCATCGACTCCAGCCATTCCTCGAATTCAGGCGCGCGCCGCAAACCGAGCACGTCGCGCACGTACAGCGCATCGTGAAACGACGTGCTCTGATAGTTGAGCATCACGTCGTCCGCGCCCGGCACGCCCATGATGAAATTGATGCCCGCGACGCCGAGCAGAGTCAGCAGATTGTCCATGTCGTCCTGATCCGCTTCGGCGTGATTCGTGTAGCAGATGTCGCAGCCCATCGGCACGCCGAGCAGCTTGCCGCAGAAGTGATCCTCGAGACCCGCGCGCGTGATCTGCTTGCCGTCGTACAGATACTCGGGGCCGATGAAACCGACCACCGTGTTCACCAGAAACGGCTTGAACCTGCGCGCGACCGCGTATGCGCGCGCCTCGCAGGTCTGCTGATCGACGCCGAAATGCGCACCCGCCGACAACGCGCTGCCCTGCCCCGTTTCGAAGTACATCAGATTGCTGCCGACGGTGCCGCGTTTGAGCGACAGCCCCGCCTCGTACGCTTCCTGCAACAGCGCGAGCGAAATGCCGAAGCTCGCGTTCGCTTTCTCCGTGCCCGCGATCGACTGGAACACGAGATCGACCGGCGCGCCTTTTTCGATCGCGGCGATCGTGCTGGTTACGTGCGTCAGCACGCATGATTGCGTCGGCACCTGATAGCGCTGGCGGAAGTCGTCGATCATTAGCAGCAGCTTCGTGATCGCGGCGAGATTGTCGCTGGCGGGATTGATGCCGATCATTGCGTCGCCGCAGCCGTACATCAGGCCGTCGAGCATCGAGGCGGCGATGCCTTTGACGTCGTCGGTCGGGTGGTTCGGTTGCAAGCGTACGGACATGTGGCCCGGTAATCCGACCGTGTTGCGAAAGCGGGTGACGACCGGGCGTTTACGGACGGCGGCGATCAGGTCCTGGTTGCGCATCAGCTTCGAGACCGCGGCCACCATCTCCGGTGTGAGGCCTTGTGTGACGCGGGTCAGTGCGTCGGTGTCGGTGGCGGTGCTGAGCAGCCAGTTGCGGAAGTCGCCTACCGTCAGATGAGAGATTTCGGCGAACGCTTGGGGAGAGTGATCGTCGATGATCAGGCGGGTGACTTCGTCGGTTTCGTAGGGGATCAGCGGGTCGTTCAGGAAGGTGCGCAGCGGTACTTGTGCCAGCGCCATTTTGGCGGCGACACGCTCTTCTTCGCTCGCTGCCGCGATGCCCGCGAGCTGGTCGCCCGAGCGTTGCGGGCTCGCTTTTGCGAGCACGGTTTTCAGATCGGCGAAGCGGTATGTGCGACTGCCGATCGATTCGGTGTAGCTCATGGTTGCGGCTCCATTGCTTCGCGCGGACGCGGATAGGAATGGGAACGGCGGCTAGATGCTGCGGGCTGCTTGCCGCTGGTGGTGCGCACTACACGATAGCGCCAAATTGGGGCAGCGTCACGTTGCCGGGGTTGGCTGCCTACCGGGGCTGCGCCGGGGCACTCCCGTTTGTGCGCGCGCATCGCGCGGTCAACAGGCGCTTAATCCGCTTGTCGCGGATTACGTTAAATCCGCAGGTTTTGGTAAACGGCTGGCATGCGGCAGCGTGGTACCTTGTTCGCATCCTCTCGCGCCAATTTTCTGCGGTCCAGTCAGTCATGCACGAATCAGATCATCGGGCTCGATACGAAACGCGACTCGCACGCGTACTCGACCATATCTACGATCACCTCGACGAACCGCTCGATATCGGACGGCTGGCGGAGATTGCCTGTTTGTCGCCATTTCACTGGCACCGGATCTATCAGGCGATGTATGGCGAGACGGTCGCGACCACCGTGCGGCGCTTACGGTTGCATCACGCAGCGGGGTTTCTTGCGAATAGTTCGATGCCGATTGCTCAGATCGCCGAGCGTGCGGGGTATAGCAGTTTGCAATCGTTTTCGCGGACGTTTCGCGCGGTGTTTGGTGTGCCGCCGGCGGAGTATCGAAGGAAAGGCACTCATAGCCGGTTTCGGCCGGCGCTCTCAGGAGACGATCAGATGACGACGATTCGTGAGGTCGTGATTCGTTATGTGGAGCCGATGGAGATTCTGTCGGTCGATCATGTCGGGCCTTATATGCAGATCGGCAAGGCTTTCGATGCGTTGTTTGGGTGGCTTGGGAAACATAATCTGCTTGCGGGGCAGATGCGGATGATCGGGGTTTACTTCGATGATCCGGGGGTGGTTGAGGAAGCTGCGTTGCGGTCGAAGGCGGGGGTGTTGTTGCCGGGGCCTGTGATGGCTGAAGCGGCTTCGGCTGTTGGGATGGGTGGGGCGGTTTCGGTTTCGCGTATACGCGGGGGAGAGTATGCGGTGTTGCGGCATGTTGGGCCGTATAGCGATATGCGGGCGGCTTATGAGTGGCTGTATGGGACCTGGCTCGTGCAGTCTGGCAGAGAGGCGGCGGATGCGCCGGTGTTCGAGGAGTATTTGAATAATCCGAAGGAGACGGCGCCTGCGGAGTTGGTTACGGAGATTTGTTTGCCGTTGGGGTGAGGGGGCGGGCGGCTGGGATCGTGCCGTCGTCGTGTGCGTATACGTTGCACGGATTCCGGCTTGCTTCTCTGGTTTTTATGGTCTTTGTATAAGTATACGTAGTAATAGTTAACAAGTGATGCGCTTGGCTGTGGATAACTCGAAAGTTCGTTTACGGAACAACGCGCTGCGGAATCGATAACCCTTGGGAGCGCGGGCGGACAGGTTAACGGAGCCCAGGAGAATTTTTTGTGGACCCGTAAACGTTGAGCCTTTATCAAGATTTCGCCCACAACGTGTTCGGCGGCTTTTACAAGAGTTGTCCAGTGGGCGATGTGGATAAGTTGGAGGTTAACCTAACGTCATTTTTTGTAGCGACGAATATCGTTAAAAGCGAAGTACAGGCGCCTGGGTGAAGACAGCGATAACAAATACGCATACCGGGCGTATGCATCATGCCGTCCTTGAGCAGGTCGAATTTGTACCCCTTCGCCGGATTTCCGTGCTCATCTTCCAGTCCGAACCACTGTTCGATCACCTGCTCATCATGAGCACCGCCTTCCGTCGACCCAGACGAGGCGGTGTAGAAGCCGAACGGGTTGACGAGTAGCGCCTCTCCCTTAGGCATGCGATAGCGGCAAAAAAGAAAGGGCCTGCAAGTCTTGCAACTTGCAGGCCCGGACAACCACCGATCGCCGGTTAAATCATCGGCCCGGCCAATCATCCACTTCAAACATCAATATTCCCCGCCCTCAACGCATTAGATTCAATGAAAGCCCGACGCGGCTCCACATCATCCCCCATAAGCGTAGTAAAGATGCCATCAGCAGCAATAGCATCCTCAATCTGCACCCGAAGAAGACGCCGCACTTGCGGATCCATAGTCGTCTCCCAAAGCTGCTCAGGATTCATCTCACCGAGGCCTTTATAGCGCTGCTTGGACATATTCCGCTCAGCGTCAGCCAGCAACCACTTCATTGCACTCTTGAAGTCGGTGACAGCCATACTCCGCTCCCCGCGCTTGATCACAGCGCCAGCCCCAATCAACCCCTTAAACGTATTAGCGGTATTAACAAGCTGCTGATAATCGGCAGTCAGCTGAAACTCTTCATCGATCACGGAAATCTTCTGATTCCCATGATGCGTGCGCGCGACGCGCAGCGAGCGCAGCTCTCGCACCGGGTCATACATCGTGGTCACGGTCACATCAGGCTTCAGCGCGTCATCCCGCAGCTTCGCTTCGAGCGCGCGAGCCGAAGCCTCAGCCGCCTGCTCGCTGGAGAGATCGACAGCGACGCCATCCATCACCGCCTCGAGCGCGCCAGCGTCGTACAGTCGGCTCAACCGATCAACCACCGCCTGGGCCAACAGATACGACCGCGCCAACTCACCGAGCGCATCCCCAGTAATCGGAGTCGCCCCTTCAGAAGCCACCAACTCCGACCCCTGCAACGCGAGCCGAAGAATATGCGCATTAACTTCCGACTCATCCTTCAGATACCGCTCATCCTTCCCCGCCTTGATCTTGTAAAGCGGCGGCTGCGCGATATAGATATACCCGCGCTCGATCATCTCCGGCATCTGCCGATAGAAGAAGGTCAACAACAGCGTCCGAATGTGCGCGCCGTCGACGTCAGCATCGGTCATGATGATGATGCGGTGATAGCGCAGCTTGTCGAGGTTGTAGTCTTCCTTGCCGATGCCGCATCCAAGCGCGGTAATCAGCGTAACGATCTGCTCGGAAGACAGCAGCTTGTCGTAACGCGCCTTCTCGACGTTCAGCACCTTACCGCGCAGCGGCAAGATAGCCTGAAACTTCCGATCACGCCCCTGCTTCGCCGACCCACCCGCCGAGTCACCCTCGACGATATAAATCTCCGACTTCGCCGGATCCTTCTCCTGACAATCCGCGAGCTTCCCAGGCAAACCAACCCCATCGAGCACACCCTTTCGCCGCGTCATCTCACGCGCCTTGCGCGCCGCATCGCGCGCACGCGCCGCATCGACAATCTTGCCGCAGATGATCTTCGCGTCGCCAGGCGTCTCGAGCAGGAATTCCTCGAGCGCCTTCGCGACTACTTCTTCCACCGGCGCGCGGACTTCCGACGACACCAGCTTGTCCTTCGTCTGCGAGCTGAACTTCGGCTCCGGCACCTTCACCGACAGCACGCACGACAGCCCTTCACGCATGTCGTCGCCCGACGTTTCGACCTTCGCCTTCTTCGCGACTTCGTGATCGGCGATGTACTTGTTAAGCACGCGCGTCATCGCCGCACGCAAGCCGGTAAGGTGCGTGCCGCCGTCGCGCTGGGGAATATTGTTCGTGAAGCACAGCACGTTTTCGTTGTAGCTGTCGTTCCACTGCATCGCCACTTCGACGCCCACACCATCCTTTTCACCCATGATGTGAAAGATGTTCGGGTGCAGCACGGACTTGTTCTTGTTGATGTACTCGACAAAGCCCTTCACGCCGCCGACGAACGCGAAATCTTCCTCTTTGCCCGAGCGCTGATCGAGCAAGCGAATCCGCACGCCGTTATTGAGGAACGAAAGCTCACGAATCCGCTTCGCGAGAATGTCGTAGTGATATTCGACATTGCCGAAAATCGTGTCATCGGCCATGAAATGCACTTCGGTGCCGCGGTTTTCGGTGTCGCCGACCACCTGCATCGGCGACGTGGTCACGCCGTCGATTTCTTCGAGGACGCGGTTCTGCGGCACGCCACGGTGGAATTCCATGAAGTGCTTCTTGCCATCGCGGCGCACCGTGAGGCGCAGCCACGCCGACAGCGCGTTCACGCACGACACCCCGACACCGTGGAGGCCGCCCGACACCTTGTAGCTGTTCTGGTCGAACTTGCCGCCTGCGTGCAGCTCGGTCATCACGATTTCGGCGGCGCTGCGCTTCGGATCGTGCTTGTCGTCCATCTTCAGGCCGGTCGGCACGCCGCGGCCGTTGTCGGTGATCGAGATCGAGTTGTCCGCGTGGATGATCACCTGAATGTCGTTGCAATGCCCGGCGAGCGCTTCGTCGATCGAGTTGTCGAGCACTTCGAACACGAGGTGGTGCAGACCGGTGCCATCCGATGTATCCCCGATGTACATTCCAGGCCGCTTGCGCACGGCTTCCAGACCTTCGAGGATCTGGATGGACGAGGCGCCGTAGCTGTTATCGGGCTGCGTATTGTTCATGTCAGTCATGGATTTTTTCCGGTTCTGCGTTACTGCGAGATTGCTGCTCTGGACTTTTCAAAACGCCATAAAAACGCCAAAGGGGCGCTGCGCCCCTTGGTGTTCTTCTTGATGTTGGACGCGTCAGATGCGCATCGGCATCACCACGTACTTGAATTCGTCGTTCTCGGGAATCGTGATCAACGCGCTGGAGCTGGCATCACCCAGGCTCACCTGCAACATGTCGACCTTCAGGTTCGCGAGCACGTCGAGCAGATACGTGACGTTGAACCCGATGTCGACGCTGTCGCCGTCGTATGCGATTTCCAATTCTTCCTGCGCCTCTTCCTGATCGGCGTTGGTCGACATGATCTTCAACTGGCCCGGCTCGACGATGCAGCGCACGCCCTTGAACTTATCCGACGTCAGAATCGCCGCGCGTTGCAGCGAGCGCTGCAGTTCTTCACGGCCGATCTGGAATTTGTTCTTGTGGGACTTCGGAATCACTCGCTGGAAGTCGGGGAACTTGCCTTCCACGAGCTTCGACACGAGTTCGACCTGGCCGAACGTGAACTTGACCTGCGTCTGCGCGATGTCGATGTTCAGCGTGTCGTCGATGTCTTCGAGCAGGCGCTGCAGTTCGAGAATCGTCTTGCGCGGAATGATCACTTCCTGGCGCGCGAACGAGCCCTCGATCTTCATCGACGAGAACGCGAGACGGTGGCCGTCCGTCGCGACCGCCATCAGCTGATCGCCGTCCACCACCAGCAGCATGCCGTTCAGGTAGTAGCGGATGTCCTGCTGGGCCATCGAGAAATGGACCATGCCGAGCAGCTGGCGGAACGTCTTTTGCGGAACCACGAGGCTCGCGCCGTAGTCTTTAGCCTGAGCGACGGTCGGGAATTCGTCCGCGGCGAGCGTTTGCAGCGCAAAGCGGCTCTTGCCGGATTGCACTGTCAGGCGCTTGTCGTTCAACGTCAGCGTGACCTGGCCGTCGGGCATGGCGCGCAGAATGTCGAGGAGCTTGCGCGCCGCCACCGTGGTCGCGACCGAATCGCCACCCACGCCGAAATCGGCGCGCGTGGTGATCTGCAACTCGAGGTCGGTCGACAGGAACGATACGTCAGGACCGTTCTTGGTGATCAGCAAATTGGCGAGGATCGGCAACGTATGGCGGCGTTCGACGATGCCGCTCACGGTTTGCAGCGGCCTGAGGAGGTTGTCGCGTTCGGTCTTGACCAGTTGCATAGGGTTCCTTCGTTGATATAACGGCCTGCACGCCTTACGGGACAAGCATTTCAGCGTGCAGCCACGGCTCCCCGCCGGCGCCCTGAAAAGCGCCCGACACGGCGTGAAATCCGCCCGTCGCCGCCGGGCGGTTAAACCTGTATTGTGCCTGAAAACGGGACCGCCTCACTAAAATGGGGGCGAGTTCGGGAATAAACAGGTCGATTTTGCGGGGCGTAGTCCGGGTTGCCGACGGTTTTTCACGCCGCTGCCCGGCGCTAGCGGTTCGCAGGCGCGTTTTTCCGCCACTTCGGGCCGGTTTCACCGCAAATTCATCGCGGGTTCGCCGCGTTTTTGCGTCGCTTCTGCCCGCTTGCCGTCGTGTTCCTTGCCATTCCCCGTCAGGACCCGGCTGCGCCGCCGGGTTGTTGGTCCCCTGCCCGTTTCTCTATGTCACAGCGATCGGTGCCGCCGTCCGTTTCGCAATCGCGTGCGGCCAGCCCATTTAGCCCTTCAGTGTCTGTTCCAGCACGTGCAGTTCGTGGTTCAACTGCGCGTCCTTGCTGCGCTCGTCGGCGATCTTGCGCACGGCGTGCAGCACCGTTGTGTGGTCGCGCCCGCCGAACAGCTCGCCGATCTCCGGCAGGCTCTTCTGCGTCAGTTCCTTCGCCAGGTACATCGCGATCTGCCGCGGCCGCGCGATGTTCGCCGGACGCTTCTTCGAATACATGTCCGCGACCTTGATGCTGTAAAAGTCAGCGACCGTCTTCTGGATGTTTTCCACCGAGATCTGCCGGTTCTGCACCGTCAGCAGATCTTTCAGCGCTTCCTTGGTCAGTTCGATCGTGATTTCGCGGCCATGGAACTTCGAATACGCGAGGATCTTGCGCAGCGCGCCCTCGAGCTCACGCACGTTCGAGCGCAGATGCTTCGCGACGAAGAACGCCACGTCCTCGTTCAGGCTCACGAACTCCGATTGCGCCTTGCGCATCAGAATCGCGACGCGCATTTCGAGCTCGGGCGGCTCGATCGCCACCGTCAGGCCCGAGTCGAAGCGTGAGATCAGGCGGTCGTCGATACCCGAGATTTCCTTCGGATACGTATCGCTCGTGATGATCACCTGCGCCTTGTTGGCGACCAGCGCCTCGAACGCGTAGAAGAATTCCTCCTGTGTGCGCGACTTGCCCGAAAAGAACTGAATATCGTCGATCAGCAGCAGGTCGAGCGAGTGGTAGTAGCGCTTGAAGTCGTCGAACGCCTTGCGCTGGTACGCCTTCACGACATCGGACACGTACTGTTCCGCGTGGATGTAGCGAATCCGCGCGCCGGGCTTGTCCATCAACAACTGGTTGCCGATCGCGTGGATCAGGTGTGTCTTGCCGAGGCCCACGCCACCGTACAGGAACAGCGGGTTATACGAGATGCCGGGATTGTCGGCGACCTGAATCGCCGCAGCGCGGGCGAGCTGGTTCGCCTTACCGGTCACGAAGTTGTCGAAGGTCAGGACGGGGTTCAGCTTCGAGCGCTCGTACATCGAGTCGCTCTCGCTGGTTGCCGCCGCGCCCGCGCCTTGGCCCGGCCGCCACGTGCGGCGCCCAGCGGCAGCTTCGTTCGCGTCGAGGCTGGGCAGATCGAGGTCGGCGGCATCTTCGGCGGCGCTGCGCGGATTCGCGTTTTGCGCGGCGAGCGCCGCTGCCGCGGCTGCGGGATTAGCGCGCGCGGCATGCGCGGCCTGCACGGCGCCGACGGCGGCATCCACGGCTGCGACGCCGCCGGCATTACCGCCTCGCGGCGCGGTCGAAGCCGGGCGCGCCGACGACGGAGTCGGCGCAGCGGCCGCCGGGGCGCGCATACCGGCCTTCGGATCCAGTACGAATTGCACGTCCACCGGCGCGTGCCAGAAATCGCGGGCCATATCCGCGATGCGGCCGGAGAACTGGCTCTTGACCCAGTCGAGCTTGAAGCGGTTCGGCGCGGCAATGCTCAACGTGTTCGCATCGGCGTCGAAGGCGACCGGGGCCAAGGGTTTGATCCACGTCACGTACTGCTGGGGCGTAAGCTCACGCTCCAGCAATGCGGAACAGTGTTGCCAGAATTCGTTCATCAAGTTGCTATCGTTATGGTGTGCACGGCGGTCGCCGCTGCCCCTGTCGCGCGCCCGCAACAAGGCCCTGAGCAGCCAGGCGTGACGGCCCCAGGCGCTTGTGCCACAAGGGTCTGCGGGACAAGCGTGCCGGAGCGACGTGCAACATTTTTGGGAAGTAAGGCGAGATTCTAACGCCAAAACGGACCCGAAAGTGAGTTATCCACAGGGACCGATCACCGCGCCCGGCAAACCCCGGCTGCGTCAGAAGCAGGCTAAACTATTGACGGCCAACGGAAAACCGGTTTAAATAGCGGGTTCCGCGAAAACCAATTCCAGTAAACCACCGGCCATTGCGCTTTCAGCGATGATCGCGCGGTTTTTTTCGATCAAGTGAGAGCAACATGAAACGTACTTACCAACCTTCCGTTACCCGTCGCAAGCGCACCCATGGCTTCCGCGTTCGCATGAAGACCGCTGGCGGCCGCAAGGTCATCAACGCACGTCGCGCGAAGGGCCGCAAGCGCCTCGCGATCTAAGGCAAGCGGATTGCGCGCTGTGACCGAAGCCCGCGGCGAAGCGGGAGCGGCCGGGGCGCAGCAACCGGGCTCGGTTCCGTTGCGAGCGCAAGCCGCCTTCCCCAAAGCCGCAAGGCTGCTAAAAACGGATGAATTTTCATCCGTTTTTCGTTTGCGGCCGTGGCGCCGTACCGCGCACTTCGTCGTGTACGGCCGGCCCACCGGCAACGAGGCGCGTCTTGGCCTCGTGATCGGCAAGAAGTATGCGCCGCGCGCGGCCACGCGGAATCTGGTGCGCCGTATCGCGCGTGAAGCCTTCCGGCTGCGTCGCGCGGAATTCGGCGGTTGGGATGTGCTGCTGCGTCTACACACGCGTTTCGACAAAAAAGCTTTGCCGAGCGCGTCATCGCCGCCGTTGAAGGCGCTGTGCCGCAGCGAAATCGAGGCGTTGCTCGACAAGGCAGCGCGCGAAATTACCCGTCGTCAGGCGCCGCCCGCGGAGGCGCCCAGGACGGAATGACGCAGTGACCGCCCGCACAGCGGTCGCCGCAACGGGCGTTGCGCCGGCAGCTACAGGGCGCGGGCGTCGCCCGGTACTTCACGTTGCGCGGCGCCGTACGGCCGCATCTGCCATGCAAACGGTACTTCTCGCTTTATTGCGTTTTTACAAGCTTGCCGTGAGCCCCATGCTCGGCAACCGGTGCCGTTTTTACCCTTCCTGCTCTGATTACGCGCGCGAGGCAATCCAGTATCATGGCGCCGCGCGCGGGACTTATCTCGCCGTGAGGCGTGTTTGCCGCTGTCACCCGTTTTCCGCGGGCGGCATCGATCTCGTCCCGCCACCCACTTCTGAAAAGCGCTGACGCGCCGTTCCATCGACACTGAGACAACGCATGGATATCAAACGCACCGTCCTATGGGTCATCTTTTTTATGTCAGCTGTCATGCTGTTCGACAACTGGCAACGCGACCACGGACGCCCGTCGATGTTCTTCCCGAGCACGACGCCGACCCAGACCGCCGGCACTGCCGCGCCGGGCACCACGACGCCGGGCACCCAGCCGGCCGACCTGCCGGCCACTAACGCGGCCGCGCCCGGCAACGCGCCGGCGGCCGAGCAATCGCATCTCGTGAAGTTCGGCACAGACGTCTACACCGGCGAAATCGACACCCGCGGCGGCACACTGTCGCGCCTGTCGCTCATCAAGCAGGGCGACGGCAAGCAGCCGGATCTCGTGATCACGCTGTTCGACAAGACCAACAGCCACACGTATCTCGCACGCACCGGCCTGCTCGGCGGTGACTTCCCGAATCACAACGACGTCTTCACGCTGATGCCGAATCAGCCGACCCAGCTGGCTGAAGGTCAGAACTCGTTCCAGATGAGTTTCGAGTCGCCGGAAAAGGGCGGCCTCCGGGTCATCAAGACGTACACCTTCACGCGCGGCAGCTACGTGATCGGCGTCGAGACGAAGGTCCAGAACGTCGGCACCTCGCCGGTGACGCCGCAGGTCTATATGGAGCTCGTGCGCGACGACCAGCCGGTCGAAACGCCGCGCTTCTCGCACACGTTCATCGGACCGGCCGTCTACACGGACGAGCATCACTTCCAGAAGATGACGTTCAGCGATCTCGACAAGAACAAGCAGAACTTCGTGGCGTCGGCCAACGACGGCTGGGTCGCGATGGTCCAGCACTACTTCGCGTCGGCCTGGATTCCGCAGGAAGGCGTGAAGCGTGACTTCTACGCCGAGAAGATCGATCCGTCGCTGTATCGCGTCGGTATGAAGCAGGCAATGCCGACCATCCAGCCGGGCCAGACCGTCAGCGTGTCCGCGCGTCTGTTCGCCGGTCCGGAAGAAGAGCAGATGCTCGCGGGCATCGCGCCGGGCCTCGATCTGGTGAAGGACTATGGCTGGGTCACGATCATCGCGAAGCCGCTGTTCTGGCTGCTCTCGAAGATCCACAGCTACGTCGGCAACTGGGGCTGGTCGATCGTGCTGCTCACGCTGCTGATCAAGGCGGTGTTCTTCCCGCTGTCGGCCGCGAGCTACAAGTCGATGGCGCGCATGAAGGCGATCACGCCGCGCATGCAGGCACTGCGCGAGCGCTTCAAGGGCGATCCGCAGAAGATGAACGCGGCGCTGATGGAGCTGTACAAGACCGAGAAGGTCAATCCGTTCGGCGGCTGTCTACCGGTCGTAATCCAGATTCCGGTGTTCATCTCGCTGTACTGGGTGCTGCTGTCGTCGGTGGAAATGCGCGGCGCGCCGTGGATTTGGTGGATTCAGGATCTGTCGCAGCAGGACCCGTATTTCATCCTGCCGGTGCTGATGGCCGTATCGATGTTCCTGCAGACCAAGCTGAACCCGACGCCGCCAGACCCGGTTCAGGCCAAGATGATGATGTTCATGCCGATCGCGTTCTCGGTGATGTTCTTCTTCTTCCCCGCGGGTCTCGTGCTGTACTACGTCGTGAACAACGTGCTGTCGATCGCGCAGCAGTACTACATCACGCGGATGATGGGCACTTCGAAGGCGAAGCCGGCCTGATATTGCGTCGCAACGGCGGCCTGCATGGCCGCCGTGTCGCAAAGCTGAAAACGAAAAGCCGCCCGGCGCGAACCGGGCGGCTTTTTTCATGGTGCGGTCGAAGCAAATGCGACGGTTTCGACGTTCACTCTTCGTCGGAATCTTCGCCGTAAAAGCGCACGATCATTTCCTCGACCAGATTCCGATCCTTTGGGGTCAACGATGCAATCTTCGACGCGAGCTCGATCGTTTCGGGTGTCGGCGGATATTTTTCGCCACGTGCCATCGGCCGTGCGCTGGCGCCGGGCGGCGGTCCGTAATGGAGCCAGTGCTCCTTGACGTTCAACCATTCGGCGAGCGTGCGCAACTTGTCCGGCTTCGGAATCGTCGTACCCGTCAGCCATTTGTGCGCGGTCTGGGGTGTTACGGGACGCTCGCCGTGATAGCGAAGATTGAACTGCTCGGCGAGTTTGGTCCCGCCGCGGATTTTCAGCGGCTCGAGCAGATCCTTCAGCCTCTTGGCGAAGGCGGCTTTTTCTTTGTCGGTCGGCATGGGCGAGATTGTGCAATTCAGCGTTCAACCAGTTGACAACCGACCAAGCTTTGTTTTCTCTTATTTGAGATAGTTTTAGCTTGCAGCGTGCGCCCGATAAAGCGTTGCGCGAATTCGATTTTTTTCATCTCTTTATTGCCTGGCTTGGCTTTGCCTGAACAGCAGGTGCTGCCAAGTCTCAATTATTCTTAAGTAGCGCGATAATAATCCTAGCTTACTTGGGATAAATCTGAGATGTTCAAACGGTAGCGAAAACAGACGCGTCATCCGCTTCGTGTCCTTCCCGCGAGCCCTTTCGTCGGAAGCGCGCGCGTTACAATGCCTCGCGCCGACTCGACCAACGCGGCCCTGCCCTTCCCCTCCCGTTTCGCAGACTTCACATGCTCACGACCGACTCCGATCCCATCGTTGCCATTGCTACCGCGCCCGGCCGGGGAGGCATCGGCGTCGTGCGGATTTCGTGCGGCCTTGCCGGCGCGGCGGCGGCCCAGCCTTTGATGCAGGCGCTGACCGGCCAGACGCTCGCGGCGCGTCACGCGAGCTACGTGCCGTTTCTCGACGCGAGCGGCAATCCGCTCGACCGCGGCATCGCGCTGTACTTTCCGGCGCCGCATTCGTATACCGGCGAGCACGTGCTCGAACTGCAAGGCCATGGCGGGCCGGTCGTGCTGCAATTGGTCCTGCAGCGCTGCATCGACGCCGGCCGCGCGTTCGGCCTGCGGCTCGCCGAGCCCGGCGAATTCACGCGTCGCGCGTTTCTGAACGACAAGCTCGACCTCGCGCAGGCCGAAGCCGTCGCCGATCTGATCGAGGCGAGCACCGAGGCCGCCGCGCGTTCGGCCGGCCGCTCGCTCGACGGCGCGTTCTCGCGCGACATCCACGCGCTGGTCGAAGAAGTGATCACGCTGCGGATGCTGGTCGAAGCGACACTGGACTTCCCGGAAGAGGAAATCGACTTCCTCGAAGCCGCCGACGCGCGCGGCAAGCTCGCACGCATTCGCGAGCGCCTCGCGGATGTGCTGAGCGAGGCACGCCAGGGAGCGCTGCTGCGCGAGGGCTTGTCGGTGGTGCTGGCGGGACAGCCGAACGTCGGCAAGTCGTCGCTGCTGAATGCGCTCGCTGGCGCAGAACTCGCGATCGTCACGCCGATCGCCGGCACGACTCGCGACAAGGTCGCGCAGACAATTCAGATCGAAGGCATCCCGCTCCACGTGATCGACACGGCGGGCCTGCGCGACACCGAGGACGAGGTCGAGAAGATCGGCATCGAGCGCACATGGGGCGAGATCGAGCGCGCGGACGTGGTGCTGCATCTGCTCGACGCGCGCGCCGGCATGACGACCGACGACGAAACGATCGCCGGACGTTTTCCGCGCGGCGTGCCGGTCGTGCGTGTGCTGAACAAGACCGACCTGACCGGACTCGCGCCCGCCACGCAGGCGCTCGACGCCGATCTCGAACTCAGCGAGGTGCGGCTGTCGGCGAAGAAGGGTGACGGCGTCTCGTTGTTGCGCGACGAACTGCTGCGGATTGCCGGTTGGCAGGCGGGCGCGGAGAGCGTCTATCTCGCGCGCGAGCGTCACCTGATTGCATTGCGCGCGGCCGGCGAGCATCTGGCGACCGCCGCCGCGCATGCGGAGCAGAACGCGCAGGCACTCGATCTGTTCGCCGAGGAATTGCGGCTCGCGCAGGATCAGTTGAATTCGATCACGGGTGAGTTCAGCTCGGACGATCTGCTCGGAGTGATTTTCAGCCGATTCTGCATCGGCAAGTAACGCCGAACTCGTGAATCGGCAAGATTGCGCGGCGGCATGACGTTCTGCGGTCGAATAGCCGCTACTGCCAGGCAATCGAAAATTGCATTCTGTCAACCAAAAACCCCTCAGATTTTTGGTACACAACCGTGGTAAAAGTCTAAAATCCCCGCTGTCCGAACCTAAACGACGTACAGCGCCCCACAGCATGCCCCGCCTCGCCACCCCGCTCACCGAATCCGAGATCCGCGCGCTCGAACCGCGCGCGACCCGCTACTGTGTCGCCGACGGCAACGGCCTCGTGATCGAAGTCATGACGACCGGCACCAAGGTCTGGCGCTTCCGCTATACGTTGAATGGCAAGCGTCAGCCGCTCGCGACGATCGGCGATTACCGGATGATTTCGCTGCGCGTCGCGCGCGCGAAGGCCCAGAGGTACGCGGCACTTGTCGCGCAGGGCATCTCGCCGGTCGCGACCGCGCGGCGCGATCGAGGTGCCGAAAGCAAGGCCGACGTGCTGCGCGAAGCGGCCGAGCTTTATGTCGCGACGGCGCTGGCCGGCAAGTCGGACGAATATCGCCGCACCACCCGGCGCGCGCTCGACAAGGACGTGCTGCCCGCGATCGGCAACAAGCCGATCGGCGCGGTCACCGCTGACGACATCGTCGCGATCTGCGAGCGCATCAAAAGCCGTGGCGCGCCGAAAATGGCGCTGCACACGCGCAACGTCGTGAAGCGCCTGTACGCATACCTGATCGCACGTCAGCTTGCGACCAGCAACCCCGCGGAAGTCGTGCCGGCGCGCTCGATCGCGACCTTCGACAGCCGCACCCGCGTGCTGTCCGGCGCCGAGATCGGCGTCATGCTGCGCACCATCGATACGTCGAATATCCGCCGCCCGCTGAAGCTAGCGCTGCACCTGCTGGTGCTGACGATGGCGCGCAAATCGGACCTCATCGAATCCAGATGGGCCGAGTTCGATCTCGACAACGCGCTATGGACAATCCCCGCTGCCCGCCTGCACGCGCGCGAGGACCGCATCGTACGTCTGCCGCGGCAGGCGGTTGCGCTGCTGAGCGAGCTGCAGCGCGCGCGCGCCAGCGAGACGTTCGTGTTCCCGAGCGTCAGGGGCGACGATCGGCCGATCGCGAAAAGTACGCTGAACCAGGCGGTCAAGGCATTGGGGCTCGACGTGGAGCATTTCGTGCTGCATGACTTTCGTCGCACCGCGTCGACGCATCTGCGCGACATGGAGCAGCAATCAGCCGCGACACGCGACATCACGAATCGTGAAGCAACCGACGACGCAGCGCGGGACCGTCGCATGCTTCAGAGTTGGGCGGACTTTGTCGATAGCCAGATGGAAATCGCACGGCAGACCGCGAACGGGAAGGCTTGACGGCATCGTCATGGGTTTTGGCGAGATGTGACGCTTGCCGCCATGCCGGAAGCGGGATGGTACACAGGCCGATGCGACCTCGTCGCAAACCTAATCGAACAAAGGAAAGTCATTAAAAAATAAGGTTTCTAAACCGCGCGAAAATGCGCCTTTTTCCGCTATTCACGACTGTTTCACATCATCGTTCTTTCCCCGCTTCCTTCGCCTACACTGAGAGATGGATGCAAGCAGATACGGAGGTTTCGATGCCTGAATCAATGCTCGCCTATCTGATGGGGCCTGCGGTCATGCTGGTGGTCGGCTTTGCCATCTGGATGATGTCGCGTCACCGCGACCCGTCCAAACCGCCCAAGCTCGAGCGCTGGCTCGACACGCATTACGCGGAGTGGCTGCATCACAAGCATTAAGGCGTGCCTCAATGAAAAAAGGCCGTCGCATCGGGCGACGGCCTTTTTGTCTGCGCGCTGCCAGTCTGGATCTTCCGCGCATCACAGCCATGCCACGTTCACCACTGCGGCTCGGGTTGCGGCTGTGCATAGCCGTACTGTCCCGGCGGCGGTGCGCCGCACGCGACATAGGCGCGCTGATACTGGTCATAGCAATACCCGGGCGGCGGTGCCACGTAGGCCGGCGCGGGCTGATACGCGGGCTCGGCATAAACCGGCTGCGGATACGCGACCACTGGTGCCGGCGTCAACGCCGAGCTGACCACCGCGCCCAGCACCGCGCCGCCGATCAGCGCACCCACCACGTCGTCACCGTGTCCGTGCGCGGACGCCTGGCCCGCCACCGTCAAACTACCCGCCATTACCAACGCCACTGCGATCTTTTTCATATTGAGCTCCCGCCGTTCAGGCATGGACGAATTGTCGCTGGCGCTGGCGGAAATAGATGCTGCAGTTGGTAACCGGACATTAACTCTGTAACAGGCGCATAACGTCGGATGCGTCAGCCCACGCAGAGCATTGCGTGGCTTCAGCCGGGGTGGTCTTGTCGCGGCCGCCGACTATTATCTGACCAAGGGCAATGGTCAAAGAGCGCCCCGCCTCTCCGCAACGTGCCTTCCCTGACCGTCATTCGGGCTGAACCACATGGACACCTCTAAACCGCCCCAGAACGTCGCAACGCTGCATCCCGCAGACGAAGTACAGGCGCACGCGCATGCGCTCGTCGCGGAGGATCCACCGCGTCTCGCCATCGACGACTCGTTCGCGCGCATCCTCGCCGAGCCGCCGGCGGGCGAGTGCCCGATCACGGTGCTGCTGGTCGATGACCAGCCGGTCATCGCCGACGCGGTGCGCGAGGCGCTCGCCGACGAGCCGGGCGTCGACTTTCACTACTGCGCGTCCTGGGAAGACGCGGTGCGCTGCGCCGAGGAAACGCGCGCGACAGTGATTCTGCAAGATCTCGCGATGCCGGGCGCCGACGGTCTGACGCTGGTGCGGCAATATCGGCTGAACCCGGCCACGCGCGACATCCCGATCATCGCGCTGTCGACCAAAGAAGAGCCCCTCGTCAAAAGCGCGGCGTTCGCGGCCGGCTCGAACGATTACCTCGTCAAGCTGCCGGATCGCATCGAGCTGATCGCGCGCATCCGCTATCACTCGCGCTCGTATCTGAACCTGCAGCAGCGCGACGAGGCATACCGCGCGCTGCGGCAGTCACAGCAGCAACTGCTGGCGACCAATCTGGAGTTGCAGCGGCGCACGCATTCGGACGGTCTGACCGGCCTGTCGAACCGCCGCTACCTGGACCAGCATCTGGCCGACGAATGGCGCCGCGGCACGCGCGACAAGACCGGCCTCGGCCTCCTGATGATCGACGTCGATCACCTCAAGGCCTACAACGACACCTACGGGCACGTCGCCGGCGACGAAGTGCTGAAGAGCGTCGCCCACACGATCGAAGCGTGCCTCGGCCATTCACCGGATCTCGCCGCGCGCTTCGGCGGCGAGGAGTTCGCGGTGGTCGTGCCGGGCACGTCGGCGGGCGGCTTGCGCCTGCTCGCGGAGAAAATCCGCATCGCGGTCGAAGACCTCGCGATCACGCATGCAGGCTCGGCAGAGGGTGTCGTCACGATCAGCATCGGCGCGGCGATGGTGCTGCCGTCGGCGGCCGAACCGGTCACGTCGCTGATCGAGGCCGCCAGCGTCGGCCTGTATCGCGCGAAACACGACGGCAAGAATCAGGTCGCGGTGAGCGGCTGAGTCTTGCGCTGCCCTACCCCCTTTGTTTCACGCCGCCACGGCGCGCGTATAGCGCTCGGCCGGCGCGCTGCGCGACAGATTCGGCTGCAGATGCAGACGCGCGCTGTTCAGACGCTCCCAGTCGGCGGCATCGGGCAACGACGGGATCGTCACCAACTCACCCTGGTCGAGACCGGCAAGCGCCGCGTCGACCATGTCCTCGGCGCTCATCACGATCTGCGCAGGCAGGTTCTCGACCGCGAGACCCGCGCGATCCCAGAACGCGGTACTCGTCGCGCCCGGCAGCACCGCCTGCAACCGCACGCCCTTGCCACCCACCTCGTGATGCAGCGACTGCGTGAGGTTCAGCACGTACGCCTTGGTGCCGCTATAGGTGCCGTTCAGCAATTCCGGCGACAGCGCGACGATCGACGAGATATTGATTACCGTGCCCGCGCCACGCGCGATGAAACCCGGCAACACGGCCGCCGTCAGGCGCGTGAGCGACGTGACGTTCAGGTCGATCATCTTCTCGAGTTCATCGATATCGGAGTCGAGCAGCGTCGCGGTCGCGCCGACGCCCGCATTGTTGACCAGCATCGTGATGCCGCGCTCGGCGCGCAACTGATTCTCGATGCGGCGCACGTCGGCCTTGTTGGTCAGATCGGCGCTGACGGTGCTCACGCGCCGGCCCGTCTCCTTCGTCAGCCGCTCGGCGAGGCTGCCGAGGCGCGCGCCGTCGCGCGCGATCAGCAGCAGATCGTAGCCGCGTCGCGCGAGCCGGTCCGCGTACACCGCACCGATCCCCGACGATGCGCCAGTGACCACCGCCGTGCCCTTACCTCCGTTCGAATCGCCTTGTACGCCCTTCTCTGCCTGCGTTGCCATTGAAGCTCTCCTTGTGGGCTGCGCACGATGCGACCGCCCTGACTGGTGAATGGGAACATCCGTGAACTCGCCGTCTCGCGGGTTTCGCGCTGGGCCGGCGGTGTTGACGAGCTGAGTCTAGGCGCGTACCGTCTTGTCTCAAACGTCGTATTTCCCTCATTTCAGGACATCGTAAATGAAACGCATCGGTGTAGTGGTGTTTCCGGGCTTCCAGATCCTCGACATGGTCGCGGTATCGATTTTCGAACTCGCCAATCAGGACACCGACGAACCCCCGTACGACGTCACGGTGATCTCCGAGCACGGCGGCATGGTGCGCAGTTCGGCGGGCGTCGAGGTCGCGACGCGGCCGTTCGGCGATCCCGCCTATGACACGGTGATCGTCACCGGCGCGATGGAAATCGCGCCGTCATCGCCGGTACTGCTCGCGTTTCTGAACGACGCCCTC
The DNA here is from genome assembly GCF_040948805.1 of Paraburkholderia sp. BR13439. Lineage (NCBI taxonomy): Bacteria > Pseudomonadati > Pseudomonadota > Betaproteobacteria > Burkholderiales > Burkholderiaceae > Paraburkholderia > Paraburkholderia sp. BR13439. Next base: position 260,302 of record NZ_JBFPKN010000001.1, on the reverse strand, counting down.
ACCGCCTCACGCCGCACCGCGAGCATCTGCACCGGCGCGTTCGTCCTCGCCGAAGCTGGCATCCTGGACGGCCGCCACGCGACCACTCATTGGGCGCATGCACGCGATCTGCAGCGGCGCTTTCCGCGCGCGCGGGTCGACGAGGACCGCATCTTCATCGTCGACGGCTCGGTGTGGACGTCGGCCGGCATGACCGCGTGCATCGATCTGTGCCTCGCGCTGGTCGAGAACGACCTCGGCGTCGCGGCGTCGCGCGCGATCGCGAAAAAGCTCGTCGTCTATCACCGCCGCACCGGCGGGCAGTCGCAATACTCGGCGATGCTCGATCTCGAACCGAAATCCGATCGGATCCAGAACGCGCTGTCGTATGCGAAGAGTCATCTGCGCGAGCCGCTGAGCGTCGAGCAGCTCGCCGACGTCGCGCATCTGAGCCCCCGTCAGTTCAGCCGCGCGTTTCGCGACGAGACTCGCCAGTCGCCGGCCCGCGCGATCGAGGCGCTGCGCGTCGAAGCGGCCCGCACGATGCTCGAAACCGGGCGTCATTCGATCGAAACGGTCGCAGCCGACACTGGCTTCATCGACCCCGAGCGGATGCGGCGCGCGTTTTTGCGCGCGTTCGGCCAGCCGCCTCAAGCGATCCGGCGCGCCGCACGCGTGCCGTAAGCATTCGGGTAGAAAATAGGAAGCCCGCGATGCGAAGCTGCGCGAAACAGCAGCGTCCCGCTCGACCCATGAATCGAAACCAGATCAAACGAAAGGAAACGCGATGAGCTACAACGACAGCAACCCGTTCGCCAAAATCTTGCGCGGCGAACTACCGTGCATCAAGGTGGCCGAAAACGACCAGGCGCTGGCTTTCATGGACTTGATGCCGCAAGCCGACGGTCATCTGCTCGTCGTGCCGAAGGAAGCGGTCGCGGAGATTTTCGATCTGTCGGATGTGGCGCTCGTCGCGTCCGCGCGCATGGCGCAAAAGCTCGCGATCGCGGTGCGCGCGGCGCTGCGTCCGGACGGTGTGTTCATCGGCCAGTTCAACGGCGCGGCGGCGGGACAAACGGTGCCGCATGTGCATTTCCATGTGATTCCGCGCTGGGAAGGCCAGCCGCTGAAGCTGCATGCGCGCGAGGTCGCCGACGCCGACACACTTGAAGCGCTCGCCAAACGGATTCGCGCACACTGGCGCGCCCATTGAAGCGCGACGTGTGGGCCTGCCGACACATTGCCGCGCCAGCCATAACGGTCACGTGCGGTAACAACTGTAAAAGCCGTTGAAACCACCGATTGGCGCGTCGCGACTAGACTGCTATTGCCTTGTGTTCAAGGCATTGAGTGTGGATCTCTTTTTAGCCTGCCCTTGTGGCAGGCTTTTTTCTTCAGGGGTCCGCTCGCAGTCTCAGAGCCGATCACGAGAACGGCGTAGCGGATGCCGCCAGTCGATGCGCCGGGGACGCGGTGACAACGGCCGACCGTCGTGGAGGTCGCGATGTTCTTGCCACAGTTCGTCGGAAAAAAGAAACATCACGATGAGCAGCGGAACGACCAGAAAAATCCCGAGTATTACGTGCTCGTTCACGATAGCCTCCAGGTCCGGGAGATTTGTTCCAATTGTAGAGCAGCGCCTGTACCCGCAAGCCGGTGCAGGCCCTTCACGAAAGCTGCGAGAGACGGCTGGCACTATTTGTTTTCTGCACCTGCCGCGTTATTGCACGTAGCGGCTTTCGCCCGCCGAATGACTTTGTGTGCGATGCACAAACAAGTTGATTAAATTGTACTAAATCACTTAATTGGCCCTACGCGTTTACGCGAATGCGGGCGCAAAGCTTTACCAGCTAAAGCGATGAGCGAGGTGGAATTTTAGTAATTCTTTTCATTGCTATTCGATCGCGCGTCTGCTCAAGCTTTAATCAGCCCTGACAGCGGGTGCGACAATTAGCCACTGTTGCGACCGCACACAAGATGTGCTTGTCGTTCTTCCTGATTCTCCTAAAGTGCAAGCTGTGGGTCCATCGTTAAAGTTAAATACATAGCTAACCGAGTATTTTTTCGGCCCACCCCGGAGGAATAAATGAAAACTCGAATTGCCGTTGTTTTCGCCATCGCGGGTTTGGCTGCCGCTAGCGTTCCGGCGCAAGACGTCGTGATCAAGCCGCAGCAAACGATCCAGTTCAAGGCCAATGCGTATGGCTGCGTATCGAAGGACAAGCTCGATGCCGTCGATCACCATGCGCAAGCCGGTGAACAGCAGCAGATGCAGGAATTCTTCTCCGGATATCAATGCGTATCGACACCGACCGACTCGAGTTTCCGGGTGGTGCGCGTGGTCGGCCACGACGTCGAGTTCGTAAATGCGGCCAATAGCGACACCGAGGGGCTCTGGGCGAACGACCGATTTATCAAGCAATAAGTACAACACCGGTATTCCGGCAAAAGCCGGAACACGGTCGCATGCGTCTCCACTGCGGCTTTAAAGTCGCAGCCGTGAACGCGTGAGCTAAAAAAGGACGGCTTGGGCATTCAGATGCCAAGCCGTTTTTTTATTACTTTTCATACAGGCCAGGCTTCACGCGTAATAAAAAAGCCGATGCGGGTTTTATCGACCCGCATCGGCAGTACGCCTTCTCGCAAAGCGCAGGAAACCGGCCAGGTGCAGCGGCGCGTCAGTGCACGCGCTTGCTGCGGCGGAACTGGTCGAACAGCACCGCGAGCAGCAGGATGCCGCCGCGGATCAGGTACTGATAGAACGTCGGCACGTTAAGCAGGCTCATCGCGTCCTGTACCGAACCCATGATCAGCACGCCGACCAGCACGCCGGAGATCGTCGCGACACCGCCCGTCAGCGACACGCCGCCGAGCACGCAAGCGGAAATCACGCCGAGTTCGAGCCCGACCGACGTCTTCGGATCGCCGAGACTCATGCGCGACGCGAGCATCACGCCTGCGAAGCCGGTCACGAGCCCTTGCAGCACGAATACGGTGATCTTGATCCGCGTGACGGGCAGCCCCGCGAGCACGGCCGCTTCGCTATTGCCGCCGACGGCCAGAACGTTCTTGCCGAACACGGTTTTTTTCAGCAGGAAGCCCAACAGCACGAAGCCGATGATGTTGCTCCAGATCGGATAAGAAATGCCGAGGAACGAGCCACCGCCGAGATCGAAGAAGCGCTCCTCCGAGATCATCACCGCGTCGCCGTTCGACGTGATGTAGGCGAGGCCGCGCACGACCTCCATCATCGCGAGCGTGACGATCAGCGAGTTGATCTTGTAGCGCGCGACCAGCGTGCCGTTGACGAGCCCGACCGCGCCGCCCGCGAGCACGCCGGCCGCGACGCCGACGAACACGCTATGCGTGGCGGTGATCAGCACAGAAGCCACCACGCCGGAAAAGGCGACGATCGACGCGACCGACAGGTCCACCTCGCCGAGCGCGAGCACGAACATCATCGTGACGGAGATCGAGCCGATCAGCGTGACCGACAGCAGCAAGCCCTGGATATTGCGCGAGCTCAGAAAGCCCGGGACCGTAAACGACAGCACCGCGAACAGGATGATGAACACCATCACGATGCCGGATTTGTTGATCAGGTCCCAGGTGCGCGCGGCACGCGCGGTCAAACCGGCAGAGGCGACGGCGGGGGTCGAGGAATCGGTGGAAGGTATGCTCATGATGTCTGTTCCATTCAATGCCGTTTTCGTTGCGGTATTCGATAAGAGGTCTGGTGGCGAGAGCCGTTAGCCGATCAGCGCGGCAACGCCAGCTTGATCAGCGCATCCGGCGTGGCTTGCGCCTTCGGCAGATCGCCGACGATGCGGCCTTCCTTCATCACGATCACGCGATCGGTCACGCCGATCACTTCGGCGAGATCGCTCGATACGACGATGACCGTGCGGCCCGCCTCGGCGAGCCCATACAACAGCCCGTAAATCTCGCTGCGAGCCCCGACGTCGATGCCGCGCGTCGGCTCGTCCATCAGGAACACGTCGATCTCTTCGGCGAGCCAGCGCGACAGGATCACCTTCTGCTGATTGCCGCCGGACAGCGTGCCGATCGGCGTGTCGCCGTTGCGGGTCTTGATCGCGAGCTTGCCGATGAACTCACGCGTGGTCTGCGCTTCCTTGCGGCCGTTGAGCACGTTGAAGCGACTGAAGTGGCGGCGGCAGCTGATGTTCAGGTTGTCCGACACTGACGCAATCGAAACGATGCCTTCCTGCTTGCGATCCTCGGGACACAGCGCGACACCGGCGCGCACCGCGTCGCGCGGCGTGGCGAACTGCACGCGCTTGCCCTTCAGCGCGACCCCGCCGGCGCTCGGCTTGACCGCGCCGTAGATCAGCTTCATCAACTCGGAGCGGCCCGCGCCGACGAGCCCGAAAAAGCCGACGATCTCGCCCTTGCGCGCCGAAAACGATGCCGGCTCGCGCAGGCCCGGCCCCATCAGGCCGTCGACCTGAAGCTGCACGTCGCCGTGCTCGCGCGCGCGATAGCCGTACACATCGGTGATCGAGCGGCCCACCATGCAGCTGATCAGCCGATCGCGATCGAGTCCCGCGCCTGCCTCGAAGGTGTCGATGCGGCGGCCGTCACGAAACACGGTGACGCGATCGCACAGTTCATAGACTTCATCCATCCGGTGCGTGACGTAAATGATCGCGCGGCCTTCGGCCTTCAGCGCGCGGATGATGCGGAACAATTGCGTGGTTTCGCGCGACGACAGCGAGCTGGTTGGTTCGTCGAACGCGATCACCCGCGCGTCGCGCATCAGCGCTTTGCCGATTTCGATCATCTGCCGCTGACCGATCGACAGATGCTTGACCTGCTGCGACGGATCGAGCTTTTCGCCGAGCCGTTCGAGCTCGCGCATCGCGCGCGCGACCAAGGCCTTTTCGTCCAGAACCCCGAAGCGATTCGGGAGCGCGCCGAGCATCAGGTTCTCGGCGACCGTCAGCTCCGGCACCAGATGCAGTTCCTGATAGATGATCGCGATGCCCGCGGCGATTGCCGCCTTGGTCGTCGCGAACTGCTGCTCGACGCCATCGAGCGACAGCGTGCCCGACACGGGGTGATTGACGCCGGACAGCACCTTCAGCAGCGTCGACTTGCCGGCGCCGTTTTCGCCCATCAGGCCATGCACCTCGCCGCGGCGCACTTCGAGCGACACCTGGTCGAGCGCGAGCACGCCCGGGAAGCGCACGGTGATCCCCTCGAGCTGGAGATAGGGAGCGTCGGATGCGGGCGTCGGGGCAGGCGAGGGCGCAAGCGCCGCGTCGCCGGCATGAGACCCGGTGAATAAGGACGTCATCGGAAAAACCTCGAACGGATGTAACCAGAGCGGGCCACGCTCACGCTAAACGCAACGCGCGATGCGGCCCGCCGTCTGCTGCGAGAACTTCGCTTAAATACCCAGTTCCTTGCGCACGTCCTGCCAGTTGCTACGGACCATCAGCTTGCCGGTGGTCTGCGTATCGGCGGGCGGCTGCTTGCCGTCCTTGATCCATTCGACGAGGTTTTCGGTGCTCTCCTTGCCGTGGTTCGTCGAGCTGACCGCGATCGTGCCGTAGAAGCCCGTCGGTTCCTTCTTCTGGAACTCGGCGAACGCCTCGCCCGCGCCGTTGATGCCGACGCCGATCACGTCTGTGCCCGGAATGTGCAGCTGTTCTGTCGCGCGCACGCCGCCGAGCACGCTTTCCTCGTTGAGCGCGAAGATCACCCACTTCTTGATGTTCGGATGCTGCGCGAGCACCGGCGACACCGCGTTGAAGCCGCCTTCGTCGTCGGTGGTTTTCTGCGGCGCGTCGAAGATGTTTTCCTTCTTGAAGCCGCCGGCGAGCAGCGACTGCGTCGCGCCGTCGGTGCGCAGCTTCGCGGTCGGCAGTTCGTAGTCGGTGATGCGCAGCGCGCCGACTTCCTCGGGCTTCCAGCCGCGGCGCTTCATTTCCTCGGAGATCGCCGTGCCGACCTGATTGCCGATCTTGAACGCGGACATGCCGAGGTGCGGCACGTTGGCAAGCGGCTTGCCGGTCGAATCGACCAGCTGGTCGTCGACCGTCACGAACTTCATGTTGTAGCGCTTCGCGCGTGCCTGGATCGCCGGTCCGAGACGCACGTCGGGCGCGCAGATCACGAAGCCCTTCGCGCCTTGCGCGCCGAGGTTGTCGATCGCGGCCAGCACTTTTTCGCCGTCGGGCGTACCGATGTTGACGACCGAGAATCCGTCCTTCTGGCCGAGCGCGGTCGCGGCTTTCTGTTCGTTGATGAACCATGCCTGTTCCGGCATCTTCACGAGGAAGCCGACTTTGAGCGGCTCGTCCGCATGCGCGGACAGTTGCGCGGCAAACGGCGCGGCGAGGGCGGCGGCGGCGATCGCGGTCAGAGTCAAACGGCGAAGCTTGCTGGTCATCTACTGTCTCCTGAGGTTGAAAAGCTGCATTGATGTCGTGGTAGTTGCAGCGGGGTAACGCGGGCGGCGCCAGCCGACGCGCGGATCGGGGTGGATCTCGGCTCGGCAAGCCGGGCGATTCGTGAAGCGGGGCGCACGGCCAGTGGCGCGGCGAAAACCGTGGTGCGGCTCATCGGTTCTAGCCCGCCACGTACGCCGTTTTCACGGCGGTCCAGAACGCGGCATCGCTCGCGCCATAGGCCGACGCCTTGCGCCCGCCGCCGGGTCCGTGATGTTCGACGGCCGTGGTCGGCAGGTTGATCGTGACGAGACCGCTCTGCACGTGGCGGCGGAAATGCCGCGCGCGTTCGAGCGAGCGCGTGCAAATGCCGGCGCACAAACCGTAGGTGGTGTCGTTCGCGAGATGCAGCGCGTGTTCGTAATCGTCCGCACGCAGCACGACCGCGAGCGGCCCGAAAATCTCTTCGCGCGCGATGCGATGCTCCGGTTCGCCGACAAACAGCGCCGGCTCGAAAAAATAGCCGCGCGTCGCGCGCTGCAGCTGCCTACCGCCGCGCAGCAATTGCGCGCCTTCCTGTTCGCCGATGCGCACGTATTCGAGATTGCGTTCGAGCTGCGCGGCGTTCGCCGCCGGGCCGATGTCGGTGCCGTGCTTCAGCGCGTGATCGACGGTGAGTTTCGCGAGCTTCGCCTGCAACGCGTCGACGAACTGCGCGAACACCGCGCGCTCGACGATCAGCCGCGCGGCCGCGGTGCTGCGCTGGCCCGTCGCGCTGAAGGCGCCGGTCAGCGCGGCATCGACCGCGCCGTCGAGATTGGCGTCGGCCAGCACGACGAACGGATTCTTGCCGCCCATCTCGAGCTGCACGCGCGCCTGGCGCGTCGCGGCGGCCTGTAGCACACGTGTGCCGGTATCGGACGAACCGGTGAAGCTGATCGCGGCGACGAGCGGATGCGCGACGATTCGCGCACCGACTTTGCGGCCGCTGCCCATCACGAGGTTGAACACGCCGGCCGGCAAGCCCGCGCGACTGACGATCGACGCGAGCGCCGCCGCGCAGGCCGGCACCGATTCGGCCGGCTTGTACACGACGCAGTTGCCATGCGCGAGCGCGGCACCGATCTTCGCCGCGGCGATCGCGAGCGGCGCGCTCCACGGCGCGATGACGCCGACCACCCCGAGCGGCTCGCGCGTCACGTCGATTTCGACGCCGGCACGCGCGGACGCGAGCGGTTCGGCGAACGCGCGCAGCGCCTCGGCGGCGAACAGCTTGAACAGTTGCCCCGCGCGCGTCGCTTCGGCGAGCGCCTCGGGCAGCACCTTGCCGACTTCACGCGCGAGGAGACGCGCCAGTTCCTCGCGGCGCGCGAGCATTTCGCTGCCGATCGCGTCGAGCGCGTCGGCGCGGCGCTGCGCGGAGGCAAGCGACCAGTCGCGAAACGCCGCGTGCGCCGCCTCGATTGCGCTGTCGGTCTGCCGCACGTCGGCCCGCACGTATTCGCCGACCGGTTCGTCGAGGTCCGACGGATTGAGCGACACGCCCGCGGTCGCACCCGTCTCCCATCCGCCATTGATGTAATGGCGAAACGGGCTGGTAACGAGGGGGACGAGCGGATCGCGGTTCATCGGCGGAAAAGGCGCACCGGAAGTTCACAAAAGTCCACGAATGGTATGAGTCGTCCCAATAACTTTCCAATCCCTTTTTAGGCTTCTCCGATATCAGTTTCGATATGGCATCATGGGAACTTCAAAGCAGAACGTACAAACATCGCCCGTAAAAACCTGGAGACCCCTGCGATGACGCGTAGCTATTCGAACTGGTTCGTGCGCGCGCGCCTGAAGACGCGCCAGTTGCTGCTGCTTGCCGCGATGGAGGAGGAGGGCAACGTGCGCCGCGCGGCTGACGTGCTCGGCATGACGCAGCCGGCCGCGTCGCGCCTGTTGAAAGAACTCGAGGACATGCTCGGCGTGAGCCTGTTCGACCGCACGCCGCACGGTATGCACGCGACGCTGTACGGCGAGGTGATGATCCGCCACGCGCGCATGGTGCTGTCGAACCTTAGCCAGGCGCACGACGAAATCTCGGCGCTGCGCTCGGGGCTCGCGGGTCAGGTGCGCATCGGCGTGATCGCCGCGGCTGCCGCGACGATGGTGCCGCGCGCGATCGCGAGCGTGAAGGAGCGCTATCCGCAGCTGCAGATCTGGACCGAGGTCGAGACCTCCGACGTGATGCTGCCGCGGCTCGCCGAAGGCGACCTCGACATCATGATCGGCCGCGTGCTCGAACGGCAGAATCAGTTCAAGACCGACGTGCGCTACGAGCCGCTCGCCGACGAACCGCTGTGCGTGGTCGCCCGGCCTGGCCATCCGCTCGAAAACGAAACGGGATTGACGCTGCGCGGTATCGTCAACGCGGCGTGGGTGCTGCATCCGCCTGGCAGCGTGCTGCGCCACCGCTTCGATCTGATGTTTTCGCAGATTGGCCTGAATCCGCCGCAGAACGTCGTCAATACGAATAACTTCCTCGCGATTTCGAGCTTGCTGCTGCAAAGCGACATGTTGGCTGTATTGCCCGATGAAGTGGCGCGTCAGTACCAACAGTACGGGGTATTGAAACGCGTACCGATTGATTTACCGTGCAGGATGGACACATTCGGTATCATCACGCGCCAGTCGCATCTGTTGTCTCCGGCGGCCGCCGTCGTGCTCGAGGCGCTGCGGGAGGCGGCTCGCGACGTGTACGGCACCGCCATGGAACCGGTGGTGGCCCGGTAAATGCTTCCTTTCGTGTCATAGGCACCGGCCGACGGCGCGGGAGGAACAGACGATGTACAGCAAACACAAGAAACGGCAACGCGCCGTCGACGATTCATTTTCGCTGCGCTCCGGTGGAGCGAGCGCCTGGTTTAGCAACGGCATGGCTCTCAAATCGACGATATACAAGGCCGAAGTGCAGATCGCGGACATGGACCGGCACTATTACGCCGACCATTCACTGACGATCGCCCGTCACCCCTCGGAAACCGACGAACGGATGATGGTCCGCGTCGCCGCGTTCGCGCTGTTCGCACAGGAGCGGCTGGAGTTTTGCAAAGGTTTGTCGGATGTCGACGAGCCGGATCTGTGGGCGAAGGATCTGACCGGCGCGATCGACACCTGGATTGAGGTCGGCCAGCCCGACGAGCGCCGCATCGCGAAGGCGAGCGGCCGTTCCAGTCACGTGATCGTGATCGCGTATGGCGGGCGGACCTCGGAAATCTGGTGGCAGGGCGTGCGCAACAAGGTCGAGCGCCTGCGCAACGTGACGGTCTGGACGCTCGGCGAGGACGTCGCGGCATCGCTCGGCTCACTCGCCGAGCGCACGATGCGGCTGCAATGCACGGTGCAGGACGGCGAAGCCTGGCTCGGCAGTGCCGAAGCCGACGCGGTGAAGATCGACTGGACCGTACTGAAAGCGCCCGCCGACGCGTGATGGAACCGGCCTGAACCGGTTTTTGCGCAGTTTCGCTTTCGCTTTCAGAGCGACGTGATTCGCGCCGCCTCCGGCGGCCCCTTCAGTTCGACCATGTTGCCCTCCGGGTCGAACAGATACAGCGACGGTCCAAACCCGTCCGCGCCATAGCGCACCCCCTGTTCGCCGAGCCGCGCGCCATGCGCGCTCAGATGCGCCTTCAGCGCGTCGGCGTCGAACGACTCGACGCGCAGGCACAGGTGATCCATGTTGCGCCCCGTGCCCGCCTCACCGTTTTCCGCGCGATCGAGCTTGGCGCCGACCTGCAGCAGATCGATCAGCGATCGGCCCGCGCGCAGTTGCGTGAGGCCGAGTTCGCGCTGCTCCTTTTCAACGCTGCAACCGAGTACGTCGCAGTAAAAGCGCGCGAGGGTGTCGACGTGCGTCGCCCGGATCACGACGTGGTCGATCTCGCGAATGTGGATTTTCATGTTGAACGCCCTTTTGCTAGTTCGGAGAACCGATTAGGAAGTGTAGGAGAATGGGCGGGGGGGCGGATCGGCGGGCAAAAAAAAGCCCGCTCAAATGGAGCGGGCTGAATCCATATCAGGAGGAGACATGGAGGAGACAGGTACTAATATACACATCGGCTTGGTGCGACGCAATAACTTTTTAAGGGAAAACCCGATATCGTGCAAAATTGTCGCAGTTTGAGGCAAAACGCCCGGCCGCGGGGCGTTCCGCGGCGTTTCGGACTGCGATTTGCCCGGTTTAACCCCACTATGGGTGAGGACAAGCGCGTCCGAATGACAGAGCAAGAACCGGCGCGTACTGTGTAGCGAACAGGCCTAGATTGATGAGCATCGACACTGATTGCCCATCCGGGCCCCAGGACATCATGAACGCCACCACTCGCCATTCCACCCCCATGCGCACCACCGCGGACGCCGACGCGACCCAGTGGCGCACCGACGACGAGCGCTGGGACGCCGTCACCCACCGCGACCACGATGCCGACGGCGCATTCTTCTACGCGGTCAGGACGACCGGCGTGTTCTGCCGGCCGTCGTGCGCGTCGCGCCAGCCGCGCCGCGAAAACGTCGCCTTCTTCACCCATGCCGCCGCCGCGCGCGCCGCGGGCTTCCGCGATTGCAAGCGCTGCCAGCCGGGCGGCCTGCCACGCGAGCTTGACATCGTCGCGAGGGCCTGCGCGGCGCTCGACGCTGATCCGCAGCAGCGCCTCACGCTCGCGCAACTGAGCGACGCCGTGCACGTGAGCCCGTTTCATTTGCAGCGCCTGTTCAAGCGCGTCGTCGGCGTGTCGCCGCGTCAGTACCAGGCCGCGCAGCGCGGCGCCGCGCTGCGCGACGCGCTACAGGGCGGCGCCGATGTTACGCGAGCGACACTCGACGCCGGTTTCGGCTCGCCTTCGCGCATGTACGACAGCGCGCCGGCCGAGCTCGGCATGGCGCCCTCCGCTTACCGGCGCAAGGGCGCCGGGCTCACGGTGCGCTATGCGAGCGCGCCCACCTCGCTCGGCTTCGTGCTGGTCGCGGCGACCGATAAGGGCATCTGCAAGATCGGTTTCGGCGACGACACCGCGCTGTTGATCGACGAATTGCGCGGCGAGTTCTCGAACGCCGAGCTGCGCGAGGACGCTGGGCGCCTAGCACCGTTCATCGCGCAGATCGATGCGTACCTGCGCGGCACGCGCCAGGACTTCGACCTGCCGCTCGACATCGCGTCGACCGCGTTCAAGCAGCGCGTGTGGGATGCTTTGCGACGCATCCCGTACGGCGAAACGCGCAGCTACTCGCAGATCGCCGAGGCGGTCGGTTCGCCGCGCGCGGTACGCGCCGTCGCAAGTGCCTGCGCGACAAATCCGGTCGCGCTCGCGATTCCTTGCCATCGCGTCGTGCAGAAGGGCGGGGCGCTCGCCGGCTATCGCTGGGGGCTGCCGCGCAAGGCCGCGTTGCTCGACAATGAGTCGCAGCACGCAGGCGGCGCTTCAGCCGGCGACGCGCCGCGCCGCCGCGCAAGCCGCCCCGACGCCGATTCCCGCCACTCCAACCTGGATCACGCCGCTTGAGCACGCTTAACGACGTCGCAACTCTGGAATTACCGTTCAAGGCACCCTTCGACTGGCCGCGGCTGCTGCGTTTTTTCAGCGGCCGCGCGACGCCTGGCGTCGAAGCCGTCGAGGACGGCGCGTATCGTCGCGCGATCGACTGGAACGGCGACAGCGGCACACTCAGCGTGCGGCTGCATCAGCGCAAGCGCTGCATCGTCGCGAGCATCGAAGGGCCGGCGAGCCGGCATGCCGATGCACTCGCCGCGCCGATCGCGAAGATGTTCGATCTGCGCGCCGATCCGAAGAAGATCGCCGCCGGACTCGCCGCGGACCCGTGGCTCGCGCCGCTCGTCGCCGCGGTGCCTGGCCTGCGGGTGCCGGGCGCATGGTCAGGCTTCGAACTGGTGGTGCGTGCGATCGTCGGTCAGCAGGTCAGCGTGAAGGCCGCGACGACCATCATCGGACGGCTCGTGCAGCGCGCGGGCCAACGCATCGACGGCCATCCGCACCAGGACACCGCGTGGCGTTTTCCGACGCCGGCCGCGCTCGCCGAAGTCGATCTCGCGCAGATCGGCATGCCCGGCAAACGCGTCGCCGCGTTACAGGGCTTCGCGCGCGCGGTCGCGAGCGGCGACGTCCCGCTCGACAGCAGCGACACCGTCGACGCCGCGAGCCTGCGCGCCGCGTTGCTCGCGCTCGCGGGCATCGGCCCATGGACTGTCGAATACGTCGCGATGCGCGCATGGCGCGATCCCGATGCATGGCCCGCGTCGGATCTTGTGCTGATGCAGTCGATCTGTGCGCGCGATCCTTCGCTGATACGGCCAGCACAGCAGCGCAGCCGCAGCGACGCGTGGCGGCCGTATCGCGCGTATGCCGCGATGCATCTGTGGAACGAGGTAGCGGATCGGGCGGGCGCGGCGCGCGGCGGGTGAGTTGAGCTGAGCGTCGTCACGACGCGCTGATGGCGATGGCGCAGTTCAGCGCGACCCCGCCATGCGCGCTCAAACCCCGCCGAAGCGGCCGCAAGCAGCCGATCTGGCGAGATGTTAAAGTGCCCGCTACTGAAAATTCCGCCGAACGTTGTCAGCCGCTGTATCGCCTGTGAATCGTCTGGCGATACACGGCGACCGGCAACGCCCGACCTGCATCAATGCCAAACACCACACCATCCGGCACGACCGACGTGCTTTCGCACCGCCTGTCCGTGCTCGACTCGAGCCCGCAGCGCGATGCGCTGATACGCGGCCTGCGCGGCATCGAAAGGGAAAGCCTGCGCGTAACGCGCGACGGCCAGCTCGCGATGACGCCGCATCCGCGCGCGCTCGGCTCGGCGCTCACGCATCCGTCGCTGACGACCGACTACTCCGAGGCGCTGCTCGAGCTGATCACGCCGGCCGAGCAGGACGCCGCCGAAACGCTCGCGCAGCTCGACGTGCTGCATCGTTTCGTCTACGCGGAGCTCGGCGACGAGATCCTGTGGAACAACTCGATGCCGGGGCTGTTACCCGCCACCGACGACGGCATTCCGATCGCGCACTACGGCACGTCGAACATCGGCAAGCTGAAGTACGTGTACCGGGTCGGCCTCGCGCTGCGCTATGGCCGCACGATGCAGTGCATCGCGGGCATCCACTACAACTATTCGCTGAACGAAGAAGTGTGGCGCCTGCTGCACGCCGAGCAGCAATCCACCGCGAACGCCGTCGACTTCCAGTCCGACCGCTACCTCGCGCTGATCCGCAATTTCCGCCGCACGAACTGGCTGCTGATGTATCTGTTCGGCGCGTCGCCCGCGCTCGATCGTCGATTCCTCCGCGATCGCAAACACACGCTCGACACGTTCGACGCCGACACGCTGTATCGCCCGTACGCGACGAGCCTGCGCATGAGCGATCTCGGCTATTCGAACACGACCGCGCAGGCCGCGCTGCACGCCGACTACGACACGCTGCCCGGCTATCTCGACGCGCTCGCGAAAGCCGTGAGCCAGCCGTATCCCGCCTACGAGCAGATCGGTACGCAACGCGACGGCGAGTGGGTGCAGATCAACACCAACGTGCTGCAGATCGAAAACGAGTTCTATTCGACGATCCGTCCGAAGCGCGTCACTTATCCGGGCGAGCGGCCGCTCCATGCGCTTGCCGTGCGCGGCGTGCAATACGTCGAAGTGCGTTGCATGGATATCGATCCGTTCGAGCCGAGCGGCATTTCCCTCGAAACGTCGCGCTTTCTCGACGCGTACCTGCTGGTGTGCGCGCTCGACGACAGCGCGCCATTGCCTCCGGCCGCCTACACCGAAGCGAATCAGAACTTCGGCCGCGTGACGATGGAAGGCCGCAAGCCAGGCCTCGAACTGGTTCGCGACGGCAGGCCGGTCGCGATGACCGAATGGGCCGACGAACTGCTCGTGAAAATCGACGCCGCGGCGACCGTGCTCGACGGCTTGAGGGGCGGCGACGAACACGCGCGCGCGGTCGCCGCGCAACGCGCGAAGCTCGCGGACGTATCGCTCACGCCATCGGCGCGCGTGCTGCAAACTATGCGTGACCAGCAGCAGAGCTTTCTCGCGTTCGGCCTCGCGCAAAGCGAAGCGCACGCCGCGTACTTCCGCGCGCGTCCGCTCGATGCCGTGCAGTCCAAGGCGTTTGCGGACCTCGCGGTGCAATCGCTCGACGAACAGGCGAAGCTCGAACGCGACGAGGTTGGTTCGTTCGACGCGTTCGTCGCCGCGTATCGGGCCTATACGCTCAATCGCTTCAGTGTCTGAGCGCTCGGACCACAACAACTCGAGAAGTGATCAAGCGGCCCACGTGGCCGCTTTTTCTTTGTCGTGCGAAACCCGCAAGTAAGCTCTACGGATTGCTCTCTTCGAGCGCGCGCAATCGGCAAATTCTCCACGCGCCGTCGCGATTCTCTGATCTGAGTGAAACACCGCCTGGATGGGGTGGTCCAAAATGTTATGACAGGCTTCGCAGGGGAGGTACCGACGTGAAGAACAAAGCTCTGTTGGCCGCACTGTGCCTCGTAGCGACTGCGGGATGCTCAACGCAGGGTCAGGTCAATCCGGACGTCATGCAGATCGCGACCAAGCCATTGACGTGTTCGAACAAGGCCGAATGCGACCTCTGGTGGCAACGGGCGCAATCGTGGGTCGCGAGTCATTCGAAGTACAAGATCGAGACCGCTAACGACTCGCTGATCCAGACCGCCGGCCCCGACGGTGGCAAGCGGGCTCTCGCGTTTCAGATCACGCGCGCCTCGGAACCCGATGGCACCGTAACGATCGGCTTTTCCGCGCACTGCGACAGCTCGCTCGGCTGCAAGCCGAATCCGTGGGAAGCCGGTGCTGATTTCAAGCAGTATGTGAGAGGCACCACGGGCACAGCCGCCAGCGCGCCGCAAGGCAGTGCGACGCCATCGCAGAACGCGCCCGATGCGACGCATCCGGAGACGATGCCCGGAAAGACCACCAGGCTGCCGAATGGCGAGGCGATGTCGCAATAGCTGAAGCTGTGGCGACGGCGGTAATGCATTCGCCGCTGCCGCGTGTTTGCTTCAGTGTCCTAACGAGGGCCCGCTGCCCTTGCGTGGCTTGGTGATCCACACGAGCACGGCCAGCACGATAAACGCCGCGCACGAGATGCGGAAAAAATCGTTGGTGGCCATCATGTACGCCTGGCTAGTCACCACCTGGTTCAGCTGCGCGGTGAGACTGTCGCCGGACAGCCCGGCGCCCGCGAGCGCATTCGTATAGGCGTTGGTGTTGGCCGAATACGTGCTGACCGTATCGGCGAGCATCGCGTGGTGATAGATCGTGTCGTTTTCCCAGAACGTCGTGCTGATCGCAGTGCCGATCGCGCCCGACAACGTGCGGAAAAAGTTCGACAGACCCGACGCGCTCGCAAGGCGCTCGTCGGGCACGCTCGACAGCGTGATCGTCGTCATCGGCACGAAGAAGCACGCGACGCCGATGCCCTGCACGAGCCGCGGCAGGATCACGTGGCCGAACGGCACGTCGAGTGTGAACGTCGAGTTCCAGAACGACACGATCGCGAACACGATGAACGCGAAGCTCGCGACCATGCGCAGATTCAGCCGATGCATGTTCTTGCCGATCATCGGCGATAGAAACAACGCCAGCAGTCCGACCGGTGCCGTGGCGAGACCCGCGAGGCCCGCCGTGTAGCCCATCACCGTTTGCAGCCATAGCGGAAAGATCACCACCGAGCCGAAGAACGCCATGAAGCCGAACGAGATGATCACGACGCCAAGCGCGAAATTGCGATCCTTGAACAGCGACAGGTCGACGATCGGCTCCTCCTCGGTCAACTCCCACACGAGCAGCAATGCAATCGACACGAGCGCGATCACGGCGAGCGCGACGATGAACGTCGAGTTGAACCAGTCGCGGTCCTTGCCGAGGTCGAGCATCATCTGCAGGCAAGACACGCCCGTCACGAGCAGCACGAGGCCCACCACGTCGATGCGCTGGCGCGTCGTCTGCGTTTCGCGGCCACGCAGCAGCAGGTACGCGCAGAACGCCGAGAACAGGCCGATCGGAACGTTGATGTAGAAGATCCACGGCCACGTGAAGTTATCGGTGATATAGCCGCCCATCACCGGGCCGAAGATCGGCGCGCAGATCACCGTCATCGCCCATAAGCCGAGCGCGAGGCCGCGCTTCGCGGGCGGGTAGGAGCGCATCAGGATCGTCTGCGACAGCGGCACCATCGGCCCGGACACGAGCCCTTGCGCAAGCCGGAATGCGATCAGCGATTCGAAGTTATGCGCGAAACCGCAGGCCGCCGACGCGATCGTGAACAGCAACACCGACAGCGTGAAGAGCCGAACCTCGCCGACGCGTCGCGCGAGCCAGCCGGTCAGCGGCACGGCAATCGCCGAAGCGACCGAGTACGACGAGATCACCCAGGTACCCTGACTGGCCGCGACGCCGAGACTGCCGGAAATGGTCGGCACTGCGACGTTCGCAATCGAGGTGTCGAGCACCTCCATGAAGGTGCCGAGCGCAAGGCCGACGGTCAGCAGCGCGAGCGTGCCGCCTTCGAGCGGAGCGGGTTCTGCTGCGGGCAGCGCGGCGTTGGAAGCCGTGGCATCCATAATTTTGGTTCTCCTCAGGCGGCAAAAGCTTGTCGTGGCAGCTTTATCGGGCGTCCCAGGCAGGATGCTTATATGCCGCATCACCCTCTGCCCAGACAGATATCTGATGACAATGGCGCCTTGGAAAGGCGCCTTGTGATTGTCTTGCTAGTACTTCGTGATGAAGCGCCGCGGCCCTCCGACGACGACCGCGCCTCGACGCATGCTTCGGCTCATCGCCGCGGCTCGTCCGGCGGTGGCGCCGGTCCGCAATCCACGTCGGCTTCGCCCTCGGGACCGTTTGCGATGAAACGGGCGAGCAGGTGAATCAGCGTCGCGTGCTCCTCGGCGGTAAAGCCGCGCAGTTGGTCGTTCAGCACGGTCGCGCCAAGGTTCGGCAGTTGCCGCGCGGCCTCATGGCCTTGCGGTGTCAGCTCCAGTTTCACCATGCGTCGATCGTCGTTGCTGCGCGTGCGCACGACGAAGCCTTTCTTTTCCAGGCGATCGAGCAGTCGCGTCATCGAGCCGCTGTCATATGACATCGCGCGCGACAGCTCGAAAGGCGTGCTGGCGCGTCGCGACGACAGCATCAGAATCACGCCGATCTGCTGCGCGGTGAGTCCGAGCGGCTTGACCGCACGGTCCGTGCGCTCGACCAGCACATTGCGCGCTTTCGTCAGGTAGTAGCCAAGACTGCTCGTGAGCTCGACTTCGTCCGCTTTGTAGGGGCCATCAACCATGGGGTATCCGAAACATCCACGCAAGACGAAGTTTAGCTGCCTAAGCAGACAAGTCAAATCACATTTTGCGGTGCGCAACGAGCCAGCCTAAAAACAACAGTCGAATCATTTGCACCCCACAGTATCTTGAAATTTGATTGCATGGTCAATATTATGATAAGCAATGAGTTTCGCGCGTCCTGCGCCATTCGAGACCATGTTCTGACCGATCGACCGCACGTCGCCCGCCTCGCGACGCGCGCCAAAGGATTTCCCCAATGCTGTACCTCAAAAACACGCTTGGCGGCCTCAGCCGCTCACTGACCGATTCCGCACTCCATAGCTTCCAGGGCCGGCACCGCTGGTGGAAGCTCGCGCTATTCGCGGGATTGTTCGTGCTGCCGGGCGGGTCCGTGGGCGTCGCGCTGCTCGCTTGGGCCGAGCATCGACGGGAAACGAAGCGGGCGAAGAAGGGCAACGCAGTAATCGTGGAATCCAGCGAAATCGTATTGCCGAAGGAAAGCTTCGCGATTGAGACGGAAAACGTCGTCGCCGCGACAGCCAACAGCGGCAACGCTTGCATCGCATCCGGTGGTGCGTCGTGCCGGGCCTCGGCTGGCAAGCTCGCGTGTCAGCGTCAGCGTCAACGCCAGCAGACCCAATCCACGGAAACGAGGCTCTGAAGGGGTACCGATTCGCCGCGCCTTTCTCGCCATTTCAAACAGGGCAAACCCGCTGCCCCTCGCTCCGCCGGTAACAACGCGTAACCATCGCGTCACCGCAAGTAACACACCTGCGCACCGCCTCGCATTAACCTTTCAGCTTTCGGTTTCCCGCGCTCGCGCGGGCCCATACGCTAACATTCCGGCAGACCACGATCTCGCCCGGTCGCTGGCGCCCTTCCCCAGCCATACCGCGGCGTCCAGAAGGAATTCATTGCATGCAGTCTGTTCGAATCTCGCGCGCGCGGGCATTTGCACCGCGCGTCCTATCCCTTGCCGTCAGCGCGGCCTGCGCGGCACTCGTCGCCGCCTGCGCGGTCGGCCCGAACTATCAGCGGCCGGCCACCGAGATCCCCGCGTCGTTCAAGGAGGCCGCGCCCGGTTGGAAGGTTGCCGAGCCCGCCGATCAACACGACCGCGGCGATTGGTGGGCGATCTACGAAGACCCGAAGCTCAACGAACTCGAAGACAAGCTCAACGCAGCGAACCAGACCATCGCGCAATTCGCCGCGAACTACCGGCAGGCGCGCGCGCTCGTCGGCGAAGCGCGGGCCGCGTACTTCCCGACCATCGGTGCGTCGGCGGGTGCGACCCGCTCGGGCAACGGCACGCAAACCGGCGGCAATGCGACGACGGCGACGAGTCGCGAAGGCATCAATAACAGCTTCAACGTCCAGATGACGGCGAGCTGGGAGCCGGACCTGTGGGGCTCGGTCACGCGCTCGGTCAACGCACAAAAAGCCGGCCAGCAGGGCGCGGCCGCCGAACTCGCAAACGCGCGCCTGTCCGCTCAGGCAACGCTCGCGCAGACCTACTTCCTGCTACGCGCGCTCGACTCCACGCAGAAGCTGCTCGACGACACCGTTCTCGCCTATCAGCGCTCACTGCAGCTCACGCAGAATCAGTACGCGGCCGGCGTCGCCGCGCGCTCGGACGTGATCCAGGCGCAAACGCAGCTGCAATCGGCGCAGGCCGCCGCAATCGAGAACGGCATCCAGCGCGCGCAGGACGAGCACGCGATCGCGGTGCTGATCGGCGTGCCCGCGTCGATGTTCTCGCTGCCGCCGATGCCGCTCACCGCGACGCCGCCCGCCGTGCCCGCGCAAATGCCGTCCGCGCTGCTCGAACGCAGGCCGGATATCGCATCGGCGGAACGCAAGGCCGCGGCGGCCAACGAGCAGATCGGCGTGGCGATCGCCGCGTTCTTCCCGTCGCTCACGCTGTCGGCGACCGGAGGCTTCGAGAACTCGGTGTTCTCGCAATTGTTGACGTTGCCGTCGCGCTTCTGGACGCTCGGCCCGCAACTGGCCGGGACGATCTTCGACGCCGGCCTGCGCAAGGCCCAAACCGAGGCCGCGCGCGCCACCTATGACGCGGATGTCGCGACCTACCGGCAGACGGTGCTCGCCGCGTTCCAGGACGTCGAGGACAACCTTGCGTCGCTGCGCATCCTCGAGCAGGAAATCGTCGTGCAGCGGCAGGCGGTCGACTCGGCGCGCCAGGCGCTCGCCATCGTGACGAACGAGTACAAGGCGGGCACGGTCGGCTTCGTCAACGTGCTGACCGCGCAGACCACGGCGTTCACGGCCGAACAGAAGCTCGAGAATATCGCCGGGCAGCGGATGGTGTCGTCGGTGGGGCTCGTGAAGGCGCTCGGCGGCGGCTGGGATGCGTCGCAGATGAATCGCGAGACCGGCGATGTCGCGGCGCCCGCGCCGCTGCCGGCATCGGCTCCGGCGGCTGCGGCAGCGGCAGTCGGCGCGGCGTCCATCGCACAGGGCAACGCGCCGCAAGCGCGGGTGCAAAGCAAATAATTGCCCGCTGCGCCCGGCGCGCAGCGAATCGCAATATAGAAGAGGCATGACCGCGATTCGCGGCCATGCCTCTTTTTTCATCGCGCTACGCGCGCGAAGCGCACCTCAGTGCATGAACGTCAGCGCCACCGTATCCGGCCCGCTCGGCCGGCCAAGCAGATTCAGCAGGCCGGCGAGGTTATCGTGCTGTTCCGGCGCGGCGCTTGCCGTGCCACGAAACGACGTCGATGTGGCCGACATCGTGCCGCTGCCGGTCAGCGTCAACGGTCCTTTGATCGTGCTCAGATCGAGCGCCGACGACTTGCCCTGCGCCTGAAACCTGACCCGGTACGAGCCGAGCGGCTTCACGAGCGACACACGCGAGCTGACGTCGTCGAGCGTCATCGTCAGCTGGCCGAACGCTTCGCCGTTGAAGCTGCGCCAGTCGGTCCACGACAACTGCACGTTGCCCTGCAGATCGAGCGTGTTGAATGGCGCGCCAAGCCCCGCGAGCAGCGACGCCGGCACCGCGAGCACGCCCGGCGTGACGGTTGCGCCGCGCGGCGTCGCATCGACCGTGATCGGGTCGGGCATTGCCTCGCTATGGCGCATGACCATGCGCACGCGTCCGGTGAAAAGCGGCCAGAACGCGGTGCGCCACTCGATCCGCCCAGGCAGCAGCGTCGCCGCGCTCATATCGGAGCCGGCGGCCAGCATCAGCGTCGCCGAGCCGTGCCACAGCGAGCCCTCGGCGTCGACGAGATTGACGTGCCCGTGCGTTTGGCGCGCGAACTGCGGCGTAATCCACGCGGCCGGCAGCAACGCGAGCGTCACGGCCGCCACCGACAAAACGGCGACCACCAGCCACGGCAGCGCCCTACGCAGGCGCCACATCCAGTAATTCATGCGAGATCCTGTAGCGAGCGGCGCGTCGTTATTTCGCGCTCGACGGTTGCAGCGCGACCGTCAGATCCACCTGGCCGTCGTCTTTCAACGCGGTGATATGCGCCTCGGAGACCTGCACCTTGAACTGCTTTCGCACGTCATCGACCCACGCGGTCCAGGCCGGAAACGCGACGTTTTTCATCTGCACCTGCACCGCGTTGCCGACGAACTGCACCTGCGTCGCGGCGAGGCCATGCTCGCTGAGCGATGCGGAGAGCGCGTCCTTCAGCGCCGCGCCGGTCGGCGCGACACCTTGCGCGGCCGCCGACAGCGAACGCGCCTCGTTCGCCTGCGCGGTCATCTGCGCGAGCTGCCGCTGCAGGCTGGGCAGCGATTGACGCAAATGCGCGCGGCCTTCCTGCGCGGGCGCCCATAGCACCGACCACGCGATCGCAACCGCGAGCGCGGCGCCGCCCCAAGTCAGCAGCGCCTTTTCACGATCGGTGCGCTGGTCCCAGAAGCCAGCCCATGTTTGAGCGAGTTCAGCTTTCATTGTCCGTTCCTGATGGTCCACTTGCCGGTGCTGCTGTCGATCGCGCCGGTCAGGCCGTTGCGCGCGAGGCGCTTGGCGAAGTCGGGGTCGACCTTGATCGCGGGTTTGAAGGTCACGTCGAGGCGGTGCTCGTGATAGTCGAGCGCGGCGATGCCGTTGACCGGCAGCGGCGACAACGAGCGTGCGAGGCCGTCGGCGAGCGACAGGAAATCCTCCGGCGACAGCTCGCCCGCCGCGACGCGCAGCTGTTGCAACTGACGCGCCATCTGATCGGGCGCGTCGAGCACGACGGTCGTCTTCGGGAACGTGTTGAGCAGCAGCTCCGTCATCTGCGTGTTGATCGCGTCGCGCTGACGCGCGAGCATCAGCCACTGCACGTTCGCGCCGATGATCGCGACGACGAGCGCGGCGACCGCGAGCACGATCGGCAAACGCAGACGCCGCAGCGTCGCGCGATCGAGGCGCCACGGCTGCGACGCGAATTCGAACTGGCACAGGTCGAAGCGGCATTCGAGCGCGCGCCGAGCGAGCTGCTCGAACGGCAGCGGACTCGCGCCGTGGATATGCGAGGCGAGCCGCGCGGGACTCGTCGCGGGTTGGTTGGGCTCGGTACCCGGCACTTCGGTCAGCATGTACAGCGACACCGGCGCCGCTCCCGCCAGTGCGGAGAGCGTCGCGTTCACTGCATTGGCCGGGGCCGCGAGACCCTCGCCCTGCACGCCGCGCGCAATCGCCAGTTCGACGCGCGGCACGCCGCTGTCGACCGCGCCTTCGACCAGCAGCGCGGGCGCGGTCTGCACGACCGCACCGAGCACCGCGGCCACCATCGGCACGATGGACGGCGCTTCGGGCGCGACCACCGGCGCGACGCCCGGCGGCGACGTCGCGACGCTCGCCGCGCCAGCCATCACCGGCTCGCGCGCCTCGGCGGTTTCGTCGACGTTCCCGGCGACTTCGGTCACCGGCGCCGGCGGCAGGCAACGCGTGACCGGCACCGCGCGCAGGCTGCGATGACCGGCCGCCGTGAACGCCTCGCAGATGAAACGGAACCAGCCGCGATCGATGATCGCGAGCAGGTGCCGGCCTTCCCCAAGCCCCTGCGGATCGACCGCGATATGACAGGTCTGCGGGTCCTGGATCAGTTGATCCTCGACGATATTGGGCAGCGCCTGGCGCAGCTTCGGGCCGCGCAGCGGCGGCAGCGTCGCGGGCATCAGCAGCAGGTCGCGCGCGGCGACCATCAGCACCGTCGTGTTCGCGCGCGGCAGCAGCGCGAGCGCCGAGCGCCCGGCGCGCTGCGTGCGCTCGGCCTTGTCGAGCAGCACGAACGGCAGCTCGGGCAGTTGCCACTCCTGCGAGGGCACCGCCGGATCACGCGGCGGCAATAGGACGATCAGCGTGCTCAAAGGCCACTCTCTCTGTGGATTGCGTTATTCATAGTTGGTCTTGTACCCGCACGATACGCGTAGTGTGAGTCAGCGGATCGCGATAGACGAGTGTCGTGCGATCCACTTCGGCGCGCTCGTGCTGCACACTGCCGTGGACTAAAAAGTAGCTCGAATTGACGTCGAACTGATTCGGATCGATCGACGCCGATTGCACGCCGGCGGCAGTCAGCGCGAGCTGCACGTCGCCGGCGTTGCGGAAAAACACGGTCTGGCGCCGCGCGACCAAGGCCTGCGCCTGCGACACGGTCATGCCCGGCACCACCGCCGCGATCACTTCGGCCGACGCGGTGTTCATGTTGATCGCAGTGACGGTCGGCAGCACGGAGACGAACGGCCGCAGCTTTGCGACGATCTCCGGTGTGTAGCCCGGAATGTCGAGCAGCGAATCGACGCCCGTCATCAAGAGCGGCGCGACCGCCACGTTGTCCTCGCCGTCCTCGATGCCGGGCTGGTTCGTGAAGTTGCCGCCCGTCATCCCGCCGCCGCCGACCTGCGGCGAGCTGCTGATGGACGTGCCGGTCTGAAAGCGCGTCGCCGATTGTGACAGCCCCGCGCGCACGTGCAGCGCGGTCACTTTGGCCAGCTGCCCGCTCAGGCCGAGCGACACCAGCAGGCGCTGATACGCGGCCATCTGCTCGGCGCTGATTTGCGTCACGCCGGGCGCCGGACTCGCGACCAGATTGCGTAGATTGAATCTGGACTGCGCGTCCTCGATCGAGCCCGATAGGTACGTGGCCGCGCCTTGCTCAGCGCGCACCTCGCCGATCTGGCCGAGAAAATCCGACAGCCGCGTTTTCGCGATCGGCACGCCCCACAAGCCGCCCAGATACGTGATGCCCGCCGACGTGTCGCCTTCGGAGCGCAGGATCAGCCGGGTCCAGTCGAGCGCGCCGCGCGCGACCCATTGCGCCTGGGACAGCAGCCGCTGATTCTCGATGCGGCGGATCTGCACCTGCTGGCGCCACAACATGCCGGACACGAGGATCGCCGACAACGCGACGACGAGCAGCGCGCTGATGATGGCGGCGCCTCGCTCGCGTGCACGTGCGCGCGAAGCGGATGGGGACTTCTTCGGCAACGACGAGGAGAACGTCATGTCATTCTCCGACCAGAAAAACGCGCGTGACCGGCTTTGCGAGCGATGTCGCGCCGATGCTGATCTGGAGCCCCGTCACCGAGCGTGGCATCGGCGCGTTGCCGAGTTGCGGCACCTTCAGATTGTTGACGGCCTGGTTCATCGCGGTTTGCACGTCGTTCATCTGGATGGTCCAGCCGAGCTTCGGCACATACATGCGCGCCGAGATCGAGCCGACGCCGCCCATCAGCGGCACCGCGGTCCAATCTTCGTCGCTGCCGTGCAACGCGCGCCGCAAGTCGCCGACGTTGCCGATCGGCGGCGACGCATAGCGCACCACGCGGCCGTTCGAGATCTGATAGCGCACCACCTGCAGACGCGGCGCGGTGCCCGGTAGCACCATGTGCCGCACGATCTGCAGGGTGTTGCCGGAGACCGAGACCGCGGCCTGGCTGGCTTCGTCGTCGCTGGCGGCCTGGCGCGCGTCGATGCGCATCTGGTCGAACAGCTGGGCGAACACCCGCTCGTCTTCCATCGCGTTCGTGATCGTCGTGCGGGCACGGATGATCTGATCGAGCCCGCGCCACGACAGCACGGCGATCACCGCGAGGATCGCGATCGCGACCAGCAGTTCGATCAGCGTGAAGCCGCGCGCGCCGTAACGGCGGCGGCGCTCACAGCGAGCGGTTGATTTCATTCGCGACCACCGTGACCATCTGGGCGAGATTGCCGGACTGGCCGGGCATCGTCACCATCACTTCGACACGGCGAAACACCGGATTCGGCGTCGCCGTCACATGCTCGGTACAGCGCAGTTGCAGATTGCCTTGCGAGCAATCGAAGCTCGTCGAGCCGATGTCCGGCCATGCATGCTTCAGATGCAGGTCCGCGAGCGCGTTGTCCGCGCTCCAGCCGGCGAGCAGACGCCGGTGCAAATCCGCTTCGCCGCTCGCCAGACTGCCGACCGCGCGCAGCGACGCGGCAAGCGCCACCGCGATGATGGCGAGCGCGACCAGCACCTCGATCATCGTGAAGCCGCGCTGGTTGCGGCGCGCGATAGCGCGCGTGTTGCAAGGAGAAGAGGCATGGGCGGGCCTGCCATAACGTCGCATCCGCATGTCAGCGCACCTCGTAGCGGCCATTGCCGGTACTGACGATCGTCGCCTGTCCGGCCGCCGAAAACAGCGTGACCTGCACCGGCACGTCGATCGCCTCGGTACCGAACACGATGCGATCGGCGTGCGAATCCGAACCCGGGAAACTGATCGCGACACTGGTCACGCCGCCTTCCCACTTGCGCGGCCCGAGCAGATCGTCACGCAACGGACGCCAGCCGTCCTGGGTGCGCTGATCGAAACGGAAGCCGCCTTCGAACGGCTGCCACGCGATCGGCCGCGCCCGCACCTGCGCTTCGTCGCCAGCCGATTCGAACAGCAGCGCGAGACGCTGCGCTTCCTCGTTCAGATCGGTGCGCGGATTGCGGGTCATCGTCAGCGCGGTCAGCGACACGAGCAGACCCGCGATCACGAGCACGACCATCATTTCGAGCAGCGTGAAGCCAGCCGCGCGGCCGCGGCGTTGCCGGGAGCGCGGCCGTGAAGCCGTACACGGAGTGTCCACACGGGACTTGCAAGCGGACGTGCGCATAGTGCCGGCCATCGACGATCAACGAATATTCAAACAGCAATGCATCGGTGAAGCACGCACGCTTCGTCGCGCCACGCAAATTGCGGCGCGGCGGGCAGGGCGCCCGGTGAAACCAGCGGCCAACCCAGTGGCAACGAGGGCGCGTGCGTGAACATCATCGAGCCTGGCGGGATGCTCTGTTCGCCGTGCTTATTGCCAGGACCCGACGTCGGCATCGTTGCCTTCGCCGCCCGGCTTGCCATCGGCACCGTAGCTGAACACATCGATCTCACCGTGCACGCCCGGATTCAGATACTGATACGCATTGCCCCACGGATCATTCGGCAGACGCTCGAGATAGCCGCCGTCCTTCCAGTTATTCGGCACAGGGTCGGTGGACGGCTTTTCGATCAGCGCGTGCAGGCCTTGCTCCTGGGTCGGATAGCGGCCGTTGTCGAGGCGATAGAGCTTCAACGCCTGCATCACGGTGCCGATATCCTGCTTCGCGGCGACGCGCCGCGCTTCGTCCGGACGACTCATGATCTTCGGCACGATCAGCGCGGCTAGAATGCCGAGAATCGCGATCACGACCATGATTTCGATCAGCGTGAAACCGCGTTGACGACGGCCGCGTGAACCCGCGTTGTCAGCGCGGCGAATGGTCGACAGTTGCATAGCTTGCTACCTCTTTTCAGGTGAAATTTTCGGCTCGGGTTGTCAAATTGAACACGCCGGGCCGGTCATTTTAATGTCATGCAGTTGAAGGCTTTCAACCCACCGCAATATTCACAATAGTCCGTACAATGTGCGCATGAACGCCATCCAAATCCGCCTCCTGTCGCTCGCGCTGTTCGCCGCTTTCTGCGCGACGCTCACCTACTGGGTCATCACGCTCACCACGATGTCCGGCGCGCCGCTGCCGGCTGCCGCCGCACACGCGCAGGTCTCGACCGACCAGGCCGCGACGCTGTTCGGCGGACAGCTCGCGCGCAACGTCAATCAGGACATCCATCTGTTCGGCATCCTCGCGTTGAGCGAAGGCGCCGCGGCGATCGTCAGCGTCGGTGGCGAGCCGCCGCACGCGGTGTCGCTCGGCAGCACGCTGATGCAAGGCACCAGGCTCTCCGAAGTTCGCGCCCGCTCGATCATCATCGACCGCAATGGCGCCCACTCGGAAATCTTCCTGCCCGCCAATTCCAGCGGTCCCACCATTTACGTGCGCTGAAACTTGAAGCGGTTGCGCGGCTGATACGGCACGCCGCGCCAATCCTTTCTTTTCCTTCCTCGCGCTACGGCTGCTGCTACTGCACGAGGTTGTTCAGTTCGATGATCGGCAGCATCACCGCAAGCACGATCACGAGTACCACGCCCCCCATCGCCAGAATCAGCAGCGGCTCGAGCAGGCTCGTCAGGAACATCGTGCGACGCTCCAGTTCGCGCGCTTCGCCGTCGGCCGCGCGATCGAGCATCGTCGTCACGTCGCCGGTCGCTTCACCCGAGCGGATCAGGTGCACGAGCACCGGCGGAAACGTCTTCGTGTTGCCGAGCGCGCGCGACAGCGACGTACCTTCGCGCACCCGCACGATCGCATCGTCGATGTTCTCGCGCATCGCGTTGTTGCTGAGCGTATCGGCCGCGGCCTGCAACGCGCGCAGAATCGGCACGCCCGCCGCGGTCAGAATGCCGAGCGTGCTGGCGAAGCGTACGGTGTTATAGCCGCGCACCAGCTTGCCGAGCAGCGGCGCGGTCAGCAGCCAGCGGTCGAAGGCAAGGCGCGGCCCCGGTTGCCTGAGCGTCGCGCGCACCAGATAGACGACCACGATCACGCCGATCAGCATCGCCCACCACCAGTGCCGCACGAAACCGGACAGCGCCATCATCACGATCGTCAGAAACGGCAGTTGCTGCTTGGTGCTCGCGAACACGTTGACGACCTGCGGCACCACATAGCTGAGCAGGAACGTAACGATGCCGAACGCGATGATCGTGACGATCGTCGGATACGTGAACGCCAGCACGATCTTCTGCTTCAGGGCATTGCGCTGCTCGATGTAATCGGCGAGCCGCGACAGCACCAGGCCGAGCTTGCCCGTGTGTTCGCCGGCCGCGACGAGCGCCCGGTAGATCTCGGGGAAATCCTTCGGATGCTGCTGCAGCGCGTTCGCAAGCGAATGACCGCCGAGCACTTCGGCGCGAATCGCCGCCATCAGCTCGCGGATGTAGTCGCGCTCCGACTGCTCCGTCAGCACCGAGAGCGCTTCGTCGAGCGGCAGGCCCGCGATCAGCAGACTCGCGAGCTGCCGCGTCAGAATCGCCTGCTCGCGCTGCGACAGACGACGCCCGAGCGCGAGCCGCTGATTGCGCTCGCCGCGCGTGCGCGACGCCGCCGGTTCGACGACGAGCGGCGTGAGTCCCTGCGAACGCAGGTTGGTGCGCGCGCCGCGCGCACTGTCGGCGTCGAGCACGCCTTTTTGTGCCTTGCCCGCCGCGTCGATCGCTTCAAAACGGAATGCCGGCATGCGCTTATGCTCCGCCCGTCACGCGAATCACTTCTTCGAGCGACGTCAGTCCCGATGCGAGCCAGCGCTCCGAATCCTCGCGCAGCGTGCGCATGCCTTGGGCGCGGCCCGCTTCGAGAATTTCGGCATCGGCCGCGTTGCGGTGGATCAGCGAGCGGATCGATTCGTCGATCAGCAACAGCTCGTAGACGCCGCGGCGTCCCGCGTAACCGGACTGGCCACAACGGTCGCAGCCGACCGGATGCCAGCGTTTGCTGCCATCTTCTTCGGTGCGCTCTTCGCGGCACACCGGGCACAGCCGCCGCACCAGCCGCTGCGCGAGCACGCCGAGCAGCGACGATGCGAGCAGATACGGCTCGACGCCCATGTCGGTCAGACGCGTGACGGCCGATGCCGCGTCGTTCGTGTGCAGCGTGGCGAGCACCAGGTGGCCGGTCAGCGATGCCTGCACCGCGATCTGCGCGGTTTCGAGGTCGCGGATTTCGCCGATCATGATGACGTCCGGGTCCTGACGCAGAATCGAGCGCAAGGCGCGCGCGAAGCTCATGCCGATCCGCTCGTTGACCTGGGTCTGGCCGATGCCGGACAGGTCGTATTCGATCGGGTCTTCCACCGTCATGATGTTGGTGGTTGCCGTCTCCAGTCGCGACATCGACGCATACAGCGTCGTCGTCTTGCCTGAGCCGGTCGGGCCCGTCACGAGCACGATGCCGTGCGGCTTGCCGATCAGCTTGTCGAACTGGCCGAGCGTGTCGGATGCCATGCCGAGCGCTTCGAGATTGAGCCGCGCCGCGTCTTTCTCGAGCAGACGCAGCACCGCGCGCTCGCCGTGGCCCGTCGGCAGCGTCGATACCCGCACGTCGACCGGACGACCGCCGACGCGCAGCGTGATGCGGCCGTCCTGCGGCAAACGTTTTTCCGCGATGTCGAGCTGCGCCATGATCTTGATCCGCGAGATCAGCGCGCCGTGCAGCGCTTTCTTGGGCCGCACCACGTCGCGCAGCGTGCCGTCGACGCGAAAACGCACTACCGACGCATTCTCGAACGGCTCGATATGAATATCGGATGCCTGCTCGCGCGCCGCTTGGGTGAGCAGCGCGTTGATCATGCGGATGATCGGCGCGTCGTCTTCCGATTCGAGCAGATCCTCGACCTCGGGGATGTCCTGCATCAGCCGCGACAGATCGACTTCGCCTTCCACTTCGCCGACCACCTGCGCGGCGCTGCCGTCCTGGCGCGCATAGGCCTGGTTGATCGCCTGCGCGAGATCGTCGGCGGGCACGCGCACGACCGACACTACGCCGTAGTTGCGCGCGATTTCGGCAAGCGCGGCTTCGCTCGTGCGTTCGCTGATCCAGACTTCGAGGCTATCGGCATGCTGATGCGCGACCAGGATCTGGCCGCTACGCGCAAAACCGTATGGCACGAGCCGGGCGGCAAGCGGCGAGGGCGCCGCGCGCTCGCCGGCCGCGGCATCGCCGTTCAGCGGACGTTGCGAGGGCGCGGTTTGCGCGGGCATCTGCGTCACGGACGCGCTCCCGGCGACACCGTGCTCGGCACCGGGCCGCTCGCCGGCTCGACGACGGCCGGTTGCGGCATGGTTTGCGGCACCGTCTGGGGCACGGGTTGGGTGGTGGTCTGGACGCCCGCTTGCGGCATGGCCGGCGCGCCGGCTTGCGGTACGGCCTGCGGCGGTACCTGTTGAGGCACCTGTTGCGGTGCCTGCTGCGGCATCATCTGCTGGCGGCGCATCTGGTTCAGGTCGAACAGGTTCAACGCCGGCACCCCGCCCTGGCTCGGGCCGAGCGGCATCGGCGGCACGACCGGATCGTCGCGATCCCTCATGATGTTGTTGTCCTGACGGTACGCGCCCTGCACACCTTGGATGTAGTCGTAGCGGTTCGCCGTGACGGCCTGCGTGGTGTCGCGGTCGGCGAGAATGACCGGGCGCAGGAACACCATCAGGTTAGTCTTGTTGCGCGTCTTCTGCTCGGAGCGGAACAGCTGGCCCAGCCACGGAATGTCACCAAGCAGCGGCACCTTGCTGTTGCTGACCTGGTAGTTGTCCTGCATCAGGCCGCCGAGCACGATGATCTCGCCGTTATCGCACAGCACGGTCGACTGGATCGAACGCTTCGTGAATTCCGGGCCCGCCGGGTTCGTCGCCGCGTTGTTCGTACCGTTCACGATCGCCGAATCTTCCGTGTAGAGCAGCAGCTTCAGGATGCCGCCGTCGGTAATCTGCGGCTTCACGTGCAGCGTCAGACCGACGTCGACACGGTCGAACGTATTGAACGCCGCGCTCGTCGTGCCGCTCGTCAGGTTCGAGTACGAACCGGTCTGGATCGGCACGTTGGTACCGACGATGATCTTCGCCTCTTCGTTGTCGAGCGTGATCAGGTTCGGCGTGGACAGCACGTTCGCGTCGGCGGTCTGCGACAGCGCTTGCAGCAGCGCGCCGAGACCCTGCACGCCGAAGATGTTGTGGATCCAGCCGACGTTCAGGCCCTGTTGCAGGCCCTGGCTGCCCAGCGCCGTCGCGAGACCGCCGGTCGAGCCCGCCGCGGCCGCCGCGGCCGTCAGGTTGATGATGCTGTTGCCCGAGCCAGTCGCCAGGTTGGTACCGGCAAACAGGTTGCCGTTCGCGACCTGCCACTGAATGCCGAGGTTGCCGCTCGTATTCGAGTTCAGCTCGACGATCAGGGCCTCGATGTATACCTGCGCGCGGCGCGCATCGAGCTGGTCGATCACTGCGCGCAAGTTACGGTACGTCGCTTCGGGCGCCGTGACGATCAGCGAGTTGGTCGCGGGATCGGCCGTGATCATGCCGCCGCCCTGGTCCTCGCTCTTCTCCTTGTCGCTGCTCAGAAAACCACCGCTGCTGCTGCTCGAGCCCGAAGCGCCGCCGCCCATCGGCGAGTTCATCGAGCCGCCGCCGAGGCCGCCCGACGGCAACGGCGGCGTGCCCGACGAGCCCGTCGAATAGCTGCTGTTCGACAGACCGCCACCGCCGCCACCACCACCACCGCCGCCGCTCGTGTTCTGGTTGAACGAGTTCGCCTCGTTCGCGCCGCCCGACGAGCCCTCGCCGCCGCCCTTGCCGAGCATGCTGCGCAGCGTGCGCGCGAGCTTCGTCGCGTCGGCATTGCGTAGCGGCACGACGTGGATGTTGCCCGGCATCGCGGTCGGCATGTCGAGCTGCTTGGCGAGCTCCTTGGCCGCCGCGAGGCGTGCGGTGTTCGACGCGCGCATCAGCAGCGAGTTGGTGCGCGGATCGGACGAGATCGACACCTTGAGCGTCGCGTCCGTGCTGCCGATCGAACCCGGATCGAGCATCTTGTTCATCTGCTGCGCGATGTCGATCGCATTCGCGTTCTTCAGCGGCACGACTGCAACCGCCTGGCCGGCCGCGCTATCGACACCCGCGATGATCTGGGCGATGCGCCGCACGTTGTCGGCGTAGTCGGTGACGACGATCGTATTGTTGGAGGGGTAGGCCGCGACCGTGTTGTTAGGCGAGATCAGCGGACGCAGAACCGGCAGCAGATTGTTGGCCGACTCATTCCTCAGCGTGAAGACCTGCGTGACGACCTGGTCGCCGCGCGCCGTCGGCGCGTTGCCGACGTAGGTCGGCACGCCCTGTAGCTTGGCGTCGGCCTCGGGCACCACTTTCAGCACGCCATGATCCTGCACGAGCGCGAACCCCTGCATGCGCAGCGCGGACTGCAGGGTTTTGAGCGCCTGATCCTGAGGCACAGAATTTTCGGACACGAGGTTCAGTTGCCCCTTCACCCGCGGATCGACGATGATCGTCTTGCCGGTCGCCGCGCCGATCGCCTTGGCGACCTGGTCGATGTCGGCGTTGACGAAGTTGAGTGTCACCTGCGCCTGTGCAGTTTGCGCGGTGATCAGTCCAGCCACCAGCAGCGCCGTTGCCGCCCGACGCAAAGCCATACAATTTCTTCTCATGGGATGTGATATCGATGCCGGCAGCCTCTGCCACCGACGGTCATGCGATGCGGACCCGGCGGCAAGCTACCGCCTGGTCGGTTTGTGAGCCGGCCCTAAAAGCGAGTTTCGCTTCGAGCTCCAGCGTCCCGACGTCCGAAAAAATCGAACAGTAACAGCTTTTCATGTCGGAATTGAAACAAAACAAGGGGCCTCATGCGAATCCATGAAGATCGCAGAGCTGTTATTAAATTGAAAGCTAACCATCACCGTACACTCACGCCATCACCCGGCTTTGTACGGTCTTATGTCGGTTAGCCAACTTGACGAAGGTCGGACTGCCGGTATGATACGAGCCGTTCGACCCACTGTTATGTGTTTGCTGACGCGGGTTTTCCCCGATGCTCGACAAACGCCCGGCCAGCTTGCCGTTGCGGCCGAGACGCGGTCGGCGAACTGCCTTACCGATTCTTACCTCGGGTTTGCTTAGTCCTATTGACCGATGAAACGTCCGCTCGTCACCGTTGCCGCCACGCTCGCGCTGCTCGCCGCAGCCGGTTCCGCGCGCGCCGACTGCTTCGATGAAGCGGCGAAGTATCAGAAGGTCAATCCGCTGATCTTACGGGCTATCGCGTGGCAGGAGTCGCACAACCGGCCGGATGCGCAGCACAAGAACGCGAACGGCTCGACCGACTACGGTGTGATGCAAATCAATTCGGTGCATCTGCCGGTGCTCGCCCAGTACGGAATCTCGCAGGGCACGCTGATGGAGCCATGCAAGAACGTTTACATCGCGGCGTGGCATCTGCGCCGCCAGATGAACAAGTACGGCAATACCTGGCAAGCGGTCGGAGCATACCACTCGGAGACGCCGACGTTGCGGGACAAATACGCGCAACAGATCGCTGCGATTCTGCGCAACTGGAAGTTGATGCCCGCGCAGTAAGCCATTCCAACGCTGCCGCTCGCACGAGCCGCACGCATTTTAATGCACAATGCGACTTCGTGCTTTTTCGCGCCGTCGCAGCGACGCCGACGATTTGGCCCCACGCCCCACACGCCTTCCAATCTTCCCGTATTTCGTACCGCGATGAACCAGCCGCTATTGCCCATCACCGTGCTCTCCGGTTTTCTGGGCGCTGGCAAGACCACGCTCCTGAACCACATCCTCGCGAATCGCGCCGGTTTGCGCG
This sequence comes from Paraburkholderia sp. BR13439, assembly GCF_040948805.1. Lineage (NCBI taxonomy): Bacteria > Pseudomonadati > Pseudomonadota > Betaproteobacteria > Burkholderiales > Burkholderiaceae > Paraburkholderia > Paraburkholderia sp. BR13439. Next base: position 226,804 of record NZ_JBFPKN010000001.1, on the reverse strand, counting down.
TCGCCGCGATCGTCGACGATCTGGCCGACGTCAATATCGAGCCGACGCTCGTGCGTGATGCGGACGAGCTGCCGGGCGTCGACGAGCGGATCGTTGAACTCAGGAACGGCTGCATTTGCTGCACAGCGCGCGACGATCTGCAAAGCGAAATCCGTCGCCTCGCCGGCGAAAAGCGCTTCGACGTGCTGGTGATCGAATCGAGTGGCATCGCCGAGCCCATGTCGATTGCCGAAACCATCATATACGATGGCGACGAAGCCCCATCGCCCGGCGAAGCCGCCCGGCTCGATACGATGGTCACGGTCGTCGATGCGTTCAACTTCCTGCGCGATTACGCGTCTGCCGATGCGCTCTCCGAACGCGGCGTCACGGTCGACGAAGGCGACGACCGCATGACCGTGGAGTTGCTGATCGAGCAGATCGAGTTTTGTGACGTGCTCGTCGTGAACAAGATTGATCTCGTCAGCGCGGACGAGCTCGCGCGTTTGCAGCGCATCCTCGCGCGCCTGAACCCGCGCGCGGTGCAGTTCGTGAGCCGCTTTGCCGACGTGCCGCTCGATCAGGTGCTGAACACCGGGCGCTTCGATTTCGACGAAGCGTCGAATGCGCAGGGCTGGCTCGCGGCGCTCGAGCACAAGCACGAGAATGAGCACAGCGGTAAAGATGGCCGCATGCATCACAGCGAAGCCGACGAATATGGCGTCGGCAATTTCGTCTATCGCGCACGCCGGCCGTTTCATCCGCAGCGGCTATGGGAGCTGCTGCACCAGGAGTGGAAGGGCGTACTGCGCAGCAAGGGATTCTTCTGGCTCGCGACACGCAACGATATCGGCGGTTCGCTCTCGCAGGCCGGTGGTGCTTGCCGGCACGGCCCCGCGGGCATGTGGTGGGCCGCGCAGGATCGCAGCGAATGGCCGGAAGGCGACGACGACCTGGCCGCCGAAATCGCCGCCGACTGGTACGGCGAGCCGGACGATATGAGCATCGGCGATCGTCGTCAGGAGTTCGCGCTGATCGGCGTCGATATCGACCCCGCCCTCTGGCGCGCGAAGTTCGATGCCTGTCTGCTCACCGACGACGAATACGCGCTCGGGCCGCAAGCCTGGCAGCAGTTCCCCGATCCGTTCCCGGCATGGGAGTTCGACGACCACGATCATGACCACGATCACGACCAGCATCACCGTCATCATCACGGGCACGGCGACGACTGCGAGCATTGTGGACATGACCACGGCAAGAACGCGCATCGTCATGACTGAACGAAGCACGCCGCGCATTCGAACCTCATGCACGGACGAAAAAAAACCCGCCACTGGCGGGTTTTTTCTCGCGGGTGTCAACTGCCCGGCAGTAGTCTGCTTAGCGCTTGTTGACTGCGTCCTTGAACGCCTTGCCTGCCGTGAACTTGACAGTCTTGGCAGCCGGGATCTTGATGGTTTCGCCGGTCTTCGGATTACGCCCCGTACGCGCTGCGCGCTTGCCCGAACCAAAGCTACCGAAGCCGATCAACTGGACCGCCTCACCCTTCGACACAGACTTCTTGATCACTTCAAGCAACGTGTCCAGCGTTTCACCGGTTTGAGCCTTGCTGGCGCCCGTCTGTCCTGCGACAGCGTCGATCAGTTCCTGTTTGTTCATTAAGGTTCCTTTCTGAGTTTAGGTTGATACGAACAGCGCGACCGCGCCGATTATACGTGCGCGCACCGCGCCGTCGAGCAGCTGCGGCCCCGATCCTGAAGATCTCCCACGCCGGACAGGATACTGTTCGGCGGCCGTGCTGCCGCTCCCTTCGCGGCGCTTGCTATGATAGCGCAGCGCAAACCCAATCAGGATAAGGGTTTCGAGGAATTGCACGGTTTTCGGGCCGTTCTTGCAAGTAAATCGAAATTTTGCCCTTCAGCACCCCCTAAACGAGGGCTGAAACCCAGTCCTGGCGGGGGTTAGCGTTGGTTTTTGCCAACGCAGCAAAGCGTCTGAAAGCGTCCTGATGGGTCTTTTGCGGCGACTCGCGCGCGGCGCGCGCCGACTCCGACCATCGAACCCGCTCTTTCGAGCGATCTTTTGAGCGTGTTTTCCCGTCGCGCATGACCGATCCGCTGATCCCCGCCGTCCTCGCTTTCCGCGACAACGGCAGCCCCTTTTCACCGCACTACGACGACATCTATCACAGCGCCGTCGGCGCGCTCGAGCAGGCTCGCTACGTCTTTCTGCGCGGCAACGAATTGCCCGAAAGATGGCAGAGCCGTCGAACCTTCACCGTGCTCGAAACCGGCTTTGGCATCGGCATCAACTTTCTCGTCACGTGGGCCGCGTGGCGCGCCGATCCCGCACGCTGCGAGCGGCTGCATTTCGTGTCGACAGAGAAGCATCCGTTTAGCGCCGCCGATCTGCGCCGCGTCCACGCATCGACGATCTCCGATCCGCTGATCGCCCAACTCGCGGACACGCTCGCGAACGCATGGCCGATGCTCGTGCCCGGTACGCACCGGCTCGAATTCGAAGGCGGCCGCGTCGTGCTGACGTTGATCTTCGCCGATGCGCTCGACAGCCTGCCCGCATTGCGGCTGCGTGCCGATGCTTTTTATCTCGATGGTTTCGCACCCGCGAAAAATCCCGATCTGTGGGACCCGGCGATCTTCAAGGCGCTCGCGCGTGTCGCCGGCGACGACGCGACCTTCTCCACCTATAGCAGCGCGGGCGACGTGAAACGCGCGTTGACGCAATGCGGCTTCGAGTATCGCAAGGTCGACGGCTTCGGCTGGAAACGCGCGATGCTGGTCGGACGCTTCGCGCCGCGCTGGCGTGTGCGCCGTTATGAACCGCCCGCGCCGTTCGGCCACGATGAACGACATGCGGTCGTGATCGGAGCGGGGCTGGCCGGCTGCGCAGTGATCGAGCGGCTTGCGGCACGCGGCTGGCGCGTGACTTCGCTCGAGCGGCATGGGTCGGTTGCGCAGGATGCGTCGGGCAATCCGGCCGGCGTATTCCACCCAATGATTTCGCGCGACGACAGTGTCGCGTCGCGCGTCACCCGGGCGGGTTTTCTGTACGCGCTCAATCGTTGGACCGTACTCGAAAACGCAGGGCATCGACTGGCCCGCGGAGATCGCGGCCTGCTGCAGATCGCCGCGGACGACGACGAATCGCGCGCGATCGGCGCGGCCATCGCCACGTTTCGCTATCCGTCCGACTACGTGACGCCGGTCTCCGCGGCCGATGCAGCGCGACTCGCCGGCATGCCGCTCGCGCGTGGCGGCTGGTTTTTTCCGCGCGGCGGCTGGATCGATCCCGCCTCTCTTTGCGCGGCGCAATTGGCATCGGCAGGCGGCTTGCTTGAACGACGCTTCGGCGTCGAAGTCGCGCGGCTCGAACGTTGCGGCGACCAGTGGACCGTCTTCGATATCGCGGGAAAGATGGTCGCGCGAGCGCCGGTCGTGATCGTCGCCGGTGCGCATGAAGCTGCGCGCATCGCTGGCTTGCGTCATGCGCCGACTCGCAGCATTCGCGGTCAGTTGAGCTTGCTGCCGGCGGGGACCGTCGCGCCGCTCGCGCTGCCGGTGATCGGCGAGGGCTATGCCGTGCCGCTCGCGAACGGCGTCACGCTGACAGGCGCGACCTATGAGCTCGACGACCCCGACACGTCGCTGCGCGCGGACGGTCACCGCGAAAATCTCGAGCGCGTCGCGCAGATGCTGCCGTCGTTCGCAAGCGCACTCGATGACGCGTCGCTGACCTCGCTCAGCGGACGCGTTGCGTTTCGCTGCGTCACCTCGGACCGCATGCCGATGATCGGCCAGCTCGCCGACGAAGCCGCCGCCGCACGCGATGCTGCTCGCCTGCGCGGCGCATGGCCGCTCGATCTGCCGCGCGTCGACGGTCTATACGGCGCATTCGCTTATGGTTCTCGCGGGCTGGTATGGGCAGCGCTCGGCGCTGAACTGATCGCATCACAGATCGAAGGCGAGCCGTGGCCGCTGGAACGCGATCTCGCCGAGGACATCGACCCCGCGCGTTTTCTGCTGCGTTCGTTGCGACAGGGGACGATCGGTTAACCCGGCTTCGACCATTGCGGACTTAACGCCCGGCACGTTAACTCCGCCTGCGCTGTAAACCACGTTAACCGACACCTCCGCTTATCCACCGCAACCTGTGGATAACCGCGCAGTTAACCGGCGCAAGTGGTGTGGAGCCGTTGTGGACGTAAACGGGGTAACTGGAACATCGCGAAAAAGTGCGAAAAGTTGCTCGCGTATACCGGCCGCGGCCGCACATGCTGTCCATCCGGTTATGCGGCCGACAACCTGATGATTTATTTCGGTATACATAGGTTATCCACAGAAACCGAGGCAGCTTGTTAACTGTTACTACGTATACATACGGTAAACCAGTAAACAGCAAAGACGGGGGCTAGCGCCCCGCCTATCGGGCTGGATGAATTTCGTTCGAGCTCACGTAAACGGATTACTCGATGCGCGCCGTTAACCTAGGAAGAGCGCGAAAGAAAATCAGACCAAACCGCGCATCAAGGTAAACACACGCGGACGTAACGCCAGGGAGCGGATTCACCGTTCGCGATGTCGTTGAAATTGACGGGATACCTCGAAAAAAGGTCGCTTTTTCCGTTCGGTATGAAAATAACGTACTTTTTTACCGTTTTGCCAGCGAGTTAACGTCTTTTCGGTCAACGCGGAACAAGCTATGGCACAATCCCGGTTCTTTTCCGCGTCGTGCCACCGCATCTGACGGCACGCGCAGCAACGGAACGGTGCCGGTCAAACAGAATCTGATTCAAGGTCGACGGCGTTCCTTCACCGTGCCTGTTGCTACTGCCGCATCCCGTGAATGTGCCCGACTCAGTGCGGTTTTTTGCGGCCGCGGCGCATTCCGATCATCCGATCATTGAAACCTCGCAACGCTGACTTCGCGAAGCGCTTGCGACAACGAGCGCTCTCGGTTCGCTCGTGCCACGGCGTGCGTGTGCGCCGGTTCGTGTCGTCTGCCGTTGCTGCCAAGGAGAACCCATTACGATGAATTCGGCGTTTTCGTTTCTGCCTGCGTGGCCGCTTTCACCCGACGCCATTTTCTGGGCAGGTCTCGCATTGCTTGTCGCTGGTCTGTGCGGCGAGCTTTGCTTTCGCGCGTGGCGTTTACCGCGCATTTCCGGCTATGCGGTGATCGGCCTCATAGCCGGCGGGGCGGGCTTTGGCGTGATCGATGCGGATTCCGCGAGCGCCGCGCGGCCGCTGCTCGACGTCGCGCTCGGCCTGTTGCTGTTCGAACTGGGCAGCCGGCTCGATCTGCGCTGGATCCGCCGTAATCCGTGGCTGATTCTGTCGAGCGTGGCCGAAGCCACGCTGACTTTCGTGCTGGTGCTGCCGGTGCTCCTATTCCTGCACGTGCCGCTGATGGTCGCGACCGTACTGGCCGCGATCGCGATGGCGACATCTCCCGCGATGGTGATCCAGCTCAAAACCGAACTGCGCGCCGAAGGCCAGGTCACGCAGCGTCTTCTGACCTTGACCGCGCTGAACAGCATGTACGCGGTCGTGATCGAAAAGCTCGTGTCGAGCTGGCTGCATCAGGAGGTTTACGGCAACGTGTTCGCGACGATCCTGCAGCCGTTGTACCTGCTGGTCGGCTCGCTCGTGCTCGCATATCTGCTCGCGCGCACCTGCACGTTCTTCTATCGGCGCCTGAACATGCACGACGAGCATTCGTTCGTCGCGCTGTTCGGTCTGGTGCTGCTTGCGATCGCAATCGCGCATCTGTTCAAGCTATCGACGATTCTCGCGCTGCTCGCCGCGGGCATCATCGTGAAGAATCACGAAGCGCGTCCGCAGTTGTGGCCGCAGCATTTCGGCACCGCGGGCTGGCTGCTGACGGTGATCCTGTTCGTGCTGACGCTGACGTCGTTCGAATGGAGGCACATCGCGTTGGGCGGAGTCGCGGCGCTGGGCCTGATCGTTGCTCGCCTCGTCGCGAAGCTGGTCGGCGTGCTGGCTTTCGCGAAGCCGAGCGGCCTGAACCTGAAGCAGGGCATCGCACTCGGCCTGTCGTTGTCACCGATGTCGGCGCTCGCGTATCTGCTCGTCGACGACACGTACAACCTGTATCCGAGCTTCGATCCGCAACTGCGCGCGATCGTCATGTGTTCGATTTTCGTGCTGCAGATTCTCGGGCCGTGGCTCGTCTATCGCAGCCTCGCGCTCGTCGCCGAGCGGCGCGAGGGGTGAGCGGGAAACGCGCGTGGGTGCCATGCGCGTTTCACGAACCCGTCTTTTCAATTCCTTCGCCTCAAACGACCTGACTCAGGGGACGCCATGTCACTCGAACCCTTCATCGATTCGAAACCGTTCACGTTCGGTATCGAACTCGAAATGCAGATCGTCAATACGCACGACTATGATCTGACCAAAGCCGGCACCGATCTGCTGCGCCTCATCAAGGACGAAAAAATCCCCGGCAACATCACGCCGGAAATCACCGAAAGCATGATCGAGCTGTCGACCGGCATCTGCACGTCGCACGAACAGGCGGTCGCCGATCTGCGCAAGATTCGTGACACGCTGGTCTCCGCGGCCGACCATCTGAACGTCGGTCTGTGCGGCGGCGGAACGCATCCCTTCCAGCAATGGAGCGAGCGGCAGATCGTCGATACGCCACGTTTTCAGTATCTTTCCGAGCTGTACGGCTATCTCGCGAAGCAGTTCACGGTGTTCGGCCAGCACGTGCACATCGGTTGCCCGAATCCGAACAGCGCGCTGTATCTGCTGCATTCGATGTCGCGCTTCATCCCGCATTTCATTGCGCTGTCCGCGTCGTCGCCTTTCGTACAGGGTGTCGATACCGGATTTCATTCGGCACGACTGAATTCCGTGTTCGCGTTTCCGTTGTCGGGCCGCGCGCCGTTCGTGCTGACGTGGGACAGCTTCGAGGAGTATTTCTCGAAGATGGTCCACACGGGCGTGGTCAACAGCATGAAGGATTTCTACTGGGATATCCGTCCGAAACCGGGGTTCGGCACGATCGAGGTTCGGGTGATGGATACGCCGTTTTCGGTGGATCGCGCCGCGGCGATCGCCTGCTACATCCAGACGCTCGCGCGTCATTTGCTGCTCGACAAGCCGATCGCGCCGCAGGAAGACGACTATCTGGTCTACACGTTCAACCGTTTCGAAGCCTGCCGTTTCGGACTCGGCGGCACCTGCATCAATCCGCAAACCGGTGAACGAAAGACGATTTCCGAAGATATCCTCGAAACGCTCGAACAGATCGGATCGCATGCGGAAGCGCTCGGCTCGGTCAATGCGCTGGCCGAAGTCGGCGCGATCGCGCGTGGCCAGGTCAACGACGCGACGTGGTTGCGCAGCATGTTTGCGCAGGAGAAGTCCTTGCATGAAGCGGTTCGGCAGCAGTGTTTGCAGTGGCGAGCCTAGCCGCGAATGCCTCATGAAACCGTTTGCGTGCGGCAGTTACGCGACGTTCCGACGAAACCCGCCCCGTGCGGGTTTTTTTTTCGTAAAAAAATTTTTACGCCTTTTCGTGCGCATAACCCTTCAGGTTTGTCGAAAGTTTACGTATACCAGCGTAGGGGCAGTGAGCAGGCGTTGCCAAAGGGTGTGGACAACTGAATAAATACCTGAAAAGTCAATGCTCTGGGGAATTGATAACCAGGCTGACGAGAGACGCTCCGGCCACGCCTGGCAAGCGCAACCGAGGAAACGCTCGACACGCTGCAAGTGCTTGTTGCAAAACGGTACACAGGCTGTCCAAACGTTTTCCCCTGCTTATCCACAGCTCGCGTTGGATAAGTTAGCTGTACGATTTGCAGGTCTCGCATAGAATGTCGTTTTTCGCCGCCTTCGGCTTCCAAGGCGGTGTATTTTTGAGATAGTACAAACGGCTTCATCCGCGGTTGGACGAAGCTACCCACACAAGCGACGGGCGTACCCCGGCAGGCAACCGCCGGCATCGCACCAAAGCGGTAAATAAACGAATCGAAGATTATGAGCGAAGGCGTATACGGAGAACAGGCAAACGGGCGAGTGACCCACAGCCTCTTGCGATTGAGCACGGCGATGCGAAGCCAGGCTTGGGAATGGGCGGAAGGCGCGGGCCTGACGCCGACCCAGGGTGAGATCCTCGTGCTGTTGATGCAACGCAAGGGGCCGATGCGTCTCGGCGAGATCGCGCGCGAAACGGCGTTGACCGCCGCGACCACCAGCGATGCGGTCAGCACGCTCGAGACCAAGGGTCTCGTCGAAAAGCGTCGCGCACTCGACGATGGTCGCGCGCTCGCGGTACGCCTGACCTCGCGTGGCCGCACCGCTGCCAAACGCGCCGCGCAATGGCCGGACTTCCTGTCCAAGGCGGTCGGCACGCTGCGCGAGGACGAACAGTCCGTGTTCTATCGCACGCTGCTCAAGACCATCTATCAGCTCGAAGCGCAAAATACGATTCCGTCGCATCGCATGTGCCTGAGCTGCACGCATTTCCAGGCAAGCAAGAATCCGAAGAAGACGCCGCATCATTGCGCGCTGCTCGACCTGAACATGTCGGATACCGATGTGCGTCTCGACTGCTCCGTGCACGAAACGGCGGACGTAGCCACCCAGAAGAAGACCTGGAAGATCTTCGCGCAATAACCGGCGTCTTCCGGAACAATCCGCTAACATGACCTGGCCGGCTACGGCGGGCGGTATACGCCGCCTGCTTGCCGGCTGGTGCCGTGCAAGGATAAAGTCGTTGGCGGCAAGTCGTTAGTCAACCTGAAGATAGGGCAGGCCGATGAATCGGGAAGTACTCGCCATCCGCCATGTGCACTTCGAGGATCTGGGCAGTCTCGAGCTCGTGCTCGGCGAGCGCGGGCGTCCGGTCCGCTATCTCGACGTGGGCGTCGCCCGTATCGAGGCGCCCAATCCGATTGCCGCGTCGCTGATGGTCGTGCTGGGCGGCCCCATCAGTGCCACCGACGATGCGCTGTACCCCACGCTAGCGCCGCTGCTGTCGTTGATCGAAAAGCGCATCGCGGCCGGGTTGCCGACACTTGGAATCTGCCTTGGCGCACAACTGATCGCCCGGGCGCTCGGTGCGCGCGTCTACCCCGTGGCTCAGGCCGAACTCGGCTGGACGCCGCTTACGCTGACCGATGCGGGCCGCGCCTCGCCACTGCGTCATCTCGATGGCGCTCATACGTCGATGCTGCATTGGCACGGCGACACCTTCGATCTGCCCACCAACGCGACCCGTCTAGCATCGACTCCGGCCTGCGAGAATCAGGCCTTCGCATGGGGCGATCACGTGCTGGGCTTGCAGTGTCATCCCGAGATCCGCACCGATCGGTTCGAACCCTGGCTGATTGGCAATGCCAATGAACTGTCGGGTCACGGCATCGACGCGCGTCAGTTGCGCGCCGACACCGCTCGATACGGTCCCGCGCTCGAAGCCGCCGGGTGCCGTATGTTCGGCGAATGGCTCGACCAGGTCGAGACGAAGGTCTGAATGGCTGGCCGAATGGCGACGTAAGTGGCCAGCGAAGTGCCCCCTTTCTGCAGCAAACCGCGTGCGGTGCTATGCTCGATCGCTCTCGGGCTTTCACTGGACGTAATCCATGAGCGCGCTTTTTTCTCCGCTCACGCTGCGTAGCGTGACGCTTCCCAACCGTATCGTCGTCTCCCCGATGTGCCAGTACTCCGCCGAGCGCGGCGAAGCGACCGCATGGCACATGATTCACCTCGGCGGGCTCGCGCTGTCCGGCGCGGGGATGCTGTGCATCGAAGCGACCGCCGTCGAACCGGATGGCCGCATCACTCCCGGCGATCTCGGTTTGTGGGACGACTCGACCGAAGAGGCGCTCGTGCCGGTGCTGGCCGCGATCCGCAAGCATTCGCACATCAACGTGACGATGCAACTGGCGCACGCGGGCCGCAAGGCATCGAGCCATGTGCCGTGGGAAGGCGGCCAGCTGATTCCGGTGTCGCAAGGCGGGTGGCTGCCGCATGCGCCGTCGGCGCTGCCGCACAAGCCGGGCGAGGAGCCGCCGCTTGCGCTCGATGTCGCCGGCCTGCACCGGATTCGCGAGGCGTTCGCCGCGTCCGCGCGCCGCGCCGCGCGTCTTGGCATCGATGCGCTCGAAGTGCATGCCGCGCATGGCTATCTGCTGCATCAGTTCCTGTCACCGATCGCGAATCAGCGCACCGACGACTATGGCGGCTCGCTGGAAAATCGCATGCGTTTCCCGCTCGAAATCTTCGACATCGTGCGGGCCGCATTCCCTGCCGACAAACCGGTCGGCGTGCGCGTGTCGGCGACCGACTGGGTCGAGGGCGGCTGGACGCTGGAAGACACGATTGCGTTTGCACACGAGCTGGAAAGGCGCGGCTGCGACTGGATCGACGTGTCGTCGGGCGGCGTGTCGCCGCTGCAGAAAATTCCGCTCGAGCCGGGCTATCAGATTCCATTCGCGAAGGCGGTCAAGCACGCAACGGGTCTGGCGACGATCGGCGTCGGGCTCATCACCGATCCGCTGCACGCCGAGCAGCTGATCGAAGCGGGCGATGCCGACCTGATCGCGCTGGCTCGTGCGCTGCTCTATAACCCGCGCTGGCCGTGGCATGCGGCCGCCAACCTCGGCGCGACCGTCGAAGCGCCGCCGCAGTACTGGCGTTCACAACCGCGCGACCAGAAAGCGCTGTTCGGCGACATTACGTTCGGTCAACGGTGACGCTCGTCGCACGTTGAACACACGCATCGGCTGACGGTTGAAGGAAGCCGTCGACAGCGTGTAGGATGCCGGTTGTGGCGCGATGCGCGTCGCAAGTCGACGCGGCGCTCGCAGGGCGCCGCGTTTGCTATTCGCGTCAGAAAAAGCCGCGCGCGAGACGCGCCTGACGATTGCCAGACTTGATCCCCCAGTTCTTCACAAGGATTCATTCAATGAATTCACGCAGGATCGCCGTGCGCCGTTCGGGTGTGCACGGCAAAGGCGTGTTTGCTCTCGAACCGATCGCGGCGGGCGAACGACTGATCGAATACAAGGGCGAGCGGATTACCTGGAAAGAAGCGTTGCGCCGTCATCCGCATAATCCGGCTGAACCGAATCACACGTTTTATTTCGCGCTGGACAACGGCAAGGTTATCGACGGCAAGGTGAATGGCAATAGCGCGCGCTGGATCAATCATTCATGCGCGCCGAACTGCGAGGCCGAGGAAATCGACGGACACGTGTACGTGCATGCGCTGCGCGATATCGCGGAGGGCGAGGAAATCTTTTACGACTACGGCCTCGTGATCGACGCGCGGCAGACGAAGAAGCTGAAAAAGGAATACGAATGCCGTTGCGGCGCACGCAAGTGCCGCGGCACGATGCTGGCGCCGCCGCAAAAGGGCAAGGGCGGCGGCAAGTCGGGTAAAGGTGCCGACAAGGACCAGAAGTCCAGCAAATCGGCGAAGAAATCGAAGAAGAAATGAGCCACGGGCCGGCGGGCGGCGTTAGCTGTCTGCGCTGATCGAGGCGCCAAGGCGGATGCCCCCGGGGCAGCCCGGCAAACCTTCTACAAATCGACCGGCGCCGAGTGCGCCGGTTTTTTCGTGGCGCGTCGCTCGTTGGCATCGCTGGCGGTGGCAGCGTCTGCCGACGCACTGGGCGGCAGCAACGGAATCCTCACGATAAAGCGTGCGCCACCCTCCGGCGCGTCCTCGTAATGCACGCTGCCGTGATGCAGCACCATGATGTCGTGGACGATCGCAAGGCCGAGACCCGCGCCGCTGTCGACGCCCGCCTCGGTCTGCCCGTCGCCGCGGAAGAACCGCTTGAACAGATCCGCCTGCTGCGAACGCGGCACGCCCGGCCCGTTGTCTTCGACGACGATCTCGGCCATGCGCAGATCGTCGATCAGGGTCTGCGAAACCGTCACCGTGATGCGTCCGCCGTCGGCCCGCGAAGGCGGCACATACTTCAGCGCGTTATCGAGCAGATTCGCGATCACTTCGTGCAGCAGTACCGGGTTGCCGCGCGCCATCAACGGGTCGTCGTTCGACGGATCGTCGAGGCGCTGGAAGCCGAGGTCCACGTGTACCGCTAGCGCGCGCGGCACCCATTCGGCGCCCGTGTCGAAGGCGAGCGCGGCCATATCGACATTGACGAAGCGGGCCGCCTGTTCGCCCGGCTCGGCGCGCGCGAGCGACAGCAATTGATTCGACAACCGCACGGCCCGATCGGCCGCGGCGCGCAGTTCGCGCACGGCGGCGAGCGTCTGCTGCGGATCGCGCGCGACGACCGCCTGCTCCGCATGCAGCTTCACCGCGGTGAGCGGCGTGCGCAGCTGATGCGCGGCATCGGCGATGAATTTACGTTGCGCATCGAGGGCGGCTTTCAGACGATCGAGCAGCGCGTTCAGCGCGCCCGTCAGCGGACGGATCTCGACCGGCACATAGGTTTCGTCGACCGGCTCGAGCGACGTGTGCGTTTGCCGGTTCAGCGAATCGGCGAGCGCGGTCAGCGGATTGAGCTGCTGATTGACGACGCGCCACACGATCACCCAGCCGGCGAGCAGCAGCAGCAGCAACGGCATCATGATCGCGATCAGGAACTCCGCGGCGATGCGGTAGCGGTGATGCACGGGCTGCCCGACTTCGACGACGATCGGATTGCCGCCCGGCTGATCGACGCGCACCTGAGCGACCCGCACGGTCACGCCTTCGTGCTGCGTCTCGAATACGTACGCGTAATGCATGCGGCGCACGTTGGTGCCTTGCAGCGGCAGATTATGGTCGCCGGCGATTTCGCTGTCGCCGGTGCTGATCCGGTAGACCAGATGTTCGACCGGGTCGGAGAACATCGCTTGCGCGAGCGGCGGCACCGTGATCGGCGCTTCCGGTCCGGAAATCTGGATCTGTTTGGAAATAGCGGTCGCGAGGTCCGCGAGCGAACGGTCGACCACGTGCTGCGTGTACTGCCAGGCGAGCCAGTAGGCAATCAGGCCGCTCATTAGCGCGAGCAGCGACAGGGGAGCAGCGAGGCGCCGCAGCAGCGTGCGGCGCAGACTATTGGCGGCCGGCTGGTGCATGATCTTAGGCGCGGGAAAGTTGTGACTGCGGTAGCAACGGCGCGAAGCGCCTTGAGGCAGTCCGGTGTCCGGCACGACGCGCAGCGGGCACAGCCGATGCGCGGCGCCGGTCCGGCGCCGTCAGGCCGCGACGCAATGCGCGGCCTTCACGACGATCATGCGGCCTGGCGGATTTCCTGCAACAGATAGCCAAAGCCACGCACAGTGACGATTTCGACACGGCAGTTCTCGAGCTTCTTGCGCACACGGTGCACGTAGACTTCGATCGCGGTATCGCCGAGATCGCCGCCGAAGTGCGTCAGGTGATCCTGCAATTGCGCCTTGCTGACGACGCGGCCGTGACGCAGCAGCAGCATTTCGAGCACTGCGAATTCGCGCGGCGACAGTTCGAGCGGTTTGTCGTCGTTGAAGATGCGGCGGTCGACGCCCGACAGCCGCACGCCACCCAGTGACACTTCCGGACGCGGCATGTCACCGTGCGGACCGCTGCGGCGCATCACCGCGCGAATGCGCGCTTCCAGCTCGGCCGGCTCGAACGGCTTCAGCATGTAGTCGTCCGCGCCGGAGTTCAGGCCTTGCACGCGGTCGTTCAATTCGTCGCGCGCGGTCAGGATGATCACCGGCGTGTGACGGTTGCTCTGGCGGAAACGCGACAGCAGCGTCATGCCGTCGATACCCGGCAGACCCAGATCGAGGATCACGAGTTCGTGGCGGTTTTGGGTGAGGGCCTGTTCGGCAAAGATGCCGTCATGGACCATGTCGACGGTGAAGCCGGCTTGTTCGAGACTGCTTTGGATGCCGCGTGCGATGGGGCGGTCATCTTCGATCAGAAGGAGTCGCATGGATTTCGCTCAAGTACAATGGGTTTAGGCGTTTTGGCAAGCGGTTCGCCGGGGCGCCTGCAACACAGCCAGCGTGCGACGCGGCGGCAGAGGCCCCACGAAGCAGCTGTCGAGCCGACTCGAAGCGCCGTGCCAGTCATCACGAAGTCATGTCCGAGATCAGCATTCACGAACTGGAAGCCGCGATCAACTTCTGGCGCGCCCGCTCACCTTCGAGCGGCGACGAACACGTTCTGTGCAAGGAGGCAAGCGCACTATCCAAGCCGTATGCGCTGCTGATTGTACAGCGTCAGAAGTCGCTATCACTCGATCGTTTTGACCCGATTGCAAGGCAGGCCTGGGAAGCTTACGTTCAACTTAAGGATAGCCTGTAGAACTGAAGGTTTGCCCAGGGTATTGCCTGCATTGTCCTTTCATTGTGGACCGATTACGCGGCAAGTTGTATATAAACACGCATAAGGGCCCGTAATTATTTGTATTAGGTAGTAACACTGTCGATGAATGTCGCAAGCGCGATGTCGCGTTCGGTCACGCCGTTCGCTTCATGGGTGGACAGCGTGATATCGACCTTGTTGTACACGTTGAACCACTCCGGATGATGATCCATTTCCTGCGCCTTGATCGCCACGCGCGTCATGAAGCCGAACGCCTCGTTGAAGTCGGCGAATTCGAAGCTGCGGCGAATCGCGTCACGCTCCGCCACGCTTTCCCAGCGATCCAGTTTGGCCAGTTGCTGGGTGCGCTCGTCGGAAGTCAGTTTCTGAATCATGGAGTTACCTCGTTGGTCGAACACGCTCGCCGGCAGGCGGGCGAAACCGGTATTTTTTCACGATTGCGCAACGCTCGCCGTGCGCCGGGCCGGGTGGGTCTAAGGCGGCTTGGCGTTTAAACGTCGCCGCTGGTTTGCCATCCCTCTCGGGTTCCGCGCGAGATCACGCGGTCGCCGTCGAGCACGTCGCCCGCTGCGTAGGCCGGTGCATTGGCGAGCTTCGCCAGCAGCGGCGCGAAGTCCGTTTGTGCGACGCGGAACAGTTGCGCGAAGTCATCGATGACGAAGTAGGTTTGCTGGAACGTATCGATGCGGTAACGCGTGCGCATCACACGTTCCAGCGCGAAACCGAGCCGGTTCGGCGCAGCGCTTTGCTGGCTGTATACCGTCTCGGCCTTGCTCGAGACGATGCCGGCGCCGTAGATCTTCACGCCGTTCGGACTCGCGGCATCGCGGATCAGCCCGAACTCCACTGTGTACCAATAGAGCCGCGCGAGCAGCGGCAGCGCGCGCGCTTCATTGGCGGCGAGCGCGGCGCGGCCGTACGCGTGCATGTAGTCGGCAAACACCGGGTTGATCAATAGCGGCACATGGCCGAACAGATCGTGAAAGCAGTCGGGCTCCTGCAGGTAGTCGAGCTGGTCGGGTCGGCGCATCCACCACGTAACCGGAAAGCGGCGATTCGCCAGATGCTCGAAGAACACCTGATCCGGCACGAGGCCAGGCACGGCGACGATGCGCCAGCCGGTTGAGGGCGTCAGCTTCGCGTTGACGTCGTCGAAAGACGGCACGCGCTCGGACGGCAGGCCGATACGCTCGACGCCCGCGAGGAATTCATCGCACGCACGGCCTTCCAGCAAGGCGGTTTGGCGCGCGTACAGCTGTTGCCAGACCGCATGGTCAACCGTGCCGTAGCGTTCGAGCGGCTGGTCGATCGTAAAGTCGGCTCGGGTCTCGAGACCGGCGTCGAACTGTTCTTTGAGTTTGGCGGTGCTGGCGGCGGACATGGCAAAGCTTTAACGGGGAAATCGCAGGAAATCGGTACATGCGAGTGTAGAGCGGAGTACATGCGGAAGGGGCGCAAGTTAGGCGTGAAAATCAAGAGTTATGCGATAATCGTGCATTAACTGGCCAATTTATGCGGGATGTCAACATGCTTGAACTCGACCACTTCGATCTCGCGCTGCTCGACGTGCTGCAGCGCTTTGGCCGCGCTACGCATCAGCAGCTGGCCGAGCAGGTGCCGCTGTCGCCGTCGCAGATTGGGCGACGGCTGCAGCGGCTGGAACAGGTCGGCGTTGTGGATGGCTATCGGGTCGTGTTGCGGCCGGAAAAGCTCGGCCTCGGCGTCACCGCTTTCACGAGCCTTAAGCTGAAGCATCACGGCGATTCGATCATCGAGCAGTTTCAGCAGCAGATCGACGTGCTGCCCGAAGTACTGGAGTGTCACGCGGTCGTCGGCGATGCCGACTATCTGCTGCGCATCGTCGCGCCGGATCTGAATTATCTGTCGACCTTCGTGATGAAGAAGCTGATGCGCGTGCCGGGTGTCGATAGCGTGCGCTCGAATATCGTGCTGACCACGTTCAAGCGCAATGGGCCGTTGCCGCTCGGGCATCTTGCGCCGGGGGCTGCGCCGGTTTGAAGGTTTTAGGCCGGTTGCCGGCGGGTGTCGACAAGCCGGCAGAGGGAGCCGCGCGCGTGCCGCCGCGGCCCCTGCAGTGACGCGATCCTTATGCCGCTCGCTTCGGCTCGTCGTCCGCATTCAGCAGATCGACATACGCGACCGGCACCAGATCCGCTTCGGATACGCCGAGGCTCTTGAACAGCGCTTCCGCTTCGGCGTGGCCGCCTTCTTCGTCGTCGTCCTGCGCGAGCACCACTTCGAGTTCGACGAAATCGCCGAGACCGTCGACGCGATCCAGATGAATCCGCGTGCGCCCGCTCAGATACACGTGCCGCTCTTTCGAGACGATGCCGCGCGTGGTCAGCGCGGTCGCGAGCAGCGCATGCATCGCTTCGGGATTCGTGACCGGACTGCGCGTGTAGTACGACGCCTTCGGGCCGTCGCGGTCGTCGCGCTGGTAGAAGATCAGTTCGGCCGGCGTGCCGTCGTCGAACTGGCGCAGCTTCAGGCGGCCGCGCGGCACGTCGTAGAAAAAGTCCTGCTGGCGAAAGATCAGCGGCGCGTCCGTCGCGAGCTGCGCGGCGCGCTCGCGCAGTTGGTCGAAATGCTGGGCGCGGGCTTTGATTTCGATGTTGCGTGCCATGTGGGCTCCTGTGGATGGGCGGAGTGATCGACGGCTTCCGGGGCCGCTGGTGGTGCCGGGGAGAAGCCGCCTGGAAGGACGAGGTCGGGCGGAACGGAAAGCGCTACGAGGGCGCTGCGCGAGCGCAAACCGACAATCTAGCAAAAACTTCGTGACGGAATGCTTTCAGCCCGGGCGGCAGGTGGGACGAGTGCGGGCATTAGCGAGACTCATATCGCAGCGCGTCAGACGGTCCTCGCTCAGATCGCCCACTGCTGATCGATCAGCTTCAAGGCCGCCGCGATCGCCGGCTCGTCTTTGCGCTCGTCGAGCGTGATGAAGCTCAACTGCGTCGGCACGGTGATGCCATCGACGATCGTCAGCGCGTGCGCATGCGCCTCGGCGATTGCGGTCGCGTCACGCGCAAGAGTGAGACCGACTCCCGACTTGACCAGATCGAGCATCGACGGCTCCTGGTCCACCTCGGCCACCTTGACCGGTTTCACACCCGCCTCGCCGAAACAGCGCGACAGCAGCCGGTTGTGCGCGGACGCCGGCGGCGTCCAGATCCACGGCAGCGCCGCGAGCGAGCGCCAGTCCCGCGCACCCTTCACGCGATCTTTCCAGCCCGCCGGCGCGAGCACGCGATACTGGAAATGCGTGAGCGTGACCGCGTGAAACGTGGCGCCGTCGCGGGTGTCGTCGTCGGAGGGCAGGCCGATGTAATAGCCGACGTCGAGCTCGCCCGCCCGAATCTGCTCGCGTACCCAGCCCGACATGCCGTGGCGCAGCGCGGTTTCGATCTGCGGCCAGGTCTCGACGAGTTGCTTCAGGAAGCCGCCCAGGCGCAAAAACTCGGGGTCGAGAATGGTGCCGATGCGCAGGCGCCCGCGCACTTCCTGGCGGAGCGTCTGCGCGGCGCGCTGTACGTCGGCTGCCGCGCCGAGCGCGCGTTCGGCGTGCGGCAGCAGCGCCTGGCCGTCGCGCGTCAGCGCGAGCCCGTGCGAAGTCCGCGTGAACAGCGTCACGCCGAGCGTTTCCTGCAAGTGCTTGATTTGCAGGCTGACGGCGGGTTGGGTCAGATGTAGCTGCACCGCGGCGCGCGTGAGGTTGCCCTCGCGTGCGACGGTGACGAAAGCCCTAAGCAGAGTCAGATCCATATCCTGATATTAGCGCGGCTTATAGCGCAGTTGAGCATTACTCATTGGATTTGTCGCTCGTAGACGCCGTACGCTGAGCGTTGAGCAATGCTTCGGCGCGCGGTATCGAGCGCGAAGCGGGAGATTTCACAGCAAAAGAGGAACGAGATGAGCGAGACATATTCCGACGCAACCGCGCAGCACGACGCCGCACGCAGCGCGGCGAGCGCACGCGCGCTGAGCCATTTCATCAACGGCAAGACCGTCGAAGGCACGAGCGGGCGCTTCGGCGACGTCTTCAATCCGGCGCTCGGCAGCGTCAGCGCTCGCGTGCCGCTCGCGAGCGTCGCCGAGGTGGACGCTGCTGTTGCCGCGGCCAACGCCGCGTTTCCCGCGTGGAGCGAAACCGCGCCGATCAAACGCGCGCGGGTGCTGTTCAAGTTCAAGGAACTGCTTGACCGCCATCACGACGAACTCGCGGAGCTGATCACGCGCGAGCACGGCAAGGTGTTTTCCGACGCCAAGGGCGAAGTGATGCGCGGCATCGAAATCGTCGAATTCGCGTGCGGCATCCCGAACCTGCTGAAGACCGATTTCACCGATCAGATCGGCGGCGGCATCGACAACTGGAATCTGCGGCAGCCGCTCGGCGTGGTCGCCGGCATCACGCCGTTCAATTTCCCGATGATGGTGCCGTGCTGGATGTTCCCGGTCGCGCTCGCGTGCGGCAACACCTTCGTGTTGAAGCCGTCCGAACGCGATCCGTCCGCATCGATCCGGCTCGCCGAACTGCTGAAGGAAGCGGGCCTGCCGGACGGCGTGTTCAACGTCGTGCACGGCGACAAGGTCGCGGTGGATGCGCTGCTCGCACATCCCGAAGTGAGCGCGCTGTCGTTCGTCGGCTCGACGCCGATCGCCGAATACATCTACACGGAAGGCACGAAGCACGGCAAGCGGGTGCAGGCGTTGGGCGGGGCCAAGAATCATCTCGTCGTGATGCCCGACGCCGATCTCGACCAGGCCGTCGACGCCCTGATCGGCGCCGCCTACGGTTCGGCCGGCGAGCGCTGCATGGCGATTTCGGTGGCGGTCGCGGTGGGGCATATCGCCGATGAACTGATCGAGCGTCTGACGCCGCGCGTGAAGAGCCTGAAGATCCTCAACGGCATGGAAGCGGCGGCCGAGATGGGGCCGCTCGTCACCGGCGCGCACCGCGACAAGGTGGTCGGCTATATCGACGCCGGCGTCGCCGCGGGCGCCAAGCTCGTCGTCGATGGACGCGCTCATCAGGTCGTGGGGCACGAGAAGGGCTTTTTCCTCGGCGGGACGCTGTTCGACGAAGTGTCGCCCGACATGAAGATCTACCGCGAAGAAATCTTCGGACCGGTGCTGTGCGTCGTGCGCGTGCCCGACTTTGCCTCGGCGGTCGAGCTGATCAATGCGAATCAGTTTGCGAACGGCGTGTCGCTATTTACGTCGGACGGCGGCATTGCGCGCACGTTTTCCCGGCAGATCGAGATCGGCATGGTCGGCATCAACGTGCCGATTCCGGTGCCGATGGCCTGGCATTCGTTCGGCGGCTGGAAGAAGTCGCTGTTCGGCGATCATCACGCGTACGGCGAGGAAGGCGTGCGGTTCTATACGCGCTACAAGAGCATCATGCAGCGCTGGCCCGACAGCATTGCGAAGGGCGCAGAGTTCACGATGCCGGTCGCCAAATAAGCTGGCGGCTTTGCGCCGCATCAAGTCGGCGAACGCGCGAGCAAAAGAGTAAAAGCGAATAAAAGCGCGTCGCGGCATCAGCGTGGAAGCGATCGAGCTTCCACGCCTGCGCTGCAAAAATGCTTAGGAGACTGAACGATGGGTCATACCGACAGTACGCCTCGCGCCGCACGGCGGCTCGAAGGCGAGTTCGACTACATCATTGTCGGCGCGGGCACTGCGGGCTGCGTGCTGGCGAACCGGCTCACCGAAGATCCCGAGATCCGCGTGCTGCTGCTAGAAGCCGGCGGGAAAGACGACTATCACTGGATTCATGTGCCGGTCGGCTATCTGTATTGCATCGGCAATCCGCGCACGGACTGGCTGTACAAGACTCAGGCAGAGCCGGGTCTGAACGGCCGCACGCTGTCGTATCCACGCGGGCGTGTGCTCGGCGGCAGTTCGTCGATCAACGGCATGATCTATATGCGCGGTCAGCGTGAAGACTACGACGAGTGGGCGCGTGTGACCAACGACAGCACGTGGTCATGGAACGCGGTGCTGCCGGTGTTCAGGCGCAGCGAGGATCACCACGGCGGCGCCAACGAAGCGCACGGCGCGGGCGGACCTTGGCGCGTCGAGAAGCAGCGCCTCAAATGGAAGATTCTGGAAGAGTTCGCGCAAGCCGCGCAGCAAACCGGCATTCCCGCCACCGACGATTTCAATCGTGGCGACAACACCGGCGTCGGCTACTTCGACGTCAACCAGAAGCGCGGCATTCGCTGGAATGCGTCGAAGGCGTTTTTGCGGCCCGCGTTGAAGCGGGAGAACCTCACAGTTATTACCGGTGCCCACACGCAGCGTGTCGTGTTCGACGGCCGCCGCTGCACCGGAGTCGAATATCGTGGCGCCGATGTCGACTATGTCGCCAAAGCGCGTTGTGAAGTGATCCTTTCCGCCGGCGCGGTCAACTCGCCGCAACTGCTCGAATTGTCCGGCGTCGGCAATGGTGCACGTCTGCAGAATCTCGGCATCGAGATCGTTCAGGATCTGCGCGGCGTCGGCGAGAATCTGCAGGACCATCTGCAACTGCGCATGGCGTTTCAGGTGGAGGGCGTGCGCACGTTGAATACGATGTCCGCGCACTGGTGGGGCAAGCTGATGATCGGCATGCAGTACGCGTTGTTTCAGAGCGGACCGATGTCGATGTCGCCGTCGCAACTCGGCGCGTTCGCGAAGTCCGATGCCGACGATCGCTCGCTGACCCGACCCGATCTCGAGTATCACGTGCAGCCTTTGTCGCTCGACCGCTTCGGCGAACCGCTGCATCGCTTCAATGCGTTCACGGCGTCGGTGTGTCAGCTGCGCCCCACGTCGCGTGGCAGCATTCATATTGCGTCGGCCGATGCGTCCGCACCACCATTGATCGCTCCCAATTATCTGTCGACCGGGTACGACCGCCACGTCGCAGCAAACGCGCTACGTCTGACGCGCCGCATCGTCGCGGCGCCCGCGCTCGCGCGCTATCTGCCGCGGGAGATTCTGCCGGGCCTGCAGTATCAAAGTGAAGAAGAATTGCAGCAGGCCGCGGGCGCGGTCGGCACGACGATCTTCCATCCCGTCGGCACCTGCCGCATGGGCACGACCGACGATCCCGCCGCGGTCGTCGACAACCGGCTACGGGTTATCGGAGTCGAGGGCTTGCGTGTCGTCGATGCATCGGTCATGCCCAACATCACGTCGGGCAACACCAATTCGCCGACGCTGATGATCGCCGAACGCGCGAGCGACATGATCCGCGAGGATCGTCGCGCGCGCGTGAGCGGCAACATCGCAGCGCAAATGGGTGTGGCTGCGTCGATGTCGTCTGTGTGACATGCAACGTGCGATGGAAACTGAGCGGATCGGTCATGTTTTCCGCCGCGTACGTGAAGCGTGCTAACCGCATGCCACGAGCGCGCGGCGCGGGCCTCGTTCACTTAGTGCAAATCCCAATGAATGCGCTGCATCATTGGGGCGACAATGGCAGCCATGCTGCGTGCCGCGTCATGATCACCGTCCGTATTGGTGCAGCACGCCAACGAGCGGCAAGGGGTGCCGCCAACATAACAAGTCGCGCAGAACTTCGCGCGGAAAGATCGTAGTGCTTCGCCTTTACTCCGTATGGAAGGGAACATGATTCTCGGCGATACGATTCTCGAAACGCGCGGCCTCACCCGCGAGTTCAAAGGCTTTGTCGCCGTGAACGGCGTGAATCTGCGCGTGCGCCGTGGCTCGATCCATGCCCTGATCGGGCCCAATGGAGCGGGCAAGACCACCTGCTTCAATCTGCTCACCAAATTTCTCGAACCCACCGCGGGCCAGATCGTTTTCAACGGTGTCGATATCACCGGCGAACGTCCGGCGCAGATCGCGCGGCGCGGCATCATCCGGTCGTTCCAGATTTCCGCGGTATTTCCGCATCTGACGGCATTGCAGAATGTGCGCATCGGGTTGCAGCGCTCGCTCGGCACCGCGTTTCACTTCTGGAAGAGCGAGCGTACGTTGCGGCGTCTGAACGATCGCGCGATGGATCTGCTGACTCAGGTCGGCCTGACCGATTTCGCCGATGTGTTGACGGTGGAGCTCGCCTACGGCCGCAAGCGCGCGCTCGAAATCGCGACCACGCTCGCGATGGAGCCCGAACTGATGCTGCTCGACGAGCCGACGCAAGGCATGGGTCATGAGGACGTCGACCGCGTGACTGCGTTGATCAAGAAAGTATCGGCGGGCCGCACGATCCTGATGGTCGAACACAACATGAATGTGATCGCCGGTATCTCCGACACGATCACCGTGCTGCAACGGGGTGAAGTGCTCGCCGAGGGCAGCTACGCGGAAGTGTCGAAGAATCCGCTCGTGATGCAAGCCTACATGGGCAGCGCCGACGCGGCGCTCGCCGGAGCCCACGCATGAATACGACGGTCGAGCGCGAAGGCCTCGAAGCGAACGAAACGAAAAGCGGCGCGCCCGCGCTGGACATCGCGGGACTGCAAGCCTGGTACGGGGAATCCCATATTCTGCACGGCGTCGATCTGTCCGTTGGCCGTGGCGAGGTCGTGACGCTGCTCGGGCGCAATGGCGCGGGCCGCACCACGACGCTGCGCGCGATCATGGGTCTCACGGGCCGCCGTACCGGCTCGATCCGGATCGATGGACGCGAAACGATTGGCCTGCCCACGCATCGCATCGCGCATTGCGGCATCGGCTATTGCCCCGAAGAGCGCGGTATTTTTTCGAGTCTGTCGTGCGAGGAAAATCTGCTGCTGCCGCCGCCCGTCGGCGACAAGGCGCACATGATGTCGCTCGAGGAAATCTATGCGATGTTCCCGAATCTGCACGAGCGGCGCATGAGCCAGGGCACGCGGCTCTCGGGCGGCGAACAGCAGATGCTCGCGGTCGCGCGGATTCTGCGCACCGGCGCGAATCTGCTGCTGCTCGACGAAATCTCGGAGGGGCTCGCGCCCGTGATCGTGCAGGCGCTTGCACGGATGATCATCACGTTGAAGGCGCGCGGCTACACGATCGTGATGGTCGAGCAGAACTTCCGCTTCGCGGCGCCGCTCGCGGATCGTTTCTATGTGATGGAGCACGGCATGATCGTCGAGCATTTCGGGGCTAGCGAGCTCGAAGGCAAGATGCCGGTGCTGCACGATTTGCTGGGCGTATAGACACGGACACGCACGCGCCCGACTGCCTCTGATAACCACAAGCGAAGAACCAGGAGACATGCATGAAAAAGAACCCACTCGCGCGAATTGCCTCACTCTGCTTCGCGGTCGCCGCCGGCGCCGCACTGACGCTGGGCAGCGCGCAAGCGGCCGACGATGCCGTGAAGATCGGCTTTATCACGGATCTGTCGGGACTGTACGCGGATATCGACGGGCAGGGCGGTCTTGAAGCGATCCGGATGGCGGTCGCCGACTTCGGCGGCAAGGTCAACGGCAAGCCGATCACGGTGCTGTACGCGGATCACCAGAACAAGGCGGACATCGCGGCGTCGCGCGCTCGCGAATGGTTCGACCGCGATGGCGTGGACGTGGTGATCGGCGGCACCAACTCGGCGACCGCTCTGTCGACGAACACCGTCGCGGGCGAGAAGCACAAGGTCTACATCAACGTCGGCGCGGGCGCCGATACGCTGACCAACGAGCAATGCACGCCGTACACGATCCACTACGCATACGACACCACCGCGCTCGCAAACGGCACGGGCTCGGCGGTTACGAAGCAGGGTGGCAAGACGTGGTACTTCCTGACCGCCGACTACGCGTTCGGGAAGGCGCTCGAAAAAGCGACCTCGGACGTCGTGAAGGCGAATGGCGGTCAGGTGCTCGGCTCGGTGCGTCATCCGCTGTCGGCGTCGGACTTCTCGTCGTTCCTGTTGCAGGCGCAGGCGTCGAAGGCGCAGATCCTCGGCCTCGCGAATGCGGGCGGGGACACGATCAACTCGATCAAGGCCGCGAAGGAATTCGGCATCACGAAGACGATGAAGCTCGCCGCGCTGCTGATGTTCATCAACGACGTGCACAGCCTCGGTCTCGAAACGACGCAGGGTCTCGTGTTGACCGACAGCTGGTACTGGAACAAGGACGCCGACACGCGCAAGTGGTCGCAGCGCTACTTCGACAAGATGAAGAAGACGCCGTCGAGCCTGCAGGCTGCCGACTACTCGGCGGCGATGAACTATCTGAAGGCGGTGCAGGCGGTGGGCTCGACCGATCCGGACAAGGTGATGGCGCAGTTGCGCAAGACGAAGATCGACGACTTCTACGCGAAGGGCTACATCCGTCAGGACGGCAGCATGATCCACGACATGTACCTGATGCAGGTGAAGACGCCGGCCGAATCGAAGGAGCCGTGGGACTACTACAAGATCATGGCGACGATTCCGGGCGATCAGGCCTTCACGACCAAGGCGCAGACTCGCTGCGCGCTGTGGAAGTAAGCACGGGAGGGCAGGATGCGGTCCAGGACCGCGCAGACCTGAGAGAACCGCCGGCGCTGCAGCGGTACGCGCTGGCGGGTAACCGTTTCAGAGCCGCACGCGATGGGCAGCGTCGCCGCACGTCGCGTGCCGGCCGGATCGTGCGTTACCGATCTCACCTTGACGATGGCTTGAAGGGCTAAGGGCTTCAATGGACATCTTTGGCGTTCCGCTGCCGGCGATGCTGAGCCAGCTTCTGCTCGGACTCGTGAACGGCTCGTTCTACGCGATTCTGAGCCTCGGGCTGGCTGTGATTTTCGGCCTGCTCAACGTGATCAACTTCGCGCATGGCGCACTGTTCATGCTCGGCGCGATGCTCGCGTGGATGGGGCTGTCGTATTTCAATCTGCCGTACTGGGTGATGCTCGTGCTCGCGCCGCTGATAGTCGGACTCGTCGGCGTCGCGATCGAGCGCTCGATGCTGCGCTGGCTTTACAAGCTCGATCATCTGTATGGCCTGTTGCTGACGTTCGGCATCACGCTCGTGATCGAAGGCGTGTTCCATTCGATCTACGGCTCGTCGGGCCAGCCGTACGACGTGCCGTCGGCGCTGTCGGGTGCGACCAATCTCGGCTTCATGTATCTGCCGAACTATCGCGGGTGGGTGGTCGTCGCGTCGTTGATCGTGTGCTTCGTGACATGGTTCGTGATCGAGAAGACACGGCTTGGCGCGTATCTGCGAGCGGGCACCGAAAACCCCAAGCTCGTCGAGGCATTCGGCGTCAACGTGCCGCTGATGATCACGCTGACCTACGGCTTCGGCGTCGCGCTCGCGGCGTTTGCCGGCGTGCTCGCCGCGCCGGTGATTCAGGTCTCGCCGCTGATGGGCCAGCCGATGATCATCACGGTGTTCGCGGTGGTCGTGATCGGCGGCATGGGTTCGATCATGGGCTCCATTCTGACCGGCCTGATGCTCGGCGTAGTCGAAGGACTGACGCGTGTGTACTACCCCGAGGCATCGGCGACCGTCGTCTTCGTGATCATGGCGCTCGTGTTGCTCGTGCGTCCGGCGGGTCTTTTCGGCAGGGAAAAATGATGCAGAGAAAAGTGCTCTACGGTCTGCTGCTGATCGTGCTGCTCGCGGTGCCGGTGCTCGGCATCTATCCGCTCTTCGTGATGAAGGTGCTGTGCTTCGCGCTGTTCGCGGCCGCCTTCAATCTGCTGATCGGCTACACGGGCTTGCTGTCCTTCGGCCATGCGATGTTTCTCGCGTCGGCCGGTTATGTGACCGGCTATGCGATGCAGACGCTCGGCTTTTCGCCTGAGGTGGGCGTGCTGAGCGGCACCGCGGCGGCCACGCTACTTGGCCTCGTCGTTGGCTTCTTCGCGATTCGCCGTCAAGGCATCTACTTCGCGATGGTGACGCTCGCGCTCGCGCAGATGGTCTACTTCGTGTTCCTGCAAGCGCCATTCACGCACGGCGAAGACGGTCTGCAAGGCGTGCCGCGCGGAAACCTGTTCGGCCTGTTGAGTCTTTCGTCCGATGTCGCGCTGTATTTCGTCGTGCTCGCGGTGATCGTCCTGGCGTTCCTGCTGATCGTGCGGATCGTGCATTCGCCGTTCGGGCAGGTGCTCGTCGCGATCAAGGAAAACGAGCCGCGTGCGGTGTCGCTCGGCTACGACACCGACCGATTCAAGCTGCTCGCCTTCATTCTGTCGGCCGGTATCGCGGGTCTCGCGGGTTCGCTGAAGGTGCTCGTGCAAGGCTTCGAAACGCTGAGCGATGCCTATTGGACGATGTCCGGCCTCGTGATCCTGATGACGCTGGTGGGCGGCATGGGCACGCTGTTCGGGCCGCTGCTCGGCGCCGCGCTGATCGTGTCGCTCGAAGACCGGCTCGGCGATATCGGCTCGGCGCTCGCGTCGATGACCGGCATCGAGTGGTTTCGCTCGCTCGGCGAATCGGTGACGATCGTCACGGGGCTGATTTTCATCGCGTGTGTGCTGGCGTTCCGGCGCGGCATCGTCGGTGAGATCGTTGCGCGGGTGCGACCGTTGCGGGCCTGACATTGTGGCTGCCTGGTCCCGCTCGGGAGGGCACGTGCTTGATGCAGTGCGATACGCGATTGCTTCGATCTCCGATCTAATTGCGGCTTGTGCTGAAGGTCCGCCGGATCAGGGGTGTGGGCGAACCTGTGGCGAACCTTGTGATGAAATGGGCATAACGCGCCCCAATCCGGTGCCGCAGTGCACCACTAGGGTAATTGCTAGTTGTGACTGCTGGGGTCGTCGTTTAATCTTCATCCAGTTCTGATGCACCACGAATTTGCAGGTGGAGAACGAGGAGACAATTGAGGCACTAAGTGCCCTGAAGAAAGCGCTGTTGGATTGATATCCAACAGCGCTTTTTCATTTGTGTTTTTCGAATTACTTGATGCGATCTCCCGCTTATTTCGCGCGCCATTTTTTATTCTTAGGCAGCCGCTGCAGCTAAACATCACAAGCCTTCGAAACGCTTGCAGCACGGCACTTGCGTCCGCTAAACTCGCTATTCACCGACCACTGGGTTGGCAATTAAATCCGTGGATTTAATTGCAATTGAATAACGGATTTAATTGAGGAGCAGGATGAAGTCGGCATTGCGTTGGATCAGCGCGGCATTGGTCGCCACCGGGGCTTCGGCTGCATGGAGCGGCCATGCATTCGCGGACGTGAAAATCGGCGTCACCGTGTCGGCAACAGGGCCGGCCGCATCGCTCGGTATTCCGGAAAAAAACACCATTGCGCTGCTGCCGAAAGAAGTAGCGGGCCAGAAGATCGACTACATCGTCCTCGACGACGCAACCGATTCCACCCAGGCGGTCAAGAACGCCCGCAAGCTCACGAGCGAAGACCACGTCGATGCATTGATCGGCTCGACCGTCGTGCCAAATTCGCTCGCCATGATCGACATTGCCGCCGAAACCTCCACGCCGATGATCTCGCTGGCCGCGGCCGCGGGCATCGTCGAACCGATGGACGCGAAACGCGCATGGGTCTTCAAGACGCCGCAAAACGACATTCTGATGGCCACGGCGATTGCGCAGCACATGGCCAATCACGGCGTGAAAACGGTCGCGTTCATCGGCTTTTCCGACGCGTACGGCGAGAGCTGGTTCAAGGAATTCAGTAAAGCCGCTGACCTCGCGAAGATCAGGATCGTCGCGAACGAGCGCTTCGCGCGCAACGACGCGTCGGTCACGGGCCAGGTGCTGAAGATGATGTCGCAGAATCCGGACGCGGTGCTGATCGCCGGCGCGGGCACGCCGGCCGCACTGCCGCAGAAAACGCTGAAGGAGCGCGGCTACAAGGGCAAGTACTATCAGACGCACGGCGTCGCGAACAACGACTTCCTGCGCGTGTGCGGCAAGGATTGCGAAGGCACGTGGCTGCCCGCCGGCCCGCTGCTGGTCGCCGAGCAATTGCCCGAGGCGAATCCGGTGAAGAAAAGCGCGCTCGCGTACAAGCATGCGTATGAAACGGCGTACGGCGCGGGTTCGGTGTCGACGTTCGGTGGTCATGCGTGGGACGCGGGTCTGCTGCTGCAGCGTGCGATTCCGCTCGCGTTGAAGAAGGGACAACCGGGTACGCCGGCATTCCGCGACGCGCTGCGTGCCGCAGCCGAAGGCACGAAAGATGTACCCGCGTCACACGGCATCTTCAACATGAGCGCGAACGACCACGCCGGACTCGACCAGCGGGCGCGCGTGATGGTGCAGATCGTCGACGGCAAGTGGAAGCTGGCCGGCGACTGAGCGAAGGCTCTGCGCCACGGGACCTCATCGAAAAAGACGCGTGCAGTTGACGCGTCTTTTTTATTACCCGGGGCAGGTGTCTGCAGCGCTTAAAAGTGTGGTTTCGGTGCTTCAGGACAAACCCGCATTTAGCGCACGCTCTCTTGACCGTCGATAATGCAGAACGCAAGCTACTAACATATTAGTGGTTTATGAAAGTCTGGTTGGAATGGAGCCGTGGCAAAGAAACGCGGCGTATGACGCGAATGCGCACTCGCGCGACGTGAGAGGAGCGGTACCCGACAAAGCGGGGAAGGTATGCGCGCCGAGCAGGGAAAACCATGCTTGGCACACCTGAACTCGCTCACTAGATTCAGACACCCGGCCCAGCAAGCCGGCTTATAGATAGGCGCTTTTGAAGGCGTTTGGAGACTCGCAATGAAAAAGACAAGGCATTGGGTACGCACCGGCATCGCGATGGCGCTGATGTGCGGCGCGGGGGCGGCATTCGCGCAGGTGAAGATCGGCGTCACGTTGTCGACGACGGGGCCGGCCGCGTCGCTCGGAATTCCTGAGAAGAACACGATCGCGTTGTTGCCGAAGGAGATCGGCGGCAAGAGCGTGCAATACATCATCCTCGACGACGGGTCGGACACCAGCAAGGCCGTGCAGAACACGCGCAAGCTGATCGACGAAGACCACGTCGACGCGATCATCGGCTCGACCGTCACGCCGAATTCGCTCGCGATGCTCGATCCGGCCGCTGAGGGCAAGACGCCAGTGATCTCGCTCGCGGCGTCGGCAGCGATCATTCAGCCGATGGATGCGAAGCGTGCATGGGCGTTCAAGCCGCCTCAGAACGACAGCCTGATGGCCGACGCAATCGCCGATTACATGCAGCACCACGGCGTGAAGACGGTCGGCTTCATCGGTTTCTCGGACGCCTATGGCGACAGCTGGAACTCGACGTTCGAGGCCGTCGCGAAAGCGCACAACCTGAAGATCGTGTCGAACGAGCGCTTTAACCGCACTGACGCTTCGGTGACGGGCCAGGTGCTGAAGACGATGGGCGCGAATCCCGACGCGGTGCTGATCGCGGGCTCGGGTACGCCGTCGGCGCTGCCTGCCAAGACGCTGAAGGAGCGTGGCTACAAGGGCAAGATCTATCAGACGCACGGTGTCGCGAACAACGACTTCCTGCGTGTATGCGGCAAGGATTGCGAAGGCGAACTGCTGCCGGCTGGTCCGATTCTGGTCGTCGATCAATTGCCGGATTCGAACCCGGTGAAGAAGTCGTCGGAAGCCTATAAGAACGCCTATGAGAAGGCTTATGGCGTGGGTTCGGTCGCGACCTTCGGCGGTCACGCATGGGATGCCGGCCAGATGTTGCAGGCCGCGATTCCGGTCGCGCTGAAGACCGCACAGCCGGGTACGCCCGAGTTCCGCGTGGCGCTGCGCAACGCGCTCGAAAACATCAAGGAGCTGCCGGTGTCGCACGGCATCATGAACACCACCGCGAACGACCACAACGGCCTCGACCAGCGCGCGCGCGTGATCGTGCAGATCGTCGACGGCAAGTGGAAGCTGCAGAACGACTGAGACGATTTACAAAAACAACTAGCGGTACGCGCCTCTCGCGCAATCTGCGGTGCATGACGCCGCATTGCCATTGTGTTCGATGACAATGGTATCGACCGCCGCGCCGTGACCCGGCGCGGCGGTTGTCTTTTCAGACATTGCAGATGGATGGCCGGCTACGCGCCGCGCCGTAACGACTGTTTCCCGGTTTTTCGATTTCGACGCTTCAGGACGAGGAAGTATGGATCTATCAATTGCGGCGATCCTCGCGCAAGACGGCATCACGACCGGCGCGATCTACGCGCTGCTCGCGCTTGCGCTGGTGCTGGTGTTCTCCGTCACGCGGGTGATCTTCATCCCGCAAGGGGAGTTCGTTTCGTACGGCGCGTTGACGCTCGCCGCACTGCAAACGCAGAAGTTTCCTGCCACCTGCTGGCTGTTGATGGCGATGGGCGCAGCATGCTTCGTCGTCGAGACGGTGGCCGTATTGCGGCATGCTGAGCGGCGTCGTCATGCGGCGCGCACGCTGCCTGTGCTGGCAGGGAAGTACCTGCTGTTTCCGATCGCGGTCTACGCGCTCACGCGCGGCATCTTCCTGCAGCCGCTGCCGATGATCGTGCAGATCGCGCTGACGCTGCTGATCGTGATCCCGATGGGTCCGTTCGTTTATCGCCTTGCCTATGAGCCGATCGCGGAGGCGGCCACGCTGCTGCTGTTGATCGTCGCGGTGGCCGTGCATTTCGCGATGGTCGGTCTCGGCCTCGTGATGTTCGGCGCCGAAGGCTCGCGCACCAACGCGTTTTCCGATGCGACGTTCAACGTGGGCACGTTGTCGATCTCCGGGCAGAGCCTGTGGGTGATCGGCACCGCGGTCGTGCTGATCGGTGCGCTGTATCTGTATTTCGATCGCTCGATCTCGGGCAAGGCGTTGCGCGCGACGTCGGTGAACCGGCTCGGCGCACGGCTCGTCGGTATCGGCACGACGCAGGCGGGACGCCTCGCGTTCACGCTGGCGGCAGGACTCGGCGCACTGTGCGGCATCCTCGTCGCGCCGCTCACGACGATCTACTACGACTCGGGCTTCCTGATCGGTTTGAAGGGCTTCGTGGGCGCGATCATCGGCGGTCTGGTCAGCTATCCGCTCGCGGCGGCCGGCTCGATTCTCGTCGGTCTGCTGGAGTCGTATTCGTCGTTTTGGGCCAGTGCTTATAAGGAAGTGATCGTGTTCACGCTAATCATCCCGGTGCTGCTGTGGCGCAGTCTTGCGAGCCCGCATGCCGAAGAGCAAGAGGAGTGACACGATGAAACGGACCATGCAAAAGAAGTTCTTCTGGTTGTTCCTCGTGGTGCTGTTCGCTTTGCCGGTTCTGCCGCAACCGATTCATGTACCGGAGTACTGGATCACGCTGCTGAACTACATCGGTCTCTATTCGATCGTTGCGATCGGCCTCGTGCTGCTGACCGGTATCGGCGGCATGACGAGCTTCGGGCAGGCCGCGTTCGTGGGCATCGGCGCTTATGCAACTGCGTACCTGACGACTAACTTCGGTGTGTCGCCGTGGCTTGCACTGATCGCGGGCGTGATCGTGACTGCGCTGGTCGCGCTGATGCTCGGTCTCGTGACGATGCGCCTGTCCGGCCACTTCCTGCCGCTCGGCACGATAGCGTGGGGGCTCGCGCTGTTCTACCTGTTCGGCAATCTGGAGATGCTCGGCAAGTACGACGGCATCAACGGCATCCCGGTGCTGAATGTTTTTGGGATCAACCTCGAGTCCGGCCGCCATATCTATTACCTGATCTGGGTGGTCGTGCTCGGTTCGGTCGTTTCTGTTCAGAATCTGCTTAATAGTCGTCCGGGTCGCGCAATTCGCGCGCTGCGCGGCGGTGGTCTGATGGCCGAGGCAATGGGTGTCAATACCGGCTGGATGCGCGTCGTGATCTTCGTCTATGCGGCGGTGCTTGCGTCGGTATCGGGCTTTCTGTACGCGCACTTGCAGCGCGCGGTGAATCCGACGCCGTTCGGGCTGAATCACGGCATCGAGTTTCTGTTCATGGCAGTGGTGGGCGGTGTCTCGCACGTCTGGGGTGCGGTGCTTGGCGCGGCAATCCTCACGGTGCTGCAGGATTATCTACAGACGCTGCTGCCGAAACTGCTCGGCGAGAACGGCAACTTCGAAGTGATTGTGTTCGGCATCATCATGGTGCTGCTGCTGCAGTATGCGCGGCAGGGCGTGTGGCCGTTCGTCGCACGCTTTTTTCCGCGTGGCCCGCGGGCGCATCTCGCAGACCACGCGGTCCCTCTGCCGCAGCGCAACAAGCCGCAGGCCGGCGAAGACCTGCTGACGGTGAACAAGGCGCGCAAGCAGTTCGGCGGTCTCGTCGCCGTGAACGATGTCAGCTTCGAAGTCAAAGCGGGGCAGATCATCGGGCTAATCGGACCCAATGGCGCGGGTAAGTCGACCACGTTTAATCTGGTGACCGGCGTGCTGCAGGCGACGAGCGGCGAGATCACGTTCCGCGGCGAGCGCATCGATGCCCTGAGTTCACGGGAAATCGTCAAGCGTGGCATCGGCCGGACCTTCCAGCACGTAAAGCTGCTACCGGGCATGACCGTGCTCGAGAACGTCGCGATCGGCGCGCATCTGCGAGGCCATGCAGGTGTGTGGCGCAGTGTCGTGCGGCTGAACAGCTCGGAAGAGGCGCGGCTGATGGCCGAAGCCGCTCGGCAGATTCGCCGCGTCGGCCTCGAACAGCATATGTATGACGAAGCGGGCAGCCTGGCGCTCGGTCAACAGCGGATTCTCGAAATTGCGCGCGCGTTATGCTGCGATCCGACTCTGCTATTGCTCGACGAACCGGCAGCTGGTCTGCGCTATCAGGAAAAGCTGCAGCTCGCCGATCTGCTGCGCAAGCTAAAGGCGGAAGGGATGAGTGTGCTGCTCGTCGAGCACGACATGGATTTTGTGATGAATCTGACGGACCGGCTCGTGGTGATGGAGTTCGGCACGCGAATCGCTGAAGGTCTGCCGCAGGAAGTGCAGCAGGATCCGGCGGTGCTCGAAGCGTATCTGGGTGGGGTGGAATGATGGACAACATGACAACGACCGGCGTGGCGGCCGCCGGACCGATTCTCGAGGTGGACCATCTGTCGGTCCGGTACGGCAAGGTCGAGGCGCTGCACAATTCGGCGATCAAGGTGCGGGCGGGGCAGATCGTCTCCGTGATCGGTCCGAACGGCGCGGGGAAGTCGACCCTGCTGAATGCGATCATGGGCGCGTTGCCGCCGTCTGGTCATGCGAAAGGCGCGGTTTCGTATCAGGGAGAGGACGTCAGCTCGATGCCGGTGGAAAAGCGGGTCGCGCTGGGTATGTGTCTGGTGCCGGAGAAGCGCGAGCTTTTCGCTTCGATGACCGTCGAGGACAATCTGCTGCTTGGAGCTTACCGACGCAAGCGGGCAGGAGAGCGCAACTTTCTCGATCAGCTGGAGCCGGTGTTCGAACTGTTCCCACGGCTGAAGGAGCGGCGCAAGCAGGCGGCAGGCACGCTTTCGGGCGGCGAACGGCAGATGCTCGCGGTCGGCCGCGCGCTGATGGGCAAGCCCGATCTGCTAATGCTGGACGAGCCGAGCCTCGGTCTCGCGCCGCTGATCGTGAAGGAAATCTTCCACATCATCAGCGCGTTGCGGCAGACGGGCGTCGCGACGCTACTGATCGAGCAGAATGCGCGCGCCGCATTGCAAATCTCGGACTACGGCTATGTGCTGGAAACCGGTGAGCTGGCGCTGGAGGGACCAGCGACCGACCTCGCGCAGAATCCTCGGGTGATCGAAACCTATCTCGGCCTGGCTAAAAAGGTCGCATAAACGGGCACTTTTTTCGGCGATCGCTGTGTTTGAAGGCGGTGTGTTTCACGTGAAACACACCGTTTTTTTATTGTTTCACCATTCCGACGAAATTCGGGCCGAAACTTAACCCGTTATAATTCGCCCATACATTTTCCTTTGAAGGCTCACGCGACGATCTGGCGTGAGATCCCGCGATGCTTTTTCCCACAGAATTTGACGTAATCGTCGTCGGCGGCGGTCATGCCGGCACCGAAGCCGCTTTGGCGTCGGCGCGCATGGGCAATAGAACGCTGCTTTTGACCCATAACATCGAAACCCTTGGTCAGATGAGCTGCAATCCGTCGATTGGCGGCATCGGCAAAGGCCATCTGGTCAAGGAGGTCGATGCGCTCGGCGGCGCCATGGCGGCTGCCACCGACGAAAGCGGCATCCAGTTCCGCATCCTCAATTCGTCGAAAGGACCGGCGGTCCGCGCGACGCGCGCTCAGGCCGACCGCGTGCTGTACAAGGCGGCGATCCGCCATCGTCTGGAGAACCAGCCGAATCTATGGCTGTTTCAGCAGGCCGTCGACGATCTAATGGTCGAGGGCGACCGCGTGGTAGGCGCCGTCACGCAAGTGGGTATTCGTTTCCGGTCTCGCGCGGTGGTGCTGACGGCTGGCACGTTCCTCGACGGCAAGATCCATGTGGGCTTGAACAACTACACCGGCGGCCGCGCGGGTGACCCCGCCGCGGTCTCGCTGTCGGCGCGGCTGAAAGAGCTGAAGCTGCCGCAGGGCCGGCTGAAGACAGGGACACCCCCGCGGATCGACGGTCGCACGATCGACTATTCGCAACTCGAAGAGCAGCCGGGCGATCTGGACCCGGTGCCGGTGTTCTCGTTCCTCGGGCGCGTCGAGCAGCACCCGCGCCAAGTGCCGTGCTGGGTTACGCATACGAATCAACGGACACACGACATCATTCGCGGCGGTCTCGACCGTTCACCGATGTACACGGGCGTGATCGAGGGGGTGGGGCCACGCTATTGCCCGTCGATCGAGGACAAGATTCACCGGTTTGCGTCGAAGGAATCGCATCAGATCTATCTCGAGCCGGAAGGTCTGACCACTAATGAGTTCTATCCGAACGGTATCTCGACGAGCCTGCCGTTCGACGTGCAGCTCGAGCTGGTGCGATCGATGCGCGGTCTGGAGCATGCCCATATCCTGCGGCCCGGCTATGCGATCGAGTACGATTATTTCGATCCGCGTGGGCTGAAGGCATCGCTGGAAACCAAGGTGATCGGTGGGCTGTTCTTCGCGGGCCAGATCAACGGTACGACTGGCTATGAAGAGGCGGCAGCGCAGGGCGTTCTGGCCGGCATCAACGCCGGCCTGTTCGTGCAAGGCAAGGAAGCATGGTGCCCGCGGCGCGACCAGGCTTATCTCGGCGTCCTCGTCGACGATCTGGTCACGCGCGGGGTGTCCGAGCCGTACCGGATGTTCACGAGCCGTGCGGAGTACCGTCTGAGCTTGCGGGAGGACAATGCCGACATGCGGTTGACGGAGATCGGGCGCGAGCTCGGTGTGGTCGATGACGTCCGCTGGGACGCCTTCGGTCGCAAGCGTGACGCTGTTTCACGTGAAACACAGCGCTTGCGTTCAACGTGGGTCAATCCTAAGACCTTATCCCCGGAACAAGCCACCGCATTGCTCGGCAAGCCGATCGACCACGAATACAGTCTCGCGGACCTGCTGCGTCGTCCGGGTGTCAGCTACGACGGCGTCTGCGCGCTGCGCGATGGCACTTGTGGCGCGCCTGAAGCGCTAGCGGACGACCCCGTGCTGCTCGCGCAGATTAAGGAGCAGGTCGAAATCGGCGTCAAATATCAAGGCTATATCGACCGCCAGGCCGGTGAGATCGAACGCAACGAGGCGCAAGAGAATACCCGTCTGCCCGAAGGGCTGGACTACACCGAGGTGCGTGGACTGTCGTTCGAAGCCCGCCAGAAGCTGATGCAGTTCCGGCCGGAAACGATCGGCCAGGCGTCGCGTATTTCGGGCATCACGCCTGCCGCGATCTCGCTGCTGATGGTCCATCTGAAGCGTGGCCTCGGGCGTCGCCCGTCGAAACCTGCCGAGCCCGGCGCCGACAGCTCGCCGGTGGTGCAATGACGGCAGTGCAAAGGGGAAGCGACCAGCAGGCGTTGGCATCATTGCTGGCGGACGGCGTCCGTGAACTTGGCCTGGAACTCAGCGACGTGCAGCAGCGCAAGCTGCTCGATTACGTCGCGCTGCTCGCGAAGTGGAACAGCGTCTACAACCTGACGGCAATCCGCGATCCGCGGCAGATGCTGATTCAGCACATCCTCGATTCGCTGTCGATCGTGCCGCACTTGGCGCCGCGCGGACCGTCGTCGGTGCTCGACGTGGGCTCGGGCGGTGGCATGCCGGGCATCGTGCTCGCGATTGTGCTGCCCGAGTGGACCGTCACGACGAACGACATCGTCCATAAGAAGACGGCATTTCAATCGCAGGCGAAGGCCGAACTGGGTCTCGCGAACCTGTCGGTCGTGACCGGCCGGGTGGAGACGCTGCAGCCTGGCGCCGAAGTATCGGCAAAGTTCGACGTAATCGTCTCGCGCGCATTCGCAGAACTCGCGGATTTCGTTACACTGGCCCGTCATCTGGTCGCGGAGCAGGGCGCGATCTGGGCGATGAAGGGTGTGCGGCCGGATGCCGAAATCGCGCGTCTACCGGCGGGTGCCCACGTGGAACAGATCATCCGGCTGAACGTGCCGTCGCTCGACGCCGAACGGCACCTGATTGAGGTGCGAGTGGACAGCGAAAGCTAACGGCCACGCGGCCTCTAGGCACCCCCAACGATTTTCACTTCATCCAAGCAGCAAAAGGGACACACCAACGATGGCAAAAATCTTCTGCGTTGCGAACCAGAAGGGCGGTGTCGGCAAGACGACCACCGCAGTCAATCTGGCCGCGAGCCTGGCAGCGCAGGGACAGCGAGTCCTTCTCATCGATCTGGACCCGCAAGGCAACGCCACGATGGGCAGCGGTATCGACAAAGCCGAATGTACGAACACGGTCTACGAGGTGCTCGTTGACAGCGTGTCGGTGGCCGATGCGCGCGTGCGGCCCGAGGCGATCGGATACGACGTGGTGCCCGCGAACCGTGAGCTTGCGGGCGCCGAGGTCGAGCTCGTCAGCATGCAGAATCGCGAGCGTCAACTTAGGACGGCGCTCGCTGCGGTCGAGGGCGAGTACGATTTCGTGCTGATCGATTGCCCGCCGGCTCTGTCGCTGCTGACGCTCAACGGACTATGCGCCGCGCACGGCGTCGTCATTCCGATGCAGTGCGAATACTTCGCGCTCGAAGGGTTGTCCGACCTCGTCAATACGATCAAGCAGGTGCACGCGAACCTGAATCGCGACCTCAAGGTGATCGGTCTGCTGCGCGTGATGTTCGATCCGCGCATCACGTTGCAACAGCAAGTCTCGGATCAATTGAAAGAGCACTTCGGCGACAAGGTGTTCGACGCGGTGATTCCACGCAACGTGCGATTGGCCGAGGCACCCAGCTACGGGCTGCCCGGTGTTGTGTTCGACAGGGCGTCGCGAGGCGCGCAGGCGTACGTGCAGTTCGGCGTCGAAATGATTGAGCGGGTGCGCGCGCTGAATGACGCGCCCCAGGCATCCTAAGCGGATCGAGGAAGCACGATGAACGCAGTAGCAAGAAAGAAGGGACTGGGCCGCGGTCTGGAGGCATTGCTCGGCGGCACCGCGGATATCACCGAAGCAGCGGTGATCGACGGTGCGCCGAACGTGCTGCCGCTCGGCAAGATGCAGGCTGGCAAATACCAGCCGCGTACGCGCATGGACGAAGGTGCGCTGCAGGAACTCGCGGCAAGCATCCGCGCGCAAGGGCTGATGCAGCCGATTCTCGTGCGTCCGATCGCGGCGGATCGCTACGAGATCATCGCGGGCGAGCGGCGTTTTCGCGCAGCGCGACTGGCGGGCCTCGATGAGGTGCCGGTGCTCGTGAAGGACGTGCCCGATCAGGCCGCCGCGGCGATGGCGCTGATTGAGAACATCCAGCGCGAGGATCTGAATCCGCTCGAAGAGGCTCAGGGCATCCAGCGCCTGCTGGATGAATTCAATTTCACGCATGAGCAGGCGGCAGAGTCGGTGGGCCGTTCGCGCAGCGC
Source organism: Paraburkholderia sp. BR13439 (assembly GCF_040948805.1). NCBI lineage: Bacteria > Pseudomonadati > Pseudomonadota > Betaproteobacteria > Burkholderiales > Burkholderiaceae > Paraburkholderia > Paraburkholderia sp. BR13439. The sequence goes on along the minus strand of NZ_JBFPKN010000001.1, from coordinate 188,675 downwards.
GGTGTCGAACCTCCTGCGGCTGCTGAATCTCGCGACACCGGTACAGACGATGTTGCTCGCCGGCGATCTCGACATGGGTCACGCTCGCGCGCTACTCGCGGTCGATGCCGCGACGCAGATCACGCTGGCCAACCAGGTCGTCAATAAGCGCCTGTCTGTGCGCGAGACCGAAAAGCTGGTCGCGATGACCACGAAAGTGACGCCGGCGGTCAAGGCGCGCGCGAACCCGGATGGCGGCCGCGACACGCGACGGCTAGAAGAGGAACTGTCGGACCTGTTGTCGGCGACGGTGAAAATCAAGCTCGGTCGACGCGGTCGCGGCCAGGTGCTGGTGGACTTTGGCGATCTCGACGCGTTGGAAGGCATTCTTGTCCGCTTGCGCGGGAACGCGAACGTCTGAGCGCAGAATGGCGCTTAGCACGGAAGGGGGTGAACGGCTGGCGGCCTGTGCATGAGTACTGCCGCGAGTTGGTTTACCTCAGTGCGAGCAACTATCGTGGATTCCAAACAAACGATGCAAAAATAATCAGGAATCCTAGTTTCAAGCCTTCGACATCGACGCGGTAATCATCCTTACGAGCCGCTATCGCAAAGCGGCTCGATCATCATGAAAATCGCGGCGATTATGGCTCAGGTTAATTGAAGATCCGTCCCGTTTAGCCCTTAAAAAAGCGGCGTTTGTTGCATTTTCGAGACGTCCGTCGCAGCGTCGAAACGGCCTGCCAAAGAGCTTCGATCCACGCGACTACCCCCACGGATTTTGCCGCCCCCCGTCCACCTTACATTCGACGTGATTCGCGTCGTTAGCATATGTTTTACCGCATCGTGAAGGCACGTTTCACGCCGTTATAGGTTGGCCTAAAGTCTTGAATTGCCTGCAACTATCGCTTACAATCGCCCGGATTTAATTGCACGGCAACCCCGTAAGCGCTGCGTAAACTCGCGGGCTGAACGAGACTTTCGGAACATTGGGATGGCGGTTAAAACGTCGAATCTGTCGCCGGAAAATGGTGACGACAGACACCGCGCTGAACGCTCCGCACCCGAGACGTCCGCCAGTCGGCAGTTCGATCCGGCCGAAGCGTGGGATGACGCGCAGGAAGATAACAATATCGTTCCGCTCACGCGGGCCGAGGCGGAAAAGCTGTTTGGTCCCGGCGTGGGTCGTCCATCGCGCGTGACGCCGTTCAGGGTCGTCGCAGCGCAAATGGTTTTGTCCCTGGTTGCAACGCTGTTGTGGTGGCTGTTCTACAAGCCGCCGGGCGCTGCTGCGCTGTCAGCGTTCCTGGGGGGGGCGATCTGCTGGGTGCCGGGTGCGTTGTTCGCGGCGCGACTGGAAAAGCTGGGCGGCGCCGAGACCGTGATGAGTTGGATGATCGGCGAAGCATTAAAGATGGGGACAACGATTGCGATGTTTGTCGCAATCGCCTTCTGGTATCACGACGTACGTTGGATTCCGCTGCTGGTGACCTACCTCATCGCGCTGAAGACTTACTGGATCGCCTTGGCGTGGCGCTAAGGTAGCAGCACAAAAAATAGCAGCAAAAAGAATTTAAGGCCGGCGCGGAGCGCCGGCACGGGTGTGCGGACGAGACAGGGCCCGCACCGGGCGCGTTCCCGCATACGGTATTTCGGTGGGAACGGCCTAGAACGATTTTCGACAATTTGGGTGGCTTTAACGATATGGCAGCTAGCGAAGGCACGCGCGCAATGGATCCGTCCGAGTACATTGCGCACCACTTGCAGAACTTTTCCACCGCACACCAGACGTCGATTTTCGACATCCATGTGTGGAATCTCGACACCCTTTTCTGGTCGATCGTGTGCGGCCTCGTCACGATCCTCGTGCTGCATCTGGCAGCCCGCAAGGCGACGTCCGGCGTCCCGGGCCGCTTCCAATGCGCGATCGAAATGCTGGTCGAAATGGTCGAGGATCAATCGAAGGCCATGATTCACGGCTCGCGCACCTTCATCGCGCCGCTCGCGCTGACGGTGTTCGTCTGGGTCGCGCTGATGAACTCGCTCGACTTTATCCCCGTCGACCTGCCGGGCCGCTTGATCGGCTGGCTGGGCCTCTCCGAAGTCATTCCGCACCACCGCCTCGTGCCCACCGCCGACCTGAACGGCACGATCGGCATCGCACTCGGCGTGTTCGTGCTGATGATTTACTACAACTTCAAGATCAAGGGCGCTGGCGGCTTCGTGCATGAACTGCTGTCCGCTCCGTTCGGCGCGCATCCGCTGCTGTGGATCCCGAACCTGGCACTGAACATCATCGAGTTCGTCGCGAAGACGGTCTCGCTCGGCATGCGGCTATTCGGCAACATGTACGCGGGCGAACTGTTGTTCCTGCTGATTGCCCTGCTCGGCAGCATCTGGAGCTTCGGCGCGGACACGACGGTGCTTGGCTTCATCGGCCACGTGGTCGCCGGCACAGTGTGGTCAATCTTCCACATCCTGATCGTTCTGCTGCAGGCGTTCATTTTCATGATGCTGACGCTGGTGTACATCGGCCAGGCACACGACGCGCACTAACCCGCGTTGTCGGCAAAGAATCGTAGTTTTTCAAATCCCAGTTCCAACCAGTTCTAAAAGACTTTTCACAAAGGAGTGATCATGCAAGCTTTCATCGCCAACATCCAGGGTCTGACCGCCATCGGTATCGGCATCATCATCGGCCTGGGTGCTATCGGCGCCTGTATCGGTATCGGTCTGATGGGCGGCAAGTACATCGAAGCATGTGCCCGTCAGCCGGAACTGATGAACCCGCTGCAAACCAAGATGTTCCTGCTGGCTGGTCTGATCGATGCGGCGTTCCTGATTGGCGTTGGTGTGGCAATGCTGTTTGCGTTCGCGAACCCGCTGCTCTCGAAGCTGGCAGGCTGAGGTTCCTCGGAGGTTTGCGCCTGAGCTATAACAGGTAAAGGCGCAGGGCGGAACGGGTACTGGGGCGCTGATCGAGCAGAATCGATGAGCGCCTTGCCGTTTCACTTTCCGAACAAGCAACGTTTAAGGAAACACCGTGAATCTCAACGCAACCCTGTTTGCGCAAATGGTCGTGTTCCTGATCCTCGCGTGGTTCACGATGAAATTCGTGTGGCCGCCGCTGATCAACGCCCTCGACGAGCGCGCGAAGAAGATCGCCGACGGTCTGTCCGCCGCGGAAAAGGGCAAGCAGGAACTCGAAGCCGCTCATAAGCGCGTCGACCAGGAACTGGCTCAGGCTCGCAACGATGGCCAGCAACGCATCGCCGACGCTGAAAAGCGCGCTGTCGCAGTCGCCGACGAAATCAAGGCTCAGGCGCAGGCGGAAGCCGCCCGCATCATCGCGCAGGCGAAGGCCGACGCGGAGCAGCAAGTCGTGAAGGCGCGCGAAGCGCTGCGTGGCGAAGTCGCTGCACTCGCTGTGAAGGGCGCTGAACAGATCCTGAAGCGCGAAGTCGACCAGGCAGCTCACGCTGACCTGCTGAATCAACTGAAAGCCGAGCTCTGATCATGGCCGAACTTGCAACCATCGCCCGTCCGTACGCGGAAGCGCTGTTTGGCGTGGCCGAAGCTGGTGACATCGCCGCCTGGTCCACGCTCGTGCAGGAGCTGGCACAGGTTGCGCGTCTGCCCGAAGTGCTGTCGATCGCCTCGAGCCCGAAAGTGAGCCGCGCCCAGGTTAGCGATCTGCTGCTGGCTGCGGTCAAGTCGCCGCTCAAGGACAACGCGCAAGCGAAGAATCTGGTGCAGATGCTGGTGGACAACCATCGCCTGCAGCTGCTGCCTGAAATCGCCTCGCAGTTCGAAGAGTTGAAGAACGCCCGCGAAGGCGCGGCAGATGTGCTGGTCGTCAGCGCATTCCCGCTCGAAGGTGCGCAGTTGAACGAACTCGTCGCAAGCCTCGAACGCAAGTTCAAGCGCAAGCTGAAGCCGACGGTCGAAATCGATCAGTCGCTGATCGGCGGCGTACGCGTGACGGTTGGCGACGAAGTGCTCGATACCTCGGTCCGCGCGCGGCTCGCCAGGATGCAAACGGCCCTGACGGCCTGAAGCGCTTCGCGCTTTAGCGGCTGGCACGCAACAGAATTGACTATCAGGAGCGAATAATGCAACTCAATCCCTCTGAGATCAGCGAGCTGATCAAGAGCCGGATCCAGGGCCTTGAAGCGAGCGCAGACGTTCGCAACCAGGGCACCGTGATCTCCGTGACCGACGGTATCGTGCGTATCCACGGTCTGTCGGAAGTGATGCAGGGCGAAATGCTCGAATTCCCGGGCAACACCTTCGGTCTGGCGCTGAACCTCGAGCGTGACTCGGTCGGCGCCGTGATTCTGGGTGAATACGAACACATTTCGGAAGGCGACATCGTCAAGACGACGGGCCGCATTCTCGAAGTGCCGGTTGGTCCGGAACTGCTCGGCCGTGTGGTCGACGCGCTCGGCAACCCGATCGATGGCAAGGGCCCGCTCAATGCGAAGATGACCGACGCAATCGAAAAGATTGCACCGGGCGTGATCTGGCGTAAGTCGGTTTCGGAACCGGTCCAAACCGGTCTGAAGTCAATCGACTCGATGGTGCCGATTGGCCGTGGCCAGCGTGAGCTGATCATCGGCGACCGCCAGTGCGGCAAGACCGCAGTCGCCGTGGACGCGATCATCAACCAGAAGGGCAAGAACCTCGTTTGTATTTACGTCGCGATTGGCCAGAAGGCTTCGTCGATCATGAACGTAGTGCGTAAGCTCGAAGAATCGGGCGCGCTGGAATACACGATCGTCGTGGCCGCTTCGGCTTCGGATTCGGCCGCGATGCAATACCTCGCGCCGTACGCCGGTTGCACGATGGGCGAATACTTCCGCGATCGCGGCCAGGACGCGCTGATCGTTTATGACGACTTGACCAAGCAGGCTTGGGCATACCGTCAGATCTCCCTGCTGCTGCGCCGCCCGCCGGGCCGTGAAGCTTACCCGGGTGACGTGTTCTATCTGCACTCGCGTCTGCTCGAGCGTGCTGCTCGCGTCTCGGAAGAGTACGTCGAGAAGTTCACCAACGGTGAAGTGAAGGGCAAGAGCGGTTCGCTGACGGCACTGCCGGTCATCGAAACGCAGGCAGGCGACGTGACCGCATTCGTTCCGACGAACGTGATCTCGATTACCGACGGCCAGATCTTCCTTGAAACCGACCTCTTCAACGCAGGTATCCGCCCGGCAATTAACGCTGGCGTGTCGGTGTCGCGTGTGGGTGGTGCGGCTCAGACGAAGGTCGTGAAGAAGCTGTCGGGCGGTATCCGTACCGACCTCGCGCAGTACCGTGAACTCGCTGCGTTCGCGCAGTTCGCATCGGACCTCGACGAAGCGACCCGCAAGCAGCTCGAGCGCGGCCGCCGCGTGACGGAACTGCTGAAGCAGCCGCAGTATCAGCCGCTGCAGGTGTGGGAACTGGCTGTGTCGCTGTTCGCAGCGAACAACGGCTATCTCGACGACCTCGAAGTTGCCCAAGTCCTGCCGTTCGAGAAGGGCCTGCGCGATCACCTGAAGTCGAGCCATGCTGACCTGGTCAAGCGTATCGAAGATACCAAGGAACTCTCGAAGGACGACGAAGGCCTGCTGCACGCGGCCGTCAAAGACTTCAAGAAGTCCGGCGCTTATTGATCCGCGAGTGATCCGCAAGGCATAAACGGACCTTGAAGCGGCGCGGGCCGCATGCGAATGCTCCCGCGCTGCTTCGGCCGCTTTGCATGGGACCCGGGTAAGCGCTGAAGCGCTAACCCGGGCCGACAAAGGAGCAAGCAATGGCTGGAATGAAGGAAATTCGCGGCAAGATCAAGAGCGTACAAAACACGCGCAAGATCACGAAAGCGATGGAGATGGTGGCCGCATCAAAGATGCGCCGCGCTCAAGAGCGCATGCGCGCTGCTCGCCCGTATGCCGACAAGGTCCGCGACATCGCCGCGCACATGAGCCGTGCGAACCCGGAGTATCGTCACCCGTTCATGGTGTCGAACGAAGGCGCGAAGGCGGCCGGTATCATCCTCGTCACGACTGATAAAGGTCTTTGCGGCGGGATGAACACCAACGTGCTGCGCGCGTCGCTGCAGAGGTTCAAGGAACTTGAAGGTCAGGGCAAGACGATCGATGCAACCGCGATCGGCAGCAAGGGTCTGGGCTTCCTGAACCGTCTGCAGGCGAAGGTCGTGTCGAACGTCGTGCAACTGGGCGATACGCCGCATCTGGAAAAGCTGATCGGCGCCGTGAAGGTGCAACTCGACCTGTTCTCTGAAGGCAAGATTTCGGCGGTGTACCTCGCGTACACGCGCTTCGTCAACACGATGAAGCAGGAGCCGGTGATCGAGCAACTGCTGCCGTTGTCGGCGGACCAGTTCGAGCGCACGGAAGAAGACGGTACGACGCCGAGCACGCAGTGGGACTACATCTACGAGCCGGATGCGCAAGCAGTGGTGGACGAACTGCTGGTGCGTTATGTCGAAGCGCTGGTCTATCAGGCCGTCGCGGAAAACATGGCATCGGAGCAGTCGGCCCGCATGGTCGCAATGAAAGCCGCTTCGGACAACGCGAAGACGGTCATCAGCGATCTGCAGCTCGTGTACAACAAGAGCCGTCAGGCCGCGATCACAAAAGAACTGTCGGAAATCGTCGGTGGAGCGGCGGCCGTCTGACCTCGGTCAGACAGGTCGTTGCGTGTGCGCCCGAGCGGCGCACCCATCGGAGAAACTGCGCCTTTGCGCGAGTGAAGAATTGAGTATCTAAAGGAAAAGCGATGAGTACCACTGCTTTGGTAGAAGGCAAGATCGTACAGTGCATCGGCGCGGTGATCGACGTGGAATTTCCGCGTGAATCCATGCCGAAGATCTACGACGCGCTCATTCTCGAAGGTTCGGAGCTGACGCTCGAAGTCCAGCAGCAGCTGGGCGACGGCGTGGTCCGTACCATCTGTCTGGGTGCTTCGGACGGTCTGCGCCGTGGCACGATCGTGAAAAACACGGGCAACCCGATCAGCGTGCCGGTCGGCAAGCCGACCCTCGGCCGTATCATGGACGTGCTGGGCCGTCCGATCGACGAAGCTGGCCCGATCTCGAGCGAAACCACGCGTGCGATCCACCAGAAGGCTCCGGCGTTCGACCAACTGTCGCCGTCGACCGAGCTGCTCGAAACCGGCATCAAGGTTATCGACCTGATCTGCCCGTTCGCAAAGGGCGGTAAGGTGGGTCTGTTCGGTGGCGCCGGTGTGGGCAAGACCGTGAACATGATGGAACTGATCAACAACATCGCGAAGGAACACGGCGGCTATTCCGTGTTCGCCGGTGTGGGCGAGCGTACCCGCGAAGGGAACGACTTCTATCATGAAATGAAGGACTCGAACGTTCTCGACAAGGTCGCGCTGGTGTACGGCCAGATGAACGAGCCGCCGGGCAACCGTCTGCGCGTTGCGCTGACCGGTCTGACGATGGCCGAGCACTTCCGTGACGAAGGCCTCGACGTGCTGTTCTTCGTCGACAACATCTACCGTTTCACGCTGGCCGGTACCGAAGTGTCGGCACTGCTCGGCCGTATGCCGTCGGCAGTGGGCTATCAGCCGACGCTGGCTGAAGAAATGGGTAAGCTGCAAGAGCGGATTACGTCGACCAAGACTGGTTCGATTACGTCGGTGCAGGCCGTGTACGTCCCTGCGGACGACCTGACCGACCCGTCGCCGGCTACGACCTTCGGCCACCTGGACGCAACCGTCGTGCTGTCGCGTGACATCGCTTCGCTTGGTATCTACCCCGCGGTGGATCCGCTCGATTCGACCTCGCGTCAGATCGACCCGCACGTGATCGGCGAAGAGCACTACTCGATCACGCGCGGCGTGCAGCAAACGCTGCAGCGCTACAAGGAACTGCGCGACATCATCGCGATTCTGGGCATGGACGAACTCGCGCCGGAAGACAAGCTCGCTGTCGCGCGTGCTCGTAAGATCCAGCGTTTCCTGTCGCAGCCGTTCCACGTCGCTGAAGTGTTCACGGGTTCGCCGGGCAAGTACGTGCCGCTGAAGGAAACGATCCGTGGCTTCAAGATGATCGTCGAAGGCGAGTGCGATCACCTGCCGGAGCAAGCGTTCTACATGGTCGGCACGATCGACGAAGCCTTCGAAAAGGCCAAGAAGATCCAGTAAAGGTCGGGTGTAACGAAGCGGGCGCGGGCCTCGCGCATCACGACTGCCAAAACGGTAGTGTTGAGCAAAGCCAGCGTCTCTTATTACGCTCAACCCGCCTTGCATGGGACGGGGGTCAGCACTAAAGTGCTAACTCTCGTCGACAGGAGTCGACACATATGGCAACCATTAAAGTAGACGTGGTCAGCGCGGAAGAGGAAATCTTCTCGGGCCAGGCGAAGTTCGTCGCGCTGCCAGGCGAAGCGGGTGAACTCGGCATTCTGCCGGGCCACACGCCGCTCATCACACGGATCCGTCCGGGTGCGGTGCGCATCGAAGTTGAAAACGGCGAAGAAGAGTTTGTGTTCGTCGCCGGCGGCATCCTCGAAGTCCAGCCGGGCGCAGTGACGGTTCTCGCCGACACCGCGATTCGTGGCAAGGATCTCGACGAAGCCAAGGCCGAAGACGCACGCAAGCGTGCGGAAGAGGCGCTGCAGAACACGGGTTCGAACCTCGAGTACGCGACCGCACAAGCGGAGCTCGCGTACGCGACCGCACAACTCGCGGCAATCCAGCGTTTGCGCAAGTTGCGCGGCCAGCACTAAAGCAGCACGTAGCAGAAGAAAGCAGCCCACGCGGCTGCTTTTTTTTGATATCTGGTTGACGTTTACGTAAAGGACGGCAAAATCCATGAGGGTGGAGACATAGGCGTCGGTCGGCGCGATGCGGTGCGGGTAAGACTTGATGCCGGCCCGGTACGCGCCGGTGCACAATGGATTTCAAATTCATTTCAATCGAGCGCGCTCGCGCTCACGGAGACAACACCATGGCAACGCATAGCTCGGGCGAAGGTGCGCTCATCGAACCCGCAGATGGACTGTCGTACGTGCGCGGGTCGACTGAAAATCCGTTGAGCGAAGCGACCGTCGGCGAGTTTCTGCGCGACACCGCGGCGCGCTTTCCCGAACGACCGGCCGTGGTGTTTCGCGAGCAGCGCATTCGCTGGACGTGGAGCGAATTCGCGCAAGAAGTGGACGTGCTTGCGTCCGGGCTGCTTGCACTCGGCATCGCCAAGGGCGACCGCGTAGGCATCTGGTCGCCGAACCGCGTCGAGTGGCTGCTGACGCAGTTCGCGACCGCGCGTATCGGCGCGATCCTCGTCAATATCAATCCGGCCTACCGGCTCGCGGAGCTCGAATATGCGCTGAACAAGGTCGGTTGCAAGGCGATCATCACCGCGGAGCGCTTCAAGACGTCGATGTACCTCGAGATGCTGCAGGAGCTTGCGCCCGAACTCGCGACGCAGCCGCCGGGCGAACTGCATGCCGCGCGGCTGCCGGAGCTGCGCTACGTGATCCGCATGTGCGACACGGAGACGCCAGGCATGCTGAGCTTTTCCGATGTGATCGAGCGTGGGCGCGCGTCGTTCGACGCCACCCGGCTCGATGCGATCGGCGCGACGCTGTCGTGCCGTGAACCAATCAACATCCAGTTCACCAGCGGCACAACGGGCAATCCAAAGGGCGCGACGCTGACGCATCACAACGTCGTGAACAACGCGCGCTATATCGCGATGGCGATGCGGCTCAGTGAGCAGGACGGCCTGTGCATTCCAGTGCCGCTGTACCACTGCTTCGGGATGGTGCTGGCGGTGCTCGCATGCGTGTCGGTCGGGGCGAACATGGTGTTCCCGGGCGAGGGCTTCGATCCCGCCGCGACGCTCGCCGCGACAGCCGAGGAAAAATGCACCGCGCTGCACGGCGTGCCGACGATGTTCATCGCCGAACTCGACCATCCGACCTTCGCGTCTTACGACTTCTCGCGGCTGCGCACCGGCATCATGGCTGGCTCGCCGTGCCCGATCGAGACGATGAAGAAGGTCGTCTCGAAGATGCACCTGAGCGAGATCACGATCGCCTACGGCATGACGGAAACCAGCCCGGTCTCGTTTCAAAGCTCGACGACCGATCCGCTCGATAAGCGGACGACGACTGTCGGGCGCATCCAGCCGCATCTCGAAGTGAAAATCGTCGATCCACTGGGCAATATCGTCCCGGTTGGCGAAACCGGCGAGCTATGCACGCGTGGCTACTCGGTGATGCTCGGTTACTGGGGCGATGAAGCGAAGACGCACGAAAGCATCGTCGACGGCTGGATGCATACGGGCGACCTGGCGACGCTCGACGCCGAAGGCTATTGCAACATCGTCGGCCGGCTGAAGGACATGCTGATTCGCGGCGGCGAAAACATCTATCCGCGCGAGATCGAGGAGTTTCTGTTCCGCCATCCGAAGATCCAGAGCGTGCAGGTCTTCGGCGTGCCCGATACCAGGTACGGCGAAGAAGTATGCGCGTGGATCGTGCTGCGGACGGGTGAACAGGCAACGGCAGAAGAGATCCAGCAGTTCTGCCACGGACAGATTGCGCACTACAAGGTGCCGCGATATATCCGCTTCGTCGACGAACTACCTATGACCGTGACCGGCAAGGTACAAAAATTCGTGATGCGCGAAAGCATGATCAGCGAATTGAAACTCAGAGAGGACAAGACGGCATGACGCTGCCGCGGCAGGCTCCGCAGCCAAACATGAGCAATGGGTGAGGAGTAGAACTGAAGTTGCGCGGCGGACATTCGTCGCGCGCAAACGTTTGAGCAGACGAAAAAAAAGCGGGCCTGGAGCCCGCTAAAAACCACACGCTACGGGGTTAGCGCGAGGAGACCAATGATGGGACGGTTATGCCGACGACCCTGCGTCGATCACGGCCCCAGCAGGGATGCCCCTTCACAGGGCTTCGGCAATCGCCGACCGGCAAGTGCATCGTATCCGCTCACACCACGCACACAGCCACATCCGTGTTGAAACCGTTGAGGGCATTGTGGGCGAATTAACCTACGAAGGCGGTAACAAAGTGTTTCAGGTTGTAACGCCCGCCAGATAAGGCGTTGCGGGATTTATTGCCAAAATAAAAGCGCGTCAAACGTAGTTTTTACCGATGCCTCCGACGCAATTCAAGATGCATGAGTGATGCCAGTCATGACGCACATCGCAGTATAAATTCGGTCATTCATCAGCGTGAAATGGTTGCATTTGCAGCTTTTGAGCGACGAAGTTCCTGCGGAACAAGCACTGCGGCTATGCCTTCAAATACTCGCAAACTGGCGAAAATCTGCGCTGCAATGCAGCGACACGAAGCCGCGTGCGTTGTGGGTTAAAAAGGGGCGCATGTCTTCCCTATAGAGCTGATCCGGCAATTATTACAGCTCGAAGACGTCGCCCTTCGTTACATCCTCGCCGACGCGACGCCTTCAGGCCTGCGCAAACCGCCCTTGCCGCAATTATTTAGCAGCTGACGGCCCGGCACGGACACGATCGGCTTACTTCAACCATTTGTCCGAAATAGTCTGATACTCGCCGGTCGCTCGGGCGAGGTGCAGCCACTGATCGACGTATTGCTGGAACGCGACGTCGCCGCGCGGCAGCAGCCATGCCTTCTCGCCGTACTGGAACGGCTTGTCCGGATGCACCGAGCATAGGCCGGGATTGAGCTTCTGCTGTAGCAAGGTCTCCGACGCATCCGTCACCATCACGTCCGCCTTGCCCGCGAGAATCTGTTTGAAGATCGTCACGTTGTCCGGATAAACGGTCACGTTCGCGTGCGTGAAGTATTGCTTCGCGAACTTCTCGTTGGTGCCACCCGGGTTGACGATCACTCGCGTGGACGGTTGATCGATCTGCGCGACCGTCTGATATTTGTTGACGTCGTCGCAACGGACGATCGGCGTCTTGCCGTCGATCATGTAAGCCTGAGTGAAGAACGCATGCTTCTGGCGCTCGAGCGTCGGCGACACACCGCCGATGCCGATGTCGCACTTCGCGACGAAGTCGTTCATCAGGTTCGACCACGACGTCTTGACGAACTCGACCTTCACGCCGAGCGACTTCGCGAGCGACTCAGCCATGTCGATATCGATGCCCTCGAACTGGCCATCGCCTTTGTCGAACGAGTACGGCTTGTAGTCGCCGGTAGTGCAGGCGCGTATCGTGCCGCGGTTGATGATGTCGTCGAGCCTTGACGGCGCGGCCGCGGCGCTTTGGGCGTTGGCCACGCCGACATGCATCAGGACGGCGGCGAGCGCGCCGAGCATTGCGAGTGCTGCCTTCTTCATCGAGTCTCCTGGTGGTGTGTAGTGTGTAATTCATCGGTAAGCTGTCGGATAGTAGCTTGGCAGCGCGGGCTTGAACATCGGCCGTTCAGCCAGGGTGGCCGGGGCAGCAGAAGACAGCGACCCGAAGCCGTACACGCAGTGCCGGCCGGCAACTGGCGGAGGTGCGCCCGAGCTGCACTTCGCCCGCTTCCCACGACGCGCCGTCGCAACGTCGATTACCCCGCGATGCGCGATGACCGCGGCCGCCTCCGGTAAAATGCTCTTTTGCCCTCAGCTCTACAGTCGCACGCAACGTGGCCCATCAACTCCTGAACGACACTTTCCTGCGCGCGCTGCTGCGCCAGCCCACCGACTACACGCCGATCTGGCTGATGCGGCAAGCTGGCCGCTATTTGCCGGAATACAACGCCACGCGCGGCCGCGCGGGCAGTTTCCTCGGTCTCGCGAAGAATCCGGCTTTCGCGACGGAAGTCACGCTGCAGCCGCTCGATCGGTATCCGCTCGACGCCGCGATCCTGTTCTCCGACATCCTGACCGTGCCCGACGCGATGGGCCTCGGCCTCGATTTCGTCAACGGCGAGGGGCCAAAATTTGCCCGTCCGGTGCGCACCGAAGACGACGTCGCGCGCCTCGCGGTGCCGGACATCGACGCGACACTGCGCTACGTGACCGACGCCGTGCGTGAAATCCGCTCGGCGCTAAAGGACGCGCAAGGCCGCCAGCGGGTGCCTTTGATCGGCTTCTCGGGCAGTCCGTGGACGCTCGCGTGCTACATGGTAGAAGGCGGGGGCTCGGCGGACTTCCGCACGATCAAATCGATGCTGTACGCGCGTCCCGATTTGCTGCAGCGGATTCTCGAGATCAACGCGCGCTCGGTCGCGCCATATCTGAACGCGCAAATCGAAGCCGGCGCGCAAGCAGTGATGATTTTCGACACATGGGGCGGAGCGCTCGCGGATGGCATCTATCAGCGCTTTTCGCTGAGCTACATCGAGCAGGTGGTCAGTCAGCTGAAGCGCGAGCACGACGGCGAAAAAGTGCCCGTGATCGCCTTCACGAAGGGCGGTGGCCTGTGGCTCGCCGATATCGCCGCGAGCGGTGTCGACGCGGTGGGCCTCGACTGGACCGTGAACCTCGGTAAGGCGCGCGAGCGTGTCGGTGGCAAGGTGGCGCTTCAGGGCAACATCGATCCGTCGGTGCTGTTTGCACCGCCCGCCGCTATCCGCATGGAAGCGCGCGCGGTGCTCGACAGCTTCGGCAATCATCCCGGCCACGTTTTCAACCTGGGTCATGGTATTTCGCAGTTCACGCCGCCAGAGCATGTTGCCGAGCTGGTCGACGAAGTGCATCGTCACAGCCGCGCGATTCGTAGTGGTGCACATACGCCCTCCTGAGACTGTAATCGTTACCGTTTCGTGTTGCGTTGCAGCGAATTGGGCTCTGGGCCTAAGGACCGTAGTTCCTCGAAGAGGCCGTCAGATGGTGGTCTTACGAAAGTCAAGAGCTGACTTATGCACACTTCGCACGCTGCGGCGCAGTAGAGGCTTTAATCGTGGCCGGACCCTTGCACATAGCCGGCGCATTTGATCTGAGCCTTGTCGGGCAAGGCTTTGCGGCGAGCGCGATGAAATGTGCGGAATCCCACACAAGGCCGTCGCTACGGCATTTGCGGCCCGCCGAAGCGAAGTTCTCAACAAAGTTATCCACAGGGCCATGCGCCGAGCGGAATTGTTCAGCCGAATCCAAAAGTTAGCGGTGAAATTAAGGTTTTACTTTAACTTCGACGGTATCGCCTCCCGCGCGAGCCACCGCGCGCCGCGATTTGGCCTCGTGCCGGCTCGTCCTCAGCGCCTCGCCGAGTGAACGAAGTGTTCGTCCGCGTCGCGCTCGATCATCCGCTGCCGACCTTGTTCGACTACCGCTGCGGCACATCCGAGGCGGCTGTCGTGGGCGCGCTCGTCAGCGTTCCGTTCGGCAAACGGCACGTGGTGGGGCTGATCTGCGAGGTGGCCCCTCACAGCGAGGTGCCCGCCGAACGCCTGCGGGATGTGGATAAGGTCTGCGCGTCGTGTCCGCCGGTGTCGGCGCATTGGCTCGCGCTCGCCGCGTTCGCCGCGGACTACTATCAACGCGGTCTCGGCGAAGTGGCGCTGCCCGCGCTGCCGCAGGCGCTGCGCGACGCGTCGCGCTGGTCGCGGCTGTTCGCGCCGGAAGAGCGCTATCGGTTGACGCCCGAGGGTCGCACGGCATTGCCTGACGCGTTGCCGGCCCGCGCGACGGCGCTTCGAGCGCTCGCGCAAGCACTCGCGCAAGCCGACTTCCTGCTCGCCGTCGACGCCCGCGCGCTGCATCCGAAAGCGCTGGCGACACTCGACACTTGGCAGGCCGCTGGCTGGGTGGCGCTCGACGTGATCGACGCCGCCGCGGTGCCCGCCGCCGCTTCGCTGCCGGACGCGCCCGCGCCGGTCCTGCCGACCCTCACCGACGAGCAGGCGAGCGCTGTCGAAGCTATCCGCGCCGCCGACGGCTTCGCGCCGTTCCTGCTGCACGGCGTGACGGGCAGCGGCAAAACCGAGGTGTACCTGCGCGCACTCGCCGCGATTCTGGCCGCCAGGCCGGATGCGCAAGCGCTCGTGCTGGTGCCGGAAATCAACCTGACGCCGCAGTTCGAGGCGGCGTTCCGTGCCCGCTTCGCCGCGCTCGACGCCAGCGCGATCGTCACGCTGCACAGCGGCCTCGCCGAAGGCGAGCGCGCCCGCAACTGGTTCGCCGCCCACACCGGCCGTGCGCGCATCGTGCTCGGCACACGGCTCGCGGTACTCGCGTCGCTGCCGCGGCTGGCGATCATCGTCGTCGACGAAGAGCACGATCCGGCCTACAAGCAGCAGGAGGGCTTGCGCTATTCGGCGCGCGATCTCGCGATTTATCGGGCGAAACAGCTCGGTGTGCCGGTCGTGCTCGGCTCGGCGACGCCATCGCTCGAGAGCTGGTGGCAGGCCGATCAGGGCCGCTACAAGCGGCTCACGCTGTCGCGCCGGGCCGTCGCCGACGCCGCGCTGCCGGCCGTACGCCTGATCGATCTCGAAGGCGAGCGCCGCCGCGGGCGGGCGTCGATCGAAGGCTTGTCGGGTCCGTTGATCGCCGCGATGAAGGCGCGGCTCGAACGCGGCGAGCAGAGCCTCGTGTTCCTGAACCGACGTGGCTACGCGCCGCAACTCGCCTGCGACGCGTGCGGCTGGGTGGCCGGTTGTCCGCGCTGCAGCGCCTACGTCGTGCTGCACAAGCCCGAGCGCGCGCTGCGCTGCCATCACTGCGGCTGGGAGTCTCGTATCCCGCGTTCGTGCCCGGAGTGCGGCAACGTCGACATCGCACCGCTCGGGCGCGGCACGCAGCGCGTCGAGGAAACGCTCGCCAGCGCGGTTCCGGGCGCCCGCGTGCTGCGTATCGATGCCGATAGCACTCGCCGCAAAGGCAGCGCGCAGGCGTTGTTCTCCGACGTGCACGCGGGCGAGGTCGATATTCTGGTCGGTACACAGATGATCGCGAAAGGACACGATTTCCAGCGCGTGTCGCTGGTAGGCGTGCTGAATGCCGATACCGCGCTGTTTTCACATGATTTCCGCGCGAGCGAGCGGCTGTTCGCACAGCTGATGCAGGTGAGCGGCCGCGCGGGCCGCGCCGGTCTGCCGGGCGAAGTGCTGGTGCAGACGCGCTATCCGCGTCACGCGCTGTATCACGCGCTGGGCCGTCACGACTACGTCGGTTTCGCCAACTCGACGCTCGCGGAGCGACGCGACGCGCACCTGCCGCCGTTCGTCTATCAGGCGCTGCTGCGGGCCGAAGGCCGCACGCTCGAAGCGGCGCTCGCGTTCCTGCAGCAGGCCGCCGCCGAGCTTGCGCAGATTCCGGCCGCCGAGCGTGTCACCGTATACGACGCGGTGCCGCTCACGATCGTCAAGGTGATGCACGTTCATCGCGCGCAGCTGCTGATCGAAAGCGCGTCGCGCGCCGCGCTGCAGGCCACGTTGCGCGCATGGCAGCCGCTGTTGCGCGCGCTCAAGGGCGTGCTGCGCTGGAATCTCGAAGTCGATCCGCTCGACATCTGACGCCACGGCCCAGGTGACGCCGGCCTTACTTCTTTGAGTCATATCCATAGAGCGAATGATCGTTTCGCTTTGCGATAGCGCTCGCCTATATTCGCCAAATCGGCGCATTTTGCGGCTAAACGACAATAATTTCGCGCCGATGCCACTCAACTTTCTCGGGGCATCTGCAATGAGCGACACCCATCATCCCGCACCGGCGGGCGCCGCACCGGGTCATCGGCAAGGTACACAAGACGCGCAAACCGCACGAGGCAGCGGCTTTTCGCTGACCGAAGACTGGCTCGCCGCTGGCGTCGGCCTGCTCGTGATCGTGATTGCGTGGGCGCTGTTCGCGTCGGGCAGCAGCATCAAGTGGCTCGCGGTCGCGCCGGCCAAATGGTCGAGCGTCGCGCAGGCCGCGCAGGACATCGGCAAACATCTACCCAACTACCTCGCGCTATTCGCGACATTCGCGGTGCTGTTCGGAGCGAGCGTCGCTCTGCTCAGGCAGCGCGTCGGCGCGTTTCTCGCGGCGTTCGTCGTCGTATTCGTCGCTTCCGCGCTGATCCTGACGCTCGGCGCGTGGGTCGACGCGTCGAAGTACAACCTCGAGCCGCCGCTGGTTGCGCTCGCGCTCGGGCTGCTCGTATCGAACCTGTTCACGCAGCCGCAGTGGCTCGGGGCGGGGTTGCGCGTCGAGTTTTACATCAAGGTCGGTATCGTGCTGCTCGGCGCGACGCTGCCGTTCACGTTGCTCGTGTGGGCCGGGCCGGTCGCGGTCGTGCAGGCGAGCATCGTGTCGTTGGTGACGTTCTTCGTGATCTTCTTCGTTGCGCGCGCGTTCGGGCTCGATCGGCGCTTTGCCGCCGTGCTCGGTGTCGGTGGCGCAGTGTGCGGCGTCTCGGCGGCGATCGCGATTGCCGGCGCGGTACGGGCGAAGCGCGAGCAGGCGTCGGTCGCGATCACGCTGGTCGTCCTGTGGGCGGTCGTGATGATCTTCGTGCTGCCGTTCGTGTCGCGCTCGCTCGGCCTGTCGACGGCCGTCGCCGGCGCCTGGATCGGCACCTCCGAATTCGCCGACGCCGCGGGCATCGCCGCCGCTCAGGCCTACGGCGATTTCGCGCGGCACGCAGGCGGCGCGATCGCCGGCGCGCCGGAAGCGTCGTTGCAGGCGTTCACGCTGATGAAGGTGGTCGGCCGCGACATCTGGATCGGCATTTGGGCGTTCGTGCTCGCAATCGTCGCGACGACGCGCTGGGAAGCGCAGGGCAGCGGCGTCACCGCGCGCGCGAATGCCGGTGAGATCTGGGCGCGTTTCCCGAAGTTCGTGATCGGTTTCGTGATCGCGTCGGCGTTGGTCACGTGGATCGCGAGCCATTATTCGCTCGCCGACTACCGCAAGGTCGTCACGCCGGAGTTCGTCGCGCCGATCACGGTGCTGCGCACGTGGGCGTTCACCTTCTGCTTCCTGAGCATCGGTCTGACGACGCGCTTCCGCTCGCTTGCGGCGACCGGTCTGAAGCCGTTCCTCGCGTTCACGGCGGGCGTGGTGGTCAATATCGCGATCGGCTATGCGCTGTCCGCGCACGTGTTCGCGTCGTACTGGAACAGCCTCGGATAATGCCCGTGAAGGTTTCCAAGGATCGTGGCGCGGCAAACACGCCGTGCTGCGCCGGATGCCGGCATCGCGTGAGTGAACGGGACGCGCTCGAGCAGCGTATTCCAGGGCTTGTCGCGTTTAGTTCGGGGTTCGGCGCGAGCGTCGCCGATAGCAGGCTGTGTCGTCTGCACGACCAGCTGGTTTCCCCCGGCGATGTCTGTGCGCAGTTCGAGCCCGTTGCGCCGTCGCTCGGGCCGCGCTGACCCGTAAGCGATCTTCAGGCGCCAAGCTCCGCGCACCAATCCAACTGCAAGTTCGCACACCCGCGCGCGTCCGGCGTCATGAGCCGTCGCGCGGGCGCCCCCGATCTCAGTCGTTCAGCGCGTTTCGCGTATCGTCCGCCGATCCACGCGAGGCCGCGCTTGCCTGTTTGCGCTCGTCTTCGCGCGGATTCGAGCTTCTGGTCGCGCCTCGAATGAAAAACACCGCACAGGCCGCGCACATCACCCAGATGCCCAGTATTACCAGCCACTTTTCCATCACACCAACCCTCGGGAACCCCGTTTATCTTTTCTGCGTGCCCTGAAACCGACGTTTCGGGCCGTCCATCGTCATGCTTCTGTATATCGGCGCGCGAAGTCGTTTGATAAGGCTTATTTCAAAAAGAATCACGCCAGGGAAAGTACCGATCGAAAACACCACGGTCCGACTCTCGCTCACCGCCCGGAATGCCCCGTCCCACAAGGCTCGCGGCATGGTGCAACCAACCTGTCGAATTGGTTGCACCTTTTTATTTGTAGGCGTACGATTCGCCCAACTTTTAGTCTTTCGCCAGGCTCACGCCCGGTATCAAAGAAGGAAACATGGCTAGCACCACCCTTGGCGTCAAGGTCGACGACCTCCTGCGTTCCCGGCTCAAAGATGCCGCCACCCGCCTCGAGCGCACCCCGCACTGGTTGATCAAGCAGGCGATTTTCGCCTACCTCGAAAAGATCGAGCACGGCCAGTTGCCGGCCGAACTGTCGGGCGCAACCGGCACGGCCGATCTCGCCGACGGCGCGGCGGTCGAGAACGAGGAGGATGGCGCGTCGCATCCGTTCCTCGATTTCGCGCAGAACGTGCAGCCGCAGTCGGTGCTGCGCGCGGCGATCACCGCCGCGTATCGCCGCCCTGAACCAGAATGCGTGCCGTTCCTGCTCGGCCAGGCGCGTCTGCCGGCCAACCTCGCGGGCGACGTGCAGGCGATGGCCGGCAAGCTCGTCGAAACGCTGCGCACGAAGAGCAAGGGCGGGGGCGTCGAAGGGCTGATTCACGAATTTTCGCTGTCGAGCCAGGAAGGCGTCGCGCTGATGTGCCTCGCCGAGGCGCTGCTGCGCATTCCCGACCGCGCGACCCGCGACGCGCTGATCCGCGACAAGATCAGCAAGGGTGACTGGAAATCTCACGTCGGCCAGGCGCCGTCGCTGTTCGTCAACGCGGCGACCTGGGGTCTGATGATCACCGGCAAGCTGGTGACGACCAATAGCGAGACGAGCCTGTCGTCGGCGCTTACGCGGCTGATCGGCAAGGGTGGCGAGCCGCTGATCCGCAAGGGCGTCGACATGGCGATGCGCCTGATGGGCGAGCAGTTCGTCACCGGCGAGAACATTTCCGAAGCGCTCGCGAACAGCCGCAAGTACGAGGCGCGCGGTTTCCGCTATTCGTACGACATGCTCGGCGAAGCGGCCACCACCGAGGCCGACGCGCAGCGCTACTACGCCTCGTACGAACAGGCGATCCACGCGATCGGCAAGGCCGCGGGCGGCCGCGGCATCTACGAAGGCCCGGGCATTTCGATCAAGCTGTCGGCGCTGCATCCGCGCTACTCGCGCGCGCAGCAGGAACGCACGATGAGCGAGCTGCTGCCGCGCGTGCGTTCGCTCGCAATCCTTGCGCGCCGCTACGACATCGGCCTCAATATCGACGCCGAAGAAGCCGACCGCCTCGAACTGTCGCTGGATCTGCTCGAAGCGCTGTGCTTCGATCCGGAGCTGCAAGGCTGGAACGGCATCGGCTTCGTCGTGCAGGCGTATCAGAAGCGCTGCCCGTTCGTGATCGACTACATCGTCGATCTGGCACGTCGCAGCCGTCACCGCATCATGGTGCGGCTCGTGAAGGGCGCGTACTGGGATACGGAAATCAAGCGCGCGCAGGTCGATGGCCTCGAAGGCTATCCGGTCTACACGCGCAAGGTGTATACCGACGTGTCGTACCTCGCCTGCGCGAAAAAACTGCTCGGCGCGCCCGATGCCGTGTATCCGCAGTTCGCGACGCACAACGCGCACACGCTGTCGGCGATCTATCACCTCGCCGGCAACAACTACTACCCCGGCCAGTATGAGTTCCAGTGCCTGCACGGTATGGGCGAGCCGCTGTACGAAGAAGTCACCGGCCGCGACAAACTGAACCGCCCGTGCCGCGTGTACGCGCCGGTCGGCACGCATGAGACGCTGCTCGCGTACCTCGTGCGCCGGCTGCTCGAAAACGGCGCGAACACGTCGTTCGTGAATCGCATCGCCGACGAATCCGTCGCGATCAAGGACCTGGTCGCCGATCCGGTCGAGGAAGCGTCGAAGATCGCGCCGCTCGGCGCGCCGCACGCGCGCATTCCGCTGCCGCGCAATCTGTACGGCGCCGAGCGGCTCAATTCGATGGGTCTGGATCTATCGAACGAGCATCGGCTCGCGTCGCTGTCATCGGCGCTGCTCGCGAGCGCGCATCATCCGTGGCGCGCCGCGCCGATGCTCGAAGACAACGAGATCGCCGCCGGCGCCGGACGTGACGTGCGCAACCCGGCCGACCATCGTGATCTCGTCGGCACGGTCGTCGAAGCGACGCCGGAGCACGTGAGCGCCGCGCTCGGCCACGCGGTGGCCGCCGCACCGATCTGGCAGGCGACGCCGGTCGAGGCGCGCGCCGATTGCCTCGCGCGTGCCGCCGATCTGCTCGAAGCGCAGATGCACACGCTGATGGGACTCGTGGTGCGCGAAGCGGGCAAGTCGCTCGCCAATGCGGTCGCGGAAATCCGCGAGGCGATCGACTTCCTGCGCTATTACTCGACGCAGATCCGCGACGAGTTCTCGAACGACACGCATCGGCCTCTCGGTCCGGTGGTCTGTATCAGCCCGTGGAATTTCCCGCTGGCGATTTTCATGGGCCAGGTGGCCGCCGCGCTCGCAGCCGGCAACACGGTGCTCGCGAAGCCGGCCGAGCAGACGCCGCTGATCGCAGCTCAAGCTGTGCGGATTCTGCGCGAAGCGGGCGTGCCGGCGGGCGCGGTGCAACTGTTGCCGGGTAATGGCGAGACGGTCGGCGCCGCGCTGGTCGCCGATCCGCGCACGCGGGCCGTGATGTTCACCGGTTCGACCGAAGTCGCGCGTCTGATCAACAAGACGCTGTCCGGCCGGCTCGATCCGGATGGCAAACCGATCCCGTTGATCGCCGAAACCGGCGGCCAGAACGCGATGATCGTCGACTCGTCGGCGCTCGCCGAGCAGGTCGTCGCCGACGTGCTGCAATCGTCATTCGACTCGGCTGGTCAACGGTGTTCGGCGTTGCGCGTTCTATGTCTGCAGGACGATGTTGCAGACCGCACGCTCGAAATGCTGACGGGCGCGATGCGCGAGCTCGCGCTCGGCAATCCGGACCGGCTGTCGACCGACGTCGGCCCGGTGATCGACCTCGACGCCAAGCGCGGCATCGACGCCCACATCGCGACGATGCGCGACAAGGGCCGCAAGGTCGAGCAACTGCAGCTGCCGGAAGGCGCGACGCAGGGTACGTTCGTGCCGCCGACGCTGATCGAGCTCGACAGCATCGACGAGCTGAAGCGCGAAGTGTTCGGCCCGGTGCTGCACGTGGTGCGCTATCACCGCAGCCAGCTCGACAAGCTGCTCGAACAGATTCGCGCGACGGGTTACGGTTTGACGCTCGGCATTCACACGCGCATCGACGAAACGATCGCGCACGTGATCAGCCGCGCACACGTGGGCAACATCTACGTGAACCGAAACGTGATCGGCGCGGTGGTCGGGGTGCAGCCGTTCGGCGGCGAAGGACTGTCGGGTACGGGGCCGAAGGCCGGCGGCGCGCTGTATCTGCAGCGTCTGCTCGCGACCCGTCCGGCTGGTTTGCCGAAGTCGCTCGCGCAGGCGCTGGTGGTCGAAGTGCCGCAGGCGGCGCAGGCAGCAGAAAAGGGCGACACTCCGGCGGCTGCGCTGACCGCGTTGCGCGACTGGCTGATCGCCGAGCGCGAGCCGCAGCTTGCCGCGCGTTGTGACGGCTATCTGTCGCATGTGCCGGCGGGCGCAACCGCGGTACTGTCGGGGCCGACGGGCGAGCGCAATACATACACGCTCGGCCCGCGCGGCACGGTGCTGTGCATCGCATCGACGGCGAGCGGCGCACGCGTGCAGTTCGCGGCGGCGCTGGCTACCGGAAATCGTGCGTTGTTCGAAGGCGCGGCCGGTGAACAATTGGTCTCGCAATTGCCGGCGTCGCTGAAGGCGCATGCGAGCGTAAAGAAGAGCGCCGACGCACCGTTCGACGCCGTGCTGTTCGAAGGCGACAGCGACGAGCTGCTCACGCTCGTGAAAGAGGTCGCGAAGCGCGCGGGGCCGATCGTGTCGGTGCAGGGCGTCGCGGCCCGGGCGCTTGCGAGCGGCGAAGAGGATTACGCGCTCGAGCGTCTGCTGACCGAGCGCTCGGTCAGCGTGAATACCGCGGCGGCAGGCGGTAATGCGAATTTGATGACGATCGGTTGAGCGAACCTCGGCGATTTCTTCAATAGAAAGGAAGCGGGCACGGCGACCCCGACACCGCTTCATCCACACCTGGTATCAAGGAGAAGCTATGCAACACAAAATGAAACAGCTGGCAGGCGCAGCTCTGGTTGCCGCTATGTCGCTGGCGGGGACGGCCAACGCTCAATCGACGGAAGACGTGAAGATCGGCTTCGCTGGTCCGATGACGGGCGCACAGGCGCACTACGGCAAGGACTTCCAGAACGGCATCACGCTCGCGGTCGAAGAGTTCAACGCGACGAAGCCGGTGATCGGCGGCAAGCCGGTTCGCATCGTGCTCGACTCGGCCGACGACCAGGCCGACCCGCGCACCGGCACGACGGTCGCGCAGAAGCTCGTGGATGACGGCATCAAGGGCATGCTCGGCCACTTCAACTCGGGCACGACGATTCCGGCCTCGCGCATCTACGCGAACGCGGGCATTCCGCAGATCGCGATGGCGACCGCACCGGAATACACGCAGCAGGGCTTCAAGACCACCTTCCGCATGATGACGTCGGACACGCAGCAAGGCTCGGTCGCTGGCACGTTCGCGGTGAAGAACCTCGGCATGAAGAAGATCGCGATCGTCGACGATCGCACCGCTTACGGCCAGGGCCTCGCGGATCAGTTCGAGAAGGCAGCGAAGGCGGCCGGCGCGACGATCGTCGATCGTGAATACACGAACGACAAGGCCGTCGACTTCAAGTCGATCCTGACCAAGCTGAAGTCGTCGAACCCCGATCTGATCTACTACGGCGGCGCGGATTCGCAAGCGGCACCGATGGTCAAGCAGATGAAGCAGCTCGGCGTGAAGGCGCCGCTGATGGGCGGCGAAATGGTCCACACGCCGACCTTCATCAAGCTCGCCGGCGACGCGGCGAACGGCACGGTGGCATCGCTCGCCGGTCTGCCGCTCGATGAAATGCCGGGCGGCAAGGCGTACGTCGAGAAGTACAAGGCGCGCTTCAACGAAGACGTGCAAACGTACTCGCCGTACGCGTTCGATGGCGCGATGGCGATGTTCAACGCGATGAAGAGCGCGAACTCGACCGATCCGGCCAAGTACCTGCCGGTGCTCGCGAAGACCTCGAAGCCGGCTGTCACGACGGCCAACCTCGCGTACGACGAGCGCGGCGATCTGAAGAACGGCGGTATCACGCTGTACAAGGTCGTGGATGGCAAGTGGACGACGCTGCAAAGCGTGGGCGGCAAGTAAGTTTATTTGCTGAACCCGGTTGACCATAAAAAACCCCGCTTCGGCGGGGTTTTTTGATTGACGGCGCATTCGAAGCCGCGCAGTCAGTTCAGGTGGCGATTTTCACTCCCCCCGCAAGCTCCTCCCCTGCTCTCGAATCATCTCGAGCGTCGCCGCGGGCGTGCTCGCTTCCTGCGGCATGCGAATCTCGATCACGGCCGGCAGCTGCGATTCGATCGCGCGCTGCAACGCCGGCAGAAAATCCGCGGTCCGTTCAACGGTCTCGCCATGCGCACCGAACGACCGCGCAAATGCCGCGAAGTCCGGATTCGTGAGACCGGTGCCATGCACGCGATCCGGATAGTGCCGCTCCTGATGCATGCGGATCGTGCCGAAATGGCTGTTGTTGACGACAATGAACAGCACGCGCAGGTCATACTGCATCGCTGTTGCCAGTTCCTGCGCGGCCATCATGAAGCAGCCATCGCCGGCGAGCGCGACCACCGCGCGTTGCGGATACAGCGACTTTGCCGCGAGCGCTGCCGGCACGCCGTAGCCCATCGCGCCGCTCGTCGGTGCGAGCTGCGAACGGAAGTGTCGATATGAGAAATGTCGATGCAGCCACGTCGCGTAATTGCCCGCGCCGTTTGTGACGATCGCGTCCTCGGGCAAGTGCGCGCGCAATTGCTCGATCACTTCCCCCATCTGCACGTCGCCGGGAGTCGGACGCGGCTTGCGCCATTCCAGATACGCGCGATGCGCTTCTTCAGCGGCACCCGCCCAGGCGAGCTTGCCGGACGTCGACGGCTTCAGTTCCGCCAGCATCGCCGTGAGTTCAGGCATGCCGGAGACGATCGGCAGATCGGCCGCATAGACACGCCCCAGTTCTTCCGCGCCCTGATGCACGTGCACCAGCGTCTGTTTCGTCTTCGGGATATCGAGCAGCGTGTAGCCGTTGGTCGTCGCTTCGCCGAGGCGCGGACCGAGCGTGAGCAGCAGGTCCGCGTCGCGAATGCGCTGAGCGAGCGCGGGATTGACGCCGAGACCGACGTCGCCCGCATAGTTCGGATGCTCGTTGTCGAACGTGTCCTGGAAGCGGAACGCGAGGCCGATCGGCAACTGCCAGTTTTCGATGAAGCGCCGCAGGTCCGCGCATGCGGCCGCTGTCCAGCCGCTGCCGCCGGCGATTACCATCGGCCGTTGCGCGCCTTCGAGCAACTCGCTTAGTCGCGCGATCTGCGCTGCTGAAGGCGATGCGGCCACGCGGTGATAAGCGGGCGCGCCAGGCACCGCGTCGCAGGCATCGCTCAAGACGTCTTCGGGCAGCGCCAGCACGACCGGCCCCGGCCGTCCCGAGGTGGCCGTATGAAACGCATGGCTCAGATATTCGGGGATGCGCTTAGGGTCGTCGATCTGCGCGACCCACTTCGCCATCTGACCGAACATGCGCCGGTAGTCGATCTCCTGGAACGCCTCGCGATCGAGATGTTCGCGCGCGCACTGGCCGATCAGCAGAATCATCGGCGTGGAGTCCTGAAACGCGGTGTGCACGCCGATCGACGCATGCGTCGCGCCCGGTCCGCGCGTGACCAGCGCGACACCCGGGCGGCCGGTCAGCTTGCCGACCGCTTCGGCCATGTTCGCGGCCGCGGCTTCGTGACGACAGACGATCGTCTGGATGCGCTCGGTTTCGTCGTGCAGCGAATCGAGCACGGCGAGAAAGCTTTCACCTGGAACGCAGAACACACGTTCGACGCCGTGCGTGAGCAACGCATCGACGACGAGGCGCGCGCCGGTCGTGCGTGCGGTATGGGAAGCGGAGTGGGCAGCGGGAGCATTCGGCAGCGACATTGCGAAGAAGCCTCCTGGCAGTGCGTGAGTGCGTTGTGATGGAGCCGCATCGGCGGAACCTGCAACAGCGGCCGATGGGTGCTTCGACAGCTTACGCCGAGCACGTGGGCGCTGTCATGGCGCAGCGCAACTGTTCGATCGGCGTGGGCGCAACGCGGTCGCCCAAATGAAAAACGCGGGCCACAGAGCCCGCGCTTTTCCGCTGCGATTGCTTGCAATTGAATGCCGCGCTCACCGACTCAACACTCGACGATATTCACCGCGAGGCCGCCGCGCGACGTTTCCTTGTACTTGGTCTTCATGTCCGCGCCGGTTTCACGCATCGTCTTGATCACCGAATCGAGCGACACATAGTGGCTGCCGTCGCCGCGCAGCGCCATGCGCGCGGCATTGACCGCCTTCACCGATGCCATCGCATTGCGCTCGATGCACGGAATCTGCACCATGCCGCCAACCGGATCGCAGGTGAGCCCGAGGTTGTGCTCCATGCCGATTTCCGCGGCGTTCTCGACCTGCTTCGGCGTGCCGCCCATCACGGCGGCCAGCGCCCCCGCGGCCATCGAGCAGGCGACGCCGACTTCGCCCTGGCAGCCCACCTCCGCGCCGGAGATCGACGCGTTCAGCTTGTACAGGATGCCGATCGCGGCGGCCGTCATCAGGAAGTCGATCACGCCCTGCTCGTTCGCACCCGGCATGAAGCGCGTGTAGTAATGCAGCACCGCCGGAATGATGCCGGCCGCGCCGTTGGTCGGCGCCGTGACGACGCGCCCGCCCGCGGCGTTCTCTTCGTTGACTGCGATCGCGTACAGGTTGATCCAGTCGACCATCGACAGCGGGTCCTGCAACGCGCGCTCAGGGTTGCCCGTCAACGCACGATACAGCTGCGGCGCGCGCCGCTTCACCTGGAAGGGGCCGGGCAAGTGACCATCGGCGTCGGGATTGTTGATGCCGCATCCGCGCGCGACGCATGATTGCATCACGTCCCAGATCTTCAGCAGACCCGCGCGCGTTTCTTCCTCGCTATGCCAGACACGTTCGTTTTCCCACATCAGCTGCGCGATGCTCTTGCCGCTCGACGCGCATAGCGCGAGCAACTCGTTGGCGGTGCGAAACGAGTGCGGAAGCTGATCGACGGCGCTCAACACCTTCGTGTTCGGTGCGCCAGCCGTCACGACGAAGCCGCCGCCGACCGACAGATAGGTCGACTCGCGCAGCGTCGCGCCTTGCGCATCGAACGCGAACAGCTTCAGGCCGTTCGGATGCTCGGGCAACGCCTGGCGATAAAACGCGATCTGCTCCTTCTGCACGAAAGGCACCTCGTGCGTGCCGAGCAGCGCGAGTTTGCGCGACGTGCGCACCGCTTCCAGCCGTTGCGCGATCGTGTCGGGATTCACGGTGTCGGGCGCATCGCCCATCAGGCCTAGCATCACGCCGCGATCGGTGCCGTGCCCCTTGCCGGTCGCGCCGAGCGAGCCGTACAGCTCCGCTTTCACCGCTGCGGTGGCATCGAGCAGCCCGTCGCGCTCGAGTCCCTGGACGAACATCAGCGCCGCGCGCATAGGCCCGACCGTATGCGAGCTCGACGGACCAATGCCGATTTTGAAGAGATCGAAAACGCTGACTGCCATGTACTGCTCCCTGCCTATAGATAAGAGTTTAGCGCGCCGCCAGCGGCAAGCACACGGCGAGCCACGCGGGCGGCGTCGGTGCGAGCTGCAGCGCGACTGGCGTAAAGCGTCCATCGAGACGCGCCGCCAGGTGAAACAGTTCCGCCGCGTTCTTCGGATCCCACCGACCCGAATAGCCGGGCAAGCCGGCCTCGCGACGTTTTGCATCGAACGCGACGTTCGAATGCACGAATTCCTCATGCGTCTGGGTGCCCATCGCAAACGGCACGAGCCAGTTCAGCGCGACGAGCAGCGTCGCGCCGTTCGCGCCCTTCTCCTGCAGCCAGTTGCGGTTGTGGCGGCGCGCGGCGAGCGCGGCCGTCACCAGCGGTTGCAGATCGTAGGTGACGTAGTGCAGCGCATCGCGCTCGCCGAAGTCGATCGTCGAGCCGTCCGGCGCGATGTTGTCGCCGATATGCTCGACGAACAGCCGTTGCGCGGCGTTGATCATCTTGCGATTGTCGAGCGTGAACGCGGCCATCGCGATCAGCTTGATACGGTGGCTTTGCCAATTGTTACGGAACGTGCCGGTGAGCGGCCGCGGCTGCGCGTCGATCTGTGCGATATAGCCGTTGGCGAACTTCGTCAGAAACGCCATCGCCGCATTGCGCGTTTTGACGGGCAGCGCGCTCGCTGTCATGTCGTAGGCGAGGATCAGCCCTTCGAAACCCGTTTCGTCGATCGGATCGAAGCTCGGCTGATAGGTCGTGACCCATGCATACAGCAGACGATCGACGAGCTTCAGGAAGCGGTCGTCGCTGGTCGCGCGCCACGCGAGCGCGGCATCGCGCAGCAGGTCGAGATCCTTCTGCGCTTCCACGCTCTGATCGTAGATGCCCTCGTGCGGCAGCGTGCCTTCGGTGTGCAGTTTCGCGAGCGCATGGGGCTGCTCGTTCAGATGCGCCTGCACGTTGGCGACGAGCGCCTTGACGCCGGGATCGGCATTGGTGCGCTCGCTCGTTTGCAGCGCCGGCGCCGCGCAGAAATTCATCGCGGCCTGCGCCTCGCGCAGCGGCAGCAGCACGGCCGCAGCGGCCAGCAGCACAGCGTAAGCGGGTCGCCACGGACGGAGACCCGCCGCCTCGTCCCGGCTTTGCATCAATCGCACCTTTCGCGCCATGCGAAACTCCTCGTTAGGCTGATTCGGTGTGTGATGTTAGCCGGTTGCGGCTTTCAACAACAGGATCGCGCGCGGACGCTGACGGACCTTCGCAGCGCCGCGCGTGACGTCCCTTGACTCGCTCTTACTCGTAGTCCGCGATCGGCACGCACGAGCAGAACAGGTTGCGATCGCCGTACACGTTGTCCGCACGACCGACCGGCGGCCAGTACTTGTTCGCGATCAGCGTCTTCAGCGGATACGCAGCGGTCTCGCGCGCATACGCATGCTTCCAGTCGTCGGCGATCACGACCGCCGCGGTGTGCGGCGCGTGCTTCAGCGGATTGTCCTCGCGGTCCGAGCGGCCTTCCTCGACCGCGCGGATTTCCTCGCGGATCGCGATCATCGCCTCGATGAAGCGATCGAGCTCTTCTTTCGACTCCGATTCGGTCGGCTCTACCATCAGCGTGCCCGGCACCGGGAAGCTCATCGTCGGCGCGTGAAAGCCGTAGTCGGCGAGGCGCTTGGCGACGTCGTCGACGGTGATGCCGCTCGTGTCCTTGATCGGACGGAGATCGAGAATGCACTCGTGCGCGACGAGACCGCCGGGGCCCGAGTACAGCACCGGATAGTGCGGCGCGAGCTTGTTAGCGACGTAGTTCGCGTTGAGGATCGCGGTTTCGGTCGCGGCGGTCAGATTCTTCGCGCCCATCATCGCGATGTACATCCACGAGATCGGCAGGATGGACGCCGAGCCGTATGGCGCGCCCGACACCGCGCCGATGCCGGTCTCCGCGCGCTGATAGCCCGACGAAGTCTGGTTCGGCAGGAACTGCGCGAGGTGCGCGCCGACCGCGACCGGACCGACGCCCGGTCCGCCGCCGCCGTGCGGAATGCAGAAGGTCTTGTGCAGGTTCAGGTGCGAGACGTCGCCGCCGAACTGGCCCGGCGCGCACAGGCCGACCATCGCGTTCATGTTCGCGCCGTCCACGTACACCTGGCCGCCGTGCGCATGCACGATCTCGCAGATTTCGCGGACGTTCTGCTCGAACACGCCGTGCGTCGACGGGTACGTGATCATGATCGCAGCGAGCTTATCGGCGTGCTGCGCGGCCTTCTTCTTCAGATCCTCGATATCGACGTTGCCCTGCGCGTCGCATGCGACGACCACGACCTGCATGCCGGCCATCTGCGCCGACGCCGGGTTCGTGCCGTGCGCCGAAGCGGGAATCAGACAGACGTTGCGATGCGCTTCGCCGCGCGACGCGTGATATGCGTGGATGATCAAGAGACCCGCGTACTCGCCCTGCGAGCCCGCGTTCGGTTGCAGCGACACGGCCGCATAGCCGGTTGCGGCGACCAGCATCTCTTCGAGCTGATCGATCATCTCGCGGTAGCCGACGGTCTGTTCGGCCGGTGCGAACGGATGGATCTGGCCGAACTCGGGCCACGTGACCGGCAGCATTTCCGAGGTCGCGTTCAGCTTCATCGTGCACGAGCCGAGCGGGATCATCGAGCGATCGAGCGCGAGGTCCTTGTCCGACAGGCTGCGCAGATAGCGCAGCATTTCCGTTTCCGAATGATGACGGTTGAACACATGATGCGTGAGGTACGCGCTCGTACGTTCGAGCGCGGCCGGCACCGACGCGGTGTTCGATGCGCTCAGCGCGGCGTCGAGCGCGTCGACTTGCGGCACGTCGCTCGCGAAGGCCGCTTGCGCGAACACCGCGAGCAGGTCGGCCAGATCGTGGCGCGTGGTGGTTTCGTCGATCGACAGACCGACTTGCGTCGCGCTCACGCGGCGCAGGTTGATGCGCCTGGCCGTGGCCGCGTCGTGCAGCGCTTGAGTGCGTGCGCCGGTGTCGAACGTGAGCGTGTCGAAGAAGGTTTCGTTGACGAGCTTGTAGCCGAGCTGCTTCGCGCCTTCGGCGAGCAGCGTGGCGATGCGGTTCACGCGCAGCGCGATCGTCTTCAGGCCGCGCGGGCCGTGATAGACCGCGTACATGCTCGCCATGATCGCGAGCAGCGCCTGTGCGGTACACACGTTCGAGGTCGCCTTCTCGCGGCGGATGTGCTGCTCGCGCGTTTGCAGCGCGAGACGCAGCGCGGGGTTGCCTTGCGCGTCGACGGTCACGCCGACCAGACGTCCCGGCATCTGCCGCTTGAATTCGTCGCGCACCGCGAGGTACGCGGCATGCGGGCCGCCGAAGCCGACCGGCACGCCGAAACGCTGGGTATTGCCGACCGCGACGTCCGCGCCCCATTCGCCCGGCGGCGTCAGAACCGTCAACGCGAGCAGGTCGGCGGCGACGACCACATGGCCGCCCGCCGCGTGGATCGCTTCGGTCAGCGCGCGGTAGTCGCGCACGTCGCCGTTCACGCCCGGATATTGCAGCAGCACGCCGAATGCGTTCGCATCGGCGGCTTCAGCAGCCGGGCCGACCTTCACTTCGATGCCGACCGGCGTCGCGCGCGTCTTCACGACTTCGATGGTTTGGGGCAATACGTCGTCGGCGACGAAGAACACGTTCGACTTCGGTTTGCCGACGCGTTGCAGCAGCGTCATCGCTTCGGCCGCGGCGGTCGCTTCGTCGAGCAGCGATGCGTTCGAGATCGCGAGGCCGGTCAGGTCGGTGACCATTTGCTGGAAGTTCAGCAGCGCTTCCAGACGGCCTTGAGAAATTTCAGGCTGGTACGGCGTGTACGCGGTGTACCACGCTGGATTTTCCAGCACGTTGCGCAGGATCACCGTCGGCGTATGGGCGTTGTAATAGCCCTGGCCGATGTAGGAGCGGAACACCTGGTTCTTGTCCGCGAGCTCGCGCAAGGCGGCGAGCGCTTCGGCTTCGCTCTTCGGTTGCGCGAAGGGGCCGAGCGGCAGCGTTTCGGTGCGGCGGATCGTCTTGGGGATGACGGCGTCGATCAATGCCGCGCGCGACGCGAAGCCGAGTGCTTCGAGCATCGCTTGCTGGTCGGCCGTATCCGGGCCGATATGCCGTTCGGCGAAGGCGTCGTGCACTTCGAGCGCGGCGAGCGAGAGAGGAGTGCGGTTCATCAGACGATCCGGGTGTTCGAGCTTCATGGGTGTTCCTGGCGGCGCGGCGCGCGCCATGGTGCGAGCGCCGCGCCTGACGGTTAAAACGAAAGTGAATCAGGCAGCGAGTCAGGTCGTAACTCAGGCGCCGATCGACTTCGCGTACGCGTCGGCGTCGAGCAGACGCTCGAGCGACGCGTCGGCGGCCGGCTTGATCTTGAACAGCCAGCTGTCGTACGGCGTGCTGTTGACGGTGTCCGGCGAGTCGCCGACGGCCGTGTTCGCTTCGATGACTTCGCCTGAAACCGGCGCGTAGATATCGGAAGCGGCCTTCACCGATTCGATCACGGCGACGGTGTCGCCCGCGGTCACGGACTTGCCGAGTTCCTGGACTTCGAAGAAGACGATGTCGCCGAGCGCTTCCTGCGCGTGGTCGGTGATGCCGACCGTCAGCGTGCCGTCCGCTTCGGTGCGGACCCATTCGTGCGATTCGGTGTATTTCAGATCGGCCGGGATGCTCATTGGATGCTCCTGAACGGTATGTTCGGTAGTGGTTTGAATGTAGGGGCGTGCGCCGGCCGCTTAGACCGCCAGCACCTTGCCGTTGCGCACGAACGGCAGTTTTACCACGCTTGCGGGACAGGCTTTGTCGCGAATCTGGACATGCACGGTGTCACCCGGCTGCACGCCTTTCGGCACGCGCGCGAAGGCGATCGACTCCTGCATGGTCGGCGAGAACGTGCCGCTGGTGATTTCGCCGTCGCCGTGCGGCGTGACGACTTTCTGATGCGCGCGCAGCACGCCGGCAGCCTTGCCGTTGTCCTTCAGCAGGATCAGGCCGACGAACCCGGCGCGCGAGCCGTCGGCTTCGAGGCTGCTCTTGCCGATGAAGTCGCGCGGTGAGGTGAGGTCGACGGTCCATGCGAGGCCGGCGTCGAGCGGCGAGACATTGTCGTCCATGTCCTGGCCGTAAAGATTCATGCCGGCTTCGAGGCGCAGCGTGTCGCGTGCGCCGAGACCGGCCGGGCGCACGCCTTGGGCGGCGAGCGCATTCCACAGCGCTTCGACATGCGTAGCGGGCAAGATGATCTCGAAACCGTCTTCGCCGGTGTAGCCGGTGCGCGCGACGGTCAGCTCGCCGAACGGCGTGCCGTCGATGCGCGCGGCGTTGAACGGCTTCAGCGCTTCGGTCGCGGCGCGCGCGGCCGGCACCGTTTGCCAGGCTTTTTCGCGCGCGTTCGGGCCTTGCACGGCGACGATCGCCAGATCGCGGCGCGGCGTGATGGTGAGGCCGAAGCCGCCTTCGGCGTTGAGCTGGCCGAACCAGGCGATGTCTTTGTCGGCGGTGCCGGCGTTGACGACCACGCGGAAGTGGTCTTCGCCGAAGTAATAGACGATCAGGTCGTCGATCACGCCGCCGTTCGGATTCAGCATGCAGGAGTAGAGCGCGCGGCCCGGAGTTTGCAGCTTCGCGACATTGTTCGCGAGCGCGTATTCGAAGAACGCGCGGACGCGCTCGCCGGTGAAGTCGACCACGCACATGTGGGACACGTCGAACATGCCGGCGTCGGTGCGCACCGCGCGATGTTCCTCGATCTGCGAGCCGTAGTTGACGGGCATGTCCCAGCCGCCGAAGTCGACCATGCGGGCATTGAGCGCACGGTGAGCGGCGTGGAGCGGGGTGTGTTTGAGTTCGGTCATGGGGCCTCGGGCGTCTCGCGGAACAAAAAAGGCCATGCGGCGCACTGCCTCGCGGCCTTGTGCCTGCGAGCGTGGTTCTGCATGACCCCTCTGTCCTCGATACCTGAGAGATTGCGCCGCCGCGACTGGCTCAATGAGCTCGATTCGTCACGGGGAAACGCGCGCCCCTTCGGTGGGCAGCTTGCCTGCGGTGCACGACGTGCGACGCGGATGGCTACTGCCGCTCTCCAGAGTGCGAAAAAACCGCCGGAAGACGGGTTTTTCGACGCGGTCGGTCCTTTTGCCTGAGAGTTTGCGGGTGTGCCCCTTCGGCGGCGCGGCCTGCGATTTTTCGCTTGCCAGCACGCTCTCCCGACGCGTGCGGCGAATGTACGCGACGGGCCTGGGCTTGTCAAATAAAGGGCCGGGAGCGCTCACTCGCCGATCGCATGAGCCGCATTGTCCAGTTCCTGGTTCAGCACGCGCTGTTCTTCCGCGGACAAACCGCCACCGTGCTGCGTGGCCATGTCACGCGCTTCCTGACGGATCGTCTCGAGGCGGTGATGCAGCGCGGCGCCTTGCGGCGGTGGGTAATAGCCCTGATTCACCCGAGTGTCGATACGGCGCGCGAGATTGTCGATGCGGCCCTCGACCTGATGCAGGCGCTGGTCCGCGATCTGCTGCGGAGTGGGGCTCGGGTGCGGGGCCGGCGGCGGCGTTACCACGCAGGCGGCGACTGAGCCGAGCAGCGCGCATGCAACAAGGGCACGGATGATTCGAGACATGGATTCTCCAGGAGTCGTTGTCGTATCGATTGCTACCTCGCTAGCAACGGATGACGAGGAACGCCCGCTGACTCGGCAGCGGGCGAATTTGTAACGTTATGTTCCTTTCTGGAACGTCAGGAAAAGCCCGCCGACGGCCTTTGCGGCGCGGAAGGTCATCCTGTTTTCGGTACACAGACCGCGCGAGCACGGTGCCACGCGCAGCGATGCAGGGCTCAGCGAATGCGCTCGAACGGCAGCCGCACGCCCTGCTCGGAGCTGCGCGCGGCCAGTTCGATGATCGTCATTACGTCGACCGCGTCGCGCGTGCTGACCGGAAATGCGACGCCGTTCTGGATCGTGTCGGCCAACGCAATATAGAAGCCTGCGTACTCGCCGTTGCGGGTGGGCAATTCACGCTCGACTTCCTGGTCGCCTTCGAGCACGCGCAGCACGCCGGGGGTGTTGCCGGCGCCGAAGCCTGCGTCGCCGGGGCGCAGGCCGGCTTTCAGCTGATCTTCCTGGGTGTCGAGGCCGTGTTTCACATAGCTGCCGCGCGTTCCATGGATCGCAAAGCGCGGTCCCGGCAACGCGGTCAGCGCGCTTGCATGCAGCACGACCTCGAACTCCTCGTAGCCGAGCTGGATGTGCACGTAGTCGGGTGCGCTTGCGTCGTCGCGGTGCGTGCGCACCGTCGCCGAGACGGTCTGCGGTGCGCCGAAGAGGGCAAGCGTCTGATCGATCAGATGCGGACCGAGATCGAACAGCAGACCGCCGCCGCGCGTCACATCTTCGCGCCAGCGCTGACGCACGCCCGGCCGGAAGCGGTCGAAATGCGATTCGTAATGCGTGACGCGACCCAGTTCCACGCGCGCGAGCAGGTCGCGTACGGTCAGAAAATCGCCGTCCCAGCGGCGGTTGTGAAAGGGTGCGAACAGCTTGCCGCGGGCGAGCGCGATATTGGCAAGTGTGTGGGCGTCGGCGGCACTCAGCGTGACAGGCTTGTCGACGACCACGTGCTTGCCGGCTTCGAGCGTGCGGCGCGCGAGGTCGAAGTGGGTGTCGTTGGGCGTCGCGATCACGACACAGTCGATGTCGTCGAGCGCGAGCAGCGCGTCGAGATCGGCGACGATCTTCGCGTGCGGATAGTCGGCGTGCGCGCGCTCGGATTGCCCGGTCGCAATCGCGGCGACGCTCGCGCGTCCGCAACGTTCGATCACCGGTGCGTGAAACGTCGCGCCGGCGAAGCCGTAGCCCATCAATCCAATCTTCAGCGATGCGGACATGCGATTCTTCCTGGAGGAACGGCGCGCCGCCTTGCCACCGCGGCGGCGGCGCGCAATCTCATCATTGTGGCATTTGTGGGCTGGACCGGGGGCTGAGCATGACCCCCATCGCGCAGTCCATCGCGGTTGTCCATGTTAACATCGCACCTCTCGCGCGCATCGAGCCGCGCACCATGTCCCGGGCCTTCGGCCGGCGCCTCCCGCCGGTCCGACCTCAGCGGCCCTCAACCGTCTTACCCATCCACAAACGATGTCCGCAGGCCTGAACCCCGCTCAAAGTGAAGCGGTCCGTTATCTCGACGGTCCCTGTCTCGTACTCGCCGGCGCCGGCAGTGGCAAGACGCGCGTGATCACGCAGAAAATCGCTCACCTGATCGAAGCGAAGGGCTTCGAGCCACGCCACATCGCCGCCGTCACGTTCACGAACAAGGCCGCGGCGGAAATGCGCGAGCGCGTCGGCAAGCTGCTCGAAGGCAAGACGCTGACCGCGCCGGGCAAGGAAGGCCGCAAGGTGCCCGTGAACCAGCTGACGGTGTGTACCTTCCACTCGCTCGGCGTGCAGATCCTGCGGCAGGAGGCGGAACACGTCGGACTGAAGCCGCAGTTCTCGATCATGGATTCCGACGACTGCTTCGGCATGATCCAGGAACAGGTCGGCTCGACGGACAAGGGCTTCATCCGCAAGATCCAGTCGATCATCTCGCTGTGGAAGAACGGCCTGATCATGCCCGAGCAGGCGATCGCGACCGCATCGACCGAGGACGAGCATCAGGCGGCGATCGTCTATCGCAACTACGTGGCGACGCTGCATGCATATCAGGCGGTCGATTTCGACGATCTGATCCGCCTGCCCGCCGAGCTGTTCGCGAGCAACGAGCAAGTGCGCGACCGCTGGCAGAACAAGCTGCGCTATCTGCTGATCGACGAATATCAGGACACCAATGCGTGCCAGTACGAACTGGTGAAGCTGCTGGCCGGCAAGCGCGCGGCGTTCACGGCGGTCGGCGACGACGACCAGGCGATCTACGGCTGGCGCGGCGCGACGCTCGAGAACCTCGGCCAGCTCGGCAAAGATTTTCCGAATCTGCACCTGATCAAGCTCGAGCAGAATTACCGCTCGACGGTGCGCATCCTGACCGCCGCGAACAACGTGATCGCGAACAACCCGAAGCTGTTCGAGAAGAAGCTGTGGTCCGAGCACGGCATGGGCGACACGATCACGGTGACGGGCTGCAACGACGAGGAGCACGAGGCGGAGTCGGTCGTGTTTCGGCTGTCCGCGCACAAGTTCGAGCGGCGCGCGAATTTCCGCGACTACGCGATCCTCTATCGCGGCAACTTCCAGGCGCGCATCTTCGAGCAGGTGCTGCGCCGTGAACGGATTCCGTACGTGCTGTCGGGCGGCCAGTCGTTCTTCGACAAGGCCGAGATCAAGGACATCTGCGCGTACCTGCGCCTGATCGCCAATGCGAACGACGACCCCGCGTTCATTCGTGCGATCACGACACCGCGTCGCGGCGTCGGCAATACGACGCTGGAGGCGCTCGGCGCGTTCGCTGGCCAGGCGAAGGTCTCGCTGTTCGAGGCGGTCTACATGGGCGGCATCGAGGCGCGTCTGTCGCCGCGTCAGATCGAGCCGATGCGCGCGTTCTGCGACTTCATGCAGCGCCTGACCGACCGCGCGGAAAGGGACGCGGCGGGCACGCTGCTCGACGAGCTGATGGAGGCGATCCACTACGAAGCGTACCTGTACGACGCGTTCGACGAGCGCCAGGCGCAGGCGAAGTGGCAGAACGTGCTCGAGTTCATCGAATGGCTGAAGCGCAAGGGCACGAAGGAGGAGCCGGCGGCCGGCAGTGAGGCGACCGGCTACGACACCGCCGACGGCTTCGGCGACACCGGCAAGAACCTGCTCGGCCTGATCCAGACGGTTGCGCTGATGTCGATGCTCGAAGGCCGTGAGGAAGATCCGGATGCGGTGCGGCTGTCGACCGTACATGCGTCGAAGGGGCTCGA
Organism: Paraburkholderia sp. BR13439; assembly: GCF_040948805.1. NCBI lineage: Bacteria > Pseudomonadati > Pseudomonadota > Betaproteobacteria > Burkholderiales > Burkholderiaceae > Paraburkholderia > Paraburkholderia sp. BR13439. The sequence goes on along the minus strand of NZ_JBFPKN010000001.1, from coordinate 151,275 downwards.
GTATCCGCACGTGTTTCTGGTCGGCGTCGAGGAAGGCATCATGCCGCATCGCGGCGGCGCGGACGACGAGCCGATCGACGACGCGCGCATCGAGGAGGAGCGCCGGCTGATGTACGTCGCGATCACGCGCGCGCAGCGCAGCCTGCACCTGAACTGGTGCAAGAAGCGCAAGCGGGCGCGGGAGACGATCGTCTGCGAACCGTCGCGCTTCATCAACGAAATGCTGCTCGACGATGCGCCGCCGCCGACGCCGGAAGAAGCGCCGATGTCGCCGAAGGACCGGCTCGCGAGTTTGAAGGCGCTGTTGCAGAAGGCGTGAGCGGGGTGAGGCTTCAAGTGCCCGCCCGGTGCGGTTGCTTGTCGTTGCGCACAAAAAATCCCTGCATCGCGTTAGCGCTTGCAGGGATTTTTCGTTTAGCGGCTGATCCCGCCCGCTTTACTTCACCGCACTGACCATATAGTCGACCGCGGCCTTCACGTCCGCATCCGATGCATTCGAGCCGCCCTTCGGCGGCATCGCGCCCTTGCCGTGCAGCGCGTAGTTGTAGACCGTATCCATCGAGTCCTTCAGACGCGGCGCCCATGCTTCCTTGTCGCCGAACTTCGGCGCGTTCAGCACGCCGGCCGCGTGACAGGCCTGACATACCGACTGATACAGCGCCTTGCCGGCCTGCGACGCATCCGCGCTTTGCGCGCCGCCTGCTGCCGGGGCGGGAGTCTGCGGCACGCTGGCCATGGCGGCCATCGCCGCGGCGGCCTGGGCCGCGCCCGCGTCCGATGCGGGTGCCGTACCGGATGCCGCAGCGGCACCCGATGCCGCAGCTGCGCCCGCCGCCGGCTGCGCCGGCTCTGGGAAGCTCGCGCCCGAATTGTTCGCCATATAGACGACCGCGCGCGCGATCTCGAAGTCGCTGTAGTCGTCGGGGCTCGTGCCGCCGCGCGGCGGCATTGCGCCTTTGCCGGACAGGGCGGTGTGCCACAGCGTGTCGAAGCCTTGCGCGATGCGCGGGGCCCAGTCGGCGGTGTTGGTGAATTTCGGTGCGCCTGCCGCGCCCGACGCGTGACACGCCGAGCAGACCGCCTTGTAGACTTCCTCGCCACTCTTGTAGACGCGCGGCGCATTGGCGTCGCGGATTTCGACCCGGGCGATTGGATGGATGCGGGAGTTGACTTCGGCTTCGGCGAGGGAGTCGGTGCCGGCGCCGGTGCGCGTCGAATTGTCGACGTAGACGGCGAGCAGAACGATGATGATGATGGGCACAGCAAACCCGGCGATGACCGCGGCGATAAGCTGTGCTGGGGTTTTGATCGGGGCTCCGTGTGGTGCTTCGCTCATGCTTGTCTCGTCTCCGTGGGTATGTGAGCGGTACAGCGCGACGGCAACTTCTTGTTCTTTATCAGCCACGGACGATTATAGACGCAAGGTTTCGGCGGCGGCGAGGGGGCCTGGAGGGTGTTCAGCAGGCGTTTACCCGCATCGGCATGGACGATGGCGGGACTCGGGAAGAAGCCGGTGCGGGCGTCGGAGGCCGTCCGGTGGACGGTTCTGCCGAAACCGGGTATCCTTGCGGTCTCTCGCGTTGGCGTCGCGTCCGTTCTGGTTGCCGTGCTTTCGCGTAGATTCCCCGCAGTTTTGTGGTGAAGCGCCCGTAGCTCAATGGATAGAGTACTGCCCTCCGAAGGCAGGGGTTGCTGGTTCGATCCCAGCCGGGCGCGCCAAAAAAGGTCATTCTTGGTCAAGGGCTTACGCGCGTTGTGCGCTAAGCCCTTTTGTATTTTTGCGGCTTTGTATCGTTCGACGCTGGCTGACACTCCGCGGCTGAAATGTAATTCGACGGTGCCGCCGCCGCGATCGTACGACCATCTCCTTAAACACCCTCTTCCAGTCGCCTTTGATATCCACGACGAGCCAGCCTTTCGCAGCAGCTAATTGGGCGGACTGGTTATTGCATCCCGCGCAAGATTTCTTCGACACGATGGCCGACCTCGTTCCCGCATGAAGAATACGAAAATGAATTCGAATTTGCGGGGGGCAACGGCAGCGAGTGCGCGGGCGAGCGCTGACGAGCGATTCAGGCACAGAGCCGGCAGTCTGGAAAGGGCACCCGAAAGAGCCCTTCCACCGGCGGAAAAACGATCAGCGGCCGGGCGCGCGCTCGCAGATCGCATACACGCTGGAGCACAGGTCGGGATAGACACGCCCCAGTTCAAAACATCCGTCCAGATACGCTTTGGTGATGATGCCGGCCTGCAATGCGGCATCGATCTGGAAGTTGGCCAGCCCCTTGAAAAAGACGCCGCCTTCCGTGACCGGCCGGAGCTTTGCTGCGCGGAGATCGGCTCGCAGTGTATCGATCGAATAGGTCACCCGGTGCCCGTGCGCGGCCTCCGCCGGCGTCACGGCCGCGTGATGGTCGATCAACCCCATGCTGACCGCGATCTGGCGCGATCCGGCGCGCGCATTCGGCGCGGCCACGAACAGGCGGCCACCTTCGGATAGCCAACTGCCGATACGGCCCAGCACGTCGACCGGATGATCGAGGTGTTCGAGCGTGTGAATCAGGAAGATATTGTCGTAGCGTCGCGCCGGTTCGAAAGTCTCGAACGTCGAGTGATGGAATTTGACGGCGCCTTTGGTCTTATCCGACGCAACGGCAATGCAGTCTGCCGATGCCTCGACAACTTCGAGCAAATCGAACCGCTGCATCAGAAGCCGCGTGAAGTTGCCTTCGAAGCATCCCAGCTCGAGAGCGTTGCCATTCACAACGAACGGTGCGACCGTCTGAAGCATGTATTCATGCATCAGGTAATCGAAGCCGTAAGCGTAGCGATGCTCGGGATGATCCTTCGCCTCCGCGTTGTAGTCTCTGCTCATGTTATCAATCCTGTCCGCGTTGATAGAACCGCTGCTCCACCGGCACGTAGAACTCATCCAGCGACTCCGGTACCCGGGCATTGAAGCCGAGCACCTGGCGCATCCATGCATTACAGCGGTCGAGATTGCGGTAGCCGAACAGCCGCGCGTAATCGAGCTGCGGCTTGAAGAAAGGGCTGGTGAACGTTAGCGTCAGCGCGCGGCGTGGCGCGTTGGTGGTATTGCGGCCGGTGGCGTGCCACATGCGTGAATCGAACAGCAGGACCGACCCGCGTTCTCCGGTCGCACGCGAAGCGTGCGCGTAGAAGTCCTCGTCGGCGGGCTGCTGCTGCACGTTTTGCGAGCGCGAGAGAATGTGAGTCGCGCCATTTTCCAGCGTGAAATCGTCGAGCATGAGCAGGGCGTTGACCATGAAGCGCCGCGTGTCGGAGCCGAAGCGGATATCGCGGTGCACGTTCTGCACGTACGAGCGCGAGTCGCGCTCGTTAATCACCCCGCCGTATGAATTCAGAATGAAGTTGCCTCCAAAGTATCTTTTGAAAACCGGCTCCAGCGCGGAGAACTCCGCCAGCAACTCGACGTAGCACGGGTCATCCATTAGCAGGTGGTGCAAGGTGCCGGCGCTATTGTCCAGCACGCCGTTGCGTCGCCGGATGTCATCGCGCAAGGCGAGTGAAGGAGCGAGTGCCTTGACCAGCGAATCGATCAGTTCACCGCGAATCACGCGGGGAATCACCGTCCAGCCTGCGGTTGCGAGCGCGGTGTGGTGGCGAGCGTCAATTGTGTTCATAAGCTATGCGGATCAACCCCAAAGGTGAAGGACTCAACGCCGATCGGCCGCGAGCAGGGCCATCGGAACGACGTCGAGATAGCGGCCGTCCTTGAAGACGGCCTGGCGCAACAGACCTTCAGCGCGAAAACCTACTTTTTCGTAGAGGGCAATGGCGCGGTCGTTGGACGCGAGCACGGTCAACGAGATGCGATTGAGATTGAGATCGCCGAATGCGTGTTCGAGCGTCAGACGCGTTGCGGCCTCGCCGATCCCATGGCCGCGCGCCGACTCGACGCCGATCTGGATCGAGAACTCCGCACAGCGATTCACCCAGTCGATGCCTAGCAGGTACGTCACGCCGAGCAACTCCCGCGTCGCTGCAAGGCATACGGCGAGACGAACATTGCCGGCACGCGAACTCAGGTAGCTGTCGAACCATTTGCCGTCGATCTCGGGGCCGACATACCGGAAGGTGCCGCCCAGCAGGCCGACGAGCGCCTTGTCGGCGCGCCACGCATTGATGGTCGGCAGGTCGCCGCGCTCGATCTCACGCAGGAATATGGTGTTGTCGCTCATGCCAGCCGGTCCAGTAAGTGTTGTGCGATCGGTGCCAGGTCATCGGGCGTCAACCGCTGATCGCACGGCAGGCACAGCGTCGAGCCGGGAAGATTGCGCTCGAACTCAGGCACGCCTTCAGCGGCAGTCACGTCCGGCCAATAAGTGGGTGTATAGATGCGTTGTGCCCGAAGCGCTTCGCGCAGTCCGGCAGGTGCATCGAAAAATGGATAGCAGAGCGGTACCGACTGTCCGTCATGACGAAACGTGAAGCGGTTGTAGCGTTGCAGCTTCTCGTGCAGAAAAGCGAAATTCTCGACTCGCTGCGAGCGCACGCTGTCGTAGTCGATACTCGCGAGCAACCGTTCGGTGAGTGCGGACATCCGCAGCGGCTCCTGCTCCTTCAAGCTTTCTTCGGCGACAGCATAGTTGGCGTAACCCGCTTCTGCATCTCTTCCAAGGCGGGTCAACAGATGACTACAGCGCAGCAGCGAGGCTTCGTCGATGGCCTCCGGCAGGTCGATTGCCTTCTGAGTGACGAGCAAACCGCCGTCTGGCACGCCGAGAAATTTTCGCGGGGAGTACAGCGTGGCCAGGCAATGGGCAGGCTGCGCGAACAACGCCTGAGCGTTGTCGATCACGACGCGTTCGCGCGGAAAACGGCCAAGCACGTCGTCGACCTGGTGAGCGCACAAGCCAAAATAGTTGACGTAGACGAGCCATTCGCCGTGTGCTACGTCGGCGGACTGCACACGCAAATCGGCATCGAGCCGGTAGCGTTTGATGGGCGTGCAGGTCATGCGCAGAGGTTCGACCATCGCGTCGCATATGTACCAGGGCATCCAGACGGCGGTCGGGCGCACAGAGCGCAGCAGCGCGAGAAACGCAGCGCGCGACGACTGGAAACGCAGTGCGCCGTCGTGAAACGTCGCTTTGGTGCGCGGCAGCTCGAGCTCGAAATATCCGCCGATCGCACACGGCTCGCGCGGGATCATGAGCATACCTCGACGCACAAGATATCTTGCACGCGGTTCTTGCTGTTGAACATCAGGACGTCGAGAATCGATAAGGCAGGCTGAAAAGCCTGGCCAAACTGCGCGTAGGGGCTGACGTTCGGTTCAATGAAAGCGAGTTCCAAGCCGCGTGCGGAAAATACCTTGCTGTCGTAAAGCGCCCGGCCGCCGGGCAGATTTACGTAGATGCTCGCCTGCTCCTTTTCGCAGATGTCGACGACGCGATCGACGCCCTTGAGTTGCGCATTGCCGTATTTCGTCGAAGACGGGACGAATTCGGTGTCAATCTCCAGGTAGCGGCAGATTTCCACGACGGTTTGTGCCGCGAGCGACGAAATCGGCGTCAGCGCTTCGCTCATAATCCGCTCGATCAACGCACTGACTTGCGGGTAATGAGGCGCTTTGGCATATGCGTGCCGAACCGATTCGAGCAGCTTGCGCAGCCACCGCTCGCCCGGCTCCACGTGCACTTCGTTGATCTTCAGCGAAGAACTCGCGCCACTGAGCGGTACGGTCAGATAACGCACCTGGTCGCCCAGCAGTATCCGGTTGCGGTTGATCCAACCGTTCTTGATGTAGTTCACGTCGTCGTAAAAGACGAACTTGTCGACTGCAGCCGCCAACTGGAAATATCCGATGTACGGAAACAGGTACGGCTGCATGATCGCGAGCTTCATGACGTTCAGGCGTCCACAATGATCCCGATGATGCGATCCAGCATGCTATCCGTCAGCGCCGGGAAAATCGGCAGGCACAGTACCTGCTGCGCGGCGGCATGCGCGACCGGAAGGTTGTCCTGGCGCGCCGAAGGCAGGCCGCGATAGATCGGAAAATCTGAGATCAGCGGATAGAAGTAGCGGCGCGCGTAGATGTTCGCGTCGCGGAACTTCTGATACAGCGCGTCGCGGCTGATCGGATAGTCCGGTCCGACAAGAATCGGAAAGTACGAGTGATTCGCGACTTTCTCACCCGCCTTCGGCAAACAACGGATACCCCGCACGTCGCGCAGACGCTCACGATAGAGCGCGTCAATCTGCGCACGGCGTGCCAACGCTTCGTCGATGTGCTCCAGTTGCAGCAGGCCGAACGCGGCATTGATCTCGCTCATCTTGCCGTTGATGCCGGAGGCAACTACGGTCACCTCATCAACGAAGCCGAAGTTCTTCAGATGGTCGATGCGTTGTTTCGTCTTGGCGTCCTGGCAGATGATCGCGCCGCCCTCAAACGTGTTGAAGACCTTGGTTGCGTGGAAGCTCAGCACGGCGAGGTCGCCGTGCTCGAGCACGCTGCCGGTTTCGGTCTGCACGCCGAACGCATGGGCTGCGTCGTAAATCACCTTGAGGTTGTAGTTGTCGGCGATCTTCTGGATCGCTTCGACGTCGCACGGCTTGCCGTAGCAATGCACCGGCATGATCGCGGTGGTTTGCGGCGTGATGGCTGCCTCGATCCTGGCCGGGTCGAGATTCAACGTCAGCGGGTCGACGTCGGCGAATACCGGCTTGATGCCGTTCCAGACCAGCGAATGGGCGGTGGCGACGAACGAATAGGGCGTGGTGATCACTTCGCCGCTCACGCGCAGCGCTTGTAGGGCGGTGAGCAGCGCAAGCGTGCCGTTGGTGAATAGCGCGAGATGCTTCACGCCGAGGTATTTGCACAACGCCGCTTCGAACTGCTGGTGAAACGGACCGCCGTTCGTCAGGATCTTGCTGTCCCAGATCTGTTGAAGATAGGGAATGAATTCTTCGAGCGGCGCGAGGTGCGGCTGGGTAACGTATATGCGCTCGTCGATCTGCGGTTCGATGGCCCCAAGTGGTAAGGCTGCGTTCACTTGTTTTCCCCTGTCTCGGACTGCGCGGTGGAGTTGTCTGTGGCGGCGGCATCTTCTGCGGATACTTCGAAGGCGACGGGCGGCAGGCCTTCGCACCAGCGCTGCCACATGATTCGCAGGGCCCGCGACAAACCTGCGGCAACCACCTCGGGGCGGAATGCCGCCGACGCCATGCAGCGTTCGCGCAAGCCGGTGCGCAATGCGGCGAGCGCAGGGATATCGGAGGACAGCGCAAGGCCTTTGGCGACGAAATCCGCCTTGTCCGCGGCGAGAAACTGTTCAAGCCCGACGTGTGACATCCAGGTCGCGCCTGCGCGGCTGGGCAGCGTGTCGCCTGCAATCGTCAACGTCGGCACGCCCATCCAAAGCGAGTTCAGCACGGTCGTCGAGCCGGTGTACGGAAACGTATCGAGACAGATATCGACGTGAAAATGCTGCTGCAGATAGACCGCCAAGCTTGAGCGGCGGCGGAACATGAGGCGCTCGCGCGTGATACCTGCCTTCGCGAACCAGTCGGTGAGAAGCTGTTCGTCCTCATCGGTTGCGATCGCGCCCAGCAACATCTGCGACGACGGTTGCGCATGTAGCAGTTGCGCCCATAGCTCGATTACGTCAGGACGCAATTTGTTCAGGCGGTTGAAGCTGCCGAACGTCACATAGCCATTGTGCATGGCCGGCAGAATATTGACCGGCGGCGCGCTTTGTTCCGGCAGGAACGGCGCGTTTGCGGGCAGGTGAACGATCTTTTCCGAAAAGATGCGTTCCGCCGGGCCGAACGGCACACCGAATTTGTCGACGAGGTAATAGTCCATCGCGCTGAGTCCGGTCGTGGCGGGATACCCCAGCCAGCTGACCTGAATCGGTGCAGGCTTGCGCACGAACGTGAGAAGGCGATTGCGGCCGGTGTGGCCGGACAGGTCGAACAGAATGTCGATCCGATCGTCGCGAATCCGGTTCGCCAGTTGCGCGTCCGGCATGCCCGTGATCTGGTGCCACTCGTGCGCGCATTGTCGCAGCAAATGCGTGTAGTCGTCTTCCAGGATATGGTTGTTGTACACATGAAGCGACACGCTCGGGTCGGTCGCGAGGTGCTGCATGATAGGCAATAGATAGGACGAGACCGCGTGGCGGAAAAGGTCGCCGGAGACGAGGCCGATTTTCAGCTTGCGATGTGGCGCGCGCTTATTCACGTGGCGTGGCCACTGCGAGCGCACCGGGGCTTCGTGCTGGTCGGCGAATTTGATGTGTTCGGCGAACAGCTTGTCGGGCTTGACTTCGGGATTGTGCGCGAGCGAAAAGAGAAAGTTGTCGGCCGCGATCGCATCTTTCGGGTCTTTCTCAAGCGCAACGCGGAAGCTCTGCTCGGCGTCGCTCACCATGCCCAGATCGAGCTGCAGCACGCCCAGAGTGTTGTGCATGCCGGGGGTGTCCGGCGCCAGTTCAATCGCGCGCCGTGCAGCGGCGAGGCCCTCGGCGACGCGTCCCTGGTGAACCAGTGCCATACCGTAGATCCGCTGTGCTTCTGCGTAACCCGGATTGATCGCAATGATCGCGCGGCAGGCTTCTTCGGCTTCCTTGAGCAAGCCTTTCAGTCGAAGCGTATCCGCAAGGACGGTGCGGCTTTCCAGTTCCTCCGGAAGAAGTTCTGCGGCTTTGCGCAACGGAACGAGTGCGTCGTCGTACCGTCCAAGGCGATGCAGCGCAATGCCGTACCAGCGCCATGTCATGCCGTCGGCGGGGAAGCGCTGAGTGAGTGAGCGCGCGAGCTTGACGGCCTCGGCAATCTGGCCTCTGTTGTACAGCGATGTGAATCGTGTGGTTTCCTGCTGGCTGACGCGCCGCGCCGCGGCGATCTTCGACTTGCCGGTGTCCGGGTTCGCCGTCGCTGCGTCGGCAGCGGGTTCGGCGCTCGCCTGGTTCTCTGCCTGCGGATTCTGAACTGCCACGGGCTGCGTCGGAACGACCTTGCCCGGATTCGCCAGCCGCACGATCAGACCATCCACCGCCGGGCCCTTTAGCCCCTGCTTCTGGCCCATTTCCAGCGCCAGCCACGCGGCGGCGGTTTCGCCCGCGTCGATCAATGCACTGATATAAGCCGCCCAATATTGACCGTTTTGCGGCTGCTGACCGAGCGCTAACTCGAATTGGGGCAGTGCGTCGGCAGGGCGGTCCGTTTGAACGAGCAGCACGCCGAGGTCGTACAGCGCATCGGAGTGCTGTGGCCTCGCGTCGAGGATCGCCCGGTAGAGTGCTTCGGCGTCGTCGAATTCGCCCTTGTGGTGGTGCTCCAGCGCCGTTTGCAAGACGAGCGCGATGTCGTGCTCGAGCTGTTGTTTGGGCGTCAAGGGTTCAGCCGTCGGCTGCTCGTACAGGAGAGTCATAGTCTCAGCGCAGAATGGTCTATGACGGAAATTGTGCGGCGGAGAGTGGCTTTCCGATGCTCGGAGATGACGGTAAAAAGGCCGCCTGTTTAGTGTATGGAGCGGGCTGCCGCTAACCGGCGGGCAAGAAAAAAGCCCGCGCGAGGCGGGCCAACGGAACGAGCGTGCCTGACTTCGGCACGTGGTTCTTATTATCTGGTGGGCCGGTGCGACCGGTTGGCTTCGGAACGGAAGCCGCACCGGGCCGCCGCGCTGCGGATGATTTACAGGCGGGCCATCCGCTGGTATTCGCTGGCGGCCTTGGCGCGCCCGATCGCGGCTTGGAACTCGCTATGCAGTTCTGCCTGGGTGATGGCCGCGTCGGCGAGCAGCGCGGCGTCGATCGCCTGAATCTGGCGGATCAGGTCCAGAGCGGCCGGTTTCTGATCGGCGCTGAGCGACATCAGGAGCGGCGAGCGCGCTTCGGTCAGGCGAGCCGCTTCCGGCCAGTCGGCGAGCGAGGCCGCCTGCTCGATGTCGCGCGTGATGGACAGCACGCGTTCGACCAATTCCATCTGGTTCCTACGGTTCGCGTCCAAGGCTTAGCCCTTGTTCGTAGCCAGCGCGCCTGCGCTGTTGGTGCCGCCGAACAGCTGGGTCAGGTATTGCGAATTGTTGTTCATGGTCGCCATCAGCGTGTTCAGCGCGGTGAATTGAGCCTGGTACTGGCTCGTCAATTGCGCCGTGTAGTCGGCGAGCGCGCTTTGCTGCGTGGTGATGCTCTTCAGGTCGGCATTCAGCGCGGTGTTGCGCGTATCGATGATGCCGCCGGTCTGCGTGAACGTGGTGATGCTGGTGTTCAGCTGCTCGGCAATCCCGTTGGTCGAATTGAAGAGCGACGCAACAGTGGCCGGGCTGCTCGTCAGCGCAGTGTTCAGCTTGCTGTTGTCGACCACCATCGTGCCGTCAGCCGGATCGTCCTTGAGCGTGATGCCGATTGCCGCCAGCGTGGCGCCGGTGCTCCCCGAGCCGACCGAGCCGCCGACTATCGTGGCGAGCGTGTTCCTGATTGTCTGCAACGTGGAGTCGCCCAGCAACGGACCTTGGGAAGATGCGCCGGAGCTGTACGACGTGAGCGAAGACATCGTCGTAACAACGGTGTTGTAGAGGCTCACGAAATTGTTGATCGCGGTGTTCTGCGAGCTGGTGTCCTGCGCAATGGTGAGCGTCTGCGTTGTGCCCGCGGAGGCCGCCGTGAGGTTCATCGTGACGCCGGAAATCGCGCTCGTTACCGCATTGGTCGAACTGCTGGCCGCGATCCCGCCAACCGAGAATTCTGCGTCTTGTGCGTAGCCGCTTTGCGTCCAGGCGCTGCTCGAATTTGCCGAAGTGATGGTCGACTGTCCGCCGGTGGTGCTCGCGGTCGATGTCACGCCGAGGCTCGACAGGCCGGTGTCGCTGGTGACGTTGCTGGTCGATACGTTGATGACGTTGGCCGCACCCGTGTTGGCCGCGCGCAGCACGAGGTGAGCGCCGTCCGTGCCGGTCACGATGGTGGCCGTGACACCCGGGTTGCCGCTGCCGGAATTGATCGCGGCTGCGATTCCGGAGAGCGTGTTATTGGTGCTGTCGACGTTGATGCTCATCGACTTGCCGCCGAGGGAGACCGTCAGCGTGCCCGTGCCGAGTTGCGTCGTGGCACCGAATGCCGCCGACGACAAGGCCTGCGAACTGGCGATCTGCGAGACCGCGATCGAATAGCTGCCGGCCACCGCACCTGCACCCGCCGTTGCCGTCAGTCCGGTGCCGCTCGCGGTTGCCGCGAAAGTCGACAGCGTCGTGCCGTTGGCCAGGTTCGCAATGCCGGACTGCAGCGCGCTCAGCGCCGAACTGAGCGCGCCGTACGCGGACAGCGTGGTGTTGTCTTTGGTCTGTTGCGCCGACAGAGCCGCGGTTTGTCCCGCGGTCTTCGCGTTCACGAGTGCCGTGACGAGCGTCGATACGTCCATCGACGAATTGCCCGTTGAGCCGCTGATGATCGATTGAGCAGCCGACTGCAGCGCGCTATTGGCGCTTGCTGTAGAAGACGTAGTTGGGATCGAGGACATGCGGAGGCTCCGGGCGTCGGGGAATCTTTCTGTATTGGGTGGTGTGCGATGCTACATCACTTTGTGATGGAAATGCACAGCGGGAGGCATGCCTCCCGTTGCTTGAGACCCGGTGATGCGCCGGGCTTTTTGCACGGCGCATCACCTTACTGCGTCAGCTCTTACTGCAGGAGCTTCAGGACTTGCTGCGGGTTCGAGTTTGCTTGAGCCAACACCGAGATACCTGCTTGTTGCAGCACTTGCGCCTTGCTCAGGTTCGCCGTTTCTTGTGCGAAGTTAGCGTCCGTGATTTGCGACTGTGCCGACGACAGGTCGGTCGATTCAGCTTGCTGCGATGTTGCGATCGCGGTGAAACGGTTTTGTGCCGCGCCGAGTGCAGCTTGCAGCGTGTTGACCGTTTGCAGCGCGTTGTCGATCGAGACCATAGCCTGGTTTGCACCAGTGACCGTGCTGATGTCGAGGCCCGAAACCGTCGGCGGGCTGTTGATCGCGTTGATCTGAGCGATCGAAGCGGCTGCAACGCCCGAAGCCGTCGCACCCATCGCCGTCGCCAACGTCCCGTTCAGCGTCAGGTTGGTGACTGCCGTGCCCGAACCTGCACCCGTGCCAGCCGAGAAGATGTTGGCAACTGCGCCCGACGAAATCGCCTGGTTGTTCTGGTCGGTGAAGGTGTAGCCGCCCTTGCCGTCCGACAACACGTTGACCGACGTGATCGCTGCGCCGGTGCTGGTGTAGGTGCCGGTCGAGTCCGTGGAGACCGTGACCGTACCGACCGTTTGACCCGTTTGCACCAGGCCGCCGCCGATCTTCGCTGCCGACATCGACTGGCTCAGGTTCAGGCTGATGGTCTGGCCAACGTTTGCACCGACCTGGAAGGTCACGCTGCCAGCCGAGCCGTCCAGAATGTTCGTGCCGTTGTACGTCGTTTGCGAAGCGATACGGTTCACTTCGGCGATCTGCGCCGAAACTTCCTTCTGCAGAGCAGCCTGGTCGCTCGACGACAGCGAACCGGTCGATGCTTGCACGGCCAACTGGCGGATACGTTGCAGGCTCGACGTCAGCGAAGACAGTGCGCTCGATGCCGTTTGAATCATCGACACGCCGTCGTTCGCATTCGACACGCCCTGGTTCAGGCCGTTGATCTGCGTTTGCATGCGGGTCGAGATTGCCAGACCTGCTGCATCGTCAGCCGCGCTGTTGATGCGCTTGCCCGAGGACAGGCGCGTGATGGCTTGCGAGAGGGCGCTTTGCGAGCCATTGAGGTTTTGCTGTGCAACCAGCGAGTTGATGTTGCTATTGATTCCGAGCATGGAAAATCTCCTAAATAAGCCTTGAGCCCGTTACGCCACGTTGGCATCGGCGGAAAGCACTCGTTCATTGCTGGCCGCCTCAGTGAAGGTTGACGGCCCCACTAAAAAAAACTTGAGGGACTTTATGCAATGGGGACCCAATTCTTTTGCAGGCCGGGCGGTGCAGCGGCGTGCCGGGAGCCGCCCGCAGCCTCGCTCGGCGGATGCGCTCCCAGTTAATGAAAAGGCGGCGTATTCTGTTTTCTTGTTGTCACAATCGCCGGAGTAATCATGCAAAAACGCCGGATTGGATGTTCTGAATTGGAGGTCGCGCCGCTTATGTTCGGCGGCAATGTGTTCGGCTGGACCGCCGACGAAGCCACATCGTTTTCTATTCTCGATGCATTTGTTGATGCGGGTCTCAATTTCATCGACACCGCCGATGTCTACTCGGCCTGGGTGCCCGGCAACCAGGGCGGCGAGTCGGAGACGATCCTCGGCAAGTGGTTCCGGCTGAGCGGCAAACGCGAGCGGATCGTGCTCGCGACCAAGGTGTCGAAGCATCCGCAGCGCAAGGGGCTGTCGGCGGCAAATATCCAGGCGGCGGTCGAAGAATCGCTCCGCCGCCTGCAAACCGATTACATCGACGTCTATTTCTCCCACGACGACGACTTCGCGACGCCCCTCGCTGAAACCCTCGGTGCGTATCAGAAGTTGATCGAGGCGGGCAAGGTGCGCGTGATCGGTGCGTCTAACTATAGTGGCGCGCGCGTCGAGGAAGCGCTTGCGGTGTCGCGCGAGAACGGGCTGCCCGAGTATCAGTTGCTGCAACCCGAGTACAACTTGTACGACCGCGAGCAATACGAGAGCGACAACGAACCGGTGGCGCTGGCGAATCATCTCGGCGTGGTGGTTTACTACAGCCTCGCGAGCGGGTTCCTGTCGGGCAAATACCGCAGCGAGGCCGATCTGGCCGGCAAGGTGCGTGGAAGCCGGGTCGAAAAATACCTGAACGAACGCGGCTTTCGGATTCTCGGCGCGCTCGACCGGGTCGCGCAACGGCACGGCGGCACGCCGGCCGCGATCGCGCTAGCATGGCTGATCGCGCGGCCAAGCGTTACGGCCCCCATTGCGAGCGCGACCTCGGTCGAGCAGTTGAATAGTCTGGTCGCAGCCGTCCACCTGTCCCTCACCGCCGGCGATATCCGTGAACTGGACGAAGCAAGCGCCTGATAGGGCGACCGCTTCGATGGCCGATCCAGCCGCCATCCGCGCCAGGGAAAAGCCTGGCGCAATCGGTTAACCCCTGGTAGGATGGAAAGTTTCCTGATATCATCGAGAGTGAATTGAGATCTTTGCCTGTTTCGTCAGTGTTCTTCATTGATGAAAGGTTGGCGAAACGGCAACAGACGCGGCTTTTGCATTACGTCTGTCCGCGTTCCGCGGTGAACTCCCCACCTCTCTTTTCCGGCCTCCGTGGCCGCTTTGCCTCTCGCTTCATTCGTGGTTTGGCCGGGGTTGTTTATGAGCCTCGCGTTTGCCTGTTACTGGCCATGAATCGAAGCGACCGGAGTGCCGGTGCGTAAGTGGTGACCTGAGCGGTTACTGCCAAGCAATTAAACCCGTATCTAGTGATTGAGTTAGGAATTACATGACGACGATTCTTCTGAAGGAAAACGAGCCGTTCGAAGTGGCAATTCGCCGCTTTCGTCGCGCAATCGAAAAGAACGGCCTGATCGCTGAACTGCGTGAGCGCCAGTCGTACGAAAAGCCGACCACGGCTCGCAAGCGCAAGAAGGCAGCAGCTGTTAAGCGTCTGCACAAGCGTCTGCGCAGCCAGATGCTGCCGAAAAAGCTGCACTAAGCACGCTTTTTACGTACGCCGAACGGCGGTGTGAGCTTCGAAAGGAGCCACACCGCCGTTTTGCTTTTGCGGCGCCGGATTTGCGCGCCGCCGTGCGGCCGTTACGCCGCGTTCCTCAGCCGCTCGGCCGATAGTCCGAATTCGCGCGCGATCGAGCCCAGTCGGTCGTGCCACTCCCATGTGCCGAACACGTCGTGCACGTTCTGCAGGCAACTGAGCAGAGCGATGGTCACCGGGTCATACACGTTGATGCGGGCGCGCAGCAGCGCTTTTTTCAGCGCGGCCACGCCGACGTCCATGTAAGCGGGCACTTCCGTCGGTGGTTTGCCGATGAAGCGCACGGGCACGCCTTCCATCGCGGTCACATAGTCGCGTGGGTTGATCAGGTTGCCGACCGGGCAGCCGCCACAATAGCCGCGGTAGGCGCCGCCGCCCCTCGGCAGCAATGCAGCGCGTTTCTGTTCGAACAGATGCGTGACGGACTGATCGTAAATGTCCTGATGGGTCAGGAAGCGAAGAGTTTTCATGGTTGGTCTCCCGCGTCCGAGGCGGTAGTTATTTGTTGTTGAACGCGCATCGGTGAGCGCATGGCGACGAGTATCCACCGTTCGCCGTTCGGCGAAGGACCGACTACGAGCATGAAAGGGCGCCAATTCGCGAGTTTGCGCGTCAGACGGACGCCCCGCCCTCACCCCGCCTTACGACGACGCCCCTTATTGCCCAGCGACGCGCATCGCTCTCGGCACATGCAGGTCGTCTCATGATCGTTGACCATGCCAACCGCCTGCATGAATGCATAGCAGATCGTCGACCCGACAAACTTGCAGCCGTAGCGCTTGAGCGCCTTGCTTAGCGCGTCCGAAACTTCTGTCGACGCGGGCGCATGCTTATACGAAGCCCATTCGTTCTGAATCGGCGTGTCGTCGACGAATGACCACACGAAGTTCGCGAGCGAGCCATGTTCGGCCTGAATCTGCTGCACTGCGCGCGCGTTCTGGATCGCCGCCTCGATTTTGCCGCGATGCCGCACGATGCTCTCATCGGCGACGAGCGCATCCACCTGCTTCGGCGTAAAGGCCGCGACCTTGTCGATGTCGAAGTCGGTGAAAGCACGGCGGTAGCCGGCGCGCTTGTTGAGTATCGTCGACCATGACAAACCGGCCTGCGCGCCTTCGAGCACTAGCATCTCGAACAGGTGCCGGTCGTCGCGCGAGGGTACACCCCACTCCGTGTCGTGGTACTGTGCGAGCGCTTCGCTCGATACCCAGTTGCATCGTTGTGTCACTGTCGCGCTCCCGCGTGGTCGTATCGATCGCCAGCATAGCGGAAGCGGTGTACGCCGCAAGCTGGCCAATCGGCTAATTGCGCGATTCAAACTGACCTGCCACCCTAAGCGTTATTCACCCACGGAACTGATTCGATTCGATGAACCACGACCTCTTTTTGATCGGCGTCGACGGCGGCGGCACCGGCACGCGTGTCGTGCTCAGCGACGCGCAGGGCCGCGAACTGGCGCAGGCGGCAAGCGGCCCATCGGGCCTCGGGCTCGGCATCCCGCGCGCATGGCAGTCCATTCAGGCCGCCTGCGGCGAGGCGTTCGAGCGAGCTGCCATCGCGCTGGACTGGTCGCGCTGCGTGCTCGGTTGCGGACTTGCGGGCGTCAACAATCGCGACTGGCTCGCCGAGTTTCACGACCAGGCGCCGCGACTGGCCGGACTGGCCGCCGAATCCGACGCCTACACGACCTTGCTCGGCGCGCACGAAGGCGCGCCCGGCGTGATCGTCGCACTCGGCACCGGCAGCGTCGCGGCCTCGCTTGCGAGCGACGGCGAATTCCGCATGGCCAGCGGCTACGGCTTTCCGTCAGGCGACGAGGCGAGCGGCGCGTGGCTCGGCCTCCGGCTGATCGTGCACGCGCAACAGGCGCTAGACGGCCGTGCGCCCGTCGACGATCTCGCGCATGCGTTGCTCGCGCATACCGGCACTCAGGATCGCGACAGCCTGGTCGTATGGCTGTGCGCGGCGAATCAGACTGCCTACGCGCGGCTCGCACCGATCGCGATCGAGCACCGCGCACATCCGTTCGCGGCACGCCTGCTCGGCGAGGCCGGCGTCGAAGTCGGCAAGATGATCGCCGCGCTGGACGCGACGGGCGTGCTGCCGGTCGCACTATGCGGAGGCCTCGGCGCGCCGCTGCGCGAGTACGTGCCCCAGGCGTATCAGGCGCGCCTGCGCGAGCCGCGGGCGGATTCGGCGCATGGCGGCTTGCAGCTGGCGCGGCGCGAGGCGCAGCGGCTGGCAGGACGACACCTGTAAAATATCCGCTTTGACGCTGCCTCGACGGCTCAGCCGCCGGACTCACCATGTATAAAGTCATCGCCACGGATCTCGACGGCACACTGCTCAACGCCGATCACCAGGTAGACCCGTTCACGGTCGCCACGGTGCGCAAGCTCGAAAGCGACGGGCTGCAGTTCGTGATCGCCACGGGGCGGCATTACTGCGACGTCGCGGGCATCCGCGATCTGCTCGGCATCAATCCATACCTGATCACGTCGAACGGCGCTCGAGTTCACGCGCCTGACAACACGGTGATCCACGCCGACGATCTGCAGCCCGCGATCGTCCAGCGTCTCGTGCAGCCAGAAATTGTCGGCGCGCATGGTCGCGTGATCGTGAGTCTGTTTGCAGACGAGGCGTGGCTGATCGATCGCGACGCGCCCCATCTGCTGGAATTTCACCAGGACTCTGGCTTCACGTACGAAGTGACCGACCTGCCGAAGCACGATGGCGTCGACATTGCCAAGGCGCTGTATATCGGCGATCCCGCCGATCTCGCGCAGGTTGCCGCCAATCTGGAACGCGAATTCGGCGAGCGGCTATACGTGACGTATTCGTTGCCGGATTGTCTCGAAGTGATGACCGCGAATGTGTCGAAGGGGCGCGCGCTGCAGATTGTGCTCGAGCGACTCGCTATCGACGCGTCGCAGTGCGTCGCGTTCGGCGACAACATGAACGATATCGATCTGCTCGAGACGGCCGGCCATCCATTCATGATGAACAATGCCAATCCCGATCTGATCACGCGCCTGCCGCATGTGCCGCGCATTGGCAACAATTTCGAGGCGGGCGTTGCGCATCATCTGCGCAAACTGTTTGCTCTCAACGACGAACTGGCGTCCTGAACCGCAATTACTCAAACTGAAGGCGGCCCGCATCCACACTCGCGTGGATGCGGGCCGCAGACGTTGCTCGCGAAGCGAGAAGCGCGGAGCGTGCTGCACTCCGCTTACGCCCGTCAATCCCGCCAGCCGCGGTGCTCACCGCGATAGTCATGGCCCCAGCGACGATCGTCGTGACCCCAGCCGCGGTCATCCCGGTGATAGTCGCGGTAGTAGTCGCCGCGCGGATAGCGATGATCCCAGCCGCCGTAATACACCGGCTCCGGCGCGGCGTAGACGCGCGCGGGCGCGGCATAAACCGGAGCGCCGAGCGATAGGCCGACGCTAAGATCCGTATGCGCCTGCGCGACACCGCATGCGCCCGCCGCGAGTCCGGCAGCAACCAGCAAGTGAGTGACGATGCGTTTCATGTTGGTCTCTCCTGTGAGGCGACGTAGGGTTTGTCGCACAGGACCAATGTACGCACTCGAGCCGAGGCGGACTGCGACCAGATGTTACGGACTGCAAGCATCGTCGAAGTCAGCGAAGGCAGGCGGAATGATCGCGCGGAGGTTGCGCGTAGACACCTCACTTCGCTGGCAGCCGCGCCCCACGGGGCTTTGCGGCCGGCCAATTCAAGCAGGCAGGCGGCTCGTCGCCCACGCTTGCCGCTTGATGCACCAGCACACGTAATCGCGGCTTACATCTGTATTACCCTATTAATCCGCCGCAGGCGCCGAAGCGTTCGAACTGGCGGAAGAGGTCGTCCCTGCCGAAGACGCCGGCTCTGCGGGCAACGCCGCACAAGGGCAATCGGTCGCCCGCCCATCGAGCCCTTCGCGATCGTGCTTGAAGCTCGCGCGCGGCGTGCCGTTCTGCCAGTCGAGTCGGACGATGTAAATGCTGTCGAAGTCGTCGCTTTGCCATTTCGGCACGTCGGCCGCGCGACCGCCATGCGCGTTCAACATCTGCCGTAACAGCTTCTCGATCAGCTTGTGCTCCCACGCAATCACGATCAGCTTGCCGCGATTGGCCGGGTCGACGAGCGCGTTGCCGAGCTGGTCGATCTGCGCAAAGCCGTACGGCGTTTGCACTGGCACCTGGAATTGAATCGCGGTCGGCTCGATCGTCGCGAGCGGGCGCACGTAATAGTACGGATGACCGCCGTCGTCTTTTTGCTGGCCGGGGTCGGGCGCGTAGATCGCATCGGGTTTGCCGAATTTGGCGGCGATGACGGCCGGCAACGCGAGCGCACGGTTGAGCCCCTGGCAGTCTAGCTGGCCGTAGCCTTGCGCGGGTTTCTCGCCATGGCGAACGAATACGAGGGTTTCGATATTGCCGCCCGCCGCAGCCGTGGCGGGAGCGGCCGCTGCGACGACAGTCGCCGTGCTCGTCGCCGCGTACGCGGCCGGCGACGTCAACGTGCTCGCGCACAAGCCGCCGAGCGACAGGGCGACCCCTTGCAGGAATCCGCGGAAACGGTTCATCGAAAGCACCTGTGCGAGGCTGGGAAGTCGCCCGATTCTAGCAGCGGTGCTCTCCGGCACGCGGCCGTCGCGGAATTCATATCGCATTGGCGCTCGCAAGGAATAACGGGCGCCGGGGCGCCCATTCATGCGGACTACGCGACGATCACGCGACCGACACGTCGAACCGGCCGTCAGTCGAACGCCAGCTTGCTCGCATCGTTGCAGCGATCCTCGGCGATCAGCGGATAGACGACTCCCGCGATCACCGCACCGATGATAGGCGCAGCCCAGAACAGCCACAGCTGATCGATCGCCGCGCCGCCGACGAATAGCGCCGGGCCCGTCGAACGCGCCGGATTGACCGACGTGTTGGTGACCGGAATCGAGATCAGGTGGATCAGCGTCAGGCACAGGCCGATCGCGATGGGCGCCAAGCCCGCCGGCGCGCGGCGATCGGTCGCGCCGAGGATCACGAACAGGAAGAAGCCCGTCATCACCACTTCGCAAACGAAGGCGGCGGCGAGCGCGTAGTGCCCCGGCGATTGCTCGCCGTAACCGTTCGTCGCGAAGCCGCTCGCGACCGGGTCGAAGCCCGGCTTGCCCGACGCGATCAGCGACAGCACGAATGCACCCAACACCGCGCCGACTACCTGCGCGGCGACATAGGGCAGCAGATCGCGCACCGAAAACCGGCCGGCGACGGTCAGGCCGACGCTCACCGCCGGATTCAAGTGACAGCCCGAAATGTGGCCGATCGCAAAAGCCATCGTCAGCACGGTCAGGCCGAAGGCCAGCGACACGCCGACGAAGCCGATGCCCAGACCATGAACCGGCCCGGCGAAGTTAGCGGCGAGGACCGCGCTGCCGCAGCCTCCGAGCACGAGCCAGAAGGTGCCGAACAGTTCGGCTACGAGGCGCTTTGACAACTGCATGTTTGGTGATCCTAAAAAGAATTGGCACTTCAGAAGCACGCATCGAAAAGGGCGAGTACGTACGTTGAGCGCGCAATTCTAGGTAGGCAGCGCCAAATCAGGTGTCAAGGATTGTCAATCTGGACAGAATTTATAAACTATTACGAGATAAAGCGCGTGTTTTACAATTCACACGCTTTAATAATTATCAGAGGAAAATTCGCTAAACCGGTATTAGTGGCCATTGCGAATTTCTATAATTGCAGCTAGTCTGCGGTCGAATGAGTTCTAGAAAGGGAGAACCGAATGTCTCAATACGCAGACCTCAAGGCGCAGATAGCCAAATTGCAGGCACAGGCAGAAGAAGCGCGACGCACGGAAATCGACAATGTCGTTGCCGACATCCGCCAAAAGATCGCCGAATACGGTCTGACCGCGCAGGATCTCGGTTTCGCGGTCGCCGCCAAGCGCGGCCGCCCGCCCAAGAAGACGCCGCTGCCGGCAAAATATCAGGACCCGAAGTCGGGCAATACGTGGAGCGGGCGCGGCAAGCCGCCCAAATGGATCGTCGGCAAGAATCGCGAGCGCTTTCTGATTGGCTCGGCCTGATGTCCGCCCGAGGTGACGCGGTGCAAGCGGTCTGAAGGGTTTTTGCCGTTTCGGCTTAATCGCTGCGCGCTAATCCGCGGTGGAAGCGCCACCATCGCAGTATTAAAAAAGCCGCCCATACAGGGCGGCATTTTTCGCGTCCGGCGGCGAGAATGACTTCGTTTTCCGGTCCCGCAAACGATACCGGTGCCGGATTCGTCCGCTATTGGGCGTTACAAGCAAAGGTTCACAGCGCCGCTTCAAAGCGGACCGAAAACGGCCGGCCGTAAAAGCGCCGGCCGTTTTCAAGCGCGCTTAGCCGACCGCGACCTGGCGCAATACCGGGCGCCGCGACGTTTCAATCAAGGCCGAATAGCCGTCGACATAGTTCTGCGCCATCGTTTTCGAACTGAAGCGGCGTTCGAACTGGGCGCGGATTTCGGTGCGCGACAGCTCGTCCAGACGCTGCAGAGCCGCTACCGCGCCTTGCACGTCCTCGACGATATAGCCGGTCACGCCGTGGTCGATCACTTCGGGCACCGAGCCGCGGTTGAATGCGATAACCGGCGTGCCGCAGGCCATCGACTCGATCATCACCAGGCCGAACGGCTCGGACCAGTCGATCGGGAACAGAAGCGCCTTCGCGCCCGACAGAAACTCGGGTTTCTGCGCCTCGTTGATTTCGCCGACGAACTCGACATGCGCCATCGACAACAGCGGCTCGATCTCGCGCTTGAAGTACTCCATGTCGACCTTGTCCACCTTGGCGGCGATCTTCAGCGGCAGACCGCTTTGCGCGGCGATCTTGATGGCTGTATCGACGCGTTTTTCCGGGCAGATGCGGCCGAGAAACGCGAGGTATTCGGGCTTCTTGTGCGGCTGCGGCGTCAGCAGCTGGTCCGGCAGACCGTGATAGATCGTGCTGAGCCAGTTGGCCTGCTGCAGCGGCAGACGCTGCGAATCCGAAATCGACACGACCGGCACATGCGAGAACGCGTCGAACACCGGCTGCAATTCCGGCAGGTCCAGGCGCCCGTGCAGCGTGCTCACGAACGGCGTGTCCATCGTCGTGAAGAGCGGGAACGGCATGTAGTCGAGATGGAAGTGCAGCACGTCGAACTCGTGCGCGACCTTGCGGACCTTTTCCATCATCAGCACGTGCGGCGCCAATGCATCGCGAATCGTCGGATCGAGGCGCAGCGCGCGCGGCCAGCACGCCTCGAGATTGGCGGACGTGACCGAGTCGCCGCTCGCGAACAGCGTGACGTCATGGCCGAGGTCGACGAGCGCCTCGGTCAGATACGACACGACACGTTCGGTGCCGCCATAGAGTTTCGGTGGGACAGCTTCGTAGAGCGGCGCGATTTGTGCGATTCGCATGCGTTTTCTCCTGTATCGATCGGAGTTAGCGCGAGGGGCGCTGACCCGAATCCCATGCAGATTTTTGACACTCACCGGGGCTTCGCACGACGGCGGGATCGCTCGAGGTACGTAGGCCTAACGGGCGGTTGGGCGCGGTTGGTCGCCGCCCGAAGGGTGGTCCGAAATCGGTATCGGGTAATCCCTTAGCCTCCATTATCGAGATCGACCGCCGTAATTCGAGTTATTTTTCAAACGCTTAATGTTGTTACAGCGCGAAACATGGACCGTTACAGCTTAGGCGCGCGGTCTAATCCCAACCGCTCCCCATAATCGGCAAACGCAATTGCGCCGGCTCAATCGAACGGGCAACAGGCGAAATGAACGGTAGCAAGCGGCGGACCCGAGGGTCGGATGAAGGGGAAAAGCCGCTAGCCCGAGCCTGGTGGCAGGCGGGTGAAAACGTCTTATAATTCCTTCCCACCGTTTTACGGTGCGGCGGTGAAGCTCTGAAAACTCACCAACCGGTACGCGCCGCAACCGTAAAAATTCCCAGCGCGCATCATCAGCCCCGCCCAGCGCCTCAATTCGTCCCAATCTGGGCTTCGACGGACCCTGCGTTGTAGGAATAATTCCTACACAAATGACGGATTAATCCGTCATCCAGGTGGGGTGTCTCTCCGATTTTCGGGTGTGCCCCCTTTCGAGACAATGCTTGCAAGACCAGAGACGAGACGAATCGCGCGGGTTCAGCGCGCGCGTTCGAGCAAACGTTTCCGCAAAAAAAATCGGCCTGACCAGCCGGACATACGAACGGGGGAATCATGAGCACGACTAGCCACATGCTCAGTGAGATCAGGGAAGTCAACCTGTCCTATCTGCTGCTCGCCCAGCGTCTGCTGCGCGAAGACAAGCCGATGGGCATGTTCCGCATGGGTATTTCGGACCAGCTGGCCGACGTGCTCGCCAATCTGTCGTTGGCGCAGACCGTCAAGCTCGCGGCGTCCAACCAGATGCTATGCCGCTTCCGCTTCGACGATCACGCGGTGCTGTCCGCCCTCGCGGACAAGGACAAGTCGAGTGCGATCGCGCAGGCTCATTCGGCGATCCTGATGGCGAGCCAGCCGGTCGAGCAGCTCGGCTGATGGCCAGCAAGAGCGTCGTACTCGAAGCCCGGGAAATCACCCTCGCGATCGAGCTGATCGACCTGGGCGCGCGTCTGCAATTGCTGGAGGCGGAAACCAGCCTGTCGCGCGACCGGCTCATCAAGCTGTACAAGGAACTGAAAGGGGTGTCGCCGCCCAAGGGCATGCTGCCGTTTTCGACCGACTGGTTCATGACCTGGCAGCCGAACTTTCATTCATCGCTGTTCTACAACATCTACCGTTTCATGGCCGGCTACGGCGGCTGCCGCGCGATCGAATCGATCGTGAAGAGCTACCGGCTATATCTGGAACACGTGCAGTTGCACGACGACGAGCCGGTGCTCAGTCTCACGCGCGCGTGGACGCTGGTGCGCTTCTTCGACTCGGGCATGCTGCAGCTGAGCGCCTGTCGCCGCTGCGGCGGCCATTTCGTCGCGCACGCGCACGATCCGCAGCACGCGTTCGTTTGCGGGCTGTGCCAGCCGCCGTCGCGCGCGGGCAAGACGAAAAAGGCAGCACAATCGCGGGCCGAGCGGCAAACCGCTGTCGCCGGAATCCCGGCCGAGGTGCCGCAAGTGGCCGACACGCGGGCTCACGAGGTCCGCTGCACCGCTCCCACGCTCGACATCCTCGTCACCGCCGAAGTTTGAGCGGCACACGTTGAGGCAGCGCAAGCCTCTGGTTTACACCGGACGCGAGCGCCGTCTTTTTCCCCAAAGTTTTCCGCCTCGGTGCCGTAAACCTGACTAACGACGGTGACCGTCGCATTTTTGTGAGGGCTCGGCAGTGCTGATATTCGTGGGAACACTCGTGACGCTGTTGTCCGTCTTCGGCGGTTACGCGCTGGAAGGGGGCCATCTCGGCGCGCTGCTGCAACCCGTTGAGGTGCTGATGATCGCCGGCGCCGGACTTGGCGCGTTCATTCTCGGTAACGGGATGAAGACGATCCGGGCGACACTGCGCGTCATTCCGACCCTGTTCAAGGGCGCGAAGTACAACAAGGACGTCTACATGGAGCTGATGGGGCTCCTGTACGTGCTGCTCGCGAAAGCGCGCAAGGAAGGCACGCTGACGCTCGAGGCCGACATCGACGATCCGTCGAAGAGCCCGATCTTCACGCAGTACCCGAAGATCCTCGCCGACAAGCACATCATCGAGTTCCTGACCGACTACCTGCGGCTGATGGTCGGCGGCAACATGAATGCGTTCGAGATCGAAAGCCTGATGGACGAGGAGATCGAGACGCACCACCAGGAAGGCGAGGCGCCCGCCCAGGCGCTGAGCAAGGTGGGCGACGCGATGCCGGCGTTCGGTATCGTCGCCGCGGTGATGGGCGTCGTGCACACGATGGCCTCGGCCGACAGGCCGCCCGCGGTGCTCGGCGAGATGATCGCGCAGGCGCTGGTCGGCACCTTCCTCGGCATTCTGCTTTCGTACGGGCTGATCGGACCGCTCGCGAGCGTCGCCGAACAGCGCGTGACCGAGTCCACCAAGATGTTCCAGTGCATCAAGGTGACGATCCTCGCGAGCCTGAACGGCTATGCGCCGGCGATCGCGGTCGAGTTCGGCCGCAAGGTGCTGTTCTCGACCGAGCGCCCGTCGTTCGCCGAGCTCGAAGAGCACGTGCGCCGCGTCAAGGCGAAATAAGGCGGCGACGGGAACCGAATCGATGAGCAGCAAGGACAAAGACCGCGCAATCGTTGTCAAACGCTCGGCGCCGAAGAAGCATGGTCATCACGGTGGCGCATGGAAGCTCGCCTACGCGGACTTCATGACCGCCATGATGGCGTTCTTCCTGCTGATGTGGCTGCTGAGCTCGGCCTCCACCGTGCAGCTGAAGGGCATCGCCGAGTACTTCAACCAGCCGCTGAAGATCACGCTGTGGGGCGGCGACCGCAGCGCCGAAGACTCGAGCATCCTGAAGGGCGGCGGGCGCGACATCTCGACCGACGCGCAGGGCGTGACCCGCTCGACCGACGGCAGCAGCAACCGCGCCGAGCGCACCGCGTCGCGCAACAACGAGGAAGCGGTGAAGCAGTTGCAGGGCGAGCTCGAACGCCGCGAGCAGGTGCGCCTGCACGATCTGCAGGTCAAGCTGATGGCCGCGATCGAGGCGAACCCGGTGCTGCGCCAGTTCAAGCAGCAGATCCGTATCGACTCGACCCTGACCGGCCTGCGCATCGAGATCGTCGACTCGCAGAAGCGGCCGATGTTCGCGACCGCGCGCGATGTCGTCGAACCGTACATGCGCGACATCCTGCGCGAGATCGGCCACACGCTGAACGACGTGCCGAACCGCATCATCGTCCAGGGCCACACCGACGCCGTGCCGTACGCGGGCGGCGAGAAGGGCTATAGCAACTGGGAGCTGTCGGCCGACCGCGCGAACGCGTCGCGGCGCGAGCTGGTCGCCGGTGGCATGGACGAAGCGAAGGTGATGCGCGTGCTCGGTCTCGCGTCGACGCAGAACCTGAACAAGGCGGACCCGCTCGATCCGGAGAACCGTCGCATCAGCATCATCGTGTTGAACAAGAAGTCCGAGGCGGCGCTCGATCACGACGATTCGACGACGACCACGCTGTCGGACGACGCAGCCGGCTCGAAGCCGCTGCTGCAAAAACTTGCGCAGCCGGTGACGGTTGCACCGAAGTTGCCGGCGGCGGCGCCGCCGGCAAAGTAACAGACCGCGGCCGCCGGGCCGGGGCCCGCGCCCGAGCGGCGAACCCCGGCAGGCGGCACAGTGTTTAGCGCAGCGAGGTTTTCATGATCAGGCACATCCTGGCAGTCGACGATTCGGCATCGATGCGGCAGATCCTCGCCGCGACGCTGACGGGCGCCGGCTATGAGGTCACGCTCGCGGCGGACGGCAACGAAGGGCTCGAAAACGCGCTCGCGATGGCGTTCGATCTCGTGTTGACCGACCAGCACATGCCCGGCAAGACCGGTCTCGATCTGATCACCGCGCTGCGCGGAAATCCGGCCTATCAGGCGACGCCCATCCTCGTCCTCACGACGGAATCGGGCGAACCCTTCAAAGAGGCGGCGCGCGCAGCGGGCGCGACCGGCTGGATCGAAAAGCCGCTCGACCCGGACATGCTGACCGAGCTGGTGGCGGCGTTGGCCGAACCGGACCCGGATTGATCCGCGCAATCAATACCTTTAGACACAGTACAGATAGCTCTCGACGCGCCTCTCCGGCAACTCGCGCCAGACAGGCATTCTCGCGGTGAACCAGGCATGACACTCGACATCACACAGTTCTATCAGACGTTCTTCGACGAAGCGGACGAACTGCTCGCGCAGATGGAGCAATTGCTGCTCAATCTCGACGTGGCCCGCCCGGACCCCGAAGACCTCGCGGCGATCTTTCGCGCCGCGCATTCGATCAAGGGCGGCGCGGCGACGTTCGGCTTCACCGCGCTCACCGAGACCACGCACATTCTCGAGTCGCTGCTCGATCGCGCGCGCAACAACGAGCTGGTGCTGCGCAAGGACATGATCGACACGTTCCTCGAGACCAAGGACGTGCTGTCCGGCCAGCTCGCCGACTACCGCGCGAGCGCCGAGCCCGACGCCGAGGTGGCGCGCGCGATCTGCGCGAAGCTCGAGCAGCTGCACGCGGAAAGCCGCATGGGCGGAGCGCCGGCAGCGGCAGCCGTCCAGACCGCGCCGGCCGCAGCGCAGCCGACGGCAACCCAAACAACAACAGCAACAACCGCGGTACAGCAGCAAGGCGGCACCCCGCCCGAGCACGTCGTCGAACAGGCGGTGCAGGCGGCGGGCGAATGGATGGACGGCGAACCGGCACAGACCGGGCAGGCCGCGGGCACGGACGACAGCGCCGGCCCACATCTGAAAATTACGCTACGGGGCGTGGGAGAGAAAGACCAGGAACTGCTCGCTGAAGAGCTGGGCAACCTGGGCAATATCGTCGGGCAGGTCAAGAGCGGCGGCGATCTGATGCTGTGGCTCTCGAGCGACGTACCCTCCGACGACATCATCGCCGTGTGCTGCTTCGTGATCGACGAAAGTCAGATCACGATCGGCCGTGGCACCGCGCCGGCGGACGACGCGCAGCAGGGCGAACCTGGAACGCCCGCCGCTGCCAGCGCTCCGACACCGGCGCAAAGCGCGCCTGTCGCCCCCGCCGCTCCCGCGGCGCAAGCGCAGGCGCAGCCGGTGGTTCATGCGGAGCAGGCGGCATCGTCGGCTCCGGCGGCTCACGCCGCTGCGCCCGCAAGCGCGGCCAGTCACACCGACAGCATCGAGCTGCCGCCAGCGCCACCCGCGGCGGCTCCGGCGGCAGCCAAACCGGCTTCGGCCGGGTCCGCCGAACACGACCGCAAGGCGGCCCGCCCTGCCGCCGCGGCGGCGGCCGGCGAAGGCAGCTCGATTCGCGTCGGCGTCGAGAAGGTCGATCAGCTGATCAACCTGGTCGGCGAGCTGGTGATCACGCAGGCGATGCTCGCGGAGACCACCAGCACGTTCGATCCGGCGCTGCACGACCGGCTCTTCAACGGCATGGCGCAGCTCGAGCGCAACGCGCGCGATCTGCAGGAAGCGGTGATGTCGATCCGCATGATGCCGATGGATTACGTATTCAGCCGCTTCCCGCGTCTGGTGCGCGATCTTGCGGCGAAACTCGGCAAGGAGGTCGAACTCGTCACCTTCGGTCAGGCGACCGAACTCGACAAGAGCCTCATCGAACGGATCATCGATCCGTTGACGCACCTCGTGCGCAACAGTCTCGACCACGGCATCGAAACGGTCGAGGCGCGGCGCGCGGCGGGCAAGGATTCGACCGGCCAGCTGGTGCTGTCGGCGGCGCACCACGGCGGCAACATCGTCATCGAGGTCAGCGACGACGGCGCCGGTCTGCGCCGCGACAAGATTCTCGCGAAGGCGGTCAAGCAGGGCATGCAGGTCAGCGAAACGATGACCGACGAGGAAGTCTGGAACCTGATCTTCCTGCCGGGCTTCTCGACCGCCGAGCAGGTCACCGACGTGTCCGGCCGCGGCGTCGGCATGGACGTGGTGAAGCGCAACATCCAGTCGATGGGCGGTCACGTCGAGATCACGTCGCACGCGGGCAAGGGCAGCACCACGCGGATCGTGTTGCCGCTCACGCTGGCGATTCTCGACGGCATGTCGGTGAAGGTCGGCAACGAGATCTTCATCCTGCCGCTGAACTTCGTGATGGAGTCGCTGCAGCCGCAAGCCGAAGACATCTACACGGTCGCCAACGGCGAGCGCGTGGTGCGCGTGCGCGGCGAATACCTGCCGCTCGTCGCGTTGCATGAAGTGTTCAACGTGTCGGAGGCGAAGCAGGAGCCGACCCAGGGCATCGTCACGATCATGCAGACCGAGGGACGGCGCTTCGCGATGCTGATCGACGAACTCGTCGGCCAGCAGCAGGTGGTCGTGAAGAATCTGGAAACGAATTACCGCAAGGTGCACGGCATTTCCGCGGCGACCATTCTGGGCGACGGCAGCGTCGCGCTGATCGTGGACGTCGCGGCGCTGAACCGCGAAACGCGTCATGCGCATGGGCATGCGCAGGCGATGAGCCTCGCGTGACGCATGCAGCAAACGCCTCAATGACAGACATCGCAACACAACTTCAACTCAATTTATCCCAACCGTTTGGGGGCTAACGTGGCAGAAGTCCAATCCATCAATTCGAGCGTCGCAAATGCGAGCGGTACGAATGGCCGCCGCGACGCGCAGGCGGACGCCGGCGGTCAGGAATTCCTCGTCTTCACGCTCGGCGCGGAAGAGTACGGCATCGACATCCTGAAGGTGCAGGAAATCCGCGGCTACGACAACGTGACGCGCATCGCCAATGCGCCCGAGTTCATCAAGGGCGTGATCAACCTGCGCGGCATCATCGTGCCGATCGTCGACATGCGGATCAAATTTCATCTGGGCCGCGTCGAGTACGACCATCAGACTGTCGTGATCATCCTGAACGTCGCGCATCGCGTGGTTGGGATGGTCGTGGACGGCGTCTCGGACGTGCTGACGCTGGCGGTCGACCAGATCATGCCGGCGCCGGAATTCGGCGCGACGCTGACGACCGAATACCTGACCGGCCTCGGCACGGTCGACGGCCGCATGCTGATCCTGATGGACATCGAGAAGCTGATGACCAGCTCCGAGATGGCGCTGACCGAGACGCTCGGCATCTGACGGCAGGCAGTAACGGAACCCGGCACAAGGAGCATCAACATGCTGAGCAGGTGGTCGATCCGCACATCGCTGACGATGGTGGGGATTCTTCTGGTGACGCTGACCGTGGCGGTCGGCGCGCTCGGGCTGACCGCGCTGAATCGCGCGAGCGGCTCGCTCGAACGCATCGCGGGCGGCGAACTGGTCGCGATTCATGCGCTCGACGACGCGTCAGCGTATCTGCTGCGCTCGCGCATCGCGATCGAACGTTTCAACACACTGACGGCCGCCGGCAACGCGGACGAGGCGAAGAAGGCACTCGATCGTGCGCAGGAGCTGCTCGGCAAGAGCAATCAGAGCTGGCAGGCATATCTGGAGGCACCGAAGCACGGCGTCGAGCAGCCCTTGCTCGACGATGTGCTCGCGAGGCATACGACGGTGATGCACGACGGCGTCGACGTCGAATTCGCCGCATTGAACGCGAACAATCTGGACGCGTATCACGCGGTCGCGGACACCAGGATCAGCCCGATGTTCATCGCCTACGACGCCGCCGCCGCCGCGGTGATCCAGGCGCTGCAGCAGAGCGTGGCCGATCAGGAGGCGAGCGCGCAGTCGAACACATCGCTGATGATCACGCTGATCAGCGTGATCACGGCGTTCGCGCTGCTGGTGGTGGTCGGCATCAGTTTCGCGCTGCGCGGGCTCATCGTGCAGCCGCTGAAAGACGCGACCGCATGCTTCGAGCGGATCGCCGCGGGCGACCTGTCCACCCCGGTCGTGGCATTCAGCAACAACGAAATCGGCCGCCTGTTCGCGGGCATCAAGCGGATGCAGGAAAGCCTCGCGACGATGCTGCGCGCGGTGCGCAGCGGCACCGAATCGATCGACACCGGCGCGCGCGAAATCGCGATGGGCAACACCGATCTGTCGCAGCGCACAGAGCAGCAAGCGGCGTCGCTGCAGGAAACCGCGTCGAGCATGGATCAGCTGACCGGCACCGTGCGGCAGAACACCGAGAACGCGCGCCAGGCGAGCCAGCTCGCCGTCAACGCGTCGGACATCGCGACCCGCGGCGGCGACGTGGTGAGCCAGGTCGTCACGACGATGCAGGAGATCGCGACCAGTTCGAACAAGGTCGTCGACATCATCGGCGTGATCGAGGGCATCGCGTTCCAGACCAACATCCTCGCGCTGAACGCGGCGGTCGAAGCCGCGCGGGCCGGCGAACAGGGCCGCGGCTTCGCGGTGGTCGCGGGCGAAGTGCGCAGCCTCGCGCAGCGCAGCGCGAGCGCCGCGAAGGAGATCAAGGAACTGATCGGCGATTCGGCCGACAAGGTGAAGAGCGGCTCCGAGCTGGTCGGCCGCGCGGGCACGACGATGGATGAAATCGTGCAGGCGGTGCGTCGCGTGACCGACATCATGGGCGAGATCAGCGCGGCGTCGGAAGAGCAGTCGAGCGGCATCGAGCAGGTCAATCGCGCGGTCGTGCAAATGGATTCGGTCACGCAGCAGAACGCGGCGCTGGTCGAACAGGCGGCCGCCGCGGCGGCGTCGCTCGAAGATCAGACGCGGCAGTTGCAAGCGGTGCTGAGTGGCTGGAAGGTGGCCGGCGGCACTCCGGCGCGTCAGAGCGCACCGGCGACGCCGCGTTCGCAAGCCACCGCGCAGTTCGCCAAGGGGGCACCGCAAGCAGCGAGCGCGGCGACTCCGGCGCACCCGGCCGGCGCGAGCAGCGAAGCGAAGGCAACTGCTGCGGCCCCGGCGGCCCCGAGCCAGCACGATGCAGCCGCACGCGTCGAACCGGCCTTGAAGTCCAGGCCGGCCGCAGCAGCGGCTCGCGCGACGACCGACACGTCCGCGCGCGCCGCTCCGGCGAGCACGGCGAAGGCAAGCTCGGACGCGGACTGGGAAACGTTTTAGGCAACGGCAGAGTGATATGTGGTCAACCGGCATCGCGCCCGCGGATGGGCGAAGCATCGAAGCACGCGCAGCACGCGTGTCGCGAGCCGGCCGTATGTCGATGGTACTCGCGGGACGGCGCGACCCCGCGAAAACAATTCCTATCCCCCAGCCAGTGCGGCTGGGCGGCGAGCGTGATGGCTCATATCGCAGACAGGAATTTTGATGATGGCAACGCGCGCAACACAACGCCCCGTGCGGGCGGCACCTGACGGCATGGAGCCGGCCAGGTCCGTCGAGACGGGACGCGATTTCGAATTCACGGCGGCGGATTTCGCCCGCATCCGCGATCTGATTCATCGCGTGGCGGGCATCTCGCTGTCGGACCACAAGCGCGACATGGCGTATAGCCGCCTCGCGCGACGCTTGCGGGCGCGCGGCATCGATACGTTCCGCCAGTATCTCGATCTGCTCGAAGCGGAAAACGATCCGGCCGAGTGGGAAGCGTTCACCAATGCGCTGACCACCAATCTGACCGCGTTCTTCCGCGAAGCCCATCACTTTCCGATCCTCGCCGAGTTCGTGCCGCGCCGTTCGCAACCGGTGTCCGTGTGGTGCTCGGCGGCATCGACCGGCGAGGAGCCGTACTCGATCGCGATGACGCTGATCGAAGCGCTCGGTGACAGCGGCGCGCGCCAGGCATCGGTGCTCGCGACGGACATCGACACCCAGGTGCTCGCGAAGGCCGAGGCCGGCGTCTACCAGTTCGACCAGGTCAAGCACCTGTCGCCCGAGCGCCTGAAGCGCTTCTTCCTGAAGGGCACGGGCGCGCATGCGGGGATGGTCAAGGTGCGTCCCGAAGTGCGCGCGCTCGTGCGCTTCGAGCAACTCAATCTGACTGATCGCGATTACCAGTTGCGCACGCAGTTCGACGCAATCTTCTGCCGCAACGTGATGATCTATTTCGACAAGCCGACGCAGGCGCAGGTGCTGGCGCGCTTCGAGCCGCTGGTGAAGCCGGGCGGCCTGCTGTTCGCCGGCCATTCGGAAAACTTCACGTACGTGACGCAGGCATTCCGGCTGCGCGGCCAGACCGTCTATGAACTGACGCGCGACGCCAGCAGCGCGCGCGCGCCGTCGCGCGCCCACGCGCATGACGCGCTTCAATCGAGCGGGGTGGCCGCATGAGCAGCACGCTGCCGATCGCTACCAACCTGTACTACGACAACCACTTCCAGCGCCCCGGCGTGAAGCTGTTGCCCAACGAGTTCTACACGACGAGCGAAGACATGGTGCTCGTGACCGTGCTCGGCTCGTGCGTCGCGGCCTGCATCCAGGACCGCACCGCGGGCATCGGCGGCATGAATCACTTCATGCTGCCCGACGACGGCGCGGACGTCGCGCAGGCCGCGTCGGACTCGATGCGCTACGGCGCCTACGCGATGGAAGTGCTGATCAACGAACTGATCAAGGCGGGCGGCCGGCGCGAGCGCTTCGAGGCCAAGGTGTTCGGCGGCGGCGCGGTGCTCGCGGGCATGACGACGATGAACATCGGCGATCGTAACTCGGAGTTCGTGCGCCGCTATCTGGCCACCGAAAAGATCCGCATCGTCGCCGAGGACCTGCAGGGCTCGCATCCGCGCAAGGTCGCGTTCATGCCGCGCACCGGTCAGGTGATGGTGAAGAAATTGCGCTTGCAACAGGAAGCGGGCGTCGCCGAGCGCGAACAGGCGCTCGTGCGGCAGAGCGCCGAAGCGCGCGCCGAGCGGCTCGCCGCGGCGCGCAGCCGGGTCGAGCTGTTCGCGAAGCCGGCCGCCGCGCGGCCGAAAATCGAACTGTTCGGCGCGAGCCCGCGCCCGACTTATTCCAACAACGCCAGAACCACAGAGGAGGCGTGAGCGCTGTGCAAAAGATCAAGGTATTGTGCGTCGACGATTCGGCGCTGATCCGCAGCCTGATGACCGAGATCATCAATGGCCAGCCGGACATGACAGTGGTGGCGACGGCGCCCGATCCGCTCGTCGCGCGCGAGCTCATCAAGCAGCACAACCCGGACGTGTTGACGCTCGACGTCGAAATGCCGCGCATGGACGGCCTCGATTTTCTCGAGAAGCTGATGCGTCTGAGGCCGATGCCGGTCGTGATGGTGTCGTCGCTGACCGAGCGCGGCAACGAAATCACGCTGCGCGCGCTCGAACTCGGCGCGGTCGATTTCGTGACCAAGCCGAAGGTCGGTATTCGCGA
Organism: Paraburkholderia sp. BR13439; assembly: GCF_040948805.1. Taxonomy (NCBI): domain Bacteria; kingdom Pseudomonadati; phylum Pseudomonadota; class Betaproteobacteria; order Burkholderiales; family Burkholderiaceae; genus Paraburkholderia; species Paraburkholderia sp. BR13439. The sequence continues at coordinate 117,664 of NZ_JBFPKN010000001.1, read as the reverse complement.
CGGCATGCTCGACTATGCGGAAAAGCTCGCCGACAAGGTTCGCGCGGCGGCCCGCGCACGCGTGCGCCAGGCCGCGCCCGCGCAGCATGCGGCCACCCAGGCGGCGCATGCGCCGGTCGGCTCGGCGCCGCTCTTCAACAACCCGCTGCTTAGTACCGAGAAGCTGGTCATCGTCGGTGCGTCGACGGGTGGCACCGAGGCGATTCGCGAAGTGCTGGTGCCGCTGCCGCCCGATGCGCCCGCGGTGCTGATCGCGCAGCACATGCCGCCGGGCTTCACGAAATCTTTTGCGCAACGCCTCAATGGTTTGTGCCGGATTACCGTTAAAGAAGCAGAGCACGGCGAGCGGGTGCTGCCGGGGCACGCGTACATCGCGCCGGGCCACGCGCATCTGTTGCTCGCGAGGAGCGGTGCGAACTATATTGCGCATCTGTCCGACGACCCGCCGGTGAACCGGCATCGTCCGTCGGTCGATGTGCTGTTCCGCTCGGCCGCGCAGCATGCGGGCAAGAACGCGGTCGGCGTGATTCTGACCGGCATGGGGCGCGACGGCGCGGCCGGTCTGCTGGAGATGAGAAAAGCCGGTGCTTACACGCTGGCGCAGGACGAGGCGAGCTGCATCGTGTTCGGCATGCCGCGCGAGGCGATCGCGCTCGGTGCGGCTGACGAAATCGCCTCGCTGCCGGACATGAGCCGGCGCGTGATGGCGCGTTTGTCGTCGATGGGTGACCGCGTTCAGCGGGTATGATGCGTGCCGGATGGAATGACGCGGTTCAACGCCGCAACATGGATCAAGCAAAGGGAAAGAAATGGACAAGGGAATGAAGATTCTGGTGGTTGACGATTTTCCGACGATGCGCCGGATCGTCCGCAACCTGCTGAAGGAACTGGGCTACTCGAACGTCGACGAAGCGGAAGACGGCGCGGCCGGTCTCGCGCGTCTGCGCAGCGGCAGCTACGAGTTCGTGATCTCGGACTGGAACATGCCGAACCTCGACGGCCTCGCGATGCTGAAGGAAATTCGCGCCGACGCGAGCCTCGCGCATCTGCCGGTGCTGATGGTGACGGCCGAGTCGAAGAAGGAAAACATCATCGCCGCGGCGCAGGCCGGTGCGAGCGGTTACGTTGTCAAGCCGTTCACGGCCGCGACGCTCGACGAGAAGCTCAACAAGATCCTCGAGAAGATGGCGAAAGCCGGGAGCTGACGTGACGCCGCCGACCCAAACGCCTGGCGCCGAAGCGGGCAGCGATAGCGGCGACTTCGCGTCGGACCGCATCCTTGCGCGCATCGGTCAACTGACGCGCACGTTGCGCGATTCGATGCGCGAACTCGGGCTCGACAAGCACGTCGAGCGCGCGGCTGAAGCCGTGCCCGACGCGCGCGACCGGCTGAAGTACATCGCCAACATGACCGAACAGGCCGCCGAGCGCGTGCTGTCGGCGATCGACATCGCGAAGCCGATCCAGGAGCAGTTGCAGAAAGACGCGTGCACGCTCGACGCGCGCTGGGAGCAGTGGTACGCGGCGCCGATCGAACGCGAGGAAGTGCGCGCGCTGATGAACGACACGCGCACCTTCCTGCGCGGCGTGCCCGACTCGACCAGCGCGACCAACTCGCAGCTGATGGAGATCATGCTCGCGCAGGACTTCCAGGATCTGACCGGCCAGGTGATCAAGAAGATCACCGAGGTCGTCTATCTGATCGAGCAGCAGCTGCTCGGCGTGCTGGTCGAGAACATCGCGCTCGAACGGCGCGAGCAGTTCGCGGCGCATGCGGCGGCTCTGAAGGCCGAGGTGTCGTCGACGGGCAGCCCCGAGCATCTGCTCAACGGTCCGCAGATCAATCCGGAAGGCAAGACGGATGTGGTCCAGGATCAATCGCAGGTCGACGATCTGCTCGCGAGCCTCGGTTTCTGAACAAGCGATTCGGCCCGGCAAGCGCGCCGGGCTGGTGCTTTCTCCGCGATTTACGCCAAACCCGCGGCCAATCGGCACCGACTCCCGATCTTCCTTACGATTTCCTGCTAGTAATAGTCGGTAAGTCGCACGTGCGGGCGCACCTTGCGCCGGCTGAAAGAATCCGCAGGCATACTACGAGCTCAAAGCGGTACGGCACCCGGCCCGCGCAACGCCGGGCAGTCGCGTGGCGAGGAGATCCCTCGGCATTGCGGCCGCGGTGGCGCCGTATCATCTGCCTATAAGCGGCCGCTTCGCGTAACCGGCGAAGCGTGCCGCGGCCCGGGAGGAGCTTCTCATGTGGAGTCGTATTGGTCGCGCCGGAGTCACGGCGCTCGTGTTGCCATGTTCGTTACTGGCCCTGACGGCCGCGCAATCAGCCCATGCGGCGCTGGGCAGCGCGCCGCTTACCCCCCCGTCCGACGCGTCGGTGTCGTCCCGCGTGGTGCAGCCCGCCAGCGGATCATCGCAAAGTGTGATGCGTTCTCAAGCGAGCGGGGCATCTTCCACCTCTTCCACACCCGCTTCCTATACGGTACGCGAGACCACGTTCGGCAACGGCACCGTGGTGCGCGAATATCTGAGCACGAGCGGCGCGGTATTCGGCATTGCGTGGCGTGGTCCGCAAATGCCCGATCTCAATGATCTGCTTGGCAGTTATTTCCCGCAGTACGTGGCCGGCGTGAAGGCCGCTCGGGCCGCGCGCGGCAACGCGCGGGGGCCGGTCGCCGTGAACGACGGCAACATCGTGGTGCATTCGGGCGGCCACATGGGCGCGTTCAGCGGCGTCGCGTGGCTGCCGTCAGCGCTGCCGGCCGGCGTCAGCGGTTCCGACATCCAGTAACGGCGAGGACGACGATGCGAATCATGCTCACGACCGCGAATCTGAAAGGCTGGATGCAGGCCATGGTTGCCGTGCTGCTGACGGCGACGCTCGTTGCCTGCGGAGGTGGCGGCAGCGATGACAACTCCGGCTCCAACAATGGCGGCGGCACGTCGAACGGACTGAACGGCGGTTCGCTGCCGCCCAGCCCGACCCAGCAGCCGATTTCCGCGAACGCGTCGAACACGGTGCCGATCACGGTTGGCCGGGGCGCGGCCGGCGTCATCAACATTCCGACCGTCAGCGTGACGATCTGCGCGCCGGGCTCGACCACCAACTGCCAGACCATCAACAACATCCAGCTCGACACCGGTTCGTTCGGCTTGCGCGTGGTCAGCTCGGTGCTCAATTCGACGCTGCTGGGCGCGCTGCCAAACAGCACACTCGGCAGCGGCGGCCCGCAGCTCGCCGAGTGCGCGACCTTCGCGGACGGCTTCACGTGGGGCTCGGTGCGCACCGCGCTCGTGACGATCGGCGGTGAAACGACGACCGGCGCCATCCCGCTGCAGATCATCGGCGACAAGCCCACGAGCACGGTACCCACGAGCGGCTGCGGCAGCGGTTCGCCCCAAAACACGGTCAGCGATCTGGGCGCCAACGGCATTCTCGGCGTCGGCACCGCGCTGACCGATTGCGGCGCGACCTGTGCGAACCCGGCGACCGCGGCGACCTACAGCAACTACTTCGCCTGCCCGAACGGTACGTCGTGCACGCGCACCGCGGTGCCGATCAACCAACAGGTGGCCAACCCGGTCGCGAACTTCCCGCTCGACAACAACGGCGTGATCGTCCAGATGGCGCCCGTGTCGAACTTCGGGCAGGCGTCGGCGACCGGCACGCTGGTATTCGGCATCGGAACACAGGGGAACAACCCGCTTGCGGCCGCGCAGGTCTTCACGACCGGCCCATTCGGCGATCTCGACAACAGCAGCTTCAACGGCACGACGGTCCAGGCGTTCCTCGATTCCGGCTCGAACGGCTATTTCTTCACCGATGGCTCGATCACGCTGTGCGGCAGCCAGTTCCCGGGCTTCTATTGCCCGTCGTCGGCGCAAACCCGCACGGTCACGCTGGTGGGATTGAACAAGGTATCGGCGGTCGCGAGCATCGGCATTCTGAGTGCGCAGACGCTGTTCGCGAACGGCAGCAACTTCGCGTTCAACAACCTCGCCGGTCAGATCAGCGGGAACGCCAGCTTCGACCTCGGTCTGCCGTTCTTCTACGGCCGCCACGTGTACTACCACCTCGATCAGACCGCGAGCGGCGGTCCCTCCCCGTTCGTCGGCTACTGAAGCCGCACGTCTATCCAATGCCGGACGGCGCGCGTGAGACACGCGCGAGCCGTCCGGTCATCTGTCGAAATACCCCGGTTTCTCCTTCTTTATCCGCCGATCAGCGCTTGCGTCGAGCAGGAATAATCGCTCTCACTGGAAAGAGGCGTCGTGCCTCGGCCGACTGGAGAGCTTTGTGGCAGAGGACAGCGACCTCGAAAAAACCGAATCAGCCACCCCTCGGCGCCTGCAGAAGGCGCGCGAGGAGGGGCAGATCGTGCGTTCTCGGGAGCTGTCGACCTTCGCGCTGCTCGCGGCCGGGTTCTACGGTGTATGGGGCATGTCGGGCAACATCGGCGAGCATTTGCAGAACATGGTGCGTGCGTCGCTGATGTTCAACCACGCGAGCGTGTTCGACACCAACCGCATGCTGATCGGCGCGGGCACTGCGGGTCGCGAAGGGCTGTACGCGCTCGTGCCGGTACTCGGCGTCACCGGACTGGCCGCGCTGCTCGCACCGATGGCGCTGGGCGGCTGGCAGCTGTCGGCGAAGGGGTTCGAGCCCAAGTTCAACCGGCTGAACCCGATCGAGGGCTTCGGCCGCATGTTTTCGATCAACGGACCGATCCAGCTCGGCATGTCGCTCGCGAAGACGCTGGTGGTGGGTCTGATCGGCGGCACGGCGATCTGGAATCGCCACGAGGAATTCCTCGCGCTCGCGACGCAGCCGCTCGAAGTCGCGCTCACCAACTCCATGCATCTGATCGCGGTGTGCTGCGGCATGACGGTGGCCGGCATGTTCGCGGTGGCCGCGCTCGACGTGCCGTATCAGCTGTGGTCGTTCCACAAGAAGCTGCGCATGACGAAGGAAGAAGTGAAGCGTGAGCATCGCGAGAGCGAAGGCGATCCGCACATCAAGGGCAAGATTCGCCAGCAGCAGCGCGCGATCGCGCGGCGCCGCATGATGGCGCAAGTGCCGAAGGCCGACGTGGTCGTGACGAACCCGACGCACTTCGCGGTCGCGCTGCAATACACGGACGGCGAGATGCGCGCGCCGAAGGTGGTCGCCAAGGGCGTGAACCTCGTGGCCGCGCGGATTCGCGAGGTCGCCACCGAAAACAACGTGCCGCTGCTCGAAGCGCCGCCGCTCGCACGGGCGCTGTATCACAACGTCGATCTGAATCGCGAGATTCCGGGGCCGCTCTATGGCGCGGTCGCCGAAGTGCTCGCGTGGGTCTATCAGCTGCGCCGCTTCAAGGCCGAAGGCGGCGACGTGCCGCTCGCGCCGACCGAACTCGACGTGCCGCCGGAACTCGACAAGGGCGCCGTGTCGGACCAGGACGCCGCCGAAGAAGCCGCCGACACGCTGAACCCGACCGCCGACAACGCCAACGACGCAACTAGCGGCGACAACAACGGAGCCTCCGCATGAACGCTCGCGCCGGTTTCCTCGCCCGACGGCCGGATGCGCTGAGCAGCACCAACCTGCGCGCCCTCGCCGGGCCGGTGCTGATCTGCATGATCCTCGGCATGATGATTCTGCCGTTGCCGCCGTTCCTGCTCGATCTGCTGTTCACGTTCAACATCGCGCTGTCGGTGATGGTGCTGCTCGTCAGCATGTACACGATGAAGCCGCTCGACTTCGCGGCGTTCCCGAGCGTGCTGCTGTTCTCGACGCTGCTGCGGCTGTCGCTGAACGTCGCCTCGACGCGGATCGTGCTGCTCGAAGGCCATACCGGTCCCGATGCGGCCGGCCAGGTGATCGAGTCGTTCGGCCACTTCCTCGTGGGCGGCAACTTCGCGGTCGGTATCGTCGTGTTCGTGATCCTGATGGTGATCAACTTCATGGTGATCACGAAGGGCGCGGGGCGGATCGCCGAAGTGTCCGCGCGCTTCACGCTCGACGCGATGCCCGGCAAGCAGATGGCGATCGACGCCGATCTGAACGCCGGCCTCATCAACGAAGAGCAGGCACGCAAGCGTCGCACGGAAATCTCGCAGGAAGCCGAGTTCTACGGCTCGATGGACGGTGCGAGCAAGTTCGTGCGCGGCGATGCGATCGCCGGTCTGCTGATCATGGTGATCAACATCATCGGCGGCCTGATCGTCGGGATGGTCCAGCACGACATGAGCTTTGCCGCGGCGGGCAAGAACTACACCCTGCTGACGATCGGCGACGGACTCGTCGCGCAGATTCCGTCGCTGGTGATTTCCACGGCGGCCGGCGTGATCGTGTCGCGCGTCGCGACCAACGAGGACATCGGCACGCAGCTGACCGGGCAGCTCTTCACGAACCCGCGCGTGCTGATGATCACGGGCTGCATTCTCGTGCTGATGGGCCTGATCCCGGGCATGCCGCACTTCGCTTTCCTGATTCTGGGCGGCGGCCTGATCCAGCTCGGCCGCACGATGAAGAAGCGCAACGAGGAGCGCAAGAACGCGCCGGCGCTCGTCGACGTCGCGCCGACCGCGCTCGCGCCGGTCGAAAACGCCGAGGCGAGCTGGGACGACGTGACGATGATCGACACGCTCGGCCTCGAAGTCGGCTACCGGCTGATTCCGCTCGTCGACAAGAACTCGGACGGCGAGCTGCTCAAGCGGATCAAGAGCATCCGCAAGAAGTTCGCGCAGGAAATCGGCTTCTTGCCGCCGGTCATTCATATCCGCGACAACCTCGAATTGCGGCCAAACGGTTATCGGATCGCGTTGAAGGGCGTCGAGGTCGGTTCGGGCGAGGCGTACCCGGGCCAGTGGCTCGCGATCAACCCGGGCCAGGTATCGGCCGCGCTGCCGGGCACGCCGACCCAGGATCCGGCGTTCGGCCTGCCCGCGATCTGGATCGATACGAATCTGCGCGAGCAGGCGCAGGTATACGGCTACACGGTCGTCGATTCAAGCACGGTGGTCGCGACGCACCTGAATCACCTCGTCGTCACACACGCGTCGGAGCTGCTCGGCCGCCGCGAGGTGCAGTCGCTGGTCGAGCGGATGCAGAAGGACACGGCGTCGCTGGTCGACGATCTGGTGCCGAAGATGCTGCCCCTCACCACCCTGCAAAAGGTGTTGCAGAACCTGCTCGAAGAAGGCGTGCCGATTCGCGACATGCGCACGATCCTCGAAGCGCTCGCCGAGCACGCGACCAAGATCACCGACCCGCACGACCTGACCGCCGCGGTGCGCCTCGCGCTGGGTCGCGCGATCACGCAGCAGTGGTTCCCCGGCACCGCCGACATGCAGGTGATGGGCCTCGACGCGAACCTCGAACGGGTGCTGTCGCAGGCGCTCTCGACCGGACCGAACCCGGGTCTCGAACCGGGTCTCGCGAACACGCTGCTCACCGAAACGCAGAAGGCGATGATGCGTCAGCAGAATCTCGGCCTCGCACCGGTGCTGCTCGTGCAGCACGCGTTGCGGCCGATGCTCGCGCGCTTCCTGCGCCGCAGCCTGCCGCAGCTGAAGGTGCTGTCGTATGCGGAAGTGCCCGATACGCGCAACGTCAAGGTGGTGAACCTGATCGGCGCACAGGGCTGACGCAGGCCGCTCGCTCGTGACTGTCGATACGACGAAAACCGGCGCTCCAGAGGGGCGCCGGTTTTCGTTTGCACGCGCCTTTCAGCGCTCGTCGAACGGTGTGTCTGCCGTGTGTCCATCGCGCGAATTGCCCGCCTTTAACGGTCTTTATCCATCGATCGTGGCCCGACGCGTTTCGCAATAATTGATCGCAATGGGAGGCGGTGTATTGCCGGTCCTTCAGTCCGTATACCTCATCGGGGGTCCAGCTTGAACATTCGTAAATTTGTCGGTGCTACCAGTCGCGATGCATTGCGTCTCGTTCGCGAAGCACTTGGCGCGGATGCGGTCGTGCTTTCGAATCGGACGATGGACGACGGCAGCGTCGAAATCGTCGCGCTCGCCGATAGCGATCTTGCCGCGATCACGCCGAAAGCGCGCGAAGGCGCGGCATCGACGGCGGCCGGGCGCGGCTTGTCCGCGACGCCGATGAATCCGTATGCGAGCGCCATGCCGGACGTGTTTTCGTCGGTGTTCGGCGCGAGCCCGGAAGCGGGTGCCGAAGCGATGCCGGCGAGCGAGCCGGCGAATGCGGCCGCGAATTCGATGGGCGGCTCGGCGAACAAGACGGCGCTCAATTCGCCGCTCAATTCTGCGGTCGGCCAGGCGGCCGACATGCTGTCCGCGACTGAAGCAGCGCCGGCCTCGTTGCCCGGCAGTTCGCCAGTTGGCCCGGCGATGCTGGCAACGAGCGGCGCGTCCGCGCCCGTCACGAGCCAGCCCGCTTCCGCCGTGCCTTCCGGCGCGAGCGCCCGCGCCGCATCCACGCGCCTGTCGAAAGACATCCGCGCGGATCTGCTGAAAGCCGCCGGCGTGCCGGTACCGCCGGCCGTCGCATCGAGCGAGGCCGCCGCGCCGCGCACGATGGCCGAATCGAATCCGTGGCTCATCGATCACGCGCGCCGCATCGCGGCCGAGCAGCAGCAACAACAAGACGGCCAATACAGCGCGCGTCCCGCCGCCATGACACCCGCCGTCGCGACCGCCAAAGGCCTCGGCAACGCGGTCGACGCGCGGCCGGTGATCGACACGCCCGAGTGGGCGCGCGAAGCCGCCGAAGTCGCCGCGCGCCGCAGCGCGCAGAAGATCGCGCCGGCGTCCTCCAGCGACGAGGGCCGCACGCCGGCCGCCGTCGCCGAAGCGATCAAGGGGCGCATGGAGCAGGTCGTCAAGGACACCGTGATGAACGAGCTGTCGTCGATCCGCGACATGATGGAAGAGCAATTCGCGGGTCTGCTGTGGGGCGATCGACAGCGCCGCAGTCCGGCACGCGCCGCGCTCACCAAGCATCTGTTCGCCGCGGGCTTTTCCGCGCAGCTCGTGCAGATGCTGGTCGACAACATGCCCGAAGCAGTCGACACGATGGACGGCGGCATGGACTGGGTGCGCTCGGTGCTCGAATCGAACCTCCCGGTGATGGAGAACGAAGACGCGCTGATGGAGCGCGGCGGCGTGTTCGCGCTGATGGGGCCGACCGGCGTCGGCAAGACGACGACCACCGCGAAGCTCGCCGCGCGCTGCGTGATGCGCTTCGGCGCGAGCAAGGTGGCGCTGCTGACGACCGACAGCTACCGCATCGGCGGTCATGAACAGCTGCGCATCTTCGGCAAGATTCTCGGTGTTTCTGTGCACGCGGTGAAGGACAGCGCCGATCTGCAACTCGCGCTCTCGGAATTGCGCAACAAGCACATCGTGCTGATCGACACGATCGGCATGAGCCAGCGCGACCGCCTCGTGTCGGAGCAGATCGCGATGCTGAGTCGCGCCGGCCAGCCGGTGCAGCGTCTGTTGCTGCTCAACGCGACGAGCCACGGCGACACGTTGAACGAAGTCGTGCAGGCCTATCAGCGCGCGCCGGACCGGCTCCCGCTCGCCGGCTGCATCCTGACCAAGCTCGACGAAGCGACCAACCTCGGCGGCGTGCTGGATACGGTGATCCGCTACAAGCTGCCGGTGCATTACGTATCGACCGGACAGAAGGTGCCGGAGAACCTGTACGTCGCGACGAAGAAATTCCTGATCAAGAGCACCTTCTGCATTCCGCGCGACAACTCGCCGTTCGTGCCGCACGACGACGACATTCCCGCTTTGCTGTCCTCGCTTTCCGCACGTTCGACGGCCGAGCTGCACGAGGTTCGCTTTGGATAAGTTCGGTTCAGATCAAGCCGAAGGGTTACGGCGGCTGCTCGCGCGCGGCGGTGCGCGCGTGATCGCGTTGGCGGGTGCGTCGTCGGGCGTCGGCAATACGACCGCGGCGGTCAACCTCGCCGCGGCGCTCGCGCAGCAGGGCAAGGACGTGCTGGTGATCGACGAATGCGTCGGTGAGAACTCGGTGAGCGCGATGCTTGGCGGCTTGCGCGGCGCCGGCAACTTCGCGGCGGTGATGCGCGGCGACACCCCGGTCGACTTCGCCGCCGCGCGTCACGCGCTCGGTTTTTCGGTGCTGGCCGCGTCGCGCAACAACCGCGAGGGGCACACGGAAGCCGAACTCGGCGTGCTGCTCGGCGGCTCGGCCGACATCGTGCTGATCGACGCGCAGCTCGACGTCGAAGGGCATCTGTCGCCGCTCGCGAAGCAGGCGCACGACGTGATGATCGTCGCGCGCATGTCGGGCGAGGCGATCACCGACGCGTATGCGTGCGTCAAGCGGCTGCACTACGCGCACGCGATCGCGCAGTTGCGCGTGCTCGCCAATCACGTGCAAAGCGCCAACGACGCGCAAGCCGCGTTCGCGAAGCTCGCCGGCGTGGCCGGCCGTTACCTGACCGTCGCGTTGGAATGCGCCGGCTGCATCGCGGCCGACGTGCGCATGGCGCGGGCGCTGGAGCTGTCGCGCTGTGTGGTCGACGCGTTTCCGTCGACACCGGCCGCGCGCGACTTCCGCCATCTCGCCGCCGAATTGCAGTACTGGCCGATGCGGCCAGCGATGTCGTCGCAAACGCCCTGGCGGGCGCCTGCGACAGTTACAGCGGCGCACCACGCCGACCAACCGTCCGCGCATCACGCTTAAAAGGCGTGCACGAAGGATAAGGGGAGCACGATGTACAACGCTCAGGGAAAGATTTCTCAGGCCGACGTTCTGACGAAGTACGCACCGCTCGTGCGTCGACTCGGCTTGCAGCTCGTCGCAAAAATGCCGGCGAGCGTCGATCTCGACGACCTGATCCAGGCCGGCATGATCGGCTTGCTGGACGCCGCCGGCCGCTACAAGGAAGACCAGGGCGCGCAGTTCGAGACCTATGCCAGCCAGCGGATTCGCGGCGCGATGCTCGATGAGCTGCGCAGCAACGACTGGTTGCCGCGCAGCCTGCGCCGCACATCGCGCGAAGTGGAAACCGCGGTGCACAAGGTGGAGCAGAACCTCGGCCGCTCGGCGAGCGAGGCGGAGGTCGCCGAGCACCTGCAGATGCCGCTCGACGAATATCAGTCGATGCTGCAGGACCTGCACGGCAGCCAACTGATCTACTACGAAGACTTCGACCGCTCCGCCGACGACGAACCTTTTCTGGACCGCTACTGCGTCGATCATTCCGATCCGCTGTCGGCGCTGCTCGACGACAGCTTGCGCTCGGCGCTCATCGAAGCGATCGACCGCTTGCCGGAGCGTGAGAAGCTGCTGATGTCGCTCTACTACGAGCGCGGCATGAATCTGCGCGAGATCGGCGCGGTGATGGAAGTCAGCGAATCGCGCGTATGCCAGTTGCACAGCCAGGCGGTGGCACGCCTGCGCGCCCGGCTGCGCGAAATGGCCTGGGCGAACGCCGAAACGAACTGACGCCACTGCGGGGCAGGCCGCCAATCTTCAGGCGCTGCCGTTCACATGCGGCGGTGCGGCGATGCCGATGCACGCCGGGGCCGCCCGCCGTTGCTCAATCGTCCGCCATCTCATGCTCGGCGGCGAGCGCGAGAAACGCCGAGCGCGACATGCCGCGCGCCTGTGCATACGCGTCGATCTCCTGCACCAGCACCTCAGGCAGCGAGATATTGATGCGAACCGCCTTCTTTAACGCCGGAATATTGCGCGTTGTCACGAAACCCCATGTGAACCCCTCGAACTCGGGATTGCGCCGATGCTCGCCGAGCGTGAGCGGCTCGGGCAGCGGCAACCCTTCGTCGAGCAAGGTTTCGAGATGCGATTCGATTGCTTCCTTCGCGTTCGCATACGCTAACGCGGCGTGGAATGCGGAGGAAGGCGAATGAAAAAGCGGTGGCGAAAAATGCAAAGGCCCGTCGTCGACGGGCCCTTTCATTCATTTCGGATATTGCTCGATTGCGGCCCGGACAGGCGGGCCGATCAAAGTCCCGAATAAGCCGGAATTCGTCCGTCCGGCCCATACAGATTCGTCTTGCGCGGCACGTTGACTTGCAGCGCTTTTAGCGCGCGCTGGTTGTAGTCCATCCGCACGCGGATCAGCTCGCCGTTGTTGGTGTTGACGCGCCGAGCGCGATCCGCGGCTTTCTGCAGCAGCTTCCATTGCGTCGCGACGCGCGCGTCGGTGCTCGCCGCGAGTTCCATGCCGGACCAGCCGGTCGGAAAGCCGAGTTCGGTCAGATGTGCGTCACGCGCGGCTTCGAGCCTCGCGAGCACGCCGATGAGTTCGGTTTTCTTCTCGACGATCGCTGGCAACTGCTCCATTGGCGAGACCGCTGTCAGTGCTTTGGTTTCGAGAGTGAGGATCGAGGCGAATGCCTCGACGGTCGAATATTCTTCGATCAGGGTAGCAACCAGGGCGTCTTTCATGTCAACAACTCGCTACGCACACCGGCTCGCGAACGACGCGCGAACCGCGTTGGTCGAACGCCGCCCGGCAGGTCACCGCGCGGCGCAATGCCGATCAGTGGCCGGTCGACGAGGTTTTGTTCCGCAACAGATCGCGCGCCGTCTGCAGTACGCCGTCGGCGATCTTGCCGGAGTCGATCTGCAGCGTGCCGTCCTTGATCGCCTGCTTGATCGACTCGACGTGCGCGGTGTCGATGTCGGCCGAGCCGGAGGCCGCGAGGCTGCGCAGATGCTGCGACAGACCCGACAGGCTGACGCTCGTGTCGCCCGACGCGCTGCTCGCGGCCGGCGCGGCCGTGCCCGTCGCGCCCTGCGTGGCGCTGGTTGCCGGCGTGGCTTCGCCGCTCTGCTGCGAACGGGACAAAGCGTCTTTCAGCGACGGCAGATTCGAAGAGGTGGTGGGATCAACTTTCACGATTGGCTTCCCTTACGATTTGATCCTGATAACGGCAACTGCTGATCAAAACTTTAGCGCAATCGCTCGACCCCGGCCCACCAGCAGGCGGCCATCTGCCCCTTTCAATATCCGTTTGTCATTCCGCTCACATCTGGATCTCGACCGTGCCGCCGTCCTTGACGATGCCGGAGATGATCTGGCCGTTCGCGGTCTTCACACGCACCTGCTGGCCCGGCGACGCGCTGTTCATCGCGCTGCCCTCGGACGAAATCGAGAACCCGTCGCCGGCCGCGACGACCCGCACGGTCTGGCCGAACACCACCGCCGACGCGCTCTTCAGCATGTCGCGGCGCAGCGGCATGCCGCCCGAGATCCGCACCAGCGAGACCGAACCGACCGCCTGCGACGGGTCGGTGACGATCGCCTGCGGCAGGCCGGTCAGATCGCCTTCACGCGCGACGAGGTCGGCGGCTGTGAGCACTTCGCCCGGCGCCATCGCGCGCGCGGCGAGGTAGTAGGTTGCATGCAGCGAGATGCGCGCCTGCAGATAAATGGTCCACGGGCGCTCGCCCGCGCAGCGCACGCCGACGGTGAGCCGCCCCCACAAACGCCCGCCGCTCGGCATGAACGGTTCGAGCGACGTGCACGCGGCGAGGCCGCGCGGAAACGCGGACGCGACCGTGATGTCCACCTTGCCGGGCAGGCCGACGGCCTGCTGTTTCAGGAACGCGAGCGCGGCTGCGTGAATCGCTTCAGGGTCCTGCTGGCCTGGCAGCGGCGCGGGTTGGGCGGGCATCGCGGCGGCAGCGGTCTGCGGCGTTCTCTGTGCGATGGCGGTGGCGGTGTTGGCAACTGGTTGGCGCGCGCCGGGCGACGTCGCGGGCACTTTCACACTGGGCAGATGCGGCGGCTGCGCGGCAGCCGCCGCGAGCGGCTTGCCATTCGCGCCGAACTCGGGCGGCTCGCCACGAGCCGCGAGACTGTCGAAGCCATCGCCTTGCCGTGCATTGGCGGCGACCGCGGGCGAATTCGCGGCGCCGGCGGCCGGCCCCGCTTCGACGTTGACGCGCGCGACGCCCGATCCTCCCGTGCTGGCCGCCGGCGGAATCGTCACGACGCCGTTGGCGTCCGGTTTGAAGTTGGTGCGGATGATGGCCGGCGCGGCGGCTGCGGGCTCGCCCGCGCCCGGAATGACGATCGCGCCGCTTGCGCTCGCCGCACGCCCGAAGGTATCGGTGTCGCGCGACGCGGATGCGCGGCCGAGCGACTGCGCGGTCGCCGCCGCGAGCGACGCCGCCGACGCGCTGCGCTGCGCCGGCGTCTGAATCCGCTGCGCTAGATCGTTCAGCGCGGCGGGGTTGTTCTCGGCGGGCCCTGGAATCACGATCGGGCCGCTCGCATCCTGCGCCTTGGTCGTAGCCGGCAGCAACACGATGCCGCCCGCAACCCATACGGCGACGTTGATCACTACCCGCGTCAGGCAACGCGCCACGCAACGCGAGATAGAGCGCGGCAGCGGTTGCGCGAGCACGCCCTCCGAACCCTCGACACGCTCATCGGCCCCGCCGCCACCCGCGCGACGCCTCGTCGTGCCGCCCGCACGCTGCGGCAAGGGGTTGGTGGGCTGGTCCATCGCGGGTCTCCATCGAATGCATCGGTACGCCTTGCATTCTAGTGAGCACCCCTTTCGCGCAAACGTTGAATAGAAGCCCCCTTTCCCGGTTATTCGTCCGATTGCCGCTTGCGCCCGACCCATAAGATGCATCACATGCAAAAAGGCCTTTGCCCCCGCCGCGTGTCTTCACGATGCGCACACGGGACGGCCTTCGAAACGTTCTCGGGAGATTCCGATGCTGGACAAACTCGATGCCGAATTCGCGTTCGGCCGGCAGGCGATGGATGTGCGCGCATACCGGCAGGAACTGTTGTCGTCGAATATCGCGAACGCCGACACGCCCGGCTATAAGGCGCGCGATATCGACTTCGCGTCGTCGCTCGCCGGCGCGCTGAAGAAGACGGGCGGCAGCACCGCCGGGCAGGGCGCATCGAACAACTCGACGCTCGCGATGGCGCAGCCCGCCGGCGTGACGAGCAGCATGTCGATGAACACGACCGAGACCGGCCACATGAGCGGCAAGGCCAGGCTGAGCGCGACGGGCGGCAGCCCGGACGACTACGGCAACCTGCAATACCGCATGCCGCTGCAACCGGCGCTCGACGGCAACACGGTCGACGTAGACGTCGAGCGTGTGCAGTTCGCCGACAACACGGTGCACTTCCAGTCGGGTATGACGGTCGTGTCGAGCCAGATCAAGACGATGCTGTCGGCGATCACGTCGGGCTCGTCGTAAGCCGGGCACGAGTACGCCGCGCGAGCAGGGCGCATAGCGGCTGAACACAGGCAGCATGCACGCACGAACAGAAACGCTACGGGACTTAACGTGAAGCCGGTGCGAACCGGCAGGAGAGGTCAGGAAACATGCCATCCCTGATGAATATTTTTGGTGTCGCGGGTTCCGCGATGTCGGCGCAGTCGGAGCGGCTCAACGTGACGGCGTCGAACCTCGCCAACGCGGACAGTACGACGGGCCCCGACGGCCAGCCGTACAAGGCCAAGCAGGTCATATTCGCGGTGAACCCGATCGGCGGCGCGCGCACGCGCTCCGGCCAGCAGGTCGGCGGCGTGCGGGTGACCGGCGTGGTCGACGATCCGTCGCCGATGAAGACCGCGTACGACCCCGGCAATCCGGCCGCCGACGCGAACGGCTACGTGACGCTGCCCAACGTCGACCCGGTGCAGGAGATGGTCAACATGATCTCGGCCTCGCGCTCGTACCAGGCCAACGTCGAAACGCTGAACACGGCCAAAACCCTGATGCTGAAAACGCTCACGATCGGAACCTGAGGAGAGAGTCTTGACCACCAACACCACGATCGGCAGCAACGGCACGACCGTTTCGCAGACGCTGCTCGACACGATGAACGGCACGAGCAGCACGAGCTCGACGAGCGGCACCTCGGGCACTTCGGCTTCGGACCTGCAGAACACCTTCCTGCAACTGCTCGTCGCGCAGCTGAAGAACCAGGACCCGACCAATCCGATGGACAGCTCGCAGATGACCTCGCAGCTTGCCCAGATCAGCACGGTGCAGGGCATCAGCAACCTCAATACCTCGCTGACCTCGCTGTCGACGCAGCTGTCGGCCAGCCAGCAGGCGCAGTCCGCGCTGCTGATCGGCTCGACCGTGCTCGCACCGGGCAACTCGGTCACGGTGTCGAGCGGCAAGGCGAACGAGTTCGGCGTCACGCTCGCGAATGCGGTGAGCGACCTGCAGATCGTCGTGAAGAACTCGGCCGGCACGATCGTCAACACGCTGGATCTCGGCAAGCAGTCGGCCGGCACGGTTCCGGTTGGCTGGACACCGACCGACGCGGCAGGCAACACGCTGCCCGATGGCACTTACACGATTACCGCGACCGGCACGATCAACGGCCAGCAGGCGACGGCCACCACGCTCACCAGCGCGACGGTCCAAGGCATCGTCCAGCAGAGCAGCGGCACGCCGGGCCTCGTGCTGTCGAACGGCACGACGGTCGGCCTGACCAGCGTCGCCGCGATCCTGTAGTCCGGATCGATCCAGTTACGACTTTCCAGATACGGAGTACGTCATGAGTTATCAAACAGGTTTGAGCGGTCTGTCGGCGTCGTCGAGCGATCTCGACGTGATCGGCAACAACATCGCCAACGCCAACACCGTCGGCTTCAAGAGCGGCACCGCGGAATTCGCCGACATGTACGCCAATTCGGTCGCGACCGCGACGAGCCAGCAGATCGGCATCGGTACGAAACTCTCGGAAGTGCAGCAGCAGTTCTCGCAAGGCACGATCACGACGACGAATCAGGCGCTGAACGTCGCGATCAACGGCAACGGCTTCTACCAGCTGTCGGACAATGGCACGCTGGTCTATTCGCGCAACGGCGTGTTTCAGCTCGACAAGAACGGCTTCATCACGAACGCGCAGGGCTTGCAGCTGATGGGTTATGCGGCCAATAGCGCGGGCATCATCAACACCGCGCAGACCGTGCCGCTGACCGTGCCGACCGCGAACATCGCGCCGCAGGCGACCACCTCGATCACCGCGGGCCTGAACCTGAACGCGCAGGACGACATCATGCTCGGCGCGCCGATCGTGAAGCCCGGCGCCGGGAACAGCGCAGGGCTGACCACGACCGGCGCGACGATCACCAACGCGGCCGCGGGCAGCAACACCGACAACTACACGATCAACTTCACGAGCCCGACCACCTACACGGTCTCGGTAAACGGCGGCCCGGCCTCGGCGGCGCAGACCTACACGGCCGGCACTGCGATCACGCTCGGCAACGGCGAGAGCATCACCTTCAGCGGCACGCCGGCGACCAACGACAGCTACACGGTCGCGCCGAATCCGACCGCGTTCAACCAGAACAGCTCGACGACCTACAACTACTCGACGAGCACGACCGCCTACGATTCGCTCGGCGGCTCGCAGACGGTCAACATGTACTTCGCGAAGACCGGCTCGGGCACGTGGAACGTGTACGCGGGCCCGGCGACCGGCACCGCGACGCTGATCGGCACGGCGAACTTCAACTCGTCGGGCACGCTGGTCAGCACGAGCCAGGTCAACACCCCGATCGCCAACCCGCCTACGTTCACCGCGACCACGACGCTCGGCGGGTTCAGCTTGTCGATCCCGACCACCGACGGTTCGGGCACACCGCAGAACATCACGCTGAACCTCGGCGCCACCACCCAGTACGGCGGCAAGAACGGCGTGAACAGCCTGTCCACCAACGGCTACGCGGCCGGCCAGCTGACCAGCTTCACGGTCGGCTCCGACGGCACGCTGACCGGCAACTACTCGAACGGCCAGACCGCGGCGCTCGGCCAGATCGTGCTCGCGAACTTCGCGAATCAGAACGGCCTCGTCAACCTCGGCAACAACGAGTACGGCCAGACGTCGGCCTCCGGCGTCGCGCAGATCTCGACGCCGGGCTCGACCAATCACGGCGTGCTGCAAGGCGGCGCGGTCGAGAACTCGAACGTCGATCTGACGAGCGAGCTGGTCAACCTGATCACCGCGCAGCGCAACTATCAGGCGAACGCGCAGACGATCAAGACCCAGCAGGCCGTCGACCAGACCCTGATCAACCTGTAAGCCAACGGGACCTCTTCATGGATCGGCTGATTTACACCGCGATGTCGGGCAGCGCGCAAGCGCTCGAACAGCAGGCGATCGTCGCGAACAACCTCGCGAACGCGTCGACCACGGGCTTTCGCGCGCAGCTCGAAACCTACCGCGCCGTGCCGATGTCGTTCGGCGACGGCAGCACGATCGACGACAACACGACCCGCACCTTCGTGCTGTCGTCGACACCGGGCGCCGACTTCACGCCGGGGCCGATCCAGCAGACCGGCAATCCGCTCGACGTCGCGATTCAAGGGGCCGGCTGGCTGTCGGTGCAGACCGCCGATGGCAACGAGGCCTACACGCGTGCGGGCAATCTGCACATCGACGAAAACGGCCAGCTCGTGAACGCGACCAATCAGGTCGTGCTCGGCAACGGCGGGCCGGTATCGGTGCCGCCGGGCGCGCAGATCACGATCGGCAAGGACGGCACGGTGTCGGCATTGACGCCCGGCGATCCGCCCACCGCGGTCGTCACAATCGATCAGCTGAAGCTCGTCAATCCCGATCCTCAGTCGATCACGCGCGGCGATGACGGACTGTTCCGCACCGCCGACGGCAACCCCGCCGACGCCGATCCGACCGTGATGCTCGCGCCGGCGTCGCTCGAAGGCAGCAACGTGAATCCGGTCAGCGCGATGGTCTCGATGATCACCAACGCGCGCCAGTTCCAGATGCAGACGCAGTTGCTGCAAAACGCCGACAAGAACGATCAGTCCGCCAACCAGATTCTCAGCTTCAGTTAACGGATTGCCACGGGGCGCCCTACGAGGCTCGCCCCGAGACCAGGAGAACCATAAGTGAACCGCTCACTCTATATCGCCGCCACCGGCATGAATGCGCAACAGGCGCAGATGGACGTGATTTCGAACAACCTCGCGAACGTCAGCACCAACGGCTTCAAGGGCTCGCGCGCGGTGTTCGAGGATCTGCTGTATCAGACCATCCGCCAGCCGGGCGCGAACTCGACGCAGCAAACCGAGCTGCCGTCCGGCATTCAGCTCGGCACCGGCGTGCAACAGGTCGCGACCGAGCGTCTGTACACGCAGGGCAACCTGCAGCAGACCGGCAACTCGAAGGACGTCGCGATCAACGGCGCGGGCTTCTTCCAGGTGCAGATGCCCGACGGCCAGACTGCCTACACGCGCGACGGCTCGTTCCAGACCAATGCGCAGGGTCAGCTCGTCACGTCGAGCGGCTACCAGGTGATACCGGCGATCACGATCCCGAGCAATGCGACCTCGCTGACGATCGGCAGCGACGGCGCGGTGTCGATCACCGTGGCCGGCTCGAGCAATACGCAGCAGCTCGGCACGATGCAGCTCGCGACCTTCATCAACCCGGCCGGCCTCGACTCGAAGGGCGAGAACCTGTTCGCGGAGACGGCTTCGTCGGGCGCGCCGAACGTGGCGCAACCGGGTCTGAACGGCGCGGGCACGCTCAGCCAGGGTTACGTGGAAGCGTCGAACGTGAACGTCGTGCAGGAGCTGGTGAACATGATCCAGACGCAGCGCGCGTACGAAATCAACAGCAAGGCCGTGACGACCTCCGACCAGATGCTGCAGACCTTGAGCCAGATGCCGGTTTGAGGACTGGAAATTTAAGGCGGTAAACGATGATGTCGCATTCCACTCGCACTCCGGTTCATTCGCGCACGGCCGTGGCGCTCGTGCAGCTCACGCTGCTCGCCGCGCTCGGCGGCTGCGCGCTCGTGCCGAAGCAACCGATCATCCAGCAGCCGATGACCGCGCTGCCGCCGGTGCCGCCGCAGGCGCAGGCGCCGGGCTCGATCTACAACCCGGGCTTCGCGGGCCGTCCGCTATTCGAAGATCAGCGGCCGCGCAACGTGGGCGACATCATCACGATCGTGATCGCGGAGAACATCAACGCGACCAAGAACTCGGGCGCGAATGCGAGTCGCAATGGCAGCACGAACTTCAACGTGCCGACCGCGGGCTTCCTCGGCGGACTGTTCGCCAAGACCAACCTGAGCGCGACCGGCACCAACGGCTTTGCCGGCACCGGCGGCGCGAATGCGTCGAATACCTTCAACGGCACGATCACCGTGACCGTGACCGGCGTGCAGGCGAACGGCAACCTGATCGTGAGCGGTGAGAAGCAGATGCTGATCAATCAGGGCAACGAGTTCGTGCGCTTCTCGGGTGTCGTCAATCCCAACACGATTTCCAGTCTGAATGCCGTGTACTCGACCCAGGTCGCCGACGCGAAAATCGAATACTCCGCGAAGGGCTACATCAACGAAGCGGAGACCATGGGCTGGCTGCAGCGGTTCTTCCTCAACGTGGCGCCGTGGTGATCATGGGTACTGTTTTCAACACGCTGTCGCGCGCGGGCCGCGCACTGATGTTCGTCGCGCTCGCCTGCGCGGCGCTGCCGGCCGCGACGCCCGCGCATGCCGAGCGCCTGAAGGACCTCGCGCAGATCCAGGGCGTGCGCGACAACCCGCTGATCGGCTACGGCCTCGTGGTCGGCCTCGACGGCACCGGCGACCAGACCACGCAGACGCCGTTCACGACGCAGACGCTCGCGAACATGCTCGCGAACCTCGGCATCTCGATCAACAACCAGGCGGCGGGCTCGAGCAACTCGCAATCGTCGCTGTCGAACATCCAGCTGAAGAACGTCGCCGCCGTGATGGTGACCGCGGTGCTGCCGCCGTTCGCGCGGCCGGGCGAAGCGATCGACATCACCGTGTCGTCGCTCGGCAATGCGAAGAGCCTGCGCGGCGGCACGCTGCTGCTCACGCCGCTCAAGGGCGCCGACGGCCAGGTGTATGCGCTCGGCCAGGGCAACGTCGCCGTGGGCGGCGCGGGCGCGAGCGCGAACGGCAGCAAGGTGCAGGTCAATCAGCTGGCCGCGGGGCGCGTCACCGGCGGCGCGATCGTCGAGCGCGCGGTGCCGACCGCGGTGTCGCAGGCTGGCATGATGCAGCTCGACCTGAACGACATGGACTACGACACCACGCAGCGCGTCGTCGCGGCGATCGACAACGCGTTCGGCAGCGGCACCGCGACCGCGCTCGACGGCCGCACGATCCAGCTGCGCGCGCCGGCCGATCCGCAGCAGCAGGTCTCGTTCATGGCGCAATTGCAGAACCTCGAAGTGCGCCCCGGGCAGGCGGCCGCGAAGGTGATCCTGAACGCGCGCACCGGCTCGATCGTGATGAACCAGATGGTCACGCTGCAGAGCTGCGCGGTCGCGCACGGCAATCTGTCGGTCGTGATCAATACTCAGCCCGTGGTGAGCCAGCCGGGCGCGTTCTCGAACGGCCGCACCGTGGTCGCGCAGCAGTCGCAGATCCAGATGAAGCAGGACAACGGCGCGCTAAAACTCGTGAATGCCGGAGCGAACCTCGCCGAGGTGGTGAAGGCGCTCAACGCGCTCGGCGCGACGCCCGCGGATCTGATGTCGATCCTGCAAGCCATGAAAGCAGCCGGTGCATTGCGCGCCGACCTTGAAATCATCTAAGGAGCACACGAGATGAATTCCGATCCGACCAATGGCGTCAACTCCGCCGGCGACCTGACCAACCGGTTCGCGCTCGACGTCCAGGGCTTCGGCGCACTGAGCGCGCAGGCGAAGGCCTCGCCGCAAGCCGGCATGAAGATGGCCGCGCAGCAGTTCGACGCCGTGTTCACGCAGATGATGTTGAAGAGCATGCGCGATGCGACGCCGCAGGACAGTCCGTTCGATTCGCACGACACGGCGACTTTTACGTCGATGATGGACCAGCAGATGGCGCAACAGCTGTCGAAGCGAGGCATCGGCGTCGCCGACGCGATGCTCAAGCAGTTGATGCGCAACCAGGGCATGCAGGTGGGTGGCGCGAACAGCGCGGGCGCGGCGGGTGGTCTCGCTGGCATGGCCAACGCGCTCGGCGGCGGCAGCGGCGGCGGCGACGAAGGCCAGAGCGTTGCGCTCAACGCGCTCGCGCGCGCCTACGGCAACGCCCAGGCCAACGGCCAGCTCGCGCTGGGCCGCGCCTACTCGGCCAATAGCGCGCTGACGCCGCCGACGCGCGGCGACGGCAGCTCGCCGAAGGTCGATGCGTTCGTCGACAAGCTCGCCGCGCCGGCGCAGGCTGCGAGCGCGGCGACCGGCATTCCGGCGCGCTTCATCATCGGTCAGGCCGCGCTCGAATCGGGCTGGGGCAAGAGCGAGATCAAGAAGGCCGACGGCTCGACCAGCCACAACGTGTTCGGCATCAAGGCGGGCAACGACTGGACCGGCAAGACCGTGTCGACGGTCACGACCGAATACGTGAACGGCAAGCCGCATCGAACGGTGGAGAAATTCCGCGCGTACGACTCGTACGAGGAAGCGATGACCGATTACGCGAGCCTGTTGAAGAACAATCCGCGTTATGCACAGGTGATCAATTCGTCGCGCGACGTGAACGGTTTCGCGAACGGCATGCAGCGCGCCGGTTATGCGACCGACCCGCATTACGCGAAAAAGCTGCTGTCGATCATGCAGAAAATGGGCTGATTAAACGCAGGAAATGGGGCGGATACGCTTTTAACGTTTGCGCGACATTTTCCGGCGAATATTTAAATTGAGCCCCTAAATTTTGGCTCGATGCTGCCGCTAACGAGTTAGACCCGATACCGGAACAGCGCTGCAAGGTCCGGTCGAACGCGTGTGTTGCGGCTTTGCATGAAGACCCTCAGAGTCGATGGCTAGGCCCTGGCACGTGCCCGCAAGAACATGCTTACCGGCAAGCCCATGGATATGAACCAGTCGAACGGCCTGATTGACACGAACGGTCAGCCGCACGTCCCGCAAGACGAAAGCCCTTCCGATTTCGGCCGCCGCAATCCGCTGGAAATCGGCGTGCAGCTGCGCAATATCGTCAATCGCGGCGATTTCCTCACGGTCGAATATGCGGGCGGCCAGCTCGTCACGCGCCTGCTCGACGTCGACGTGCGCGAGCGCACCTTCACCTTCGATTGGGGCGCGCTCGCCGAGCAGAACAAGGGGCTGCTCAGCGCCCCGCGTTGCCAGTTCCACGCGTCGCCCGACGGTGTGCGTGTCGAGTTCTCGACGCCGACGCCGCGCGAGACGCGCTTCGAGGGAATGCCGGCGTTCGAGGCCGACTTCCCCGAGGTGCTGTTCTACGTGCAGCGCCGCGAGTACTTCCGCGTCGCCGCGCCGATTCTCGACCCGTTCATGTGTACGGGCCGCCTGCTCGACGGCGACACGTTCCGCTTCGAGGTGCACGACCTGTCGCTCGGCGGCGTCGGCATGCGCACGGCCGACCTGCGCGTCGCCGAACTGCCGATGGGCGCGCGCCTGATGGACTGCGAGCTCACGCTCGGCGCGCTCGGCCGTCTGTCGCTCGATCTGCAACTCGTGTCGCATCGCTCGCTCGCGATGCCGAACGGCACGCAGCGCTATCAGCTCGGCTTCCGTTTCCTGTCGCTGCCCGGCAGCGCGGAAAACACGCTACAGCGGCTGATCACCCAGCTCGAAATGAAGCGCCGCTCGCTGGCGCGCTGAGCCGCGAGCCAAACGCGCGGCGGCCGTGCGCGAGACGCGCGGCACCGCGCGAACGTTTTTGGCCGGCGAAGCAAACGTTGCACACGCAGTGGACGCAATCGCGGGGCAACATCGCGGCGAGCGCAAACGAGGTGGAGTGGCCCTCAATTTTTCGCACCACGGGCCGTTAAAGAGAATGTTCCACTAACACGGTGGCATGTCTGCGATGCCGCCCTTCAGGATGACGCATGTCCAGCAATCTGTTGAATATCGGCCTTAGCGGACTCAACGCGGCCCAATGGGGTTTGACGACGACTGGTGAGAACATCAGCAATGCGTCGACGCCCGGCTATACGATGGAAACTCCGGTGTATTCGGAGGTGGGCGGCAACTATACGGGCTCCGGCTACATGCCGATGGGCGTGTCCACCGACACCATCACGCGCGCGTATAGCCAGTACCTGACGACCGAGCTGAACAACGCGCAATCGTCGAGCAGCGCGCTCACCGCGTACAACACGATGATCACGCAGCTCAACAACCTCGTCGGCAGTCCGACGGCGGGCATCGCGAGCGCGATCAGCGGTTACTTCACGGGGCTGCAGAACGTCGCCAACAACGCGTCGAGCGTGTCGACGCGGCAGACCGCGATCAGCGACGCGCAGACGCTCGCGAACCAGATCAACGCGGCGGGTCAGCAATACGACCAGTTGCGCTCGAGCGTCAACACTCAGCTGAGCAACGCGGTCACGCAGATCAATACCTACACCGCGCAGATCGCGTCGCTGAATACGCAGATCACGCAGGCGAGCAACCAGGGTCAGCCGCCGAACCAGTTGCTCGACGCGCGCGACCTGGCGGTGTCGAACCTGTCCCAGCTGATCGGCGTGTCGGTCGTGCAGGACAACGGCAGCTACAGCCTGTTCATGGCGAGCGGGCAGCCGCTGGTGCTGGGCGGCAACAGCTTCAACCTCGGCACGGCGACTTCGTCGGGGGACCCGAGCGAGCTGTCGGTCCAGTATCTCGGCCAGGCGGGCGCCAAGCCGACACCGACGCCGCAGACGCTGTCCGACACCAGCGTGTCCGGCGGCACGCTGGGCGGCCTGCTGCAATTCCGCTCGCAAACGCTCGATCCGGCCCAGGCGCAACTCGGCGCGATCGCGACCAGCTTCGCCGCGCAGGTCAATGCGCAGAACGAACTCGGCCTGACGCTGAACGGCACCGCCGGCGGCGCGCTGTTCACGGTCGGTTCGCCGACGGTGTACGCGAACTCGCAGAACACCGGCAACGCGACGCTCGGCGTGTCGTTCGCCAACGCGGCGCAGCCGACCACGGGCGACTACACGCTGTCGTACAACGGCAGCAGCTACACGCTGACCGACAACCAGACCGGCAGCATCGTCGGTTCTGCGGCGAACCTGACCAACCCGATCGGCGGCCTGCAGTTCTCGGTCGCGAGCGGCACGATGCAGGCCGGCGACTCGTTCTCGGTCCAACCGACCCGCGGCGCGCTCGACGCCTTCGCGCTGACCACCACGTCGGCGTCGGCGATTGCGGCCGCGGCGCCGGTGCTCGCGTCGGCGTCGACGTCCAACACCGGCAACATGACGGTCACGCAGGGCACGGTATCGGCCGGCTACAGTGCGCCGACCAGCAAGTCGACCATCACGTACACTGCGGGCACCGGCCTGACCGGCTTCCCGGTCGGCACGGTGGTGACGGTTGCCGGCTCGCCGTCCACGTCGTACACGATCAGCTCGGCGACGACCGCGGTGCCGTACTTGCCGAGCTCGGGCGCGACGCTGACGATCACCAACCCGAGCAACTCGACGGGCGCGGGCGTGATGAACAACGTGACGGTCACGCTCAGCGGCTCGCCCGCCAATGGCGACTCGTTCACGATCGGACCCAACACCGGCGCGACCAACGACGGCCGCAACGCGCAACTGCTGTCGAACCTGACGTCGGCGCAGGCGCTCAACGGCGGCACCTCGACGCTGACGGGCGCCTACGCGAGCTACGTCAACACCATCGGCAATCAGGCGACGCAGATCCAGACCTCGGCGAGCGCGCAAAGCACGCTCGTCACGCAGATCACGTCGGCGCAGCAGTCGGTGTCGGGCGTCAACATCAACGAGGAAGCAGCCAATCTGCTTCAGTACCAGCAGCTCTATCAGGCCAACAGCAAGGTCATCCAGACGGCGCAGACGCTGTTCCAGACCTTGCTCGGCATCTTCTCGTAAGGCGTTGAACCATGCGAATTTCGTCCCAGCAGTACTTCAGCATGAACGTCGCGAACATGAGCAATCAGCAGGCTCAGCTGTCGCAGATCTACCAGGAAATCTCGAGCGGCCAGAGCCTGACCACGCCCGCCGACAACCCGCTCGGCGCCGCGCAGGCCGTGCAGCTCAGCTCGACGGCGTCGGCGCTGTCGCAGTACACGACGAACCAGGGCACGGCGCTCGCGTCGTTGCAGGCGGAGGACTCGACGCTCACCAACGTCATGACGACGCTGCAAAGCGCGCACACGCTAGGTCTGCGCGCCGGCGACGGCGGCTTGAACGATGCCGACCGCACCGCGATCGCCGCGCAGCTGACGACTTTGCGCGACCAGCTCGTCACCTACGCGAATGCGACCGACGGCGCCGGCAATGCGTTGTTCGCCGGCTTCCAGAATTCGACCCATGCCTTCACGACCGACCCGGCCGGCAATGTCACTTACACGGGCGACACCGGCTCGCGCACGGTGCAGCTCACCGATAGCAATGCAGTCGCGACCGGCGACAACGGGCTGTCGGTATTCATGAGCGTCGGCGCGATCAACCCGCAGCCGATCGCCTCGGCCGTCTCGGGCAATACCGGCTCCGGCGTGATCGGCGCAGTGACGGTCAACGACCCGACCAACGCCTTGAATGCGGACTCGTACCAGATCCAGTTCAGCGGCAGCGGCAGCTCGATGACCTACACGGTCACCGACACGACCACCGGCATCGCGGGTACGGCACAGCCCTACGCGGCGGGCACGGGCATCACCATCGCCGGGCAGAGCGTCGAAATCACCGGCACGCCGGCCGCCAACGACAAATTCACGGTGCAGCCGGCCAGTCAGGCGGGCACCAACGTGTTCGCGAACCTGAATGCAATGATCGCGGCGCTTCAGCGGCCGGTCAGCGGCAATCCCACGGCCGCGGCATCGCTGCAGAACGCGTTGAACACGGGCCTGTCGCAGCTCGACAACACGCTGAACAACATCACCGCGGTGCAGGCTTCGGTGGGCGGGCGCGAGCAGGAAGTGCAGGCGTTGCAAACGGTCACTCAGACCAACAGCACGCAAACGTCCAGTGAACTCGCGAATCTGACCTCGACCGACCTGGTCAAGACGATCAGCCAGTACACGATGCAGCAGGCGGCCTTGCAGGCGTCGCAGCAGGCGTTCGTGAAGATCCAGGGCATGTCGCTGTTCCAGTACATCGGCAACTGATGCCGCTTCGGCGCGGCAATGAAAAAACCGGCGAGAGCCGGTTTTTTTCCGTCCGCGCTTTCGGGATTGCCGCGGCGCTACTTCAGCTCCGCTGCGATCCGCCCCATCTGATCGATGCCGCTATCGAACAGCCGCACGAAGAACGGGATCATGTTCGGCAGCATCAGTTGCACGAGCAGCAGGCCGACCAGCATCGTCAGCGGAAAGCCGATCTGGAATACGCCGATCTGCGGCGCCGCGCGATTGAGGATGCCGAGCGCCAGGTTGGCGATCAGAAGCGCGACGACGACCGGCAACGACAGCAGCAGGCCCGCCGAAAAGATCGAACTGCCCCAGTTCGCCAGCGTCTGCCAGCCGTGCGGCGCGAGCAGGTTGGCCGACACGGGCACCGACTGGAACGTGGTCACGAGCGCGGCGATCATCTGCAAATGACCATCGACGGCGAGAAACACCAGCGTCGCGATGGTCGTCATATAGCGCGAGATCACGACGCCCGAGCCGGTCGCCTGCTGGTCGAAGAAGGTCGCGAAGCCGAGACCCATGCCGAGGCCGATGAAATAGCCGGTCGCGTCGATCGCCTGGAACACGATCTGCATCGTCACGCCGAGCGCGATGCCGATCAGGAACTGGTTGGCGAGAATCCACACGCCGTCCGCCGAAAACACGGTGACCTGCGGCAGCGCGCCGATCGTCGGCGCGACGATGATCGTCGTGAACGCTGCGAGGCCGATCTTCACGCGCGAGGGCAGCGACGAATTGCCGAACACCGGCGCGGTCGCGATCAGCGCGGCGATGCGCGCGAACGGCCACAGGAACGCGGTCAGCCAGACGTTCAGTTGCGCGTAGGTGACCGTGAACATGGAGCGGGGAGGGCGGACGTGCGAGCAGCGCTCAGTTGACGAGCGTCGGAATGCTGGTGAGCGTGTGGCGCAGATAGTCGAGCATCGTGGTCAGCATCCACGGCCCGGCGATCACCAGCGTGGCCGCGATCGCGAGCAGCTTCGGGATGAACGACAAGGTGCTCTCGTTGATCTGCGTGGCTGCCTGGAACAGGCTCACGACCAGACCGACGACGAGCGCGACGAGCAGCAGCGGGGCGGCCATCATGAGGCCGACATACATGGCCTGGTGGGCCAGCGTCATGACTGCTTCGGGTGTCATCGTGAGTACCTGAAGAACGAGGAGTCGAAAATAATCAGACAAAGCTCTGCGCGAGCGAGCCGAGCAGCAACTGCCAGCCGTCGACGAGCACGAACAGCATCAGCTTGAACGGCAGCGAAATCGTCGCCGGCGACACCATCATCATACCCATCGACATCAGCACGCTCGCGACCACCATGTCGATGATCAGGAACGGAATGAAGATCGTGAAGCCGATCGTGAAGCCGGTTTTCAACTCGCTCGTCACGAACGACGGCACCAGCAGCGACAACGGCACGTCTTCAGGCCCCTGCATCGGCGCCGCGTGCGAGATGCGCGCGAACAGTGCCAGGTCGCTTTCGCGGGTCTGACGCAGCATGAAGGTCTTGAACGGCGCGACGCCGCGCGACACCGCCTGGTCCATCGGCAGCGTGCCTTCGGAAAACGGCTTGTAGCCTTCGTTATAGGCCTTATCGAGCACCGGCGACATCACGAAAAACGTCAGAAACAGCGCAAGACCGACGAGCACCTGGTTCGGCGGCGTCGTGGTCGTGCCAAGCGCCTGGCGCAGCAGCGACAACACGATCACGATGCGCGTGAAGCTCGTCATCATCAGCACCATCGCGGGCAGGAACGACAACATCGTGAGCAGCAGCATCGTCTGCACGCTCAGCGAGTAGGTCGTGCCGCCGTTCGGGCCGGGGCTCGTCGTGAAGGCCGGCAGGCCGGCGGTTTGCGCGAACGACAGCGTCGGCAGCGCGACCAGCAGTGCCGGCAGCGCGAGTCGAAGCACTGCGGGGAGCAAGCGCGCCGCACGGCGCGATAGCGTGAAGAACCAACCTGACTGCCTGAAACTGACCTGCATTACCGATCCCCGCCGCGGTGCGCGTTGAAACGTTTGCCCACTTCGCCCTTCATGGCGTCGCGAAAGCGTTGACCAAAAGTGCCGGAAAGCGGTGCGGGCGAAGCGGCAACCGTATCGGCCGCGACGGAACCCGCCGGCATCGTATGCAGCAGCCGCACGTTGCCGGGCGCAGCGCCGAGCACGAGCCACGTATCGCCGATCTCGACGACCGCGACGCGCTCCTTGCCGCCGAGCGAAGCGCCGCCCACGGTCTTCACGAGGCCGCCGCGCTGGCCCGGTTGCAGGCCGAAGCGTCGCGCGAGCCATGCGCAGCCGAACACGAGGCCGATCACGACCGCGAGCCCGACCAAGGTTTGCAGCACCGCGCCGACGCCGAGCGCCGGCACCGCGCTACCCGCGCCGACCCCCGAGGCGATCTTCGCGGCGTTGTTGACTGCGTTCATGTCGGCGGCGTGAGCGACGCTGGACGCGATGAGCGGCGCGAGCAACACGCCGCGACCTGCCAAACGTTTCATCGATTGAGTTTCCGGATGCGTTCGGACGGCGTGATGATGTCGGTCAGCCGGATACCGAACTTGTCGTTGACGACCACCACTTCGCCCTGCGCGATCAGACAGCCGTTGACGAGCACGTCCATCGGCTCGCCGGCCATGCCGTCGAGTTCGACGACCGAGCCCTGTGCGAGCTGTAGCAGATTGCGGATCGCGATCTTGGTGCGGCCGAGCTCGACCGTCATCTGGACGGGGATGTCCAGGATCATGTCGATATCGTTGTGCGTCGCGGTCGGCTCGACCTTCGACAGCGGCTGGAACACACCGGCCGCGGCCGGGTTGACCTCGGCGTTGCCGTTCTGCTCGGCGAGCGCGCTCGCCCAGTCGTCCATCGCCGCGTCGTCTTCCGCGGCGGACAGCGCGCCGGCGGCGAGTTGCTCGGCTGCCTCGAGATCGCTCTCGGGCTTTGCGTTCAGGTCACTCATATCCACCTTCCTTCATCGTGTCGGCTGCGCTGATCATCTTCTGGACCCGCAACGCGTACTGACCATTGAAAATTCCGTAGCCGCATTCCATCACCGGCACGCCGTCGACTTTCGCGGTGATGTGCTCGGGAATGTTGATCGGCAGAACATCGCCTTTGCGCATGTTCAGGATCTGTTCGAACGTGACCGGCACCTGCGCGAGGTCGGCGGTCAGCTGCACTTCGGCGGCCTGCACCTGCTGCGACAGCACGCGCACCCAGCGGCGGTCGACGTCTATCGCTTCGCCCTGGATCGGCGAGGACAGCACGTCGCGGATCGGCTCGATCATCGAGTAGGGCATGCAGATGTGCAGCGTGCCGCCCGTCGAGCCGAACTCGATCGAAAACTGGGTGACGATGACGATTTCGTTCGGCGTCGCGACGTTGGCGAACTGCGTGTGCATTTCCGAGCGCACGTATTCGAACTGCAGCGGGCGCACGCTCTTCCACGACGCGGTGTAGTGCTCGAACGTCAGATTGAGCAGCTTCGTGATGATGCGCTGTTCAGTCTGCGTGAAATCGCGTCCTTCGACGCGCGTATGAAAACGCCCGTCGCCGCCGAACAGGTTATCGACCACGAAGAACACGAGGTTCGGATCGAACACGAACAGCGACGTGCCGCGCAGCGGCTTCACGTGGACGAGATTCAGGTTGGTCGGGATCGGCAGGTTGCGCGTGAATTCGCTGTACTTCTGCACCTTCACCGGGCCGACGGAGATTTCCGCCGAGCGCCGCATGAAGTTGAAAATGCCGACGCGCAACAGGCGCGCGAAGCGGTCGTTGATGATTTCGAGGCCCGGCATCCGGCCACGGACGATGCGTTCCTGCGTCGCGATGTTGTACGGGCGTACGCCCGTGCGATCGTTTTGCTCGGATTCCGTGTCGGATTCGCCGGTGACGCCCTTCAGAAGGGCATCGACCTCCTCCTGGGACATGAACTCTTCATGGCTCATTGCTTATTCCTCGTGCGTCCCTTGGCGATTGATGATGGCAGTGCTAGACAAGGTCACGTCACTGCACGACGAACTCGGTGAACAGCACGTCCTGCACGCGGATCGGTGCGGCGCCCCGCTCGGTCGGCTCTGTGATCAGCTTCTTCAGCTCTTCGGCGAGCGCGCGCTTGCCTTCGAGCGGCGCGAGTTCTTCGGGGTGCTTGTTCGACAGCGCGAGCAGGATGCGGCTGCGCACTTCCGGCATGTGATCGGTGAGCGCCTGCTGGGTGCCGGCGTCGCCGAGCTTCAGCGTGAGGCCGATGCGCAGGAAGTGTTGCTGGCCGTCGTCCGATTGCAGGTTGACGGTCATCGATTCGAGCGGGAAGAACAGCGGCACGGCGGACTGCGCCGGCGCGGCTTCGGCCGATACGGCGACGGGTGCGCGCTTCGACATGAAGAACCACACGCCGGCACCGGCAGCGCCCGCGGCGATCAGCGCAATGAGGACAATCAGGATGATGCGCTTCATGGGGCCCGGCGAGGCGGGCGCGGCTTGTTGCGGGGCGGTCGTAGTTGCCATTTGGGTTGCCAGCCTGGTGCTGGCGTAGTAAGGGTTAGGGTGATTGTTGTTGATTTGCCTGCGGCGCTATGGGTCGAAAAGAAGGGCTATTTCTGGCTATTTCTGGGTGTTTCTGGTTTTTGGCTTTTTTTTTGTCTTGGTTCTGGCTTGGTTGGCCTTTCCTTGCTGGCTTATCGGTCTATTAGCGTTGCCCCTGTGCGGGGCGGCACCTACTTTCTTTGCTGCTGCAAAGAAAGTAGGCAAAGAAGACAGCTAAAACCGCAAATTCTTAAGCGGGTCCCTCGGTCCGCGTGAGGTAGTGGTGCATCTGGAATCCGTGCTCCCGCACATTCCACCCCGGTGACAAGGCAGTCATTCCTCCAGCGGCGCTCCGCGCGCCGAATCCCCGTTTCAAAACCACTGGTTGTTCCGGCGCATCGCCGAGGCGCAGCCGACGGCCCCCGCTGCGCGGGCAAGCCCGCCGGTTTCCCAGGCACACCCGTCCGCGACGCACGTAGTGCGGAGTGGGAGGAATGATGGCTTTGTCACTGCCGGGGAATGTGCGGGGGCACGGATTCCAGATGCACCACTACCCCTGCCAAGCCAGGGGACCCGCTTATGAGCTGGCGGTTTGAGCTGTCTTCTTTGCCTACTTTCTTTGCAGCAGCAAAGAAAGTAGGTGCCGCCCCGCACAGGGGCAACGCTAATAGACCGACAAGACAACAAGGAAAGGCCAACACAGCCAGAACAACGACAAAAAAGCGCCCCGCCTCGCTTCAGGCAAAAGTATCGACTAATCCAACCTGCTGCCGCACGGCACCACTCCCGATGGCATCGCTGGAGTCCACCGAGTTGTCCCCGGCGAGGGCGCCGCCATTACGACCACCGCCCCCCTTTCCACCAGACCCACCCGCGTCAGCATTCTGCTGTTTCCCGCTCTGCCGGGCAAACCCATCACTCACACTCGCGCTGCCAAGCCCAATCCCATTGGACTCCATCGCCTCGCGAAGCTTCGGCAACGCCGCCTCGACCGCCTCCCGCACTGACTGGTGCTGCGACACGAACAGCGCATGCGCATGGTTATCCGCCACCTGCAACACGACCTGCAACGGCCCCAGATCCTTCGGATTGAGCGTCAGCTCAGCACTCTGCGAATGCGCATTCGACAAAAACACCACCTTCTGGCTCAACGCTTCTTCCCACGCGCTCGTGCCAACCTGCGGCGTCAACGCGTTCGCGGCGGCGGCAGCACTCGCGTTGCCGGTGCTCTGCACCGCCGCCGTCGTGCTAGCAGCGTTCGCTGCCGCCTGCGCCGCGGCCAGCGCGCTGTTCGCCGCCTCGGACGCGCTGCGCGCCAATGCGACGTTGTCCGCCTGGCCACTCGTCGCGGCCGCGGCGCTCATTGCGTCGGCGGCCGACTTCGCTGTCGATGGATCGGCCAGCGCGGTCGCGGCGGCCGTTGCGGTCATCGGCGTCGTGTGGATGGTCGAGGTGCCCTTGCCGGTGCCGGTGCCGACCGTCTTGTCGTCCGAGGTGCCGTTCAGGTCATTTTTCGTGTTGCTAAGGCCGCGCACCGCGCTCGATACGCTCCCGGCTTTCGCAGCCGCGCCGCTGGCGAGCGCGGCCGCAGGCACCGCGCCCTGGCCGCTCGATAGCGCGGACAACGCACTCTGCAACGCATCCTGCAGCGACTTCGGATCGACCGCGCCTTTCGTGCTCGCCGCGGCGGCCGTGAGCGCGCTCGTGGCGGTGCCGGCCAGCGCGCTCACCGCGTCGGCCGCGGAGCTTGCGGCATCGGTAGCGGTAGCGGTGGTCGCGTTCGCATCGGCGTTATTGACGACGGCCTGTGCCTGCGCTTGCGCCTGTGCCTGGACGGCAGCCGCCGCGGCGGCGAGCGCGCCAGCGTCGGTCTGCGCCTTGGTGTCTTGCTGCCTGGTTTGCGTCGTGGTCGACTGGCTGTTCGATGCCTGCTGCGTGGGTGTCGTCGGCGTCGTGGACGACGATGAAGCGCTGCTGCTCGCCGCGTTGCTCGTCGTGCCGCTGGCGTTCTGGCCGCTGCTCGCGCGCTGCTGCGACGGAGCGGGCGCCGGCGCGGGTGCGGGTGCGCTGGGCGCGCTCGGTGCCGAGGCTTGCGACGCCTTCGCTGAACCGGTCTGCAGTTGATTCGCGCTGTTCTGCTGGTCGATGCTCTGCTGCAAGGTCTGCGCGAACGGAGTCGAACTCGCGGCGTTCGCGGCCGCGCTGCTCGACCCATTGCTGCTCGCGTCGAGCAGCGTGCTCAGTTGCGAGCCGATCTGTGAAAGAAGCGACATAAAGAATCCTGTGAATCGGTCAAACGGGTGTGTCGTCAGGCATTAACCGTGAGGCAAGGCCTCAAGCGCCGTCGGCTCGCATGCGCAGACTTCGGGCCGCGAATTCATCGGCGTCGCGCTGTTCGCGCCGCGCCGCAACCTTCGCCTCGGCTGCCTCGCCGCGCGCCTGCAGCACTTCATACGAGCCGAGCTTCTGCTTCTGGCGCTGCCAGTCGGGCTTCGCCGCCTCGACGCGCGCGCTCGCCGTCGCGAGCAGGTTGCGCTGCTGATCGATCGCGGCGTCGAGCGTGTCGAGGAACGCCTGGAAGTTGCGCATGTTGCCGGCGGGCATGCCCGACTGCGCGCTCTCGGTGAAGCGTGCGTAGTATTCGTTGCGGTACTGCACGAGTGCGTCGAGTTGCGCCTCTACGTCGTTGCGCTCGCGCTGCGCGCGGCCGAGCCGCTGCGCGGCGGCGTCCACGTCGTCCTGCGCGAGACCGATCAGCGTCTTGATCGGAAAGTGTTTCGACATCGTCAGCCTCCTCGGCCCTAAGCAAACAGCGCGTTGAGCATGTCGATGCTCGGCTGGAAGTTCGCGCACTCACGAAAGCCTTGCTGCAGGAACGCTTCCATCCGCGGGTACAGCGCGATCGCGCGATCGAGCAGCGCGTCGCGCCCGGCCGAATAGGCGCCGACGTTGATCAGATCGCGGTTGCGCTGGTAGCGCGACAGCATCTGCTTGAACATACGCGTTTTATTCAGATGGTTATCGTCGATCAACGCGGTCATTGCCCGGCTAATCGACGCTTCGATATCGATCGCGGGGTAGTGGCCGGCTTCGGCGAGCGAGCGCGACAGCACGATGTGGCCGTCGAGAATCGCGCGCGCCGAGTCGGCGATCGGGTCCTGCTGGTCGTCGCCTTCGGTGAGCACCGTGTAGAACGCGGTGATCGAGCCGCCGCCCGCCGGTCCGTTGCCGGTGCGCTCGACCAGCGCCGGCAGCTTCGCGAACACAGACGGCGGATAGCCCTTGGTGGCGGGCGGCTCGCCGATCGCCAGCGCGATCTCGCGCTGCGCCATCGCGTAACGGGTCAGCGAATCCATCAGCAGCAGCACGTGCTTGCCCTGGTCGCGGAAGTATTCGGCGAGCGAGGTCGAGTACGCGGCGGCCTGCATCCGCAGCAGCGGCGACACGTCGGCCGGCGCGGCGATCACGACCGAGCGCGCCAAGCCTTCCTCGCCGAGAATCTGTTCGATGAACTCCTTCACTTCGCGGCCGCGTTCGCCGATCAGGCCGATCACGATCACCTCGGCGCTGGTGTAGCGCGCCATCGTGCCGAGCAGCACCGATTTACCGACGCCCGAACCCGCGAACAGCCCCATGCGCTGACCACGGCCGACGGTCAGCAGCGAGTTGATCGCGCGCACGCCGACGTCGAGCACCTTGTGAATCGGCTCGCGATTGAGCGGATTGATGACCGGCGCGGACAGCGGCGCATCGGTTTGCGTGCCGAGCGGGCCGAGCCCGTCGAGCGGACGGCCCGATGCGTCGAGCACCCGGCCGAGCAATTCCCAGCCGACTGGCAGACGCTTCGCGCCGGCGAGCGGATCGGCGATCGGCGCGCTTTCAAGCGGAAAGACGCGCGCGCCGGGCAACAGGCCGATCACTTCGGTGGTCGGCATCAGGAACAGCTTGTCGCCGGAGAAGCCGACCACTTCGGCTTCGGCCATCGGCAGCGAACTGCCGGGCGGCAGCTCGATCATCACTTCGGCGCCGACCGACAGGCGCAGCCCGACTGCTTCGAGCACCAGACCGGCCGCGCGCGTCAGACGCCCGCACGCGCGCAGCGGCTTCGCGATCGCGTTACGCGCGCGCAGCGCGTCGAGCTGGCCGCGCCATGCCTGCATGTGCGGATTGATGTCGAGCGCGGGATCGTAGGACGGTACGTGCGGCGCGTGAGCGGCGTGGTCCTTCGTCGCGGACGGGCGGCTCACCGCCGCGCCTGTCGCCGGATGCTCACTCGCGGGAGCGTGCCATCCCGCATCCGGGGGCCCCGGAAAACCGGACGACTCGACATCGGCCAGCGCCTCGGCGCCGAACGACGCCAACGCGAGTTCGCGTTCGAGCGGCGTCAGATCGCTCGCGCGGATCTCGTCGAGTGTCGGCTTCACCACGTGCTCACCTTGCCGAGCGCGGCGGCGACGCGCTGCCAGCGCGTGTCGATGCCCGCGTCGACCTCGCCGGTGCCGGCCTGCGCGCGGCAACCGCCACGCTCCACCGATGCATCGGTACGCACGGTCCAGCCGCGCGTTTGCAATTCTTCGAGCAGATACGCCTCGACGATCGGCAGATCGGCAGGACTCACGATCAGCGCCGGCGCCCCGGAGAGCGCGGGCTCAGCCGCGAGCACCTCGCGCGCGGCCGCGATCAGCGCGGTCGGGTCGTGCTGCACGTGCTGGCGCACGACCTGTTGCGCGATGTCGAGCGCGAGTGCGATCAGCGTTTCGGAGATCGCGTGCTGCGCGCCATCGAGCGCGGTCTTGAAGGTTTCGGCCAGCGCGGCGAGCCGCATCGCTTCCTCGCGCGCCGCGGTCTTGCCCTGCGCGAAACCCTGCGCGCGCCCCTGGTCGTAGCCCGCCTGATAGCCGAGCGCCTGGCCGGCCACATGACCGGATGCGACGCCCTGCGCATGCGCGGCTTCGCGGCGGCGCTCGAGTTCGGCTTCGAACGCGCGCTCGTCGAACTCGGGTTCGGCCGGCGGGGGCGGCGGCGGGGCCGGATCGAACGAGGCCATCTCCCAGCGCTGGTAAGCCGAGAGGCCGTCCTTTGCCGGGGCGTTCGAATCAGACATATGCGTCTTCCGCCTTGCCGCCGATCGCGATCTGGCCGCTCTCGGCCAGGTTGCGCACGATCTGCAGGATGCGGCGCTGCTGCGTCTCGACTTCGGACACGCGCACTGGGCCGCGTGCGTCGAGGTCTTCGGCGAGCAACTCGGCCGCGCGCTGCGACATGTTCGACAGGAACTTCTGACGCAGCGCGGGCGGCGCGCCCTTCAGCGAGATGATCAGCGCCTCGGATTCGACTTCCTTCAGCAGCAGCTGGATCGCGCGGTCTTCGAGGTCGAGCAGGTTCTCGAACACGAACATCTGGTCGATGATCTTCTGCGCGAGCTCGGCGTCGTACTGGCGCACGTTTTCGATCACGCCTTCCTCGTGGTTGCTCGACATGAAGTTCAGAATCTCGGCCGCCGTGCGGATGCCGCCCATCGGGCTGCGCTTCAGGTTGTCGCTGCCCGACAGCAGGCCGGTCAGCACGTCGTCGAGCTCGCGCAGCGCGGCCGGCTGGATGCCGTCGAGGGTCGCGATCCGCAGCAGCACGTCGTTGCGCAAGCGCTCCGAGAAGCACGACACGATCTCCGAGGCCTGATCGCGGTCCAGATGCACGAGGATCGTCGCGATGATCTGCGGATGCTCGTTCTTGATCAGTTCCGCGACCGCCGACGAGTCCATCCACTTCAGGCCTTCGATGCCGCTCGTGTCGCTGCCCTGCAGGATCCGGTCGATGATCGCGCCGGCCTTGTCGTCGCCGAGCGCCTTGGTCAGCACCGAGCGGATGTAATCGCTCGAATCGAGCGACATGCCGGTGTGCTGCTCGGCCTCGCGCACGAACTCCTGCAGCACCTCGTCGATCTGCTCGCGGGTGACGTTTTTCAGCGCGGCCATCGCGACGCCGATTTTCTGAACCTCACGCGGGCCCAGAAACTTGAACACCTGCGCCGCCTCTTCCTCGCCGATCGACATCAGCAGCAGCGCGCTCTTCACTACGCCTTCAGCGCTCATCGGACACCCAGTTCTTGACGACGGTTGCTACGATCTTCGGATCCTGACGCGCGATGTTGCGCGCGAACTCCAGGTTCCGCTCGTACTTGTGCTTCGCGTTTTCGAGCGCGAGCTTCTCGCTATCCGCTTCGATTTCGACCACCGCGCCATCGCGCTCCTCGGCCGGGATGCCGTCGAGCAGCACCGGTTCGTCGGGCGACATCAGCGCGGGCACCGGCTCGGGCGGCGGCGGGAAGGCGCGGCGCAGCGCGGGCTTCACCATCACGAAGTAGAGGAACAGGGCCACCGCGCCGATGCCGAGGTACGTCGCGATCTGCTTGTACAGCGCGAGCATGTCCGGGGTGCGCCACCACGGCAGGTCGGCGTTCGGATCGAGATCGGTGGTGAACGCGCTGTTGACCACGTTGACCGAGTCGCCGCGCGACGCGTCGTAGCCCATCGCGTCCTTCACGAGCTGCGTGATCTGCGCGAGCTTGTCGGCGCTGACCGGTTGCATCGTCACGTGGCCCTTCGGATCGACGACCCGCAGATAGTTGACGACCACCGCGACCGTCAGCCTGCGGATGCCGCCCATCGGCTGGTCGATGTGGCGCACGGTCTTGTCGAGCTCGTAGTTGGTGGTCGAATCCTTGTGATCGCTGATCGGGGTCGTGCTCACCGAGCTCGCGCCGTTGCCGGCCACGATCGGCGCGGAGGCCGGCTGCGGCGGCTGATTCGACAGCGCGCCCGGCACCCCCGAGGCGCCCCCCTGCGACATTTCGGTGGCGCTGCTCGTCTGCTGGCTGCGGATCGCGGCGTCCTGCGGATTGGCGTTCGGGCCGTACTTCTCCGAAGTCTGCTCGCTGTGCGAGAAGTCGATGTCGGCGCTGACCTGCGAGCGCGCGTTGCCGGCGCCGAACAGCGGCGCGAGGATCGTGTCGATGCGCTGCTGCGTGTTGCGTTCGATCTGCTGGCGGAACTTCAGCTGGGTTGCATCGAGGCCGCTGCCGTTGCTTGGCTGCGTGAGCAGGTTGCCGTCCTGGTCGAGGATCGTCACGCCGCGCACCGGCATTTGCGGCACCGCCGACGCCACCATGTGCGTAATCGCGACCACCTGCCCTTCGTCGAGCACGCGGCCCGGGTACAGGTTCACGAGCACCGACGCCGACGGCGGTTCCTTGTCGCGCACGAATACGCTCGGCTTCGGAATCGCGAGGTGCACACGCGCCGATTTGACGCTCGAGATCGATCCGATCGTGCGTTCGAGTTCGCCTTCGAGCGCGCGCTGATAGTTGACCTGTTCGTCGAACTGGCTGATGCCGAATTTCTGGTTGTCCATCAGCTCGAAGCCGACCGAGCCGCTCTTCGGCAGTCCCTGCGAGGCGAGGCGCAGGCGCGTCTCGTGAACCTGCTCGGCGGGCACGAGAATCGCGGTGCCGCTTTCGGACAGCTTGTACGGAACATTGGCCTGCTGTAGCGCGGTGATGATCGAACCGCCGTCGCGGTCGGACAGATTGCTGTAGAGCACCTTGTAGCTAGGCGCGCGCGACCACAGGAACAGACCGGCGACGACCGCCACCAGCAGCGCGACCGCGAACACGAGCGGCGCGCGCGGGTTGCCGCGCATCTGCGCGAGTCCGGACAGACGCTGGCCGAAATTGCCGCCGAGACCTCCGAGGCCGCCGAGACCGCCGAGGTCGGCCGTGCCGCCGGCCGGGCCGCTCGCGGCCTGAGCGGCCGCGGGCTGCGCGCCGGCGAGCCCCATGCGGGCGTCGGGGTTGATCAAAGAGTTGGCTGACGAATCCATGCGTCGGGTTTCTCCGGGGAGTGCTTTGGCGTTCTGCCGTGATGCCGCGCCGGGGCTCGGCGGACGGACAGAGACTTTCACCTTTGAAATTATCCGCAGCGCCGCTCAACCCGATTGCTTGAATAGAGCCGGGTTTCCCCCCTAGTTTCGGGACTTTCCGCGTGGGGCCGCTGCTATGCTTTCGTCCAGATCGGTACACCTTCCGGTGCTCCGATCGCCTATCCAACGGAGAAGAAGATGACCATGCCCGTGAACGCGCTATCGTCGGCGCTGCAACAGATGCAGGCGATGGCGGCGCAGGCGACCGGCGACTCGACCCCAGTGGCGGAGCAATCCGGCGCGGCGACGCCGACCAACTTCGCGGCGGCGCTGAAGGCCTCGCTCGACAAGATCAGCAGCGACCAGCAGAAGGCGATCGGTGAGTCGCAGGCGTTCGAACTCGGCGCGTCGAACGTGTCGCTGAACGACGTGATGGTCGATATGCAGAAGGCCAACATCGGCTTCCAGTTCGGCCTGCAGGTGCGCAACAAGCTGGTCGCCGCGTACAACGACATCGCGCAGATGTCGATCTGAGCGGGATCGCGCGCGACTGCCTGAAGGACTTGCCCGAAGGTCCGCTGGAGTCCCGTCCGCCGATCCGGCAAGCCGCTGCCGGCACATGCGCCGACGGCTTCGCGCCGCGTCTTCCGTGCCCGCCCAGCGGCGCTTTCGATCCTCCCGACACCGGACTAAAGCTTTGTCGTCGTGCATCCGATAACCAAAGTACATGTCAGCGATTGGCGCGGCGACGCGCCGCGCGGCCACGCCACGACTTAACCGCAGCCAGTATCAGAGGAGGAGCGCCGATGTTTTCCCAAGGACACGCTGGAGCCAACGCGTATGCGCGTGTCGGTATCGAGACATCCGTGATGGGCGCCAGTCCGCATCGTCTGATCGTGTTGCTGTACCAGGGTGCACGCCAGGCGATCGCGCAAAGCCGCCTGCATTTGCAGCAGGGCAACGTGGCCGAGCGCGGCATGGCGATCAACAAGGCGATCCGGATCATCGAAAGCGGGCTGCAGCCGTCGCTCAACCTCGAGGTAGGCGGCGAAATCGCCGAACGGCTCAATGCGTTGTACGACTATATGGCGCGTCGGCTGTTGCAGGCCAATATCAATCAGAGCGAGGCGATGCTCGTGGAAGTGGACCGACTGCTCGCGACGCTCGAAGAGGCATGGATCGGGATTGCCCCGGAGATCGCGCGGATGGCGGCACAGCCAGCCGCGGAAAGCCTGAGATGACATCGAACGCAGACTATTTTGCCCGCTATGAAGCGGTCGCCGCGCTGTCCTGCCGCATGCTGATCGCGGCCCGCCGTGCACTGTGGAGCGACCTGGTGCACTTGCAGGAAGAGTATCGGCATCTGGTCGAAGCGCTGCGCGAAGCCGACGTGGGCGTCAAGCTCGACGAGGCCGAGCGCCTGCGCAAGTACGCGCTGATCCGCCAGATCCTCGCCGACGACGCTGCGATCCGCGACCTCGCGAATCCGACCATGGCGCATCTGTCGGCGCTGTTCGCCGGCCGGCCGACGCGTGTGCTCAAGGAGTTGTACGGGGCGCGCTGAGTGCGGGCGGGCACGCGGGTGAGCTGGCGTCACGCCGTGCGCGTCTGAAGGATCGCAGCAATCAGAGCATCGCGCGCATTGCCGCCGATGCGACCAAGGAACCGGCATGAACGGAATCGATTCGGCCCTCGCTTCGGTGCTGTCGAGCCGGATCGACAGCCTGCTCAACATTGCGCCGGGAACCGCGACCACCTCGCAGACCGGCGCGGCCGGCGTCGATACCAAGGTTCCCGCGGCGCCTGCGAACGCGACGCCAGCGCCGCAGTCGTCCGCGCAAACCGCGCTGTCGGCCGTCGCGCTGACGCTGAACGCGATCGCGCACTCGGGCGGCGAGGCGACACCGGCGGTGCTCGGCCGCGCGCCGATCTGGGCGGCCGCGCCGGCGCTCGACGTCGCCATCGAGAGCTTGCCGCTGACCAATGCGGGCGCCGCTACTGGCGATTCCGCCGCTTCTGCGAATCTCAATACCAATCCCAACGCTGCTGCCAACGCTACCGCGGCTACCACCGCGAGCGTGGCGGCGACCGAAGTGCCCGTCGCGGCGCTCGCGGCCGCGCTGCAAAAGACAGTGGCCGACAGCGGCCTGTTCTACGAGGCGCATCTCGCGGCGTGGCTGGTCGGCCAGCGTTCGCCGGCTCAACTGGCGAACGAGGCACAGAATCAGCTCGTCGCAGATTCTCAATTGGCCCCCGGCTGGAGCACCGACGCTGGCGACGCGAGCACGCGGTCCGCTTCGGCGAACGGAGCCGCCGAGGCGACGCCACGCGGCGCGCCGAACGGTACACCGAACGGCACGCCGGCTGGCACGCCGAACGCCGCCGACAACAGCCCGGCCTCGCACGCGATGCCGTCGATCCTGACCGCGCAGGCCGCGCGGCTCGTCGCGGGCGAGCTGCTGGCCAGTTCGGTGTCCGACCTGAACG
Organism: Paraburkholderia sp. BR13439; assembly: GCF_040948805.1. Classification (NCBI taxonomy): domain Bacteria; kingdom Pseudomonadati; phylum Pseudomonadota; class Betaproteobacteria; order Burkholderiales; family Burkholderiaceae; genus Paraburkholderia; species Paraburkholderia sp. BR13439. The sequence goes on along the minus strand of NZ_JBFPKN010000001.1, from coordinate 75,642 downwards.
GGCAGTCCACACATGCGGGGCCGCACGGCGCGGCGTCGCAGGCGGCCGATGCGGGTCCATCGCAGAGCGCACAGGCAATGGCGGCGGCGGTGCATCCGGCGACGGTGCCGCTCGTGCGCCAGCAGCTCGATCTGCTCGCGACCGGACAGTTTCGCTGGACCGGCGAGGCGTGGCCCGGCGCGCGTCTGGACTGGACCATCGAGCAGGACGGCGACGAATGGGACCGCGGCGGCGGCGGCCTCGCGAGCGAGGACGACCAGCCGTGGCGCACGCGCCTGACGCTGTCGCTGCCGACGCTCGGCACCGTCGATGTCGAACTGACGCTGACCGGGGCGCGGCTGAGCGCGCGCGTGCAGGCGAGCCCGCGGGGCGCCGCGCGGCTCGCGAATCAGGGTGACGGTTTCCGTCAGCGGCTCGCGGCGGCGGGGATCGAGCTGCAGGGCTTGACGATTCGGGAGATTGGCGGCGGTGCACCGGCGGCTGCTGCGGCTGGCGCCTCGGCGGCGGGGGCGCAGGCGGCGGGCGCGTATGCGCGGTCAGCGTCGGCGGCTGCAACCGAGTCGGCGGCGGCGAGCACCGCTCCGCGCGACGACTTCGATTGGGATATCTGATGAGCCGCACCCATCGTCGCAGCGCGGCTGCGCTCGTTTATGACGCTCATGGCGGGGAGCCCGCGCCGCGTGTGGTTGCGAAGGGGTATGGGCTGCTTGCCGACATGATCGTGCAGCGCGCGAAGGAAGCAGGGCTGTATGTGCACGAGGCGCCCGAGATGGTGTCGCTGTTGATGCAGGTCGATCTGGATGCGCGGATTCCTCCGGAGCTATATCAGGCTGTTGCCGAGTTGTTGGCCTGGTTGCATCGGCTCGAGAGTGGGGCTGATGTTGAGCCGGCTCCTGAGGGGGAGAGTGCTGGCGCGCAGGATGTGGTGGATGTTGTTGCTACTGATGTGCCTGGCGGCACGGGGGCTGTGGATCATTGACGGTGCGGGCTTGCCCTTTTGCAGGGCGGAGTTCTTTTTTGTCTTTGTTCTTGCGGTGTTGGTCTTTCCCTGCTTGTCGGTCTATTGGCGTTGACCGTGCGCCATCGCAAACGGTGCCTCGCGTGACGTAGAAAAGGCCTCGCTGCAGCGCGGGCCTTTTCGCAGGAAACCCCCGCAAAAGCGGGAATAGCGAGCCGAACTCAGAGATCAACGAAACGTGGCAACAGGTCCTGATCGGCGAGGCGGATTTCGATATCATTTGCCGCCTTGACGTGCTCCCGGTTGTGCACATCGAAGACTTCATCCGTCACGCTGACGACGATCTTGCCTTGCTGCTTGCCATCGCGCATGACAGGCATAAGTTCGCGCGCTTCGGGCACCTGGGCCTGCGTGAGAACGTGCGGAAGGTAGAGCATCCAGCTAACGCCTAGGCGGTCGTCGAATACCTGCTTTTCGAAATACCTTCGAGGGCCGAACATCACATAGAACGAATCGTAAATCTCTGCAATCTTGGCAACGACCTCGGCAACGGATCGGAATCCACCGAGCCGAGATAATGCGTGGCTTTGTCATCCATAGCTAGTTCAAAAGATTGGGGCAAAAGCCTGCCACCATCAATTGAAATCGAGAATGCCGCCCCGCTGTCATCTGCCTGGGTGCCATTCCAAATACCGATAGTCTTCGGCGCGTCGTCAGCTTTACCCTTATAGCGGTCAGCGACTTCATTCATTGCATCCTTCGTCGGGCGATCGTCTTCGTAAGCGCGATACTTTAGCGCCTCCCCAAGATCGTCCCCTTTGAGATACCAGTTTTCAAGCAGCCGGTCTTTCCGCGCCAGCAATTCGATAACCGGCCGAAGACGTTCAAAATGGAAGAAAAAGGCTCTGGAGGGAATGTTGTCAGCGTCTCGATGCTGCGAAAACAGATTCATGGCCGACTCACGGTTGATAGGTAGAAGAAACGCCGTTGGCTGCGAGAGTTCGCAGCATGTAAGCGCGGGTCTTCGGCGTTTGAAAGTACCACATTAGTCTCGCGGGCGGATTGGCGCGCACAATCGTCCCTTGCGTCTTTACCTGATCTTGCATCGAATCGAAACCGGTGAAGAAGCGCAACACTTCGCCGTCGTCCTTTATGAACTGATCGTCGTTTCCCTTCGCCTCCTGCAAGAGGCATTGCGAGTGCTGGAACCCGTCAAAGTCCGTGGCAAACCATTGCCACTCCATATTCCAGCCCTGGGTGGTCTCACGGCCCTTTCCATCCGTGGTTATCCCATATTCGAATCCGGTAATGCGAGCCTGATAGCGGCGCGGCTCGGGGTTCATGCTGTGGTTCTTTTGCACCTTTTCGCAACCCTTCTCAGGCGGGCACTTGCACGGCCTCTCACGCTCGCGGGACCGGTCACGCGACAGTTCGCCCCAACCGCCATCAGCGTCTGCTCCCGTGCCGCTGCTGCCCGCAGGACCAGCAGACGGTGCGACAGCGGGGACCGGAACAGACATGGGCGTTGCCTGCGCCATCGCGTTTGCTGCGCGTGCGAGCGTCGCGGGAATGGAATACCCATCAGCGTTTCTCCTTCATTTGCTGTTGTCTTTTTCGCGTTGCCTGCATCAGCATTTCGAATCGCTGTTCAGCCGGAACGCCGGGCTTGTGCAGCCCTGCTATGACCGCCGGAATAAAGTCCACATAGTTGCGGTCTTCATAGGCGTTCAGATGCACTCTGAAAAGCTCACGCTCGCTCTTCCACGGGCATACGGCATTGAGCGCATGCAACACCGTCGGGTCCCAGAAGCGCAGCAACGTATTGGCCTTGGCTGAAATGATGAAGTGCCGGTTGTCGCCGCCTGAAGCCTGTGATGGCGTCCGAGCCGACGCCTGACGAAGATCGGGCCGCTATCGGAACAGGCAGACGAAGCCGGTAAGCGCGAAGAGGTGTTGCAACGACTCGCAACGCAACGGCACAAGTGGCATCGTGAGGGAGCACCGCACGGTGTCAATCGGTGGTTGCACGTCAAAACTCAAAGGTCAACGAATCGTGGCAACAAATCCTGATCTGCCAGACGAATCTCGATATCGTTAGACGCCTTGACGTGATCGCGGTTGTTCACGTCGAAGACGTCATCCGTCACGCTGACAATGATCGTGCCTTGCTGCTTGTCTTCCCGCATGACAGGGATAAGAGCGCGCGCTTCGGGCACTTGGGCCTGCGTGAGAACGTGCGGCAGGTAGAGCATCCAGCTAACGCCTAAACGATCGTCGAAGACCTGTTGATCTTGATAGGCTCGTGGCCCGAACGTTACGTACAACGCCTCGTAGATAATGGCGACTTCGGAGACGAATTCTCCAATCGCGTCATAGAGTCCAAGCCGCGAACTATCGTCACTCTTTTCGCCAAGGGAAATTTCGAAAATATCGGACAATTCGCCACTATCGAACGATACCGAAATCAACGCATTGTGATAGACGGACTGTTGACCGTTCCAGCAGAGGACCGATTTCGGATCTTTTTCACGCCCATCATATTCTTTGGAAAGAAGGGCTAGTGCGGTTGCCGAGGGCTCGGAATTTGCAAATACAGGCCGCTGCAGTGACTCAGAAATCGAATCGGCACTCAGATACCAGCTTCCACCTAGCGTTTCGTCCTTGTTTGCGAGCCGCTCGATAATGCGGCGAAGTCTTCGAAGATGGAATTCAAAATCTCCCCGCCGAATGCCGGACTTATCGCGATGCTGTGAAAATAGATGCATGTTGACTCACGGTTGATATACGGAAGGGACGCTTGCGGCTCGAAGAGCGGACATTATGTAAGTTCTTGTTCGAGGTGTTTCGAAATACCACATGAGCTTTGATGGCGGATTTGCACGAACCAGCATACTCTGTTTCCGAATCGTTTCCCCCATCACCTTGAAACCTTGAAAGGGGAATATTGGCATATTCTGCTGATTCAAAAACTGATCATAGTTTCCCTTGGCTTCCTGCAAGAGGCATTGGGAAGGCTGAAATCCATCAAAGTCTGTGCCAAGCCACGCCCACTCCATATTCCAGCCCTGGCTGGTTTCCCTGCCCTTCCCGTCCGTCACAATTCCATAGTCAAACCCTGTAATACGGGCTTGGTAGCGTCGCGGTTCAGGATTCATGCTGTGATTCCTCTGCACCTTTTCGCCACCCTTCTCGGGCGGGCACTTCCACGTTTCGCGTTCGCGGGACCGGTCACGCGCTAGTTCGCCCCATCCGCCGTCTGCACGCGCACCCGTGCCGCTGCTGCCCGCAGGGCCAGCAGACGGTGCGACAGCGGGGACCGGAACAGGCATCGGCGTTGCCTGCGCCATCGCGTTTGCTGCGCGTGCGAGCGTCGCCGGGAATGGAATACCCATCAGCGTTTCTCCTTCATTTCCTGTTGTCTTTTTCGCGTTGCCTGCATCAGCATTTCGAATCGCTGTTCAGCTGGAACCCCGGGCTTGTGCAGCCATGCTATGACCTCCGGAATCCAGTAAAACCCCGGCGTGGTTGCTTCCACATACAGGAAATCGACTATCGGCCCGTCATGTGTAAAACGGAGCATCCTTGTCTGCGCAAAGGCCCCATCAAGCCGGTCGCGCAAGGTCGGATCATTGGCCAGCGCGGGATAATCGCGCACGATATGACCGCGGATAAAGTCGACATAGTTGCGGTCTTCATAGGCTTTCAGAAGCGCCCATTGTCCTTCGGTAAATTCCATTGTCGTCGATGGTGAACCGTCGTCCTTCGTTGAGGTAGTGCCACGCGTCGGCAGCCCTGAAAAGCTCACGCTCGCTCTTGCCGCGGCATACCGCATCGAGCGCATGCAACACCCTCGGGTCCCAGAAGCGCAGCAGGGCCGACCGTCCTTTTGGTATTCGGGTATGCAGGTGCGGGCGCAGCTTTGCGGCCTGCCGCTCAAGGCTCTCTGCGGTACTCAGCCAGATCACGCCAGGGCGGGCCTGTTCGAGTTCGCGCAGGTCCGCAATAAAATCGCGCGCCATCTTCGGATCAAGCAGCCACGGCCCCGCGTGTGCGAGTGCCATCTCGTGCGTTCCCGCGAACAGCGAAATCGCCCGATCGGTTTCGGCCGTGAGTTGCTGGCCGGTATGCTGCTGGTACTGGATACCGTCCACCAGCGCCAGCACGTGGCCGCTGTAGCGCCGTTGCCCGTACTGGCGAAGCTGTTCATTGACAGGGGCGGGAATCATCAGCGCTCCAGGGTCATCGCACCTTGCCCGGCAGCGCGAATCATGCAATCGAGACAGATAGACGACTGCGGAAGCACCGGCCGGGGCGTTGCGCCGTAGACCAATGACGGGCTTTTTTTCCGTGGAGTATCCGGAGAGCGTCCGCGACAATTGCATGCCCATCCGTAACCCAGGGCTTCGGCCATCTCATAACCGGTGGGATACGACTTCAGACTATCGAACGGAAACCATTCACCGGTTTCAGCGTTCAGCGCCATTGCCGACGGCATTGGCGGGAAGTTTGAGTAGAGGGAATAGGTGATACGACAAAGCTGGCACTCTTCCATGCCCCGGGTTTCATCCTGCTTCTGTTTTTCCATCTGACCTCTGCTGTTTTTCCAGAATACACCCGACGAATTAACCATCGAAAACGCAACACGGTCAACGGCTTTAAATTGAGATAAAACCTTTTTGACACCCATTTACTATGGTGTCGGGTATCTCTATTTCTATTGCATATGCATTGCTTTCAAAGATGCAATGGAATTGTCACGTAACCTTCTTACACTGCCGCCCGAAGCAATAATTTCAATAATCGGGCGAGGTTTCGCGAAGACGACATCCGTCCAGCGCGTAGAGGATTGACATCGTATGGATTTTTCAAAGAACAAGAGTCGGATGTTGCGGGTGAGCGCTTGTGCGCTGCTGGCCAGCCTCGGTGTGGCGGCGGGTCTGAGCGCGTGTGGCGGCAGCAACAGCATGGTTCCCCAGGTGTCGGGCCAGGTGCTCGGCAGCTACATCCAGAATGCGAAGGTCTGTCTCGACCTCAATGACAACGGCAAGTGCGATAGCGGCGAGCCCTATGCGGTGACCGATGCCAAGGGCAAATTCTCTATTGGCGACGCGAGCAACGGCGGCTGGAAGAATGTGGTCGCCGATCTGACCAACGCGCAGGAAAACGATGCCAATGGCAACAACATGGGCAACCAGTTCGGTTCCGGCACGTTCTTCCGCGCGCCCACGGGCGCGACGGGCACCGTTAGCGCCATCACCACGCAACTGGCTCAACTGGTGGCGGGCGGCGCCACGCTCGACGACGCAAAGAGCACGCTCGCAGCCAGGTACGGCAGCGTGCCGGCCGACAAGCTGCTCGGCGACTTCAACGGCGACAGCAGCCTTGCCAGCCTGAAGGCCGCAAGCGACAACTACATCAAAGCGGTTGTCGGCGCAAAAGCGGTGCGCCACGTTTTCGTGATCACGATGGAAAACAAGGACTACGAGGAGTCTTTTGGCACGACTGCGGCCACCAGTGGCCAGGACCCTTACCTGAAGTCGCTCGCGACGCAGGGCGCGATGCTGACCAACTACTACGGTACGGGTCACGTCAGCCTCGATAACTACATCTCGATGATGAGCGGTCAACCCTCGACGGTGGATACCGAGACCGACTGCTTCGCGCTCTGGTCCGACATCGTCGATGCCGGCGACTACACCGATCCGGTCAACGGTGCCAAGCTGCTCAAGGCTGGCACGGATGCGAACGGTCACGCCGGTGGCGGCTGTGTGTATCCGGCGCGCGTCAAGACGCTTGCCAACCAGCTCGATAACGCCAAGTTCGCCTGGAAGGGCTACATGGGCGACATGGGTAACGACCTGAACCGCGACGGCACGAAGACGTGCAGCTTCCCGACCCGTACCGCGAAGCTGGCGGGCACTGATCCCGCCAAGGCGGTCGACGGTACGCAGTCGGCTTCGGCGGGTTCCGCGTCCGGCGACGTCATCGCGGACGCATACGCAACGCGTCACAATCCGTTCGTGTACTTTCACTCGATCATCGACGACATCGAATATTGCGACCAGCACGTCGTGAATCTGGACGCAAACCTGGAAAACGATCTGAAGTCGATCGACACCACGCCGAACCTCGTGTTCATCACGCCGAACCTGTGCGATGACGGCCATGACGGCGACGGCACGGGCGCGGCAGGCAAGGGCTGCAAGAGCGGCGCACCGGGCGGTCTGACTTCGATCGACGCGTTCCTGAAAAAGTGGATTCCTATCATCCAGGCTTCGCCGGCTTACCAGCGCGATGGTTTGATCGTCATCAACTTCGATGAGTCGAATGCGTCCAGCGGCGGTTATAGCCCGTCCCTCAACGGCACGACGCTGCAACTGATGATCAACCTGACTGGCGCGTCGACCGCCAACCAGCAGAGCGGTCCTAACGTGACGCGTCCCGAGGACGAGTTCCTGATGGCGAACTATCCGATTTCCGCTGCTGCGGGATTGCTTGGTTCGGCAAGTGCTTCGGCGCTTACGGCAGCATTCCCGACGGCGACCACGTTCAGCCTCGGCATGCACTACAACGGCGTGGGCGGCGACCGCACCGGGGCCGTGCTGTTGTCACCGTTCATCAAGGCGGGTACGACCACCGCTACGGGCTACAACCACTACTCGCTGCTCAAGAGCCTGGAAAACATATTCGGTATTCCGCAGTATCTGGGCTATGCAAACGATGTGAATCTGACAGCCTTCGGCTCCGACATCTTCACTCAGTAAAGATCGATGGCTTTGCACTTTACGAAAGGGACCGCCCGGGGGGCGGCCCTTTTTCTCTTTGCGAGTTTCTTCCTCACGGCCTGCGGCCCCAGGGAAGAGGCGATCAGCACCGCAGCCGCCGCGACACCCCCCGCGGCAACTTCCGCAGCGCCTTCCAACAAGGACATGGCCGAGATCGGCAAGCTGGCTTTTTTCGATCCGTCGCTGTCGGCGTCGGGCCGGCAGTCGTGTGCGAGCTGTCACAGCCCTGACCGTGCCTATGGGCCGCCCAATGGCCTCGCCGTGCAACTGGGCGGCGCCGATATGAAGCACTACGGCACGCGTGCCGTGCCATCGCTGCGCTATCTGCGGCGCGTGCCGATCTGGACTCACACGTATGCGAGCAGCGCCAAGGAACGCATGGAGGATGGCGACAACATGCCTTCCGGCGGCTACACCTGGGATGGGCGCTTCGACCGCCCGGCAGACCAGGCCGCGTTCCCGCTTTTGAATCCCGACGAGATGGCCAACGCGGACGCTGCCGCGGTCGCGAGCAGATTGAGCAGGAGCGCTTACGCTGCTCGTTTCCGCGCGGTGTTCGGTCAGGACATCTTCTCGCGTCCGGCCGACGCGCTCGCAGCGCTCGGCAAGTCGCTGGAGCGCTTCCAGTTCGACGATCCGAGCTTCCAGCCGTTCGATAGCAAGTTCGATCGCGTGCTGGACGGCAAGGCGCAGTTCACCGCGCCGGAGGCGCGGGGCTTCAGCCTGTTCGTCGATCCCGAGCGAGGCAACTGCGCGTCGTGTCACCTGGTCGACAAGGGCGCGGCCGGTGCGCATCCGACGCTTTCCGACTACAACTTCCAGACGCTGGGCGTGCCACGCAACCCGGAGATTCCGGCCAACGCCGATCCGAAGTACTACGACCTGGGTTTGTGCGGCCCGATGCGGACCGACAAGACCGACAACAAGTGGTACTGCGGGATGTTCAGAACGCCCACGCTGCGCAACACCGCAACCCGCCAGGTGTTTTTCCATAACGGCCGCTTCCACACGCTCGAAGATGCTTTGCGCTTTTACGTGCAACGCGACACGAACCCGGGCAAGTGGTATCCGCATGCCGGTGGCAAGCAGCAGTTCGACGACCTGCCGGTGCAATACCAGAGCAACGTCGACCATCGCACCGCGCCGATGACGAATCACAAAGGCGGCAAGCCGGTCTGGTCGGACAGTGATATCCGCGACGTGATCGCGTTTCTGGAAACATTGAACGACAGCGACGCAGAGGCGAACAAAAAAGTCGCAGCGCATTAAGGTCGCGGCGGAATATCGATTCAACAGGTCCAGGCGTAGAGGGGACGAATCGCCGAAACAACCAGTGGTTTTGGAACGGGGTTTCGGCGCGCGTAGCGCCGCCGGAAGAATGACTGCCTTGTCACCAGGGTGAAATGTGCGGGAGCACGGATTCCAGATGCACCACTACCTGATGCAGACCAAGGGACCCGCTTAAGAGCTAGCGGTTTAAAGCTGTCTTCTTTGCCTACTTTCTTTGCAAGCAGCAAAGAAAGTAGGTGCCGCCCCGCACAGGGGCAACGCTAGTAGACCGATAAGAAAGCAAGTAAAGGCCAACCCGTAAAGAACACCGACAAGATAACCATCCCTATCGAAGCCATCACGCGGCGCCCTACAAGCCGTTACGATCCCATGTGTCTATTCCGGCCCCGCCAGTACCGCCATAGCCTGATGGTCGCCGAGTACGCTAACGCCGCCACAAGCAGATCAATAGTCACCCACACGACGAAATACAAATCCTCGGGATCGCGGATTCCAAGCCAGCGCGAAGCACGCCACCAAATCACCGACTGGCTTTCAGGCATTGGCCAGGGATACGTGTGGACATAGGGCACAGCGAGACAGAACAGACCGACAAACAGCGCGACCTTGGATAGCCTACGGGCAAGTGCTTCCATACGTGATGACCTCGATTGTTCCGTACGCGCGAAGCCCCGAACTGCGGACAGGAATAGTAGCGGTGTGGATCAGCGCGTTGCGAATTCTCATGAAATCGCTATGGCTCGGCACGGTAATACAACCAAGTGAAATACCTTGGCCTCCTGCCGGATGTAACCGGAACTGCCCGCGCCTCACACCATTAACCCAGGTTATGTCATCAATGCTGCCGTCATCCCGATAAAGCGCGAACCATTCATTATGATTCGAAGGCGTGCCGAATGCTGAGTTGAAGGTATCTTGAGCCCACGTGTAAGCCTGAGAGCGGATGCCGCCCTTGGGGCGATCAACGATCCAGTATTTACCCGCGGGATAGGGCCGTCGTTGGGCACTGCTGTGCATCCGCCGCGATTGCGATATTGATGGTGACCTGAAAACGCATTGAATGTGCCGACGCCGAAAATCGTCAGTGGCGACAACGGTGCGTTATTCACAAGAAATTTCCTTCGTAAGCCACGTATGTTGTTCCTCGAGAAGGTTTATGACCGCCGCGCAGCTATGAAAATGTCGCCGCTGAGTAATACAAAATGCGGGCATCATTTTTTACTCGGTTGAAATCTGAATGGCTATAAGAGTGTGCTGAATATTTGCGAGCACATGGCTGCGCCCCAGCGACGCGCCGAAATAACCGGTGGCTCTGGAACAGGGTTTCGGCGCGCGTAGCGCCGCCGGAAGAATGACTGCCTTGTCACCAGGGTGAAATGTGCGGGAGCACGGATTCCAGATGCACCACTACCTGATGCAGACCAAGGGACCCGCTTAAGAGCTAGCGGTTTTAAAGCTGTCTTCTTTGCCTACTTTCTTTGCAGCAGCAAAGAAAGTAGGTGCCGCCCCGCACAGGGGCAACGCTAATAGACCGATAAGAAAGCAAGGAAAGGCCAACCCCGCAAAGAACAAAGACAAAAAAGGCCTCACCGCGCAAGGTGAAAATCAAAACCTCATCATCAACTTCAACAACGCATTCACACGCCGACCGTAGGGCGGCGAGATCAACCCACGCGCGTTGAGGCGCGCCTGCATGAGCACGGGCTTCATCTTGGAAAAAGTAACGAACCCCTCATACCCGTGGTACGCCCCCATCCCACTCGCCCCAACCCCGCCGAAAGGCAAACTCTCACAGGCAAGCTGCATCAGCGTCTCATTAACCGCCATGCCACCGGCAATAGTTTCGAGCGTGACACGCTCAATAGTCCGCGCATCGTCGGCATAGAGATAAAGCGCTAGCGGCCGCGGCCGCGCATTGATCCATGCGATCGCATCATCGAGCGTGTCGTACGGCACGAGCGGCAACAGCGGCCCAAAAATCTCCTCCTGCATCAGCGCGCATTCGTTCGGCGCGCCGGTCACGGCGATCAGCGGAAAGCGCCGGCTCGCGGCATCGGGCGTCGCGTCGGTCAGCGCATGCAACTGCGCACCCGCAGCCCGCGCTTCGTCGGCGAGACGTTCGAGCCGCTCGAAGTGCCGCGCCGAAATGATCGACGTGTAGTCCGGATTCTGCGCGAAATTCGGGTACATCCTCGCCATTCGCACGCGCGCCCGTTCGATGAACGCCTGCTCCTTGCCGCGCGGCACCAGCACGTAGTCGGGCGCGATGCAGGTCTGCCCGGCATTCAGCGTCTTGCCGGCGATCAGGTTGTCGACCGCGTTGTCGAAACGCGCATGCGCACCGATCAGCGCCGGCGACTTGCCGCCGAGTTCGAGCGTGACCGGCGTCAGATGCTCGGCCGCCGCGCGCATCACTTCGTGGCCGATCTTCGTCGAGCCGGTGAACAGCAGATGATCGAACGGCTGCGCGCTGAACGCGGCCGCGAACGCCGCGTCGCCGTTGACGACCGCGACGTGATTGCGCGCGAAGGTCTGGCCGATCAGCAACTCGAATAGCGCCGAGGTGCGCGGCGTCAGCTCGGACATCTTGATGATCGCGCGATTGCCGGCCGTCAGCGCGCTGATCAACGGCCCGACCGCGAGCAACACGGGGTAATTCCACGGCACGATGATGCCGACCACGCCGAGCGGCTGCGGCACCACCTTCGCGCGCGCCGGCAGCAGCCATTTGTTGGTGCGGCGGCGCTGCGCTTTCATCCAGCGCTTGCCGTGACGCAGCGCGGCGTCGATCTCTTCCTTCACCAGCAGGAATTCGGCGAGCAGCACTTCTTCCTTCGCGCGATTGCCGAAGTCCGCGTGCATCGCATCGGCGAGCGCGTCGCGATTGTCGAGCATCAGCTTGCGCAGCGCGCGCAGATGCGTCGCCCGCGTGTCCCACGACGGATACGGCGCGCGCAGATACGCGTGACGTTGATCGCGCAGCAGCGCTTCGAGCGCGGCGACTCCCGCCAGATCATTCTTCATGTGAGTCCACTCCCTGATGGATGACGATGCGCGTTGAACGCGCTTATTGGTTTGAGCTTGCGTCGGTGTTGCGAGCGGAGCGCTCGAGGTTTGCGGACCCGCCGCGCTTACGTGGGAAAGGCGCGCTCGATGATCGCCGCGTGATCGAACGTGGCCGGTAGCGTGCCATACACGCGACCGCTTTCGCCGCAGCCGTCGGCGACACGCGTCGCGATGAACGCGTCGGCGACCGCCGCGGGCGCGTGCTGCGCGAGCAGCGTCGCCTGGGCGAGCAGCACGATCTGCTGCGCGATACGTCGTGCCGACGCCTCGCGCTGTTCGGCTGGCCCGTTCAGCGTCGCGGTCAGACGCGCGAGCGCCGCCCCCAACGCCGGATGCGCGCGCGCGACGTCCTGCCAGGCGGCGAACAGCGCTTGCGCGGCTTGCGGCTCGCGCTCCATCGCGCGCAGCACGTCGAGGCACATCACGTTGCCCGAGCCTTCCCAGATCGAGTTGACCGGCGCCTCGCGATAGAAGCGCGCCATCGGCCCGGTTTCGACGTAGCCGTTGCCGCCCCACACTTCCATCGCCTCACCGGTGAATTCGAGCGCGCGCTTGCAGACCCAGTACTTCGCGGCCGGCGTAACGATGCGCCGCCACGCGCGTTCGGCCGATGAAGCCGACGACGCGTCGGCGGATTCCTCGAAGGCGCGCGCGAGACGCATGAACAGCACCGTCGCCGCTTCCGATTCGAGCGCGAGATCGGCAAGCACGTTGCGCATCAGCGGCTGCTCGGCAAGGTGCCGGCCGAACGCGCTGCGATGCCGCGCATGATGGATCGCCTGCACGAGCGCGGCGCGCATCAGCGCGGCGCTGCCGATCACGCAATCGAGCCGCGTGTAGTTCGCCATTTCGATGATGGTCGGCACGCCGCGTCCTTCGTCGCCGATCATCACGCCGTATGCGTCGAGAAATTCGACTTCGCTGCTTGCGTTGGAGCGGTTGCCGAGCTTGTCCTTCAGGCGCTGGATCTGCACCGCGTTCTTGCTGCCGTCCGGCGCGAAGCGCGGCACGAAGAAGCACGACAGTCCCTCGTGTGTGTCGGTGCGCGCGAGCACCAGATGCGCGTCGCATTGCGGCGCCGAGAAAAACCACTTATGACCGATGAGCCCGTAGGCGCCGCCGCGCCCGCCGGCACCGTCGAGCGCATGCGCTCGCGTCTGGTTGCTGCGCACGTCGGAGCCGCCCTGTTTCTCGGTCATGCCCATGCCGATCATCATCGAGCGCTTCTGCGTGAGCGGCACGTCGCGCGGATCGTGCTCGCGCGTGTACAACTGCTCGCGCAGTGTGTCGAACAACGCGGACTCGCGCTGCAACACCGGAATGCTCGCGAAGGTCATCGTCAGCGGACACAGCGAGCCGGATTCGATCTGCGCATGCATGAAGTAGCCGGCGCAGCGCGCAGCCATCGCGCCGCTTCGCGGATCGGAAAACGGCAGCGCGTGCAGTCCTTCGCGGCGCAGCAGCACGAGCAGTTCGTGCCACGCGGGATGAAACTCGAGCGCGTCGATGCGCTCGCCGCGCGGACTATGCGTGACCAGCTCCGGTGTATGACGGTTGGCGAGCTCGGCGAGCGCGAGCGTGTCAGGCGTCGTCAGCGCCGCGCCGTGTCGCAGCAGCGCCTCGCGATGCCAGCTCGCGCCGTCGCGATCGACGGCCGCGCTCAAGGCGGCGTCGCTCGCGAACAGGTTGTAGTCCGCGAGCGCAGGCGCCTGATTCGTCACCTCGTGAGTCTGGCCGAAGCCGTGCCGTTCCATCTGCTGTCTCCGTGCTTTCGCTATTGTGCGCCGCTTTGCCGACGGCATCCGCGATGTGTTTCGACGCATCTGTTAGAGCGCCGCGCGTGATGCCGGATGGGGGAGAAAGGCGCGCGCCGCGCCGTGTTTGCGTGCCGCGCGCGGCACGTACGCGCCTTTCATCATAGGGGCGCGATGCCGCCGGCGTTTAGAGGAATCGTTCTGTCAGTAAGGCGCCGCAGCCCCAAAACGCTCCCTACAATGCGCAGAAAACACACGTAGACAAGTGTGCACGAGACAGGGTCCGCGAGCAACGCGGCCCATCAGGAGGAGCGCATGCAATACGACTACATCATCGTCGGTGCGGGCTCGGGTGGCTGCGCGCTCGCGAGCCGTCTCGCGGATAGCTGTCCCGACGCGACCATCGCGTTGATCGAAGCCGGTCGGCATACCGAGCGCAATCTGCTGGTGAACATGCCGGTCGGCGTCGCGGCCGTGGTGCCGAACCGGCTGAAGACCAACTACGGCTACCTGACCACGCCGCAGCCGGGGCTCGCCGGTCGCCAGGGCTATCAGCCGCGCGGCCGCGGTTTCGGCGGATCGAGCGCGATCAACGCGATGATCTATACGCGCGGCCATCCGCTCGATTACGACGAGTGGGCGCGGCTCGGCTGTGACGGCTGGTCGTGGACCGAGGTGCTGCCGTATTTCCGCCGCGCCGAAGACAACGAGCGCGGCGCCGATGCGTGGCATGGCGAGGCCGGTCCGCTGACGGTGTCCGATCTGCGCTTCAAGAATCCGTTTTCAAAGCGCTTCGTGCAGGCCGCGCTCGAAGCGGGCTACAAGGCGAACGACGATTTCAACGGCGCGGACCAGGAAGGCATCGGTTTCTATCAGGTCACGCAGCGCGACGGACGCCGCTGCAGCGTTGCGCGCGCGTATATCTACGACCGGCCGCGCGCGAACCTGCACACGATCGCCGATGCAACCGTGCTGCGCGTCGTGTTCGACGGCAAGCGCGCGAGCGGCGTCGAGATCGCGCGCGGCGGCCGGATGGAAACGCTCGCCGCGCGCGCCGAGGTCGTGCTCGCCGCGGGCGCGTTCAACTCGCCGCAACTACTGATGTGCTCAGGTATCGGGCCGGCCGCGCATTTGCGCTCGCTCGGCATCGACGTGCTGCACGATGCACCCGAAGTCGGCCAGAACCTGACCGATCACATCGATTTCACGATCAACAAGCGGGTGAGGTCGATCGAGCCGGTCGGTTTCTCGGTGCGCGGCATCGCGCGGATGCTGCCGCAATTCGTCACGTTCAGGCGGCACGAGCGCGGCATGCTGTCGAGCAACGTCGCCGAGGCGGGCGGGTTTCTGAAGACCCGGCCGACGCTCGAGCGGCCCGATCTGCAATTGCATTTCTGCGCGGCGATCGTCGACGATCACAACCGCCATATGCACTGGGGCCACGGCTATTCGCTGCACGTGTGCGTGCTGCGTCCGCATAGCCGCGGCTCCGTGACGCTCGCGAGCGCCGATGCGCGTGTCGCGCCGCTCATAGATCCGCGCTTTCTGAGCGATGCGCGCGACCTCGATCTGCTCGTCGAGGGCGCGAAGATCGCGCGGCGCATTCTCGACGCGCCGTCGCTCGCGCTTCATGGCGGCGAGGAGTTGTACACGCGGCCGGGGCAATCGGACGCCGAACTGCGACAGACGATCGCCGAGCGCGCGGACACGATCTATCACCCGGTCGCGACCTGCCGGATGGGCGGCGACGCTCGCTCGGTCGTCGATCCGCAATTGCGCGTGCGCGGCGTAACGGGGTTGAGGATCGTCGATGCGTCGGTGATGCCGACACTGATAGGCGGCAACACCAATTCGCCGACGGTGATGATCGGCGAACGGGCGGCGGAGCTGATCGCGGCGAACGGGCGACAGGGAGCGGGGATGTCGGCGCAGGCGGTTTGATCGCCGCTGACGACGGGTTCGAGAAACGCGGCGGCGCAATGCAACCGCCCGCCGCGCGTCACTCGTGCGCGGGTAGCTAAGCTTCGTCCGGCGCTGCGATTCCGTTGAAGCCGATTCCCGGTCCGAGCATGAAATCGTCGCTGACGTGCGTCGGCAGCGTTTCGCGCGCGACGTCGAGCCACGCGCGCGCCGCGTGCGACAGATAGCCGTTGCGGCGCCAGCCGATCGCCATTTCCCACGGGATCTCCGGTTCGACGACCGGGCGGCAGGTGAACTGCGCGGGGTCGAGCCGACGGCAATAGGGCGCCGGCAGCAGCGCGATGCCGACGCCGGCCAGCACCAGCGCCGCCATGAAGTCCCAATGCCCGCTACGCCCGACGATAGCCGGCGCAAATCCCGCCGCGCGGCACGCGTTCAGCACGACGTCGTTCAACGCGAGGCTCTCGCCGTAAAACACGAACGGCTCGTTCGCGAGCTGCGCGAGCGGCACCTCGTTCAACGCATCCCAGCGCGAGCCGGTGCGCGCGACGAGCCACAGCAACTGGCGCGACATCGGCAGCACGTCGATGTTGTCGGGATCGACCGGCTGCAACACCCCGCCGAGTTCCAGCTCGCCGTTGATCAGCGCGGCTTCGATCGCGCGCGAGCCCTGCTCGAACAGCTTCAGTTCGATCTTCGGATAGCGCTGGCGGAACGCGGCGATTGCGGGGGTGAAGAGCTCGCCGCCCATCGGCGGGATGCCGATTGCGAGTTCACCGCGCCCAAGGGTGTCGAGATCGTTCAGTTCGGCCTGCAATTGCGCGTGCGCGGCGAGCACGTCCTGGCCGCGCTGATAGACGATCCGGCCGACGTCGGTCAGCACCATCTGACGGCCGTCGCGCAGCAGCAGCGGCGAGCCGATTTCATCTTCCAGCGACTTGACCATCTTGCTGATGGTCGGCTGCGTGACGAACATCTGCTCGGCGGCGACTGTGAAGCTCTGTTGACGGACTACTTCGACGAAATAGCGCAGCGCGCGGAGTTCCATGATCGCGGCCTCCAGAATTCCAGTTTGGAATGGTTCCGATGATTGTAAGTCATTTTGTTTATGGCGCGATGCGCCCCATACTGAGTGCCTTCCGAGTCAGCCAGGGAATGCCATGTCCACCCCAGTTTTCGCCCGTTCCGTGCCTCCCGCCGATGGCGGTTCGAGCGGCGGCGCGGGTGGCTTCGGCCGGGTTGCACGCATCGCCGTGCAAAGCGCCGCGATCGCCGCGCTGTGGATGGGCGCGGATTTCATCGTGCGCCGGCTGCATCTGCCGGTGCCGGGCGGCGTGCTCGGCCTCGTCGTGCTGCTCGCGCTGCTGTTCTGCGGCGGCGTCGCGCCGCGCTGGGTCAAGGCCGGCGCGGACTGGCTGCTGTCCGACATGCTGCTGTTCTTCATTCCGGCCGCGGTCGCCGCTGTGCAATACGGCGGCCTGTTCCGCGCGGACGGCTGGCGCCTCGCGCTGGTCGTGATCGCCGGCACGCTGATGGTGATGGTCGCGGTGGCGTTCGCCGTCGATCAGGCCGCGCGCGTCGAACGACGTTTCGCGCTGCGCCGGGTGCGGCTTGCGCGCGAGGCAGGCAGTCTGTCGCGCGAGCGCCGATGAACCCGCAGTTTTTCGCTTCGCTGCGGGCCGACGATGCCTCTCGCCTGATCGCGGCAGGCTGCCTCGTGCTGACGATCGCGCTGTATTTCGCGTCGAAGGCGTTGTATGCGCGCGTGCGCTCGCCGTGGCTCACGCCGATGCTGACCGTGCCGGCCGCGCTCGTTGCGATCGTCGCGCTCGCGCACATTCCGTATTCGCTGTACTTCGAGGACACGCGCTGGCTGATGTGGCTGCTCGGCCCCGCGACGGTCGCGTTCGCCGTGCCGATCTACGAGTACCGCGCACTGCTGAAGCGCCACTGGATCTCGCTGTCCGTCGGCGTGACGGTGGGCATTCTGGTCGGCGTCGGCGGCTCTCTGATGCTCGCGAAGCTGCTGCATCTGTCGCCGGAATTGCAGCGCAGCCTGATGACACGCTCGGTGTCGACGCCGTTCGCGCTCGCCGTGTCCGACCGGATTCACGCGCCGAAGGACCTGAGCGCGCTGTTCGTGATCGCAACGGGCGTCTGCGGCATGCTGTTCGGCGAACTCGTGCTCGCGTTCATGCCGCTGCGCACGCGGCTCGCGCGCGGCGCGCTGTTCGGCGCGGCCGCGCACGGCGTCGGCACCGCCAAGGCACGCGAGCTCGGCAGCGAGGAGGGCGTGGTGTCCAGCCTGACGATGATGATCGCCGGCGTCGCGATGGTGGTGCTCGCGCCGATGCTGGGACTGCTGCCGATCTGAACCAGCGCGCCACGCCATCCCGCGCACGCCGAAGTCATCTCGATTTGCTACAATCGCCGTTCGTCTTCGAGGAGCGTTGCGACGGGTACCGCGAATCCGCATTCGCCGGCCGCCCGCCAGGCTCGAAGGCTTCAATCGGCAGCATGGAATGCGCATCACGCGAATCCGTGCGTTGCCTCAAACCGCGCTCACGTCACATTTCTAGTCAATTTCTTAGAAAGGAGGGCGTGATGAACGCCGCAGTCATCGATTCCCAAAAGCAGGATTACGTTGTTGCCGACATGTCGCTCGCCGCTTGGGGCCGCAAGGAACTCACGATCGCCGAGACCGAAATGCCCGGCCTCATGCAAACGCGTGAAGAGTACAAGGCGCAGCAGCCGCTGAAGGGCGCGCGCGTCGCCGGCTCGCTGCACATGACGATCCAGACCGGCGTGCTGATCGAGACGCTGACCGCGCTCGGCGCCGACGTGCGCTGGGCCTCGTGCAACATCTTCTCGACCCAGGACCACGCCGCCGCCGCGATCGCGCAGGCCGGCACGCCGGTGTTCGCGTTCAAGGGCGAATCGCTCGACGAATACTGGGAGTTCTCGCACCGCATCTTCGAATGGCCGAACGGCGAGTTCGCCAACATGATTCTCGATGACGGCGGCGACGCAACGCTGCTGCTGATCCTCGGCTCGAAGGCCGAAAAAGACCGCTCGGTGATCGCCAAGCCGACCAACGAGGAAGAGATCGCGCTGTACAAGTCGATCGCCGCGCACCTCGAGATCGACCCGACGTGGTACTCGAAGCGCCTCGCGGCGATCAAGGGCGTCACCGAAGAAACCACCACCGGCGTGCATCGTCTGTACCAGATGGAAAAGGAAGGCCGTCTGCCGTTCCCGGCCATCAACGTCAACGACTCGGTCACGAAGTCGAAGTTCGACAACCTGTACGGCTGCCGCGAGTCGCTCGTCGACGGCATCAAGCGCGCGACCGACGTGATGATTGCGGGCAAGATCGCGGTCGTGGCCGGTTACGGCGACGTGGGCAAGGGCTGCGCGCAATCGCTGCGTGGTCTGGGGGCGACCGTGTGGGTCACCGAAATCGATCCGATCTGCGCACTGCAAGCGGCGATGGAAGGCTACCGCGTCGTGACGATGGAATACGCGGCGGATAAAGCCGACATCTTCGTGACCGCGACCGGCAACTACCACGTGATCAACCACGATCACATGAAGGCGATGCGTCATAACGCGATCGTCTGCAACATCGGCCACTTCGACTCGGAAATCGACGTCGCGTCGACGCGTCAGTACCAGTGGGAAAACATCAAGCCGCAAGTCGACCACATCATTTTCCCGGACGGCAAGCGCGTGATCCTGCTGGCCGAAGGCCGTCTCGTGAACCTCGGCTGCGCGACGGGCCACCCGTCGTTCGTGATGTCGAACTCGTTCACGAACCAGACCCTCGCGCAGATTGAACTGTTCACGCAGGGCGCGAAGTACGAAAACAAGGTGTACGTGCTGCCGAAGCATCTCGACGAAAAGGTCGCGCGTTTGCACCTGGCGCGTATCGGCGCGAACCTGACCGTGCTGTCCGACGCGCAGGCCGGCTACATCGGCGTCGACAAGAACGGTCCGTTCAAGCCGAACCACTATCGCTACTAAGTAGGCGGCCGCCCGCAGGTTCGAGGCGCGCTTCGCGCGCCCGGCCAAGCGGACGGCGGTGAAAAGTTTGACGGTCTGATCCCGGGGCGGCGCGCAATGCGCCGCTTTGTTCGACAGCGCCGCTTTTCATTTGCTGGACATCTTCCCCGCACAGGTGCTTACAAGGAGTTCTAACATGACCGTGCTGCTGACCTGGCTCATCAACGCGCTCGCGCTGCTGATCATCACCTACATCGTTCCGTCGATCCACATCCGTAGCTTCGGCACCGCGCTGATCGTCGCTATCGTGCTCGGTCTCATCAATGCGGTGATTCGGCCGGTACTGATCCTGCTGACGCTGCCCGTCACGATCCTCACGCTCGGACTCTTCATTCTGGTCGTCAATGCGCTGTGCTTCTGGCTGTGCGCATCGCTGCTGAAGGGCTTCGAGGTGTCGGGCTTCTGGTCGGCGTTCTTCGGCTCGATCCTGTACAGCATCGTGTCGTGGCTGCTGTCCGCGCTCATTTTCGGCAACCGCAGTCTCGGTTGACCTTATTGACTATGAATCCGATCGAACTCTCATTCGAATTCTTCCCGCCGAAAACGCAGGAAGGCATCGACAAACTGCGCGCGACCCGCGCGCAACTCGTGTCGCTCAAGCCGAAGTTCGTGTCCGTCACGTTCGGCGCCGGCGGCTCGACCCAGCAAGGCACGCTCGATACCGTCATCGACATGGCGAAGGAAGGGCTCGAGGCGGCGCCGCACCTGTCGTGCATCGGCTCGTCGAAGGAAAGCCTGCGCGCGATTCTTAACGAGTACCGCGCGCACGGCATCCGCCATATCGTCGCGCTGCGCGGCGATCTGCCCTCGGGCATGGGCGCGGTCGGCGAGCTGCGCTATGCATCGGAGCTCGTCAGCTTCATCCGTGCCGAGTTCGGCGACTGGTTCTGGATCGAGGTGGCCGGCTATCCGGAATACCATCCGCAGTCGCGCTCGCCGCGTCACGATCTGGAGAATTTCGCGCGCAAGGTAAAGGCCGGCGCGAACTCGGCGATCACGCAGTACTTCTTCAACGCGGACGCGTACTTCCGTTTCGTCGACGATGCGCGCCAGCTCGGCGTCGACGTGCCGATCGTGCCCGGCATCATGCCGATCACGAACTTCTCGCAGCTGATGCGCTTCTCCGAAATGTGCGGCGCCGAAGTGCCGCGCTGGATCGCGCGCCGGCTCGAGAGCTTCGGCGATGACCGCGAGTCGATCCGCGCGTTCGGGCTCGACGTGGTGACGGATCTGTGTCAACGGCTCGTCGACGCGAAGGTGCCCGGCCTGCACTTCTATACGCTGAACGCGGCCACCTCGACCAGGGCGATCTGCGAACGGCTCGCCGTGTAACGGCCATGCACGCGCGGCCGCAACGGCCGCGCGGTCCCCGCCAGTCCGGCGTGGGTCTCGAATTTGTCCCAAATAGCGTGGTAAGTCCCTGTTGAAGCTCATTTTTGGGCTGTCTATCATCGAAAAGCAGCTACCCCGGCTGCTGTGCGGAGGACGATATGACAGTGACAAGAATGACTGCGGCACACCGACTGTTCGCGCTTCACCAGTTCTGCCTGCCGGCTCTCGCCGCGCTCGCGGTCGCTACGAGCGGCCTCGCGCCCGCCGCGTCGCAGGCGGCCTCGCTGCCCGACAAGACGCTGATTTTCTGCTCCGAAGGCAGCCCGGCGGGCTTCGATACCGCGCAATACACGACCAGCGTCGAGTTCAGCGCCGGCTCGTACACGGTCTATAACCGGCTGGTCGAATTTGCGCATGGCAGCACGGACATCGAGCCGGGACTCGCCGAAAAGTGGGACGTGTCGCCCGACGGCCTCACCTATACGTTCCATCTGCGCCGCGGCGTCAAATTCCAGACCACGCCGTATTTCAAGCCGACCCGCGAATTCAACGCGGACGACGTCGTGTTCACCTACGAGCGCATGCTCGATCCCGAGAATCCGTTCCGCAAGGCGTATCCGGTCAATTTCCCGTACTTCAACGACCTCGGTCTCGCGAAGAACATCGCCAAAATCGAGAAGGTCGACCCGTACACGGTGCGCTTCACGCTGAAGGAAGTCGACGCACCGTTCCTGCAGCAGATCGCGATGCCGTTCGCATCGATCCTGTCGGCTGAATACACGGATCAGCTGCTGAAGGCGGGCAAGGCGTCGGATATCAACCAATACCCGGTCGGCACCGGTCCGTTCATCTTCCGCAGCTATACGAAGGACGACACGATCCGCTTCGACGGCAATCCCGACTACTGGAAGCCGGGCGTCGCGAAGGTCGGCAAGCTGATCTTCGCGATCACCGTCGATCCGGCCGTGCGCCTGCAAAAGCTGAAGCGCGGCGAATGTCAGGTGATGTCGTATCCGCGCCCGGCCGACATCCCGACCGTGAAGGCCGATGGCTCGCTCGCGATGCCGAGCGAAGTGGGCTTCAACCTCGGCTATATCGCGTACAACACGACCAAAAAGCCGCTCGACAACGTGCTCGTGCGCCGCGCGCTCGACATGTCGGTCAACAAGAAGGCGATCATCGAAGCGGTCTACCAGGGTGCGGGCCAGCTCGCGACCAACCCGATGCCGCCGACGCAATGGGGCTACGACAAGAGCCTGAAGGACGCGCCGTACGACGTCGACAAAGCGAAAGCGCTGCTGAAGGAGGCCGGCTACCCCGACGGCTTCGAGCTGACGCTGTGGGCGATGCCGGTGCAGCGCCCGTATAACCCGAACGCGCGCCTGATGGCCGAAATGCTGCAGTCTGACTGGGCGAAGATCGGCGTCAAGGTGAATATCGCCACGTACGAGTGGGGCGAGTACATCCGCCGCGCGCATGCCGGCGAGCATCAGGCGATGCTGATCGGATGGACGGGTGACTACGGCGACCCCGACAACTGGCTCGGCGTGTTGCTCGGCTGCGACGCGGTCAACGGCAGCAACTTCTCGAAGTGGTGCTACAAGCCTTACGACGATCTGATCAAGCAGGGCCGCAGCACCACCA
This sequence comes from Paraburkholderia sp. BR13439, assembly GCF_040948805.1. Classification (NCBI taxonomy): domain Bacteria; kingdom Pseudomonadati; phylum Pseudomonadota; class Betaproteobacteria; order Burkholderiales; family Burkholderiaceae; genus Paraburkholderia; species Paraburkholderia sp. BR13439. Next base: position 52,831 of record NZ_JBFPKN010000001.1, on the reverse strand, counting down.
GGATGCCCGATCGGCTGAAGGCCTACACCCAGGCTCAGGAAATCTTCAAGGACCAGGTGCCGTTCACGCCGATCGCGCATTCGACCGTGTATCAGCCGATCAGCAAGAACGTGACGGGCTTCAAGATCGATCCGTTCGGACCGACGCAATTCCTGGAGGTCGGGGTGAAGTAAGCGGACGCGGCGCGCTTTTTGCGCCGCTTTCGTCGCCGGGCGGCTCGAATGGGCCGTCCGGACCGCGACAGTACCGCGGCAAAACGTTTGCACGAAGTGTTTCCTATCGTCAACAGAGGGATTTTGCTCCGCTTGGTGGCCGGCCCAAGCTCAAGTAATATCCCGCTACGCCGGCGCAAGCCGGCCCTGAACCTGGAGGAAACATGAAGCAAAACAGTCTGTTGCGCGTCGCGCGTGCGTCTACGCTCGTCGCAGCCGCAGCGGCATCCCTGCTTGGCGTCACGAGCGCGCAGGCCGCTGGGATTCCGAACAAAACCCTCGTTTACTGCTCGGAAGGCAGTCCCGCGGGTTTCGATCCGGCCCAATACACCACGGGCGTCGACTTCACGGCCAACACGTTCACCGTCTATAACCGCCTCGTCGAATTCGAGCGCGGCGGCACCAAGGTCGAGCCCGGCCTCGCCGAGAAGTGGGACGTGTCGCCTGATGGCAAGACCTACACGTTCCATCTGCGTCACGGCGTGAAGTTCCAGACCACCTCGTTCTTCAAGCCGACGCGCGAATTCAACGCGGACGACGTGGTGTTCTCGTTCCAGCGCATGCTCGACCCGAACCAGCCGTTTCGCAAGGCGTATCCGGTGCAGTTCCCGTACTTCACCGACATGGGCCTCGACAAGCTGATCACGAGCGTCGAGAAGGTCGACCCGTACACGGTCAAGTTCACGCTGAAGGAAGTCAACGCGCCGTTCATCCAGAATCTGGCGATGGAATACGCGTCGATCCTGTCGGCCGAATATGCGGATCAACTGCTGAAGGCAGGCAAGGCCGCCGATATCAATCAGTTCCCGGTCGGCACCGGTCCGTTCATCTTCCGCAGCTACACGAAGGACGCGACGATCCGCTTCGACGGCAATCCGGAATACTGGAAGCCGAACGCGGTGAAGATCTCGAAGCTGATCTTCTCGATCACGCCGGACGCCGGCGTGCGCGTGCAGAAGATCAAGCGCGACGAATGCCAGGTGATGAGCTATCCGCGCCCGGCAGATATCGCGCCGCTGAAGGCCGAGCCGAACATCGACATGCCGTCGCAGCCGGGCTTCAACCTCGGCTACCTCGCGTACAACGTGACTCACAAGCCGGTAGACAAGCTCGAAGTGCGTCAGGCGCTCGACATGGCGATCAACAAGAAGGCGATCATCGACTCGGTCTACCAGGGCGCGGGCCAGCTCGCGACGAACCCGATGCCGCCGACGCAATGGTCGTTCGTCAAGAACCTGCCGGCCGCCTCGTACGATTCGGCCAAGGCGAAGGATCTGCTCGCGAAGGCCGGCTACCCGAACGGCTTCGACATCACGCTGTGGGCGATGCCCGTGCAGCGCGCGTACAACCCGAACGCGCGCCTGATGGCGGAAATGATCCAGGCGGACTGGGCGAAGATCGGCGTGAAGGCGAAGATCGTCACGTACGAGTGGGGTGAGTACATCAAGCGCGCGCACGCGGGCGAACAGGACTCGATGCTGATCGGCTGGACCGGCGACAACGGCGATCCGGACAACTGGCTCGGCACGCTGCTCGGCTGCGAGGCGATCAACGGCAACAACTTCTCGAAGTGGTGCTACAAGCCGTTCGACGAGCTGATCCAGAAGGGCCGCACGACCTCGGACGTGGCGACGCGCACGAAGATCTACGGCGACGCGCAGCATATCTTCGCGGAGCAGTTGCCGTTCTCGCCGGTCGCGCACTCGACCGTCTATCAGCCGGTCAGCAAGAAGGTGGTCGACATGCGGATCGAACCGCTCGGCTACGCGCGCTTCGACGGTGTCAGCGTCAAGTAATTCGTAAAGTTCGCACAGTACGCCGCAATACAGTACGCTTTTCGCACGGTTAGAAAACTGGTCGAAATGGTCCGGCGACCGGGGTCACGAGCCCTCGTCGCCGGTTGCGTTTTTTCATCACCAGTACCATAGGAGCGAACCATGTTCCGCTTCGTTTTGCGCCGCATCGGCATGGTGATACCGACGTTCATCGGCATCACGATCCTCGCGTTCGCGCTGATTCACCTGATCCCGGGGGACCCCATCGAAGTGATGATGGGCGAGCGCGGCGTCGATCCGGCCATGCACGCGGCCGCGATGCACCGCCTCGGGCTCGACGAGCCCCTGCCAATCCAGTACTTCCACTACATCGGCCGCGCCCTGCACGGCAACCTCGGCACCTCGATCATCACCAACACCAGCGTGATGGGCGAATTCCTCGCGCGCTTTCCCGCCACGGTCGAACTGTCGTTCTGCGCAATGCTGTTCGCGCTGATCGTCGGCCTGCCGGCGGGCGTGTTCGCGGCGCTGAGGCGCGGCACGGTGGTCGATCACGGCGTGATGGGCACCGCGCTGACCGGCTACTCGATGCCGATCTTCTGGTGGGGCTTGATCCTCATCATGGTGTTCTCGGTCAAGCTCGGCTTGACGCCGGTGTCGGGCCGCATCGCGGTCGAATACGACATCCCGCACGTGACCGGCTTCATGCTGATCGACTCGCTGATGTCCACCGACGAAGGCGCGTTCACGTCCGCGCTCAGTCACCTGATCCTCCCCGCGATCGTGCTCGGCACGATTCCGCTCGCGGTCGTCGCGCGCATGACGCGCTCGTCGATGCTCGAAGTGCTGCGCGAGGACTACATCCGCACCGCGCGCGCGAAGGGGCTGTCGCCGGGACGCGTGATCGTCGTGCATGCGCTGCGCAATGCGCTGATTCCGGTCGTCACCGTGATTGGTTTGCAGGTCGGCACGCTGCTTGCGGGCGCGGTGCTGACCGAAACGCTGTTTTCATGGCCGGGCATCGGCAAATGGCTGATCGATGCGATCGGCCGGCGCGATTATCCGGTCGTGCAGGGCGGTATCCTGCTGATCGCGACGCTGGTGATCGTCGTGAACCTCGTCGTCGATCTGTTGTACGGCGTGCTCAACCCGCGCATTCGCCATACGAGGTAATCACGACCATGGCTGACATTCAAAACACCGTCCCCCAGGCGGTCACCCCACCGAGCGGCCGCGCCATCGCGGCACGCGAATTCTGGGCGAACTTCTCGCGCAACCGTGGCGCGGTCGGCGCGGGCATCATCGTGCTGGTGCTGATCTTCATCGCGATCTTCGCGCCGCTGATCGCGCCGCATAGCCCGATCGAGCAGTACCGCGACTCGGTGAAGATTCCGCCCGCGTGGCTCGACGGCGGCAACTGGAAGTTCATTCTCGGCACCGACGAAGCGGGCCGCGACATCCTCTCGCGTCTGATGTACGGCGCGCGGTTGTCGTTCTGGATCGGCTTCGTGTCGGTGGTGCTCGCGCTGATTCCGGGCATCGTGCTCGGGCTGATCGCCGCGTTCTTCGAGAAATGGGCCGACACGCCGATCATGCGCATCATGGACGTGCTGCTCGCGCTGCCGTCGCTGCTGCTCGCGGTCGCGGTAGTCGCGATCATCGGTCCGGGCCTCGTCAACACGATGCTCGCGATCGCGATCGTCGCGCTGCCGGGCTATGTGCGTCTGACGCGCGCGTCCGCGCAAGGCGAATTGCAGAAGGAGTACGTGACCGCCTCGCGCGTTGCCGGTGCGGGCACCTTGCGGCTGATGTTCTCGCAGGTGCTGCCGAACTGCACCGCGCCGCTGATCGTGCAGGCTACGCTCGGCTTCTCGTCGGCGATTCTCGATGCCGCGGCGCTCGGCTTCCTCGGCCTCGGCGTGCAACCGCCGTCGGCGGAGTGGGGCGCGATGCTCGCGTCGGCGCGCGATTACATCGACAGCGCATGGTGGATCGTCACGATGCCTGGCCTGTCCATCCTGATCTCGGTGCTTGCGATCAACCTGCTCGGCGACGGGCTGCGCGACGCGCTCGACCCCAAACTGAAACGGATGGCCTGATCATGAGCAAGCTACTGACCATCCGCAATCTCGCGGTCAATTTCGGCGGCCTGCCCGCGGTCGACCGCATCAATCTGGACATCGCACCGGGCGAAGTGGTCGGCGTGGTCGGCGAATCGGGCTCGGGCAAGAGCGTGACGATGATGGCGCTGATGGGCCTGATCGACGCGCCCGGCAAGGTCACCGCCGACGAAATCACGTTCGACGGCAAGAACCTGCTGAACGCCTCCGCGAAGGAACGCCGCAAGATCATCGGCAAGGACATCGCGATGGTGTTCCAGGACGCGCTGACGAGTCTGAATCCGAGCTACACGGTCGGCTATCAGATCAAGGAAGTGCTGAAGCTGCACGAAGGTCTGCGCGGCAGCGCGCTCGACAAACGCGCGCTCGAACTGCTCGACCAGGTCGGCATTCCCGATGCGAAGAACCGCATCGGCTCGTTCCCGCATCAGATGTCGGGCGGCATGAACCAGCGCGTGATGATCGCGATGGCGATCGCCTGCAACCCGAAGCTGCTGATCGCCGACGAACCGACCACCGCGCTCGACGTGACGATCCAGGCGCAGATCATGGAACTGCTGATGCGCCTGCAGAAGGAACGCGGCATGGCGCTCGTGCTGATTTCTCACGATCTGGCGGTGGTGTCCGAGGTCGCGCAGCGCGTCGCCGTGATGTACGCGGGTGAAGTGATCGAGACGAACAAGGTGCCCGACATCTTCGCCGCGCCCCATCATCCGTACACGGAAGCGCTGCTGGCCGCGATTCCCGAGCACAACGTGGGCGCGGTGCGGCTCGCAGCGCTGCCGGGCATGGTGCCGGGCCGCGACGACCGGCCCAAGGGCTGTCTGTTCGCGCCGCGCTGCAAGTACGTGGTCGACGACTGCATGAAGGCGCGCCCCGCGCTCGCTGCGCTGCCCGCCCATGCGGAGTTCACGCGCGTGCGCTGCATCAAGCCGCTGAACCTCGAGAAGGACGCCAACGTTCACACGCAAGGAGGCGCCCGATGAGCGCAGTACCCGAAACCCGTCGCCAGTCGGATCGTCCTGGCGATCACGTGCTCGTCGCCGATCAGCTCGCGCGCTACTACGACGTCAAGCGCGGCCTGTTCGCGCACGGCACGGTGAAGGCGCTGAACGGCGTGTCGTTCGCGCTCGAACGCGGCAAGACGCTGGCGGTGGTCGGCGAGTCCGGCTGCGGCAAGTCGACGCTCGCGCGCCAGCTGACGATGATCGAAACGCCGAGCGCGGGCCGCCTGCTGATCGATGGTGAGGACGTGGCCGGCGCGAATCACGAGAAGATCGCCGCGCTCAGGCGGCGCGTGCAGATGGTGTTCCAGAACCCGTTTGCGTCGCTCAATCCGCGCAAGACCGTCGAGCAAACGCTCGGCGAACCGCTCGCGATCAACACGCAGATGAGCGCGACCGAGCGCGCCGAGCGCATCGCGCAGATGATGCGCACGGTCGGCCTGCGGCCCGAGCACGCGAAGCGCTATCCGCACATGTTCTCCGGCGGCCAGCGTCAGCGGGTCGCGATCGCGCGCGCGATGATCCTCGATCCGCAGATCGTCGTCGCCGACGAACCTGTGTCCGCGCTCGACGTGTCGATCCAGGCGCAGATCCTGAACCTGTTCATGGACCTGCAGGATGAGTTCAAGACGAGCTACGTGTTCATCTCGCACAACCTGTCTGTGGTCGAGCATATCGCCGACGACGTGATGGTCATGTACTTCGGCGGCGTCGCCGAGCTCGGCGACAAGAAGCGCATCTTCTCGAAGCCGCGCCATCCGTACACGCGCGCGCTGATGTCGGCGACCCCGTCGATCTTCGAGGCGGACCGCACGATCAAGATCAAGCTGCAAGGCGAAATGCCGTCGCCGCTGAATCCGCCGTCGGGCTGCACGTTCCATCAGCGCTGCCCGTACGTGATAGATCGTTGCCGCAGCGAGGTGCCGAAGCTGCGTGAAGTGGACGGGCGCCTCGTCTCGTGTCACCGCGCCGAAGAGGTGGGGGACGTGGATGCCTGATGGGGTGGCGGCGCGTCGTCTTGCGCGCCGCTTGTGTGAAGGCGGCTCGATAGCCGGCTTCGCGCGGCGCCGCGGGGCGCGTGCGCCGGGAGGCGCCGCGCCCTGCGGCGCATTTGCTGGAAGCTTCTTCAGCGAGTTTTTTCGCACGTTTTTCTGCGCGGTTGTCGATGCGCTCGCGCGCGCCTTTTGCTCCGTAGTTCTTCCCGCGTCGCTGTCCGCTTTTTTGCGCGTAGGCTGCGCGCTGTCGGTCGGCGCGGCCGTGCCCGGCATCGCTGACGCAGCCGGCGCGGCGGCCAATACGCCAGCCCCCGCGGCCCAGGCGGCCCGACCGGCGGTTAATGTGCCAGCCACGCCACCGCCGTCGATTGCGCCGCCCCCGGTCCCCGGCACCACCGCGAGCGGACCGGTGCGTCAGCAACCGGCGCGCATGCCGTTCTATGTCGCGACACGCGGCAATATCACCATCTATATGCTCGGCACGCTGCACGTCGGCGATCCGGCCGACTATCCGGCGGCGCAGCCGTTCCGCGCGCCGATCCTCGCGGCGCTTGCCGCGTCGCCGACACTCGCGCTCGAACTGTCGCCCGACGAACTGCTGGTGTCGCAGGACGACGTCTCCAAGTACGGCGTGTGCAAGCACGACTGCCTGCCGGGCCTGCTGCCCGAGCCGTTGTGGCACAAGCTCGCGCTGCGGCTGCGCGGCAACCCGGCCGCGCTCGATGCGATCAAGAAGATGCGGCCGTGGCTTGCGTCGCTGGTGGTCGAGACCTACGACTCGCTGTCAGCGGGTCTGCAAACTGAGTACGGTACCGAAGCGCAATTGCAGAACGTGTATCTGAAGACGCGCGGCAAGATCGTCGGACTCGAAACGCTCGCACAGCAGATGCGTTCGTTCACCGGACTGTCGGCCGCGCAGCAGCGTGAGATGCTCGCACAGGACCTGGTGCAGACGCCGGCGCAGAACGTCCAAGACGTGCGCACGCTGCATCGGCTATGGCAGGTCGGCGATGCCGATGCGATCGCCGCGTGGCAGGCCGCCAAATCTGAGAAGCTCGCGCGCGATCCCCGCATCTCCGGTTCGATCGATAACCGGATCGTCTACGAGCGCAATCGCCGCTTCGTCGCGAAGATGCTGCAGCTCGCCGCGCCGAACAAGCCGCTGTTCGTCGCGATCGGCGCGCTGCATCTGGGTGGACCGAAGGGCGTGCTGCAGCTGTTGCGGCAGCACGGCTTCGTGGTGGAGGCGGGGTGAGCGGCGCAAGACCGCTCGCGTCTTTTCACGCGTCGCTTCTCTGAGCGACGCGCTTGTCAGCAGCGCTACAGAAACATCAAGAAATTCAACAGAAAAATATTGATCACCAGCAGCGTCAACGCCGTCGGAATCTGCGCCTTGATCACCGCATTCTTGTCGGGTAATTCGAGCAGCGCGACCGGCACCATGTTGAAGTTTGCGGCCATCGGCGTCATCAGCGTGCCGCAGTAGCCGGAGAACATGCCGATCGCGGCCATCACGGCCGGGTTGCCGTGGAATACGCCGACGAGGATCGGCACCCCGACGCCGCCCGTCATCACCGGAAACGCCGCGAAGCCGTTGCCCATCACCATCGTGAACAGCGCCATGCCGATGCAGTACACGGCCACCGCGACGAAGCGGTAGTCGAGGCTGATATACGACGTGGTCACGTGCGCGACCGCCTTGCCGACGCCCGCGTCCGAGAACACGAGGCCGAGCATGCCGAGCATCTGCGGCAGCACCGCGGCCCACGACAGCGCATCGACGAGGCGGCGCGCCTCCTTCATCGACTGACCGACCGTGTCGCGCGTGATCACGCAGGCGATCGCGAGCGCAATCACGCAGCCGATGCCGAAGCCGATCAGCGTGACGTTGGCCTTCTCGATCAACGGCACGCCGCCGAACACGAGATGGCTTGCCGCGAGCGTGATGATCACGGTGACGACCGGAATCGTCAGCGCGGGCACGAACAGCTTGTTGCGCAGTCGCGCGGCGCTCGCTTGACGCGCTTCGAGCGACAGCGTCTTCGGCTTGCCCGCGGTGACGCCGCCGAAGCCCGCGATCAGCGCCATCGCGATCACTGCGACGCCGACCACGGCCGGCGGCAGCCGGTCGCCGATCAGGAAGATCAGCGCGTAAAGAATCCAGAATCCGCCCGCGGTGAAGCGGCGCGGATGCTGGCGGTCCGTAACGATCATGCCGCCGACGATCAGCAGCACGATGCCGAGCAACCAGAACAGATAGGTGATCGTGAAGGTCATGCTTCGTCTCCGGTAGCACGTGTGGACGACGACGGTTTCGATGTGGCGGTCGCTTTCGCGCTCGAAGTACCGCCCGACACCTTGCCGCGAAATTCACGCTCGAGCCACCGGTCGAGCAGCCAGAGCCGGAAGCCATGCACGATGAACGCGCTGATCGCGGTCGGAATGCCCCACACTGCCACGTGAATCGGCTCCACGACGATGCCCGCTTCCTTCAGGAAGGTCGTCATCAGCACGATCGCTCCGAACGCGACGAAGATGTCCTCACCGAAAAAGAGCCCGACGTTGTCGGTTGCGGCCGAGAACGCGCGCAGCCGGAAGCGCACCGCGTCGCTGATCTTGCCGAAGCGGTTCTCGGTCGCGCCCTCGGCCATCGGCGCGATCAGCGGACGCACCATCTGCGGATGGCCGCCGAGCCCGGTCAGGCCGACCGCGGCGGTCAGCTCGCGCACGGCCAGATAGACGATCAACAGACGCCCGGCGGTCGCCGCCTTGATGCCGCTGATCCATGCCTGCGCACGCTCGCGCAGGCCATGTCGTTCGAGCAGGCCGATCACCGCGAGCGGCAGCAGGATGATCAGGGGGATGTTGCGCGTCTTGATGAAGCCGGTGCCGATCAGCGCGAGGATCTTTTCCGGCGGGAAATGCGCGGCGAAACCGGTGACGATCGCGGCGACGGCCACGATCAGCATCGGATTGAAGCGCAACAGAAAGCCAACGATGATGACGGCCACGCCGATGAGCGGCCATAGACTGACAGTTGTCTGCATCAGGGTCTCCAAAGAGGTTATTCAACTTCGCCGCGGGTTGCGGCTGACGTGAACCGGTGCATGCGGCCCCATGCGCCGGCGTGCTGCCGCGGCTCTGCGGCCGCGTCGAACTCTCTTTACCTGCCCCGCGGGTGCGTGTGCGTCGGCATCGGCGGGTTCGCAGCGGGCATCACCGCGCGAGGCGTGCACGGTGGCGATGCGAACGCTCAGACGCGCGCGGCGCCCGCCGGGTGCACTTCGATGCCGGCGTCGGCGAGCGCGGCGCGAATGCGTCGCGCGAACGCGAGCGCGTGCGGGCCGTCGCCGTGCAGGCAGATGGTTTGCGCCTTCAAAGGCACCCACTGTCCGTCGACGGCCTTCACGCGTTGCTCGCGGATCATCGTAAGCGTGCGCGCGAGCACTTCGTCCTCGTCGTCGAGCAGCGCGCCCGGCTCCTTGCGCGGCACCAGCGAGCCGTCGGCGCGATAGCCGCGGTCGGCGAACACTTCCTCGATCGCGGTCAGGCCCGCGTTGCGCGCGGCGCTGACGAGCCCGCTGTTGGCGAGCGCGAACACCGCCACCGACGGATCGAAGTCGTGCACCGCGGAGACGATCGCGTCGGCGATCTTCGCGTCGCGCGCGGCCTGGTTGTACAGCGCGCCGTGCGGCTTCACATGCGCGATGCGTCCGCCCTCGGCCTGCGCGATCGCCGACAGCGCGCCGAGCTGATACAGCACGCCCGCGTAGATCTCGCCCGCCGGCAGATCCATTTCCTTGCGGCCGAAATTCTCCGGATCGTTGAAGCTCGGATGCGCGCCGATGGACACGCGTTTCTGCACGGCCCAGCGCACGCAGTCGCGCATCGCGTTGGGTCCGCCCGCATGCCAGCCGCATGCGATGTTGGCCGAGCTCACGAGGTCGAGCAGCGCCTCGTCGGAGCCGCAGCCTTCGCCGAGATCGGCGTTCAGATCGATTTCCATGGGGATTCCTTTTCTCACCGTTACAGCGCCGCGAGCGCCGCCTGGCGCGTGCAACGCTCTTCATGCATCGCGATCGCGGCATCGATCTGCCGCAGATACGTGCGTTCTTCCAGCAAAGCCTGGCGCGCCTCGTAGGGCGTCGTCGGGATGAAACGGACCGCCGCGTTCAGCCGCACCTGCGCGAGCTTCCACAGATCGGCCTGGATCACCGCGCCGATCTTCGGATAGCCACCGGTGGTCTGCGCATCGCTCATCAGCACGATCGGCTGACCGTTCGGCGGCACCTGGATCGTGCCGGGCAGCACCGCGTGCGACAGTAGATCGGTCTTGTGCGTGCGTTTCAGTTCCGTGCCGGCGAGGCGGTAGCCCATGCGGTTGCTGTTAGGCGTGACGAGCCACTCGTCGGACCAGAACGACTGCTGCGCATCCGTGGTGAAGCTGTCGTATTCGGGGCCGCGCAGCACGCGAATTGGAACCGCCCACGGCACGCCGGACGGATGTCGGCCGCGCCGCAGCGGCTCGGGGACCAGCACGAACTTGCACCATGTGGGCGCCTTCACGCCGAACGCGGGCGCCTCCGGCGCGAAGCCGAGTTGGCCGCGCTGCGGCGGCGCGCCGACCGGCAGACGGTCGCCATCGTTGAGCGCGCGGCCGCCGAGTCCGCCGAAACGACCGGCGAGATCGGTGCTGCGCGAGCCGAGCATCGGCAGTACGTCGATGCCCCCCGCCACGCACACATAACCGCGCATGCCGCGCTTCGCCGCGTTCAGCACGAGTTCCTGGCCGGCCTGCACGGGCAGGCTCCACCATGAAAAGACCGGCTTGCCGTCCAGCGTCGAGCCGAAGTCGGGGCCGGCGATCGCGACGCGCGTTGCGCGCAGAAAGCGCAGCACGGTCGGGCCGAAGGTGATTTCGAGGCCGGCCGCATCCGGGCGATTGCCGACCAGCCGGTTGCCGACTTCGAGCGACAACCGGTCGAGCGCACCACTCATCGCGACACCGAGATGCCGGTAGCCGTGGCGGCCGAGGTCCTGGATCGTGGTCTGGAGACCCGCGCGGATCACGTCGATCATGCGTGCATCCCCGCGATCGTGAAGCGCACCCGGTCGCCGGGCTGCAGCAGGGTGGGCGGGCGGCGCGCCGGGTCGAACAGCGGCACCTCGGTGCGGCCGATCAGCTGCCAGCCGCCCGGCGACACCGCCGGATAGATGCCGGTCTGCTCGCCGCCGATGCCGACCGAGCCCGCCGGCACTTCGAGCCGTGGCGACGCGCGGCGCGGCGTGTGCAGCGCCGCGTCGAGCCCACCCATATAGGCGAAGCCGGGCTGAAAGCCGAGAAAGAACACCACGTAGGCGCCGCCCGCATGGCGCTCGACGACCTCGCGCGCGCTCAAGCCCGTATGTTCGGCGACCGCCTGCAGATCGGGGCCGAATGCGCCGCCGTACTGCACAGGAATTTCGACGTCGCGTCCCGGCGCGGCGACTTTGGCCGCTGCGTTCCAGGCCGTCAGCAACTGCTCGCCGAGCGCGTCGGCGTCGGTCACGAGCGGGTCGAACACGAGTGTCAGATTGTTCATGCCGGGCACGACTTCGAGCACCTGCGGCCAGTCGCGCGCGGCTTCAGCGGCGGCCCACACGCGCTGCTGGCACTCCAGCGTGGCGGGCGGGGGCGCTTCGCAGACGAGCGCGGCATCGCCGAGGGGAAAGATTCGTGGTTGGCTCATGGCTGGGCGGCCCGGATCGAGTCGGAAAATGAGCCGGACAGCGCGGCGCGTTGGCGCATGTCCGACATGGAGTCGGCGACGTTTGGAGAATACATTATCAATAAAATATCGACGATTTACCAATAAGCGTTTTCGCCAGGCTCGTCGGCGACTGGGCATCGTCGTACACTTGCGACACTTTTCCAGCCCATTTTCGTCACGGGAACCTCGTATGACGCGTCATCCCACCAAGATCGTTTCGTCGGAACACCTCGTCTCCGAGAGCAGCGCGGAGCTCTCCGAGCTCGAATACGCGCTGATCATGGCGGGCAATGCGTTCAACCGCTGGATGGTGCGCTGCATGTCGGCGGCCGGCGACAAGGACATGACCGCGATCGAGGTGTCGCTGCTGCACCACGTGAGCCATCGCGAGCGCCGCAAGAAACTCGCGGACATCTGCTTCGTGCTGAACATCGAAGACACGCACGTCGCGACTTACGCGTTGAAAAAGCTCGTAGCTAGAGGGTACGTAAAAAGCGAAAAGACCGGCAAGGAAGTGTTCTTTTCCGCCACCGACGCGGGCCGCGAGCTATGCCTGAAGTATCGCGAGGTGCGCGAAAACTGCCTGATCTCGACGCTCAAGGAAAGCGGCCTGACCAACCAGCAGATCGGCGAGGCCGCGCAGTTGATGCGCAATGCGTCGGGCCTGTACGACACGGCAGCGCGCGCGGCCGCTTCGCTGTAACGACGAAATAGCGCGCAAACGCCGCGCGTCACACGCCGCGCATCGCGCGTTCAGTCCGGCAGCGCCGGATGAAACCCCGCTTCGGTCACGATCAGATCGAGCGGAATGTCGTGCGCCTCACGCTCCAGCGTGTCGGTGCGGCACGCTTCGTACGCGATGCCGACCGTGATCGGCTTGTGCGCGGCCGGCCAGCGGGCCAGCGTGCGGTCGTAATAGCCGCCGCCGTAGCCGAGGCGATAGCCGTCCGAGTCGAAACCCACGCAGGGCACGAACAGCAGCTCGGGCAGCACGACGCGCCCCGAAGTGGGCTCGGCAATCTTGTGATGACCGATTTTCATCGGCGTCGCGGGCGTCCACGCATGGAATTCGAGTGCCATGCCACGTTCTTTAATGATTGGCAGACTGGCTTCGTGATGCGAATCCGCGGCGAGCCAGATCCCGATCGCGCCGCGCGCGTCGAACTCGCCGGCGAGCGGCCAGTAGAATCCGGCGCTGCGTACCGCATAGTGCTTCAGCGCGTCGAGCATTCGACGCCCGAGCGCGGCATTCTTCGACGGCTCGGAAGCCGCTTGCAGACGGCTTTCCAGCAACATCCGGCGCAGCGCCTTTTTGGTTGCGGGGACAGGGTTGCATGCTATGCTTGGGTCCAATTCGCGCTCCAGAAACAACGATGTCAAAACGCCTTTTTCGAGTATATCGCGCGGCCGGTATCGCGCTGGCCGCAGCGGCACTCGTGGCCTGCAGTACTGCCTCGGCCGTCAAGCCTCTCCCGATCTCCCAACTCACGAATGACGACCAGATTTTCGTCCAGCTTCGCGAAGCCGCGCGCACTAACGACGCGGTGCGCGCAGCCCAGCTCGCGAGCATGATCCCGGATTATCCGGCGCCCTCGTATCTGGAGTACTTCCAGATCAAGCCGCAGCTGTTCGATTCGACCGGCCATGCGCGCATCGACGCGCCGGACGCGCCGGTGCTCGCGTTCCTGCAGAAGTACGACGGCCAGGCGATCGCCGATCGCATGCGCAACGACTATCTGACCGTGCTCGGCACGCGTCACGACTGGCGCAACTTCGACCAGCAGTACGCGAAGTTCGTGCTCGACGACGACACTCAGGTCAAGTGCTACGCGCTCGAATCGCGCGCGTCGCGCGGCGAGAACGTCGCGGACGCGGCGCGCGCGCTGCTCGTCGATCCGAAGTGGTACGGCGACGGCTGCGTCGATCTGATCACCGTGCTCGGCGTGAACCATCAGTTCAGCAGCGACGACATCTGGGCGCAGATTCGTCTCGCGTACGAGCAGAACTACACGAACACCGGCAGCAAGCTCGTCGACGCGCTCGGCGACCAGCCGCCCGACCCGGTGCTGTTCAGCCAGGCCGCCAATACGCCGCCGCTGCTGCTCGCGCGCAGCGTCGGACCGGATGCGCAATCGCATCAGCTGGCGCTGCTCGCGATCACGCGCATGGCGCGCAACGATCCGGCCATGGCTGCGGCCACGTTCGCATCGGTCGCGCCGTCGCTGAATTCGCCGGAGCGCGCGATCGGCTGGGGTACGATCGGCTATCAGGGCGCGCTCAAGCAGATGCCTGCCGCGGTCGACTGGTTCCGGCTGTCGGCGAACGCGCCGCTGTCGAATCCCGCGTATGAATGGCGCACCCGCAGTGCACTGCTTGCCGGCGACTGGAACATGGTGCGCTGGTCGATCGAGCAGATGCCCGAGTCGCTGCGCAAGCAGCCGTCGTGGGTGTATTGGCACGCGCGCGCGCTGAAGCAGGCCGGCGACACCGCCACGGCCAACCAGGAATTCCAGTCGATCGCGTCGAACTTCAACTTCTACGGCCAGCTCGCGCTGGAAGAGCTCGGCCAGAAGATCACCGTGCCGCCGAAAACCACGGTCACCGACGCCGAAGTGCAGCAGGCCGGCACCACGCCGGGTTTCGATCTGGCGCAGCGCTTCTATGCGCTGAATCTGCGGCTCGAAGGCAATCGCGAGTGGAACTGGCCGCTGCGCGGCATGACCGACCGGCAACTGCTGGCGGCCGCCGAGTACGCGCGCCGCATCGAGCTGTACGACCGCACCGTCAACACTGCGGACCGCACGAAGAGTGAGCATGATTTTTCGCTGCGCTATCTATCGCCGTTCCGCAACATCGTCGAGCAGGACGCGCAGTCGAGCGGGCTCGACGTCGAGTGGGCGTACGGGCTGATTCGCCAGGAGTCGCGCTTCATCATCAACGCGCGCTCGGATGTCGGCGCGGGCGGACTGATGCAGCTGATGCCCGCCACCGCGCAACTGGTCGCGAAGAAAATCGGTCTGGGCCCGCTCTCGCGCGAGCAGATGAACGACATCAACACCAATATCCTGCTCGGTACGAACTACCTGGCGATGATCTACAATCAGTTCGACGGGTCCGCCGTGCTGGCCACCGCTGGCTACAACGCAGGTCCGGGCCGTCCGCGTAACTGGCGGCAGTCGCTGCAGCGCCCGGTCGAAGGCGCGGTGTTCGCCGAGGCGATTCCGTTCCAGGAAACTCGCGACTACGTCAAGAATGTGCTGTCCAATACGGTCTACTACGCGGCATTGTTTGAAGGCCGTCCGCAATCGCTGAAGGCGCGCCTGGGTTACATCGCACCGTAAGCGCCTTGCCGCCGCAATCTCGTTTCGAGGTTGCGGCGCGCTTCGCCAGCCGTTGCCGCGGCTTCCATCAGGGAGTCGAAAAATGCGACATCAAGCTATCGCGGTCATCGGCGGCTCCGGGTTCATCGGCAGCTACCTCGTCAACTCGCTCGTCGAAATGGGCAAGGATGTGCGCGTCGCCACGCGGCGACGCTACAACGCGCGCCATCTGACCATGCTGCCGATCGACGTGCTCGAAACCGACGTGTTCGATCCGGTGCAGCTCGCGCGCTTCGTCGAAGGCGCGGATTGCGTGATCAACCTCGTCGGTATCCTGAACGGCAAACGCGGCAAGCCTTATGGACGGGAGTTCGCGCATGCGCACGTCGAGTTGCCGACGCGCATCGTCGCCGCCTGCGAAGGCAAGGGCGTGCATCGGCTGATTCATCTGAGCGCGCTCGGCGCCAATCCCAGCGGCCCGAGCATGTATGCGCGCTCGAAGGGTGACGGCGAGAAGGCGGTGCATGCGGCGAATGTCGCGTGGACGATCTTCCGGCCGTCCGTCGTGTTCGGTCCCGAGGACGCGTTTCTGAACAAGTTCGCGTTTTTGCAGCGCGTGTTTCCGGCCATCCCGCTCGCGATGCCGGACGCGCAATTCCAGCCGGTCTATGTCGGCGACGTCGCGAAGGCGATCGTCAACGTGCTCGATATGGATGGCGCGGGCGGCCGCACCTACGAGCTCGGCGGCCCGACCGTCTATACGCTCGAAGACCTGGTGTCGTATTGCGGCGACGTGATCGGCAAGCATGCGCGCATCATCCGTCTGCCCGAGCCGCTCGCGCGGCTGCAGGCGCTGAGCTTCGAATTGGCGCCGGGCGAACCGGTGATTTCGCGCGACAATCTCGATTCGATGAAGGTCGCCAATATTCTGAGCGGGCCGCTCGCGCCGGAGCTCGGACTCGAACCGGTCAGCATCGAAGCGATCGTGCCGACGTATCTGACCGGCGCGGCCTCGGGTTCGCGACTCGACACGTTCCGCGCCAGCGCGGGGCGCTGAATCCTATTTCACACTCCCTGATAACAAGCATGAAACTGCTGATTGGTGACAAGAACTATTCGTCGTGGTCGATGCGTCCGTGGCTGCTGCTCACGCACTTCGGCATTCCGTTCGACGAGGAACTGATCCTGCTAAACGAAGCGGACACGAAT
Source organism: Paraburkholderia sp. BR13439 (assembly GCF_040948805.1). Lineage (NCBI taxonomy): Bacteria > Pseudomonadati > Pseudomonadota > Betaproteobacteria > Burkholderiales > Burkholderiaceae > Paraburkholderia > Paraburkholderia sp. BR13439. The sequence goes on along the minus strand of NZ_JBFPKN010000001.1, from coordinate 36,446 downwards.
GCGAAGATCCGCGCTCAGGCACCGCGCGGACCGGGCAAGGTGCCGTGCCTGATCGACGACGCGGGGCAGGCCGTGTGGGATTCGCTCGCGATCGCCGAAACGCTCGCCGAGCGCTTTGCCCAACACGCGCTGTGGCCGCGTGACGCGGCGGCGCGCGCGCATGCGCGCAGCGTCAGCGCCGAGATGCATTCGGGCTTCGGCGAATTGCGCTCGAAGATGTGGATGAACATCCGTGCGTCGTTCCCGGGCAAGAACGCGACGCCGGGCGCGCTCGCCGACATCGCGCGGATCGAGACGATCTGGCGCGACTGCCTCGACACCTACGGCGGTCCGTTCCTGTTCGGCGAATTCGGCATTGCCGACGCGATGTACGCGCCGGTCGCAATGCGCTTCAACACGTGGAAGCCTGCGTTGTCGGAGACCTCGGTCGCCTATGTCGAGCGGCTTACCAAGCTGCCCGCGGTCAACGCATGGATCGATGCCTCGCGCCGTGAAACGCACGCGATCGCCTATCAAGACGAATGCCCATGAATATCTATGCAGTAGGTGGCGCGGTCCGCGACGAGCTGCTCGGCGTACCGGTGCAGGACCGCGACTATGTGGTGGTGGGCGCGACGCCCGAGCAGATGGTCGCGCAGGGCTATCGGCCGGTGGGCAAGGACTTTCCGGTATTCCTGCATCCGCAGACGCACGAGGAGTACGCGCTCGCGCGCACCGAGCGCAAGACGGCGGCCGGTTATCACGGCTTCCAGTTTTTTTATGCGCCCGACGTGACGCTCGAAGAAGACCTCGCGCGCCGCGATCTGACGATCAACGCGATGGCGCGCGAGGTGCGCCCGGACGGTGCGCTGACCGGCCCCGTCATCGATCCGTTCAACGGCCAGGCTGACTTGCGGGCGCGGCTCTTTCGCCATGTCAGCGATGCGTTCCTCGAAGATCCGGTGCGGATTCTGCGCATCGCGCGTTTCGCGGCGCGCTTCGTCGATTTCACGGTCGCGCCGGAAACGCTGGCGCTGATGCGCGAGATGGTCGCCGACGGTGAAGCCGATGCACTGGTGGCCGAGCGCGTGTGGCAGGAAGTATCGCGCGGACTGATGGAGAAGAAGCCGTCGCGGATGTTCGACGTGCTGCGCGACTGCGGCGCGCTCGCGCGGATTCTGCCGGAGATCGATGCGTTGTTCGGCGTGCCGCAGCGCGCCGACTATCACCCCGAAGTCGATAGCGGTGTTCACGTGATGATGGTGCTGGACCATGCCGCGCAGCAGGGCTACACGCTGCCGGTGCGCTTCGCGGCGTTGACACACGACCTCGGCAAGGCGACCACGCCCGAAGAGCAACTGCCGCGGCACATCGGCCACGAGGGCCGCAGCGTCGATCTGCTGAAGCCGCTGTGCGAGCGGCTGCGCGTGCCAAATGAATGCCGCGATCTGGCGGTGCTGGTCGCGCGCGAGCACGGCAACATTCATCGCGTGATGGAGATGGGGGCGGCGGCACTGGTGCGCCTGCTCGAGCGCAGCGACGCGATCAGGAAGCCGGCGCGCTTCGCCGAGGCGCTGCAGGCCTGCGAGTCCGATGCGCGCGGGCGGCTCGGCCTCGAGATGAGCGAGTACCCGCAGGCCGAGCGGCTGAGGGTGGCGCTGGTGGCCGCGCGAGGCGTGGATGCGGGAGCGGTGGCCAAGCGGCTCGCCGATGCACCGGCCGGCATCAAGGACGCCGTGCATGAGGAGCGGGTGCGCGCGGTGCAAGCGGCGCTTGCCTGAAGCGGTGGTAACGTGAAGCGGCGCGCGGTGCCTACAACACCCGCGCCAACAGCGACAACAGAATCGACAGCACCAGCGTCGACATGAACGGAAACGGATACTCGCGGCCGAACAGCCGCAAGGTCACGTCGCCGGGCATCCGGCCGATGCCGAGCTTCCGCAGCCACGGCCAGCACGACGACAGCACCGCGACGGCGACGAAGGTAGTCAACAGCCAGCGAATCATCGCGAGTCCTCGAACCGGAGCGGCTTCACAATCACAGCGTATGCGAGCGGTCGCCGCTCGAAAAGGCGCGCAGCGTATCGTCGAGTCCGCGTGAAAACGCGATCACCTTGAAGAGTTCGCCCATCTCCGCCTCGGACAGCAGCTTCTGTACCGCGTTGGCCGCGGGCAGAAAACGCCTCGCGTCGGCGGGATCGATTTCGCCGAGCACCTCGGTGACGCCCGCGTTCAGCAGGAAGCGCGCTTGCGAAGTGAAGCCGAGCAGATCCGCGCCGGTGTCGACGCCCGCCTCGGCGATGCCAGTGAATTCGACGTGCGCGGTGATGTCCTGCAGACCGGGGTACAGGAACGGGTCGCCGTGCGCGCGATGCCGGTAGTGGCACATCAGCGTGCCCTGCGCGCGCTGGTCGTGGTAGTACTCGTGGCGCGGAAAGCCGTAGTCGATCAGCAAGATCGCGCCGCGCGCGAGCATCGTGCAGATGGTGCGCGTGAAAGCGCGGGCGGCTTCGTGCGTTTCGGTCACGTAGCCGTCGCCGGCGTTCTCGCGATCAGTATCGATTTCGGTCAGCAGCGCGCGGTCCGCGGCGGCCGCGACGGGGCGGTCGTCGAATGCGAATGCGCCGTCGCGCCAGACCACGCCGCGCTCGTGCCAGACACCGCCGTTTTGCGCGAAGAGCCGCACCGGCATCGCATCGAGCACCTCATTGCCGATCACCACGCCTTCGAAGCGCTCCGGCAATGCGTCGAGCCAGCGCACTTTGGCGAGCAGCGCGGGCGCGGCCGCCGCGATCGTTTCGCGCTGCCGCTCGCGCAGCTCACCCGACAGATCGACGATCGAATAGTTGTCGAATTCGGCGCCGAGGGTGTCGAGCGCATTGAGCAGCCCCGCGGCGAGCTTGCCGGTGCCGGCGCCGAACTCCATCACCTCGCGCGTGCCGCTCGCCTCCAACGCTTCCGCGACCGGGCGCGCGAGCGTCGCGGCGAACAGCGGTGACAATTCCGGCGCGGTGACGAAGTCGCTGCCGTCGTCGGCGCGCAGGCCGAATTTGCGTGCACCGCCGCTGTAGTAGCCGAGCCCCGGCGCGTACAAAGCGCGCTCCATGTAGCGGTCGAACGGCAGCCAGCCGCCGGCCGCTTCGAGCTGCGCGCGGATCTCGGCGACGAGCGCGTCGGACTGCGCGAGCGCGCTCGGGCCGGGAGCAGGTAAACTATCGGGTGGGTGAGCTTTCGGATTCATCCCCGCATTGTAAATGACCGTTTCTCCGGACATCGCTGCCCGCGCGGCCGAAGCGCCGACTGAACCGCCCCGCGTCGTGCTGATTACCGGCGCCGCGCGCCGCATCGGGCGCGCGCTCGCGCTCGGCTTTGCCGCACGCGGCTGGGACGTGGCCGTGCACTATGGCGCCTCGCGTGAGGACGCCGACGAAGTGGTCGCACAGATCGTCGCGCTGGGCCGCCGCGCGGTCGCGCTGCACGCCGAGCTCGGCGACGAGGCGCAGGTCGCGCGGCTGCTGCCGGACTGTACTGCCGCCCTCGGGCGGCCGTCGTGCATCGTCAACAACGCGTCGCGCTTCGAGGAAGATACGGCGCGCGACGTCGGCTACGATCTGCTGCTGAAGCTGACCGCGATGAATGTCGGCGCGCCGCTGGTGCTCGCGCGCATGCTTTACGACGCGACGCCCGATGCCGCGTTGCGCGACGAAAGCCAGCGCAGCGTGGTCATCAATCTGCTGGATCAGAAGCTGTACAACATGAACCCGGACTATCTGTCGTACACGCTGTCGAAGGCGGCGCTGCAGACCGCGACGGTCGCGCTCGCCCAGGCGCTCGCGCCGAAGGTCCGGGTGGTCGGGCTCGCGCCTGGCCTGACCATGCAATCGGGCGACCAGACCCAGCACGGGTTCGAGGCCGCCCACCGTATGACGCCTCTCGGCCGTGCGTCGCGGCCCGAGGATATCGTCGCCGCCGCGCTGTATCTCGCGGATGCAGCCGGCGTCACCGGAACGACGCTGGTGGTCGACGGCGGGCAGCATCTCGTGCCGCTGCCGCGCGACGTAATGTTTTTGACGGGCGCCTGACACGCGCGCGCGGCCAGCCTTCGATGCGGCCGTCGCGAGTGGCGCAGCGCCCCTTTGCGTGCCCGCACGCTTTTTTGATTGGAACGAACATGTTTGCCGCTCTTTCGCACCCCCGGCTCGCCGATTGCCGCCGGCTGTTTCTGCGCAATTACGAAGTGCATATCAACATCGGCGTGCACGACTTCGAAAAGCGCGGCGAGCAGCGCGTCGTGATCAACGTCGAACTGTTCGTGCCGCTCGCGATGTCCACGCCGGTTCACGACAAGCTCACCGAAGTCGTCGACTACGATTTCATGCGCTCGACGATCGCCAGGCGCGTGTCGCAAGGCCATATTCATCTGCAGGAAACGCTGTGCGACGACCTCGTGCGCGTGATGCTCGAACATCCGCAGGTGCGCGGCGCGCGCGTGTCGACCGAGAAGCCGGACGTGTATCCGGACTGCGATGCGGTCGGTGTCGAAGTCTTCCGCATCAAGGAGGACTGAGCGATGAATGCACCGGAAATGCTGAACGCAGGCAACCAGGCCGCCGAGGCCACCACGGCCCCGAACGCGGCGCGCGCCCCGAAATCGCCGCTCACGCGCCGCGAGCAGAAGGAAGCGTACGAGAACAACAAGCTGTTCAAGCGCCTCGCGCGCCAGGTCGGTCAGGCGATCGGCGACTACAACATGATCGAGGACGGCGACAAGGTGATGGTGTGCCTGTCGGGCGGCAAAGACAGCTACGCGATGCTCGACATCCTGATGCGGCTGCGCGAGCGCGCGCCGATCAATTTCGACATCGTCGCGGTCAACCTCGACCAGAAGCAGCCGGGCTTCCCCGAGCACGTGCTGCCCGAGTATCTGACCCAGCTCGACATCCCGTTCCACATCGAGAACCAGGACACCTACAGCATTGTCAAGCGGCTCGTGCCGGAGGGCAAGACCACCTGCTCGCTGTGCTCGCGGCTGCGGCGCGGCATCCTGTATCGCGTCGCCGGCGAGCTCGGCGCGACCAAGATCGCGCTCGGCCATCATCGCGACGACATCCTGCAGACGCTGCTGCTGAATCTGTTCTACGGCGGCAAGCTGAAGGGCATGCCGCCCAAGCTGCAATCGGACGACGGCAAGAACATCGTGATCCGGCCGCTTGCCTACGTGAAGGAAACCGATCTGGAGAAGTACGCGGAGCTGCGCGAATTCCCGATCATTCCGTGCAATCTGTGCGGTAGCCAACCAAACCTGAAGCGCGCGGAAATGAAGGCGCTGGTCCGCGACTGGGAGAAGCGTTTCCCCGGCCGCATCGCGAACATGTTCAACGCGCTGTCGAACGTAGTGCCGTCGCATCTGATGGATCACCAGCTGTTTCCGTTCGCGGGGTTGCGCGCGACCGGCGAGGCCGACCCGCAAGGCGACATCGCGTTCGACGAAGAACCGTGCTTGAGCGGCGACGAAGGCGCGCCGCTCACCGGCGCGAAGACCATTCCGCTGGTCCAGTTCGACGACCTGTAGAGAGCGAAAATTGCTTATTTTGGCGGCATTCGGGCGGTTTTCCGCTGGCTTGCACGCCCCGCCGAGGCCGCGTTTGCGGCCTTTTTTGCAGGTGCAGCATGATAGAATCGTGCGCTCCAAACTCGTCTATTTGCCGACGCCATGAACATCGTCATTTTGGCGGCAGGTACCGGCAAGCGCATGCGGTCCGCGCTTCCCAAGGTGCTCCATCCTCTGGCCGGCCGGCCGCTCCTCGCTCATGTCATCGACACCGCCCGCGCGCTGAAGCCCGCGCGCCTGATCGTCGTGATCGGCCACGGCGCCGAAGCCGTGCGCGAAGCCGTCGCGGCGCCCGATATCCAGTTCGCGGTGCAGGAGCAACAGCTCGGCACCGGCCACGCGGTGCAGCAGGCGCTGCCGCTGCTCGATCCTTCGTTGCCCACGCTGGTGCTCTATGGCGACGTGCCGCTCACGCGCGCGCAAACGCTGCGCGCACTGACAGAGCGCGCCGGGCAGGACGGTTACGGCGTACTCACCGTCACGCTCGACGACCCGAACGGCTACGGCCGCATCGTGCGCCATCAGCATGGCAACGTGCAGCGCATCGTCGAGCAGAAGGACGCAAATCCGGAGCAGCTGAAGATCGCTGAAATCAACACCGGCATCATCGTCGCGCCGACCGCGCGCCTTGCCGGCTGGCTCGCGGCGCTCAAGAACGACAACGCGCAAGGCGAGTTCTATCTGACCGACGCGGTCGAGATGGCGATCGAAGCCGGCCTCGAAGTCGTCACCACGCAGCCCGACGACGAGTGGGAAACGCTCGGCGTCAACAGCAAACAGCAGCTCGCCGAACTCGAGCGGATTCATCAGCGCAACGTCGCCGACGCGCTGCTCGTCGCGGGCGTGACGCTCGCCGACCCCGCGCGCGTCGACGTGCGCGGCACGCTCGAATGCGGCCGCGACGTATCGATCGACATCAACTGCGTGTTCGAAGGCAGCGTGTCGCTCGCTGACAACGTCAGCATCGGGCCGAACTGCGTGATTCGCAACGCGCGAATCGGCGCGGGTACGCGGGTCGATGCGTTCACGCACATCGAAGGCGCGCAAGTCGGCGCGAAAGCCGTTGTCGGTCCGTATGCGCGCTTGCGCACAGGCGCGGCGCTGCAAGACGAGTCTCATGTAGGGAACTTCGTCGAGATCAAGAACGCTGTGCTCGGTCATGGCTCGAAAGCCAACCACCTCAGCTACATCGGCGACGCGGATGTCGGCGCGCGCGTGAATATCGGCGCGGGCACGATCACCTGCAACTACGACGGCGCCAATAAATTCCGCACCGTGATCGAGGACGACGTGTTCGTCGGCTCGGACACGCAACTGGTCGCACCGGTGCGCGTGCAGCGCGGCGCGACGATCGCGGCCGGCACCACGGTGTGGAAAGACGTCGCCGCGAATGCGCTGGTGTTGAACGATAAAACCCAGACGAGCAAGACGGGCTACGTGCGCCCAGTCAAAAAGAAAAGCTGATCGATATGGCGTGCCCACGAGGCGCGCTCACTGAATTCGGCACTGAAAAGGAATACACCATGTGCGGCATTGTCGGCGCGGTTGCGCAACGTAATATCGTTCCCGTCCTGATCGAAGGACTGCGACGTCTCGAATATCGCGGCTACGATTCGTGCGGCGTCGCCGTGCTTGGCGCTCGCGGGCCGAGCCGCGCACGCAGCGTCGCGCGCGTCGCCGACCTCGACGCTCAGGTGCGCGAAGGTCACCTCGAAGGCGTGACGGGCATCGCGCATACACGCTGGGCCACGCATGGCGCGCCGGTCACCGACAACGCGCACCCGATCTTCTCGCGCGACGCGCTGGCGTTGGTACACAACGGCATCATCGAGAACTACGAGACCTTGCGCGAAATGCTTCGTGGCAAGGGTTATGAGTTCGTGTCGCAAACCGACACCGAGGTTATTGCTCACCTGATCCATAGCCTGTATCGCGGCGACCTGTTCGCCGCGGTGCGCGAGGCGATCGCACAACTGCACGGCGCGTATGCGATCGCGGTGCTGCATAAGGACCAGCCGCATACGGTGGTCGGCGCCCGCCAGGGCTCGCCGCTCGTGGTCGGACTCGGCGACGGTGAAAACTTCCTGGCCTCGGACGCGCTCGCGCTCGCCGGCAGCACCGAGCGCTTCATCTTCCTCGAGGAAGGCGACGTCTGCGAACTGTCGCTCGATGGCGTGCGCATCGCCGATCGCCAGGGCGAGATCGCGCAACGCGAGGTGCGTCAGGTCGCAGCCTATGGCGGTGCGGTCGAACTCGGCCCGTATCGCCACTTCATGCAGAAGGAAATCTTCGAGCAGCCGCGCGCGATCACCGACACGATTCCGCAAGCCGACGCGTTCGATGCGTCGATCTTCGGCGAAGGCGCGCGCCAGGTGTTCGCGGACATCGACAGCCTGCTGATTCTCGCGTGCGGCACGAGCTACTACTCGGGACTCACCGCCAAGTACTGGCTCGAATCGGTCGCGAAGATTCCGACTCAGGTCGAGATCGCGAGCGAGTATCGCTATCGCGAGTCGGTGCCGAATCCGAAGTCGCTGGTGGTGGTGATCTCGCAGTCGGGCGAAACCGCCGACACGCTCGCGGCGCTCAAGCACGCGCAGGAACTCGGCCACCAGCACACGCTCGCGATCTGCAACGTCGGCACGAGCGCGATGGTGCGGCAGACCGAGTTGTCGTTCCTCACGCATGCGGGCCGCGAGATCGGCGTCGCGTCGACCAAGGCATTCACGACGCAGCTGGTCGCACTGTTCACGCTGGCGGCAACGCTCGCGAAGCTGCGCGGACGTTTGAGCGACGAGCAGGAAGCGAGTTATCTGAAGCAGTTGCGCCACCTGCCGGCCGCGCTGAACAGCGTGCTCGCGCTGGAGCCGCAGATCATCGCCTGGTCGGAGGAGTTTTCGCGCAAGGAACACGCATTGTTCCTCGGACGCGGCATGCATTATCCGATCGCGCTCGAAGGCGCGCTGAAGCTCAAGGAAATTTCGTATATCCACGCCGAGGCGTATCCGGCTGGCGAGCTGAAGCACGGGCCGTTGGCGCTCGTGACCGAAGCGATGCCGGTGGTGACGGTTGCGCCGAACGACGCGCTACTCGAAAAGCTGAAGTCGAACATCCAGGAAGTGCGCGCGCGCGGCGGCGAGCTGTATGTGTTCGCCGATGCGGATACGAAGATCGTCAATGGCGAAGGGCTGCATGTGATCCGGATGCCGGAGCACTATGGCTTGCTGTCGCCGATCCTGCACGTGGTGCCGCTGCAGTTGCTCGCGTATCACACCGCGTGTGCGCGTGGCACCGATGTGGATAAGCCGCGCAATCTGGCGAAGTCGGTGACGGTGGAGTGACGACGAAGCAGAAGACGTAACGACGACGACGACGACGGTCGGCGACGAACCGGGCCGCCGGCTCCCGCCAAATCAGCCGCAGCGCCATTCGGTGCGGTGCGGCTGACGAAACATCCACCGCTCAAATCGGCATCTGTCGTTCCACGATGCCTCGACGTGACGACGCCACATCGACTACCCTCTGTCGACATCCCGTGGCCACGTCACCATGAAGACCTCATCTCGCAACACGCTCACCGGGAAGCTCAAGTCGCGAGTCGTACTGATCGCGCTGTTCGTCGGTTCGATGTGGGCCGTGTTCTTTCTGTCGGTTGCGTTGCCGTTCCTGCATCTGGACGAACACGGTGTCGTGCCGCGTACGTTCGGCGGCTTGCAAGGGATTCTGTTCGCACCGTGGCTGCATGCGAGCGTCGGGCATGTCGCGGCCAACACGAGTGGGCTCGTCGTACTGGGCTGGCTGTGTACGTGGCCGCACATCGGCGGCTTCTGGCGCGCGACCATCGGCGCGATGCTCGGCGCCGGTCTTTGCGCGTGGCTGTTCGGCGCGCCGTATTCGGTGCATATCGGCGCGAGTGGACTGGTGTTCGGCTATGCGGGTTACCTGGTCGCACGCGGCTACTTCACGCGCAATCTGGCGTCGATCCTCGTGGCTCTAGTCGTAGTCGGCAGCTACGGTCTGAGTTTGCTGTTCGGTGTGCTGCCGATCTATCCCGATGTGTCGTGGCAGAGCCATGTCGGCGGCGTGATCGGCGGTGTGCTCGCGGCACGCTCGGGAGCCGGGGCTGCGCGCCGGGTGCGGGCGCGCTGACGGAGACCTCGCCGTTCGTTGGAATGGACCCGGTTCGAGGGCGTCTCGGCCTACAACTCCGGCCGCGCCAGATCGCTCGCGACGATGTGTTCGCCGTACACCTGCGCGGCCGCGAGTGCTTCGACGCGGCTCGGATGCGGGCCGAGTTCGGGCGCGCCGTCGAACGGAAACAGCACGCGGCCGTCGGTCGTGCGCACGACCTTCAACACGCCGAAGAAGCGCCGGTAGCCGGCCATCTTCGCGCTCGCCGAAATCTCGAAGTCGTCGTCCGATGTGCCCGGGACGCTGGGAATAAACGCGGTCTTGCTCATAGCTGAAAACATCGGTTGTTCATCGAGGCGGTGCGCAACGCGATACGCACGGCCGACGACGTGCATTGTCTCAAATCCGCGCGAACGATGAAGCGAGCGGCCCCCTCGCCACGCGATCGAGCGCTTCGAGCGCGAAGACCCGAGCTCTCATCCGCACGAGCAAGTTCGATTGCTACCTCGACAAAGTGCAACTAACTGCACAAGAGTTGCGAGGCGAAAAGCTGTTCGACGACGCCGCCGGCGGCAATTGCGCATCTGTCATATCGAGCAGCCTGGCGTGAACGGAGCGGATCGAAAAACGCGAAGAGTTCTGGTCACCCTTGATTTAAAAGACAAAAACTGTCGAAGAGAGGCTCCGCAGTGCACCTCGGAGCTATAATGCGCGGATCTTTGCTTCCCCTAACGTCCACCATGAGCCGGTTACTTTGTCTGATCGTGCTTTCGCTCGGCCTCGCGCAAACCGCGGCGGCCGACGAAAACACCGACCGAATATCGGCGTACCTGACGCAGAAATTCGGTGTGGGCAAAGAAAAAGCTCAAAAGATCTCCGACGCGGTGCAATCCGCTGCCAACAAATACTCCCTCCCTCCGGCGCTGCTGCTCGCCATCATCTCGATCGAATCCCGCTTCAAGGAAAAGGCCCGCGGCGCCAATGGCGCGACAGGGCTGATGCAGGTCGTGCCGCAGGCGCACCGCGGGCTGCTGCGCAACGTGAAGGACCTGACCGAACCGGGTGCGAACATCGAAGCCGGTTCGGCGATCCTGTACGGCTACATGCGCTCGGCGAACGGCGATCTGAATACGGCACTGAAGAGCTATGGCGGTTCGAAGGCCTATGCGCAGAAGGTGAATCTGCGCGTCGAAGATTTCGCAGCGGTTGCGACGCCCGCGGACGGCGCTTCAGGAGCCGCCGGGCGGCCCGCGTCGTGCGAGGCGGATCGTTGCGCCGGTGCGAACCCGTGGGCCGACGCATTCAGCCTACCGGCGGCGCTCACCACACCTGTGGCACCTGCGGCGAGCGGGGCCACCACGGCCTCTGGGTCGAGTTCGGCCGCGACAGCGGGCTCGACGCGCACTACATCGAACTAGGCGCGCTCGCGCGGTTTCTACTCCCGTTTTCGCCCGTACGTGCTGCGGAGGCCGGGCGGGGTGCATCCAGTTGATATGCCGTGTTACATGACGTAATAGGGTTCGGGCTCCGGCTTGCACGCTTTTTACGCACATAGCGCTGCCCGCTCTACAATGCATTCCCATTCGCGCTCACGAGGCGCTTCTTGCACCTGATCATGCAGACCCCCTTCTCCCGCACCACCGCCGCGGCCCTGTTCGGGCTGCTCGCGCTCACGGCATGCAGCAGCAGCACGCCGCAACCCAAGTTCACGCAGGAACTGTTCGAAACCGGCGCAAGCCCGTACGCGCGCAATTTCAATTCGAGTACCGGCGATAGCTGCGAAGCCGCGCGCCGCGCACTGCTGAGTCAAGGCTATCTGACGACAATGTCGCGCCCCGATACCGTCGACGGCACGAAGAATTTTCAACCGACCGGCGATTCACACGTGGTCGTCGAATTTCACGTCGTCTGCACGCCCGGCGAAGAGGCGGCCAATACCAGCATCGTTTATGTGAACGCGGTGCAGAACGGCTTCGCGTTGAAGAAGAGCGATACGTCGGCGAGCGTCGGGCTCAGCGTGCTCGGTTCGCTGTCGCTGCCGATTCGCTCGAATAGCGACGCGATGGTGAAGATCTCGAGCGAAACGATCCCGTCTGGGAAGTTCTACGACCGCTTTTTCAGCCTCGTCGATCACTACTTGCAGACCGTCGTGCGGACGCAGCCGGTGACGAGCAGCTCGATCGAAACGCGCACGCTGCCAATGCAGGTAGCCACGCCGCTCCAGCTGACGATTCCTGATCCGGTCCCCGAGCCGGTACCGGCGGCGACTCCCGCTGCCGTTCAGGCGACGCCGGCAGTGTCGGTTCAGGCGACGCAGCCATCTGCGGTTCAACCGGTCCAATCAGCGCCCGCCCCAGTGCAGTTAACCGCGCCCGCACCGGTTTCGCTAACGACGCCGTCGCCAACCTCTGCGGTCCAACCAACCGACCCGATTGGCCAGGCCGCTGCGATCGAACCCGCGAGTGGCACGTCGTCTCCGGTGCCGTGACAGCGGCGCAGCGGCTTTCGCATCGAGGCGGATCAAGATCCGATCAGCCTTTGATTCAGGCGCGCAGCCAGATTCACCTTATGGTGTTTACTTGATACGTATACATACGTAGTAGTAGTTAACAAGGGTTAACCGATTCTGTGGATAAGTCGCAAATGTCCCGCCGCTTCAACATCATGCGAAACCGATAACCCTGCGGAACACGTCGGTAGAAAAACTACATAACTGGGATAAGTTCGAACACCCGTTAACCGACCCCCGCCTTATCAAGATTTCGCGCACAGGCTGTTCGTCGTGCTATCCCGAAGTTATTCAGAGGTCGCTGTGGATAACCATCGCCTCCGAACTACGTTTGCCGTTGCTCGCACCTGCGCTTCGCGCGATGCGAAGCGCTCGCAAACGCACAGAGTTTCGGCCACCGAACGCGCACATTGATGACGCGGTACGAAGATTGCGCGGCTTCTTATTGCAAGCGCAACTGTTGCTATTTCGTCAAAAACCATTTGCCGAGCGAACAATCCGGCATAGAGTTAAAGTGCTTTGTGAGGTTTCTGGTGCAGTGCGGGGGATGTATGAAACGCAGATCAGCACGACAGCTAGTCCGTCTTCTGTCGGACCTTCGACATGCGGCCCATTGCAGATCGTTGCGGGCGGCCGCAACCAATCGGATGATGGCGCTGGCAGCCGCCGAGGCGGCCGAGAACGGCGACACCACTTGCGACGACGACAGTCCCGAGTCCATGCGCAATGCGCAGCGCGACAAGCTGTTCCGGAGCAGATCATGAGAACCGCGAGCGAACAGTCGTTGCGGTTTCTGGTCGACAAGTGGCTTTCGCCATCGCCGGCGGAGCCGGTTCACGTGACGGAGTTCAGCCGCACGCGCACCGGCGGGCGGCGTTATGTGCGGGTGGAAACTTCGTCGGAAGAGGGCGCGCGCGGTTTGTTCTTCTTTCGGCACGACGACGGCTGCTGGTGTGTGTTTCCGCCGACCGCCGATACGCCGAGCCTATTCGCTCATCCGCGCGCGGCATAGTTGGGCGAATGGGCAAGACGCCTGCCGGTGCGCGTCGCGCACCGAGCGTCGGCGTCGAATCGTTTTAACCACTGTCAGTCACAACCCCTGCGGAGCACGCTGCCGGGCGCGTTTCGAGCCCGGCAGTACCTGACACACGATCAATCCCGCGAGCATCAGCGCACAGCCGAACAATGCGCGAGCCGTCAGCGTCTCACCGAGCACGAGCCATCCCGCGAACGCCGCGAACACGCCTTCCATGCTGAAAATCACCGCCGCGTGCGAAGGCGCCGCATAGCGCTGCGCGACCACCTGGATCGTATACGCGACGCCCACCGATAATGCACCGCCGTACGCGATCGTCGGCGCGGCTCGCACAATCACCGCGGCGCTAACGGGCTCGACGACGAGGCCAATCGACAGACACACGAGCCCACAGGTCACGAACTGCACAAGCGCGAGCATCAGCGTGTCGTGGCGCGCCGCGAAGCGGCCGACCAGCATCATCTGCGCGGAAATCACCAGCGCCCCGGCGAGCTGATACCAGTCGCCGTACAGCATCGAGAAGTGCTCGTCGACGCTCAGGAAGTACATGCCAACGGCCGCGAGCAGCGCGCCAAGCCATGTACCGAGGCCGGTCCGGTGGCGAAACAGCACGCCGAGCAGCGGCACGATCACCACATACAGCGAACTGATGAAGCCCGCGTTCGCGATCTTCGTGTACTGCAGGCCGATCTGCTGCAGCGAGATCGACACGGCCAGCACGACACCGAGCAGCCCGCCCGCGCCAAGCAGTTCGCGGGCGCCGCCAGGCGCGCGCTTCGTCAGTTCGGCGAGCGCCGGGCGGCGCACGCAGACGATCATCGTCAGCACGACGAGCGCGCCGAGCAAAAAGCGCAAGCCGGTGAACAGGAACGGGCCGATCGTATCGAGGCTCAGTCGCTGCGCGACGAACGCGGAGCCCCAGATCATCGCGGCGATCAGCATCAGCACGTTCGCGCGCAGGTGTTGGCGGGTGTCGGGATTCAAGGTTTGTTCTGTTTTGTCGTGTGGATCGGGCTGGGAAGCCGCAAGGGCGCGCCACGCGGTGCGCAGCCCGTAAGGAATCGCTCACATGATACGCGGGCCTCGCACGCCGGGCAGGCAAAGCCCGCGAGCCGCGCGATAATCGCGCAACGGCCGCGGTCGCCGCCGTGCGGACCGCTGTGATCAGGCGACTTGCAAACCGGACCGCGATCCCTGGCTCCTTCCACGAGCAAACGAAATGGACGACAAGGACTGGATCGCGGGCGCCGCGAAGGCGCTCGCGATCATCGAAGCATTCGACGAAGAACACGCGCGCATGACTCCGACGATGGTCGCCGCGCGCGCCGGCCTGTCACGGACGGCCGCACGCCGCTATCTGCTGACGCTGCGCGAGCTCGGCTACGTCGACACCGACGGCAAGCTTTTCTGGCTCGCGCCCCGCGTGCTGCGGCTCGGGCAGTCTTACCTCGATTCGGCGCGGCTGCCGCGCACGGTACAGCCGTTCCTGCAGCGGATCACCGCGACCGTGCAGGAAACCGCGCTGGTTGCGATTCTCGACGAATACGACGCCGTCTACGTCGCGCGCAACGGCGTGAATCGGGCGATGGCGGTTCGGCTTCGTGACCGGCTCGCGCGCGCCGGCGCCGTTGTCGTCGGCGGGGCTCGTGCTGCTCGCGTTTCAGCCGCCCGACAGCATCGACCCGTGGCTCGCGTCGTATCCGATCAAGGTTTTTACGCCGTACACCTATTCGACGGTCGACCGGCTCAGGGAAGTGCTCGGCGAAATCCGCCGCAACGGCTACGTGGTCACCGACCAGCAGCTCGAGATCGGGGTGCGCGGCGTCGCGGCGCCGTTGCGCGACCGGCACGGTACTGTGGTCGCGGCGATCAGCGTCAGCATGCCGATCGGCGAGGAGTCGGCGAACGCCGCGCTGCACCGCGTTTTGCCGGCGCTGCAGGAGACCGCGAGCCTGCTGCGGAACCTTGTTTGAGCGCGGCGAAGCGGTCGGCGAGGCGCGCGGCAGGTGGCTTCACGGGGGAGTTGGTAGTGTCCCTGGTGCAACTTGCAGGTCGATGCAAGCACGCTGAAAGCAGGCTGTCTCCCGGAAAATACATATCGAGTTTTGCGCATGACAAACCGCCTACGCTTGGGTAATACTCTCCCGCGGGGAGCACAAGGCGCCTCGAAGTCCGGCCCGCTCTACCGTGCAGCTGTTGTATTCATTCACATTGACTAGGTCGTCTGGTTTGGGGATCAACACATGAAAAAAGTTATCGTCTCGCTCGCAGCCGCTTCGATCGCACTCGTTTCCGTTCAGGCTTTCGCACAGGCATCGGATGCCGCAGCTACGGAAGCAGCAAGCGCACCGAAGAAGCACCACATCAAGCAACTGAAGACCCACGGCAAGAAGGCACACGTTTCCGCTGCAGCTTCGGCCGCTGGCACGAACGACAAGGGCACGCAGAACTAAGCCGACGCCCGCTCGTCGGGCGTCCCATACCGCTGCACCGGGCCGCTTGCCGGTCGATGCAGCCGGTGAAGGCGGATGCGTTGCAAGCAAAAAGGCCAGAGCGCGAGCTCTGGCCTTTTTGCATTTGCGGCGAATATTGCGCGCGGGAAGATCAGCCCGCGAGCCCGCGCCGGATCACTTCATCGAGCAAACCGTTCAGGCCGTCCGGATGCGTGGCGGCGCGCGTTTTCAATTCTTCCACCAGCCCGCTATTGAGCTTGCACGCAAACGGGACGAGGCCTTGCGCCTGATCGAGCTTGCGCTGCTCGCGCCGGTCGACTTTCGGCTCGGTCGCCGCGTTCTTGCCGCCGCGGTTCGCGGCCGCCTGCTTCATCGCGTTGCCCAGTTTCAGCGCCTTGTTCTTTTCAAGGTCGGTTTTTTTCATCGCCATCGGAAAGGCCTCTGCCAAATAGATCAACCCGCATTGTACGCAAGCGCGCGACGTCAGCCGACTCGCTCCCGCGCGCTGACGGAGACGCTGTCCATCAACGCGCGCATTCTCTGCCAATGCGTGCCCTCCCAGAACACCCGTCCGCATACATCGCAGGTGACGAAGCGGCTATGCCGCTGCAGCACGCCGTGCGGCACACGCGGGCCGGCTTCCTCGCGCCCGATTCGGCGCAGCGGCGCGTTGCATACCAGGCATAGCCGGAACGGTTGCGCGCTGCGCGCGAGATCGAGCCGCTCGAACACTTCGCGCAACTGCTCGCGCGGCCGCAGCGCGCGCACATAGCAGCCATGCGTGATGTTGCGGCGTTTGAGCAGCTCGCGGTCGCGCGTTAGCACGATGCGCTGTTGCGTGGCGGCGAGCGCCTCGATATCGGCGTCGGGAAAGTGGTTGTCGTACAGCGTATCGAAGCCCGCAAGCCGCAATAGTGGCGCGAGGCCGCCGAGATGCGCGTCGGCGATGAAGCGCATCACGCGCAACGGACGCTCGCGCACACGCAGCAGCGGCTGGATGTCGAGCGCCTCGAACTTTGGATAGACCGCGACGCGGTCGCCGTCGGCGAGCGGATAATCGAAACCGACCGACTCGCCGTTCACGAGGATCAGCTCGACCTCGGTATGCGGCACACCGAGCACTTCGATCATGTGCTTGGTCGTCGCGTCGCGCGCGCAGACGCAGGTGAACGCGCGCCGGCGCAGCGGCCGGGCGATGAAGTCGTTCAGCTCCTCGTAGAAGCGGAATGTCGCAGTGACCATGCCTGCAGTATCGCACCGCTAGGGCTGCGGGTTGTCCTGCGCGTGTCGCATGAGTGTGCTTTACTTCGGTTTCTTTAGAAGACGGAGCGATAGATGGACATCGGTTTTATCGGTCTCGGCGAGATGGGCGCCGCGATGGTTGCAAACATTCTGAAAGCCGGGCACCAGGTGCGCGTGTGGAACCGCTCGCCGGAGAAGGCTCAGCCGCTGGCCGCGCTGGGCGCACAAGTGGTCGCCACGCCGGCTGAAGCGTTTGCGGGCGACGCCGTGTTCTCGATGCTCGCCGACGATGCCGCGCTGCGCGAAGTCATCACCGCGTCGCTGCTCGAACATGCGCCGCGCGGGCTGATCCACGCGAACATGGCGACGATTTCCGTGGCGCTCGCCGAGGAACTGGCGACCGCGCACGCGTCGCGCGGCGTGCACTATGTGGCCGCGCCGGTGCTCGGGCGGCCCGACGTCGCGGCGGCGGGCAAGCTGACGATCGTCGCGGGCGGCCCGGCCGAATCGATCGACCGGATCCAGCCGATTTTCGACGTGCTCGGCCAGAAGACCTGGCGCATCGGCTCGCTGCCGCAGCAGGCGAACGTGATGAAGCTGGCCGCGAACTTCATGCTCGGCGCGGCGATCGAGTCGCTCGGCGAAGCGGCCGCGCTCGTGACGGGCCACGGCGTCGGAATGCAGGACTTCCTCGATGTGATCACGAGCGGCCTGTTCCCGGGGCCGGTGTACTCGGGCTACGGCAAGCTGATCGCCGAGCAGCGCTTCGAACCGGCGCTGTTCAAGGCGCGTCTGGGACTGAAGGACGTGCGCCTCGCGCTCGCCGCCGCCGATGCGGTGACGACGCCGATGCCGGTCGCAAGCGTGGTGCGCGACAGCCTGATCGAGGCGATCGCGCACGGCGACGGCGAGAAGGATTTCGCGGTGCTGGGCCAGGTGGCCGCGCGGCGCGCCGGCCGTTGATCGTGGCCGTCGATCGCCGCACGGGAGCGATCGACCCAATGTGACCGCATGGAGTCATGCCGGGCGGCAAGGCATAATGGCCGCCCGATTTCCCTACACCCGACCTCGATGACTCTGCATACCTGGTGGCTGTTCGTCGCCACCGTTTTCGTCGTTTCCGCGATTCCCGGTCCCAACATGCTGCTCGTGATGACGCACGGCGCCCAGCACGGTCTGCGCCGCGCGAGCGCGACGATGGCCGGCTGTCTGTCGGCGCTGGTGCTGATGCTGGCGGTATCGGCGGCGGGACTCGGCGTGTTTCTGGCGGCATGGCCGACCATGTTCAACGCACTGCGCATGATCGGCGCGGCCTACCTCGTGTATCTGGGCATCAAGGCATGGCGCGCGCCGGCTGACGAAGCCGCCGCGCAAACCGTCGACGACCTGGCGGTCAGGCCCGCGCGCTCGCGCTTCGCGCTGTTTCGCAACGGCTTTCTGGTCGCGAGCAGCAATCCGAAGGCGATTCTGTTCGCGGCCGCGCTGCTGCCGCAATTCATCGATGCCACCGAACCGAAGTTGTCGCAGTTCGGCGTGCTGCTCGCGACGTTCGCGTTGATCGAGGTCAGCTGGTATCTGGTGTACGCGGGTTTTGGTACACGCATCGGCGCGAAGCTGAAGAGCCGCAGCGTCGCGCGGATGTTCAACCGGCTGACGGGTGGTGTATTCGTGGGTTTCGGCGCGATGATGGCGCTGGTGCGGCACTGAGCACCGCGCCTGCTGGCAGACAAGGGGAAACTGAAGCGTGTTTGTGTGGCCGTTGTATGTTTGCAACATCGAGGGTCAACCCTAATTTGCATGTTGCAACGCACCAAGCGGTTTGCTATAGTACGTCTTGTCTCCTCCATGTCTCCTCTGATATGGATTCAGCCCGCCAACCTAGGCGGGCTTTTTTTTGCCTGGAATTCGCCGCGTGTGCGCAAAACACCACCGCCGCGACCGCGGAAAATCAAGCTCAGAACTTATACGACGCGGCCACGAAGGAAGTGACCGGGTTCGCGGTATTAAAACGAAAAAGCCGGTCTTTGTAGACCGGCTGGCTTTTTCGTAGGCTCGCAGCGAGGCTCGCGGGTCGACTCGCTTAGCGTTTCAAACCGCTGTCTTCGGTCGCGCCGATCGCGAGATTCATGCACTGGATCGCCGCGCCCGACGCGCCCTTGCCGAGATTGTCCAGACGCGCGACGGTCACGAAGCGCTCCTCATTGCCGAACACGAACAGATCGACACGATTGGTGTCGTTGTTCGCCTGCACGTCGAAGAAGCCGGTGTCGAGGTTCGCGTCGGCGTCGAACGGTGCGACGTGCACGAATGCTTCGCCTGCGTAGTACTCGGCGAACAGAGCCTGCACGTCCTGCGGTGTCGTCTTCTTCGCGAGCTGGCCCGGCGAGAAGTACGTGGTGACCGCGAGGCCCTTGTAGAAGTCGCCAACGATCGGCGTGAAGATCGGCGCCGACTTCAGGCCCGTATGCGCGGCCATTTCCGGCAGATGCTTGTGCGTGAGGCCGAGCGCGTACGGGCGCGGGCTCTTCAGCCTGTCGTTGCCGCCGGCTTCGTAGTCGGCAATCATCTTCTTGCCGCCGCCGCTGTAGCCGGTGATCGAGTAGGCGTGCGCGGCGAACTCGGGCGCGACGACGCCGCCTTCGACGAGCGGGCGCATCGCGAGCACGAACGCCGAGGCGTGGCAGCCCGGCACGGCGATGCGTTTGGCGGTGCGCAGCCGCTCGCGCTGCGAACGGGCCAACTCAGGCAGGCCGTAGGCCCAGTCGGGCGAGGTACGGAATGCGGTACTCGCGTCGATCAGCACCGTGCGGTCGTTCTCGACGAGCGAAGCGGATTCGCGCGAGGCGACGTCGGGCAGACACAGGAACGTGACGTCCGATGCGTTGATGAGACGACGGCGCTCGTCCAAGTCCTTGCGCTTCGCTTCTTCGATACGCAGGATTTCGACGTCGGCGCGCTGCGACAGGTATTCAAAAATCTTCAGGCCGGTCGTGCCTTCCTGTCCGTCGACAAAAACTTTCGTGCTCATCTCACTCTCACTCGCTGGAAACGGGGCGCGACGCCGCGCCGGAACGTTATTTTAAGACGTCATCGCCGCGACCGTGCGGTGCAGCGCGAAAAAACGACGATGCCCGCGCAACGTGACATCGGCGTGACCCGTTGTGCGGCAAATGCGGGCTGATGACCGAAGATGCACTACAGATGCGGCGCGACGCCGCTTCGGCGCCGTTCAGGCCGCTCTGCCATCAACCGCGCGCCGCGATCCAGCGCGCGGTGACGCCCGCGATGCGCGCGCCGAACAGGCGCGCGGTTTCGAGATCGCCCGGCGGCGGCGCTTCGTCGGGCGACGCATCGGCCGCCGATTGCGTGAGCAGGCCGGTAAAGCCGCCGACGAAGTTCAGATCGTTGCGCGTTGCGGCCTTCGTGTTCGACGGCATCATGCCGGTGCCCGCCCAGATCATGCTGTGCTGCATCGCCAGCGTGACGAAGTACTGGATCGTCGAGAACTTGTCGCCGTTCATCGTCGCCGAGTTCGTGAAGCCGGCCGCGATCTTGTCTTTCCACGCCTGCGCGAACCACGGTTTCGAGCTCGCATCGGCGAACTTCTTGAAGTCGGCCGACGGGCCGCCCATGTAGGTCGGCGCGCCGAAGATCAGCGCGTCGGCCGAGGCGAGTTCGTCCCACGAGGCGTCGTCGAGGTCGCCCACCGGCATCAACTTCGCGTGCGCACCGGCTTCGAGCGCGCCCGCGAGCACGGCTTCGGCGACCTTCTTCGTATGGCCGTAGCCGCTGTGATAAACGATGACGATCTTCGACATGGACTGCTCCAGCAAGGCGACCCGGAAGGTGATGGGAGACGAAACGCGATGCGGCGCGGCGGCGCGCCATGACGACCGCGCTGGCCGCCACTAGCGCCCGTAATTGACCACCAGCTTCGCGCTGCCGATCGCGGCCGTGCCGATCTCGTGATCGAACATCAACGCGGGACGCCCTTGCGCGAGACGCAGATCGGCCGAGTTCAGCGCGTACACGGTGATGATATAGCGATGCGGTTTGCCGGGCGGCGGGCACGGGCCGCCATAGCCGTCCGTATCGAAGTCGTTGCGCGCTTCGACCGCACCGAGCTTGCGCAGGAAACCGGACGAACTGGCATTCTCGGGCAGGCCATCGACCGTGGCTGGGATGCCCGCGACCGCCCAGTGCCACCAGCCGCGCCCAGGCGCGTCCTCGTCGAACATCGTGATCGCGAAGCCGCGCGTGCCGGCCGGTGCGGCGCGCCATGAGAGCTGCGGTGACCGGTTGCCGCCCTTGCAGTCGCTCTGGTCGAACACCTGCGCATTCTGCACGGCGCCGCCCGCGCGCACGCTCGCGCTCGTCAGCGTGAACGGCTCGTCGGCGCCGGCACCGGCACTATGCGCCGCCAATAGTGCGAGCATCGCACCGACGGCGAGCGATCGATGCCACCGGGATGAAGCCAACGAAACAACCAGGCAACGCACGCGCATATGCCGGTTCTCCTGTCAGGGCGCGAGGCGCGGGTCCTCGCGATGGTCGTTGTCCTGAATTGTGCCCCAAGGTCGAATAAAGTCTAACACCAGCGCTGATTAGCTCTGCGACGCAATCTGTTCGCGTCCCGCGGAATTAGCAGATAGGAAATCAGCTATAGTAAGAGGATTATCGGGCGACCCTGGCTGTATTTATCTCGTTTAAATAGCGAGCGTCGAAAGAAGTGTTAGAAGAGACCGGTTTATCCGTCCAGAGGAGGACGATGCAAGTTTCACTCAGGGTCGTGGTGGCAGACGATCATCCGGTTATTCTGTTTGGTGCCGAAAATGCGCTTCACAAATTTCCCGGTATGCAAGTCGTTGGGCGCGCAAGACAGTCGACTGAACTCATCAAATTGTTGCAATCCACCGGATGCGACGTGCTCGTCACCGACCTGGCCATGCCGGGCGGTCAGTACGGCGATGGCTTGCAACTGATCGACTATTTGCGCCGCAATTTTCCGAACCTGCCCATTGTCGTGCTCACCATGCTCGAGAACGCCGCCTTACTGAAACGGCTCAAGGAGCTTGGCGTGACGTCGGTCGTGAACAAGTCGGACGATCTAAGCCATATTGCGCTTGCGGTACAGCACGTCGGCCGTCGCATGACCTATATGAGTCCGTCGGTGAAGGCGGTGCTCGAAGGGTTGCGGGTCAATTCGGCCGGCAAGCGCGACGACTCGAAGCTGTCGAGGCGCGAACTCGAAGTCGTGCGGCTGTTCGTATCGGGTATGACGATCAAGGAAATTTCGGAGCGTTTGAATCGCAGCATCAAGACGATCAGCACGCAGAAAAATGCAGCCATGCGTAAGCTCGGAATCGATCGCGACTCCCAACTATTCCAGTATGCACAGAGCAATGGTTTGCTGAATCTGTCGTCGAACGCGGCCAGGAACATCGCGAACGAGTCCTGATATCGCGCCTCGTTTCGTCCGCCGCGTAATCGGCGAAAGGTAATCGGCAATATGCAATCGGCGATAAAAAAAGCCGCCTGTTTCGCGACAGGCGGCTTTCTTATTCAATTCGCATAAAGCGGCTACGTTTTTATTGTCAATGCTTTACCGCGATGGCTTTATTGCGGCGCAGACGTCGCACCTCCATGCGCCGCGGACCATTCGGCCGGCGCGTGCAGGAATTTCTCCACTTCGTCGATTGTCTTCGTGTCGAAGTAGTTGTTTTGCTTCGCTACGCGCAGCACGTCCCACCACGTGGCGAGCGCGTGCAGATCGACGTCGATGTCTTTCAGCACTGACACGCTTTCCTTGAAGATGTTGTAGTGGAACAGCACGAAGCAGTGGTTCACCGTCGCGCCGGCGGTGCGCAGTGCGTTGATGAAGTTGATCTTGCTGCGGCTGTCGGTCGTCAGGTCTTCGACGAGCAGCACGCGCTGGCCTTCGGTCAGCAGACCTTCGATCTGCGCGTTACGGCCGAAACCCTTCGGCTTCTTGCGCACGTACTGCATCGGCACCATCAGGCGGTCGGACAGCCATGCCGCGAACGGGATACCCGCGGTTTCGCCGCCGGCGACCGCGTCGATCTGCTCATAGCCGACGTCGCGCAGGATCGTCGCTTCGGCCATTTCCATCAGGCCGCGGCGCACGCGCGGATACGAGATCAGCTTGCGGCAGTCGATATACACCGGGCTCGCCCAGCCGGACGTGAAAATATACGGTTTCTCCGCGTTGAAATGCACTGCTTGCACTTCGAGCAGCATTTTGGCGGTGGTGTCGGAGATCGTCTGGCGATCGAAGCCTGTCATGGGCGGATCCTTCGGAGTGAGCGGGGGAGAAGCGGGCGCCGGGCCCGGTGGCGCAGCAAGCGGGGTATGCCGCGCCATGCTGGGCGGGATACGCGGCCGGGGGAAGAGCAAAGACCGGCTTTTGCTGCGCGCGTGGGCCGTTATTTTACCTGAAATGGGTCCCACCGAGGAGGCCGTCGTACGCGCCGCCGTCCCCGGTGGGCGCTTCGGCGCGTGCATCGTCTTGTGACCGGCTGAGGCCGCCTTTACACTCACGCGACTTTCCCGGGTGGCAACCCACGCAGCCGCCTCCAGACCAACGGAATGCTTTGAATGAACGCCGCTCCATCCGCCTCAGCCTCTGCCACCGAAACCCGTTTTGCCGTCAAGCCGGG
This sequence comes from Paraburkholderia sp. BR13439, assembly GCF_040948805.1. Taxonomy (NCBI): domain Bacteria; kingdom Pseudomonadati; phylum Pseudomonadota; class Betaproteobacteria; order Burkholderiales; family Burkholderiaceae; genus Paraburkholderia; species Paraburkholderia sp. BR13439. The sequence continues at coordinate 12,808 of NZ_JBFPKN010000001.1, read as the reverse complement.
CCATGCGGGCCGCGCGCTGCTCGCGTCGGTGCTGGGCTACGCGATGGACGGCTTCGATCTGCTGATCCTCGGCTTCATGCTGCCGGTGATCGCCGCCGACCTGCATCTGAGCTCGTCGCAGGCCGGCGCGCTGGTTACATGGACGCTGATCGGCGCGGTCGCGGGCGGCGTGCTGTTCGGCGTGCTCAGCGATTATTTCGGCCGCGTGCGCATGCTGACGTGGACGATCCTGATCTTCGCGGTGTTCACCGGCCTGTGCGCGCTCGCGCAGGGCTACACGGACCTCCTGATCTACCGGACCATCGCCGGCGTCGGCTTGGGCGGCGAATTCGGCATCGGCATGACGCTGGTCGCCGAAGCGTGGCCGGCGTCGCAGCGGGCGCGGGTGTCGTCGTATGTCGGTCTTGGCTGGCAGCTCGGCGTGCTGGCGGCCGCGTTGCTGACGCCGCTCCTGCTGCCGGTGATCGGCTGGCGCGGCATGTTCGCGCTCGGGCTGTTGCCGGCGGTCGTGTCGTTCTTCGTGCGGCGCCGCGTCGAGGAGCCGGCGCTTTTCAACCAACGCGTCGCGCGCGGCATGCGCAAGCTGCCGCTGAAACTGCTGTTCGTCGATGCACGCACGACGCGCGCGAGCCTCGGCGTCATGATCCTGTGCTCGGTGCAGAACTTCGGCTACTACGGGCTGATGATCTGGCTGCCGAGCTATCTGTCGAAGACCTTCGGCTATTCGCTGACCAAATCGGGGCTATGGACCGCCGCGACGATTCTCGGCATGGCGGCCGGCATCTGGCTATTCGGCATTGCCGCCGACCGCTTCGGCCGCAAGCCGACGTTCCTGTTCTACCAGGCGGGCGCAGTCGTGATGGTGTTCGTATATGCGCAACTGACGACGCCGATGGCGTTGCTGATCGGCGGCGCGGCGATGGGGGTGTTCGTGAACGGCATGATCGGCGGCTATGGCGCGCTGATTTCGGAGCTCTATCCAACCGATGCGCGCGCCACCGCGCAAAACGTGCTGTTCAACGCCGGCCGCGCGGTGGGCGGCTTTGGGCCGGTGGTGGTGGGCGCGCTGGCGGCGCGCTACTCGTTCGGCGCGGCGCTCGCGCTGCTCGCGTCGATTTACCTGCTCGACATCTTCGCGACACTACTTCTGATCCCTGAGCGACGCGGCGCCGAGCTCGACTGAGCGTGCCGCCGCCAATGGGCGGAAAAACACTGTCAGGTGCAGCGACTCCGCATTTGTAGTGGCTGTTTCGCCAATGGTGGGTTCTGTTAACCACTCAGTGCATCGACACTTCCGGGGTGTACACTGATCGACCCGCGAAGCACTCCGCATCGTCCCGTCTTCGTCGAGGTAAGTCATCGCGCCTTGCCGGGCGCGTGCGAAAACCGCCTCGGTCGGCTATCCATTCGACAGATGAAAACGCCGCAACGGTGTGGGGCGCCGGGCCCAATCACTTACGTCTCGCAGGCCTAGAAATGGACGAACAACTCAAGCAAAGCGCTCTCGCATATCACCAGAATCCGAAACCTGGCAAGATTTCGGTGACGCCCACCAAGCCGCTGTCGAATCAGCTGGATTTGTCGCTCGCGTATTCGCCGGGTGTCGCCGCGGCCTGTATGGCGATCCACGAGGAGCCGCTCGACGCGCAGAAGTACACGTCGCGCGGCAACCTCGTCGGCGTGATCACGAACGGCACCGCGGTGCTCGGTCTCGGCAATATCGGCCCGCTCGCCGCGAAGCCGGTGATGGAAGGCAAGGGGTGTCTCTTCAAGAAGTTCGCCGGCATCGACGTGTTCGACATCGAGCTCTCCGAATCCGATCCGGACAAGCTCGTCGAGGCGATCGCGATGCTCGAGCCCACGCTCGGCGGCATCAACCTCGAGGACATCAAGGCGCCCGAGTGCTTCTACATCGAGAAGAAGCTGCGCGAACGTATGAAGATTCCGGTCTTCCACGACGATCAGCACGGCACCGCGATCATCGCGTCGGCGGCGATCCTGAACGGCCTCAAAGTGGTCGGCAAGAAGCTCGCCGAAGTGAAGCTGGTCTGTTCTGGCGCGGGCGCCGCCGCCATTGCGTGCCTGGATCTGCTCGTCAATCTCGGTCTGTCGAAGAAGAACATTATCGTCGCCGACTCGAAGGGCGTGATCTACGAAGGGCGCGGCAACCTCGATCCGTCGAAGGAACGCTATGCGGCGCACACCGAAGCGCGCTCGCTCGCCGACGCGATCCGTGGCGCCGACGTGTTCCTCGGCTGCTCGAGCGCCGGCGTACTGAAGCCGGAGATGGTCGCCGAAATGGGCTCGCAGCCGCTGATTCTCGCGCTCGCGAACCCCGAGCCGGAAATCCGTCCGGAAGAAGCGCGCAAGGTCCGCCCGGACTGCATCATCGCGACCGGCCGTTCGGACTATCCGAACCAGGTCAACAACGTGCTGTGTTTCCCATTCATCTTCCGCGGCGCGCTCGACGTCGGCGCGACGACGATCACCGAAGAAATGAAGCTCGCGTGCGTGCGCGCGATCGCCGAACTGGCCGAGGAAACCGACCAGGGCGATGAGGTCGCGAAGGCCTACGAAGGCCACTCGCTCGAATTCGGTCCCGAATACCTGATTCCGAAGCCGTTCGATCCGCGTCTGATCATCAAGATCGCGCCGGCCGTCGCGCAGGCCGCGATGGATTCGGGCGTCGCGACCCGTCCGATCCAGGACATGGACGCGTACCGCGAACAGCTCGGCGCGACCGTCTATCGCTCGGGCATGGTGATGCGGCCGGTCTTCGCGGCGGCGAAGTCGGCACCGGCGCGCATCGTGTTCGCGGAAGGCGAAGACGAGCGCGTGCTGCGCGCCGCGCAGTTCGTGCTACTTGAAAAGATCGCGAAGCCGATCCTGGTCGGCCGTCCGTCGGTGATCGAGATGCGTCTGAAGAAGATGGGCTCGAAGCTCAAGTGCGGCGAAGACGTCGAGATCGTCGATCCGGAAGACGATCCGCGCTATCACAAGAGCTGGCAGGCGTATCACGAAATCGGCGCGCGCGAAGGCGTGACGCCCGACGTCGCGAAGGCTGCGATGCGCAAGTTCAACACGCTGATCGGCGCGATCCTCGTGCATCTCGGGGATGCGGACGGCATGATCTGCGGCATGATCGGCCAGTACCACACGCACCTGAACTTCATCGAGCAGGTGCTCGGCAAGGCCGACAACGTCGATAACTTCGCCGCGATGAACCTGCTGATGCTGCCGGGCCGCAACCTGTTCATCTGCGACACGTACGTGAACGAAGTGCCGACCGCCGAGCAGCTCGCCGACATGACGATGCTCGCCGCGCGCGAAATCGAGAAGTTCGGTATCACGCCGAAGGTCGCGCTGCTGTCGAACTCGAACTTTGGCAGCGCGCCGTCGTCGTCGTCGCAGCGCATGGCCGCGGCGCGCAAGCTGATCACGCAACGCGCGCCGTCGCTCGAAATCGACGGTGAAATGCACGGCGACGCGGCGCTGTCGGAGACCATCCGCAAGGCCGCGTTCCCGGGCACGACGCTCGCCGGCGAAGCGAACCTGCTGATCATGCCGAACGTCGAAGCGGCGAACATCGCGTACAACCTGCTGAAGGTGGTGGGCGGCGAGGGCGTGACGGTCGGCCCGTTCCTGCTCGGCGCGGAAAAGCCGGTGCATATCCTGACGCCGGCCGCGACCGTGCGCCGGATCATCAATATGACGGCGGTCGCTTCGGCTAACGCGCGCAAGTCGGTGAACGCGAAGTAACGTGCATCGCGCGGGGTTGAAGCGGGGGCGGCAGTAACGCGCGCGCGACGGCTTCGGTAAAGGCGCTACGGAATTGCGGTTCCGTGGCGCTTTTTTTGCGCCCGAAAAAAAGCGGCGGTCCGTGAAGACCGCCGCATTTCAGTTCAACTGCCAGAGTCGATCAGGCCGCGTGCTGCGTCGTCTTGCCTGCATCGGACGAACGCCAACGCGTGAGCAGCTCGTTCCACTTGATGCGCACGCCTTTCAGGTTGTTCTCCTTCACGTGCCCATAACCGCGGATGCCGTCGGGCAGGTTCGCGAGCTCGACCGCGAGATCGCGCTTCTGCGCAGTCAGCCCGCCGATCAATTCACGCACCAATGCCTCGTATTCGCCGATCAGCGCGCGCTCGGTGCGGCGCTCCTCGGTGTTGCCGAACACGTCGAGCGCGGTGCCGCGCAGGAACTTGAGCTTCGCGAGCACGTGCATCGCGCGGAACATCCACGGACCGTACTTCTTCTTCACCAGATGGCCGTGCGCGTCCTTCTTCGATAGCGTCGGCGGCGCGAGATGCAGATGCAGCTTCCAGTCGCCTTCGAACGTCGCGTTCAGCTTTTCGATGAACGCCGGGTCGCTGTAGAGACGCGCGACTTCGTATTCGTCCTTGTACGCCATCAGCTTGTGCAGGTTCTTGGCGACCGCTTCGGTCAGCGGCATTTGGCCGTCGGCGGAATCGAGCGCTTCTTCCGCGACCCGCACCTGCGACACCAGCGCGCGATAGCGCTGCGCGTACGCACTGTTCTGCCAGGCGGTCAGATAGTCGGCGCGCTTGTCGATCAGCGTGTCGAGCGCCTTCGGCGTATGCAGAGCGATGATCTTGCCGCTTGCGTTGTCGGCCGTCTCGCCGCGTCCCTGCGATTGCGCGAGCTTGCGTACCGCGGCCAGATCGTGCGCGGCACGCCGGCCCCATTCGAACGCGGCGCGGTTTTTCTCCACCTGCACGTTGTTCAGCTCGATCGCGCGAATCAGCGACTCGTGCGTGAGCGGCACCCAGCCGCGCTGCCACGCGTAGCCGAGCACGAACGGGTTCGTGTAGATCGCGTCGCCGAGGAGAGCGACGGCAAAGTGATTCGCGTCGACGGCCGAGACGTTGTCGTCGCCTGCCGCGGCACGCACGTCGGCTTCGGTGCTGCTGCCGGGGAAGCGCCAGTTTGGATTCTTGATCAGCTCGGCGGTCGGCGTGTGCGCGCTGTTCAGCACCACGCGCGTGCGATCCGCCTGCATCCGCGACACGCACTCGTCGCTGGCGGTCACGATCGCGTCGCAGCCGATCACGAGGCTCGCTTCGCCCATCGCGATGCGAGTCGCATGGATGTCGGCCGGGTGGTTCGCGATCTGCACGTGGCTCATCACGGCGCCGCCTTTCTGCGCGAGGCCGGTGACGTCGAGCACGGTGACGCCCTTGCTCTCGAGATGCGCGGCCATGCCGAGCAGCGCGCCGATCGTGACGACGCCGGTGCCCCCGACGCCCGTCACCAGCACGCCGTACGGACGCTCGATCGACGGCAGCTCGGGGTCCGGCACCGGCGGCATTTCGGCGCCGGCGCCCGACGCCGCCTTCGGCTTGCGCAACTGGCCGCCTTCAACGGAGACGAAGCTCGGGCAGAAGCCGTTCACGCACGAGAAGTCCTTGTTGCAGGTCGACTGGTTGATCTGGCGCTTCGTGCCGTACTCGGTGTCGAGCGGTTCGACCGACAGGCAGTTCGACTTCACCGAGCAGTCGCCGCAGCCTTCGCACACCGCCTCGTTGATTACGACGCGCCGTGCCGGATCGGGATACGCGCCGCGCTTCCGGCGACGGCGCTTTTCGGTCGCGCAGGTCTGGTCGTAGATCAGGATCGTGGTGCCGGGAATCTCGCGCAACTGGCGCTGCACGTCGTCGAGCTGGTCGCGGTGATGAATGTCGACGCCGGGCGCGAGGCCGACGTTCGCCGCGTATTTCTCCGGCTCATCGGTGACGATGACAATTTTCGCCGCGCCTTCAGCGGCGAGCTGGTGCGTGATCTGCGGCACGGTCAGCACGCCGTCGACCGGCTGGCCGCCCGTCATCGCGACCGCGTCGTTGTACAGCAGCTTGTAGGTGATGTTCGCCTTCGACGCGATCGCCGCGCGAATCGCCAGCAGCCCCGAGTGGAAGTAGGTGCCGTCGCCGAGATTGGCGAACACGTGCTTGTCGTTCGTGAACGGCGCCTGGCCGATCCACGCGACGCCTTCGCCGCCCATCTGGCTGAACGTGCTGGTGCTGCGGTCCATCCAGACCGTCATGTAATGACAGCCGATGCCGGCCATCGCGCGCGAGCCTTCCGGCACATTGGTCGACGTGTTGTGCGGGCAGCCCGAGCAGAACCACGGCTTGCGCTCGACTTCGACGCGCGGCCGCGCGAGCGCTTTTTCCTTCGCCTCGATCACCGCGATGCGCGCGGCGATCCGGGCGCGCACGTCCGACGGCAGATCGAACTTGTCCAGCCGCGTGGCGATTGCCTTCGCGATGATCGCAGGCGACAGCTCGTAGTGCGCCGGCAGCAGCCAGTTGCCCATCGGCACCGACCATTCGCCGCCGGCGCCGTCCTTTTCGTCGAACTTGCCGAACACGCGCGGGCGCTGCGCGTCGGGCCAGTTGTACAGCTCTTCCTTGATCGCGTATTCGAGGATCTGGCGCTTTTCCTCGACCACGAGAATTTCGTCGAGACCGCGCGCGAAGGCCTGCGCGCCTTGCGCTTCGAGCGGCCACACGCAGCCGACCTTGTACAACCGGATGCCGATACGCGAGCAGGTTTCGTCGTCGAGACCGAGGTCGGTCAGCGCCTGACGCACGTCGAGATAGGCCTTGCCGCCGGTCATGATGCCGAAGCGCGCGTGCGGCGAATCGATTTCGACACGGTCGAGCTTGTTCGCGCGCACGTAGGCGAGGCCCGCGTACCACTTGTAGTCGAGCAGACGCGCTTCCTGCACGAGCGGCGGATCGGGCCAGCGGATGTTCAGCCCGCCATCGGGCATCACGAAGTCTTCCGGCAGGATGATGCTGGTGCGGTGCGGGTCGATATCGACCGATGCGGACGATTCGACCACGTCGGTCACGCACTTCATCGCGACCCAGAGGCCCGAATAGCGGCTCATCGCCCAGCCGTGCAGGCCGAAGTCCAGATATTCCTGCACGTTCGACGGAAACAGCACCGGCAGCCCGCACGCCTTGAAGATGTGTTCGGACTGGTGCGCGAGTGTCGAGGATTTGGCCGCGTGATCGTCGCCGGCGAGCACCAGAACGCCGCCGTGCCGCGACGAGCCGGCCGAGTTGCCGTGCTTGAAGACGTCACCGGAGCGGTCGACGCCGGGGCCCTTGCCGTACCACATCGAGAACACGCCGTCGTATTTGGCGCTCGGGTACAGGTTGACCTGCTGCGAACCCCACACGGCGGTGGCCGCGAGGTCTTCGTTGACGCCGGGCTGGAACACGATCTGATGCGCGGACAGATGCTTTTTGGCTTTCCACAGCGACTGGTCGAGTCCGCCGAGCGGGGACCCGCGGTAGCCGGAGATGAAGCCGGCCGTATTGAGGCCAGCGGCGCGGTCGCGTTCCTGCTGCAGCATCGGCAGACGCACCAGCGCCTGGATGCCGCTCATGTAAGCGCGGCCGCGATCGAGGGTGTATTTGTCGTCGAGCGTGACGGAAGACAACGCGGCTTCGAGCGAGGCTCGCTGACCTGCGTCTAGCGGGGCATTCATTATGTGTACTCCTCCACTTCAGCTTGGGATCACCAAAACTTTTCTGGCCCCCGGCATCTCGTGAATGCTGGGGCCGGGGTCGTCATATTGACGGGTTTCAAGCGATGGTAGCACTGGTGGAAACCCGCCGCAGCGGATCAAAAATCGCCCGCGCGGAGTCTGATTCAGATGGTTTCGCTGCAAGTTGGCCGCGCGTTGTCACAGTTGGCGCCGATTTTCCGCGGAATCGAGTTGGGTTGTGCTTGCGCATGTAACAAGCTGTAAAACCTACAAATGTGCGGAACCGCAGTGAAAACCACTGTCTAATCCCCGACCTGCGAGCGATGCCGATCGCTGCGCATTTTGCGCAGCTTCTGGACAGCAGGGCAGTTAGAAAAGGAGTACGCATGAACACAAGAAACATCCAGAAGTTCCTGATGGTTTCCGCCGCATTCTTCGCGATGAGCGCGCCGATGCACTCGAATCCGGGCAGCACGGGGGCGCTGTCGAACGCGATCGTTCGCACGGCGCAGGTAGCGCCGGCGCAGGTCGGAACGATCGACGGTGCGACCGGCAGCAATGAGTACAGGCAGAATTCATGACGCGCCACATCGCGCGCGTCTTGTGACAACCGGCCGCCGTTTCGAAGAAGCGGCGGCGTGCAACGAAAAAGGGCGAGGATCCTGCGATCCTCGCCCTTTTTCGTTGCACGCCGATCAGGCGCGAGTCACCGCGATCAGGTCTTGTCCTGCACGACGCCGCGGCGAATCTGGTCGAGCTCGATCGATTCGAACAGCGCCTTGAAGTTGCCCTCGCCGAAGCCCTGATTGCCCTTGCGCTGGATGATCTCGAAGAAGATCGGGCCGATCTGGTTTTCGGTGAAGATCTGCAGCAGCAGATCGTCCGGCGCGCCGTCGATCAGAATCTTGCGCTTGCGCAGTTCCTCGAGCGGCTCGCCATGATTCGGCACGCGCCGGTCGACGAGTTCGTAGTAGGTGTCAATCGTGTCGAGCAGCGAAATGTTCGACGCGCGCAGGCCGTCGACGGTGCGGTAGATGTCGCTGGTGCCGAGCGCGATGTGCTGGATGCCTTCGCCGTGGTACGCGTCCAGATATTCCTGGATCTGACCGGCCGTGTCCGAGCCCTCCTCGTTGATCGGAATGCGGATCTTGCCGCAAGGCGAGGTCATCGCCTTCGACTTCACGCCCGTCACCTTGCCCTCGATGTCGAAGTAGCGCACCTCGCGGAAGTTGAACAGGCGCTCGTAGAACTCGGCCCATTCCTGCATGCGGCCGCGATGCACGTTGTGCGTCAGGTGATCGATATAGGTCAGGCCGTGGCCGACCGGATTGGGGTTCGCGCCGGGAAGCGGTTCGAAGTCGACGTCGTAAATGTCGATGTCACCGATGCTGTTCGGCGCGGCGCCGTTCTTGCCGCGCCAGCGGTCGACGAAATAGATCAGCGAATCGCCGATGCCTTTGATCGCCGGGATGTTCAGCTCCATCGGGCCGGTCTTGTTGTCGAATCCCCACGCGCCTTTTTCGAGCGCTTGAGCGTAAGCCTTCGCGGCGTCCTGCACGCGAAACGCAATCGCGCAGATCGACGGGCCATGCAAGCGCGCGAAGCGCTGCGCGAACGAATGCTTCTCCGCGTTGACGATGAAATTGATGTCGCCCTGACGATACAGCGTCACGTCCTTGTGACGATGTCGCGCGACGGCCGTGAAACCCATCCGTTCGAACAGTTTGCCGAGCGCTTTCGGGTCCGGCGCCGTGTATTCGATGAATTCGAAGCCGTCGGTGCCGACCGGATTTTCCCAAGTAGAAACCTGCATTGTCTGTCTCCAATCCCATGCAAGGGGGTTGCCGAGGCGCGCTGGCGGTGAGCGCGCGGGACGGTCGGCTGAGCGCGACCGGATAGGGCAAGTGTAGAACTGTGATGGAGGCAAGAACTTGCGAACTTAATCGTGCGTCGCTATTCTCGAGCTACTTTATGGCTCCATTCGAGCGAGACGTGGCAGAACATGGCTAATAGCGAGATAGATGCGATCGATCGACGCATTCTGGCGATCCTTCAGGAAAATGGCCGGCTGTCGAATCAGGAGATAGCGGAACGGATCAATCTGTCGCCGAGTCCGTGCCTGCGGCGGATTCGCCGGCTCGAGGAGAGCGGCGTGATTCGCGGCTACGTCGCGCTACTCGACGCGCAGCGTCTCGGACTCGACCTGCTTGCGTATGTCAACGTGCGGCTGGAGAAGGGCGGCGGTCGCGCGTTCAGTCCGCATGGCGAGGCCACCCACGCCGATCTGTTCGGCGCGGCCGTGCAGACGTGGCCCGAAGTGGTCGCGTGTCACGCGATGACGGGGGAGATGGATTACCTGCTGCGCGTCCAGGTCGAGGACATGGCGCACTTTTCGCGCTTCGTCCAGGATCAATTGCTGCGGCATCCATCGGTGATCGATGTGAAATCGAGCTTTTCGCTCGAAAAAATCAAGGAAACGACAGCGCTGCCCATTTTGTAGGCTTCACGCGTCACGCCCTGCGCATGGCGTTGATTTGGTACGGATAGAAAAAAGGGCGACCTTGCGGCCGCCCCAGTCTCAATTCCCCGTAGCGATTATTCAGGCAGCGACAGCCACCGGCATGAACGACTCGAACAGTCGCGATGCCTGGCGCGCGTGGCGCTTGAGTGCGTAGTCGAACACAGCGGCCTGCTCCTGCAGCATTTCCGCGAGGATGCTCGACTGATCTGCCGGCGACAGCGTCAGATAGGCGTCGGCTTCGCCGTACGCGTATTCGATCTTCATGCCGGCCTTTTTGGCGATGTGCATCATGGTCGAGTTGCGCGCCAGGCAGTGGATGTAGAGCGTCGTCACATGCGTGTTGCGGCTGCGGATCGCGGCGCGCTCGAACAGCTTCGAGCCGATACCGATGCCACGCGCGCTTTCGAGCACCGAGACGCCGAATTCGGCAGTGCGCTTGTTGCCTTCGGCCGGCAGGTAGGCCAGATGGCCTACGCCGCTCAGTTCCAGCTTGCTGTTGAACACGCCAAACACGGTGTCGCGCGTGAAGTCGATCGTGCGCACGTAGTTTTCGATTACGCGGTTCGGCACAACCTGGCCGAAGCGCAGCAGTCGGTCTTCTTCGTCGAGCGCGAGGAAGTGCGTGAGCAGGCGTTCGCGATCGACCGCGGTGAGTTCTCGGACCAGAACGTGCGCGCGTCCAGCAGACAGCGACGCGCGGTCGTTCGGCGCGATCGGCTCGGTGGTGCGAAGGCTCAGCGTGTTCATGGTCGGGTTCTCCTTTTAATCAGGCGGTGTTGTGCACCGCAAAACCGATTTTAGCGGAAACCCAAGCCATTCACTAGGGAAAACCCGTATCAAAAATTGACGTGATTACCTGGAACGCTGGAGCCCTAAATTTAGTTGTTTGATTTTTAAAGGAAATAAAAAATGAACGCACGTTCGGGACACCATGCCGCATGCATCCCGGGGCTGACATATTTCGTAGGAATGTTGTTGCTTTGCATCATCTAAGGCGCCGGTTCGGACCGTCGTCTCACTTGACCGGCGCGGTGCCGAGACCATGGTCGACCATGCCGACCACCTGTTCGGCAAACTCGCTATAACCCATGCGGCCGTCCGGCTTGAGCCACGTGAAGGTCCAGTTGATCATGCCGAACACCATCATCGTCAGCGCGGTCTGGTTGTCGCGCGTCGCTCGTTCGGGGTAGGCGCGCGCGAGTTGCCGCGCGAACGCGGCGACCACGTCGCGCTGGCGGTTCAGGATGATCTCGCGCTGCGAATCGACCAGATACTTGACATCGTTCAACAGCGCGACGTGCCGGCTGTGCGACGTCTCGTACTCGGACAGGAACGCGCGGATCAGCTCCGCGAAGGTTTCGCGCTCGCTCAGTTCGCGGCGCTGGCTCGACCCTTCCACCTCGGCGATGATCAGCATCAGCCGCTTCGTGTAGCGATCGAGCAGGTCGAACAGGATCGCTTCCTTGCTCTCGTAATAGTGATAGAGGCGCGCCTTCGAGGTGCCGCTCGCCGCGGCGAGATCGGCCATCGACGTGCTTGGGTAGCTGGTCTGCGCAAACTTCGCGGCGGCCAGTTCGAGAATCTGCTCGCGCTGGGTTTCGTGGTCGGGGGCTCGGGTGCGGGCCATAGTTGTCTGTTTTATCTTATTGGGGTGAGCAGGGAGCGGACGCCGCGCGCAGTTCGAGCGAGCGCCATTCGTTCGCGTCGCCACGCAGGTGGATGCGTCGTTGCGTCACGAGTTCGCGCATGCGCCATAGCACGATGCTGTCGCTGGCGAGATACCACAGTTCGGCGGTCATAACATAGGCGGCGACGCGCGCGGCGGGCTGCCAGTCGTCGCTTGCGCGTTCGAGGATCAGCGTGTCGAGTTCGGCAAAGCTGCCGTTCGTGAAGGTATTGTCACGCCAGCGCCGCGTCTCGCCGTTCGCCTGCTTGACCTCCTGCCATTCGAGCGCCAGCCGGCTGATGCGCAGCACGGAAATCGGCGCGGCGTCCGGCAAATGTGCCTGCAATACGTCCCGCGCAAACATGCCGACCGATGTCGCGTGGTCCTTGCGCGTATGCGCCCACGCTTGCGGATCGGCGCGGCCGGCGAGGTCGGCGATCGACAGACGCACTTCGTTCAAACGCTGCGGGCTGTTGCGCACCAGGTAGCAGACACGGCGCAGCATCAGCTGATCGGACGCGCTTTCGGCGTGCCACACAACGAGATTCGCGGTGTCGTTCGAGAGGCCGTCGAGCACTGCGGCCTGTTCGCGGAACTCGCGCACGAAGTCGCGCTGCGTGTCGGCGGTGACGCGTTCCCAGAAGTCGGCGCGCACGTACGGAGCGTCGTCGACGCCGCGTAGCGGGCCGACCGCCAGATCGTCGCGCAACGGCTGCACGCGATCGTCGCGGCCCGCCAGGGCCAGCGCGCTACGCAGCGACTCGGCGGCGACGTCGCCGTTGGTGAGGTGAATCGTGCTCATGGGCAAGGGCTTGCTGTGACGCTTGCAGCTGTAACAAAAAGAGGCGGCTCGCCGACTGGAAACCGACGTCCCAATCGATGAGCGGCCCCTAGTGTAAGCGGATCGCGAAACGGCCGAAAGCGGCGCCGGCCGTTACACGAAGCGAGTCCATACCCTGGCCACGAAAGCTCCAGGCTCATCGTTCGTCGTAACTGACGACGACCTTCTCGCTCACCGGATGACACTGACACGTCAGCACGAACCCGTCGCGGACCTCGTGTTCTTCGAGCGTGTAGTTCTTTTCCATCTTCACTTCGCCCT